>NZ_JBSWXP010000003.1:0-569475 GCF_056160665.1 Alteromonas sp. ABH4_453
TTCAGTCCCCTTCGTCTAGAGGCCTAGGACACCGCCCTTTCACGGCGGTAACAGGGGTTCGAATCCCCTAGGGGACGCCATTTTATCGCGTCACAGTCGATTGAAACTGTGAAATAGGCTGGAGTTGATTAATCAACTTCTGACTGAAAGTTTCGGTAGGGTAAGGTCGCTCAGTTCGCTGACTCACTTTTCCTAACTGAAATCTCGAAAGCGGTGCTTTCGAAAGAAAATTTTCAGTCCCCTTCGTCTAGAGGCCTAGGACACCGCCCTTTCACGGCGGTAACAGGGGTTCGAATCCCCTAGGGGACGCCATATCGAAAAAACCAGCCATTCGGCTGGTTTTTTTGTTTCTGGCTTAAAACACTGTGGACAGACACTCTTCTATTCCTCTTAAAACCATCTACTTAGACATACACCGTTCATATTCATCGGAATTTGCAATTCTTATCAAAGACGCGTCAATGCCTTCCCGCTAGTACTTTTCAAAGGTTCAATGCGTAAAGAACTCATGTCACAACCGTTTAAGAAACTTTTGTGTGATAGATACGCGAGCTTGCTGAAACTGTTATGATCTAAAAAATACAAAAGAGGTGTTATATGCAGAATTATCCAATTGGAACTCCTGGTGAGCCGTGGGACGAAGAAGAAAAAGCCCAATGGAAAGCACAGCAGACTGTGAAAAGAAGTTATCAGGAAGAAGTACTTAATAAACTTTTCAATATTATCCCTGAAGGTTTTGAGTTAAAGCAGTATGGGGCACTTCCTTACGATACAGCGCGTTACCCACTATATGTTGTCATTCCTAAGAGTTTTGATGCTGAAAAGCCGTCTGCACTTGTTACAGGCGGTGTACACGGCTACGAAACCAGTGGTGTGCAAGGTGCGCTACAATTTATTGAAACAAAGCTGTCTGAATATGCTAACCACGTAAATATTGTTGTTGTGCCATGCGTAAGTCCCTGGGGCTACGAAACTATAAATCGATGGAATCCGCTGGCATTAGATCCAAATCGCTCGTTTTTCAGTGATTCTCCTGCACCAGAGTCCGCTCAGCTTATGCAATTAGTATCTGATTTAGCGTTATCTCTTACGCTTCATATTGATTTGCATGAAACGACAGACACGGACAATAGTGAGTTTAGGCCAGCACTGGCTGCACGGGATGGGGTGACCCATGATAACTGGAACATTCCAGATGGTTTCTATACGGTTGCTAACACTCCAAGTCCTCAAATAGAGTTTCAAAAAGCAGTTATCGAGGCTGTGAAAAAAGTAACGCATATCGCACCGGCCGATGAAAACGGAAAGATTATAGGTGCGGATGTGGTGAGCGAAGGTGTAATTTGCTATGACAAGAAGTCGTTGTATCTTTGTGGAGGTATGACAGATGCTAAGTACGTCACAACCACAGAAGTCTATCCCGATAGCGATAATGCGACACCCGAGAATTGCAATGATGCTCAGGTGGCCGCAATTTGCGCTGCACTCGATTATTTAAATTAGACGCTTGAACGTTTAGACGTCTAGATGTATATTTTAGCCTCTTTTTTAGGAGGCTCTTTGTGTTTACTTATTCTGCAGTTATTTACGACGGTAAAAAGCAAAATTTAGTGAGGTATGAATGTGGGACAGACACTGAGTTTTCCTCATATCTTGAATCGCGCTTTGGTTGTCATGTTTGTTTGTGGTCCAATAAAGAACTATCTGAGACTACAATGGCGACTATCGCAGCTTCGCGAGTACAGAGTAAAAAAGACGGTCTGGATAAAACAGAAGCTTTATGAACTTAATTTCCCCATGTGTAGCCTTGTGCAAATTAACCGAAGAAGACATTTGCATTGGGTGTAAACGTACGATTGAAGAAATCATTAACTGGCGGACATACACCGATAATCAAAAGAAGGCCGTATTCACTCGCCTTGAAAATTTAGAAAAGGAAGCCGCTACCCAGTCACAGCCTTGTAAATAGGCTAAGTACGGACTTCTATCATGAATTTTCTACGTATGGACAGACACACAAGCTTTTCTATTCGTATAAAATTAGAAGCCAGCATCACTCCCACATGAAGTAAAGTGTCTAGCGGACAGACACTTACTAAGTTTAAACAACTGCAATTCAACACCACCTTAAACTCACCTTAAATAGACAGTCACAGAAGTTGAAAAACTAAGCATCAAAGCCTGGCTGATATAAGTGCTTTTTGCTAAACTCCCGCGCCGATTTTATGTTCTATTAAACTGAGATTTTTGCAATGAAAGTAATGCTTGCCCCTATGGAGGGCGTTGTTGACCACTTAATGAGAGATATGCTTACTCGCGTGGGTGGTTTCGATCAGTGCGTTACTGAATTTGTAAGAGTTGTCGATCAAAAATTACCAAAGAAAACGTTTTATAGACTTTGTCCTGAGCTTCATAATGATGGCAAAACTCCGGCAGGTGTGCCTGTCCGAGTTCAATTATTAGGACAACATCCACAGTGGCTTGCAGAGAATGCACAAACAGCAATAGAGCTGGGCTCCCCTGGTGTTGACCTAAATTTTGGTTGCCCTGCCAAAACAGTTAATAAAAGTAAGGGCGGGGCGGTTTTGTTGAAAGAAACCCAAACCCTTTATGACATTGTGAAAGCTGTAAGGGATGCTGTTCCTGCAGAAATCCCAGTTTCTGCCAAAATCAGACTAGGTTTTGAAGACAAATCTTTAGCTATCGAGAATGCTATAGCTATCACTGAAGCGGGCGCTTCTGAGCTCGTTGTTCATGCGCGGACCAAAACGGAGGGGTATAAACCACCGGCGTATTGGGACTGGATAGCGAAGATAAAACAACATACCGATATTCCACTTGTCGCAAATGGTGAAATTTGGAACGCTGAAGACGCTCAGCGTTGTCAGAGCCAATCAGGGTGTACCAACCTGATGATTGGACGAGGTGCATTGGCAATGCCTAATTTGGCGCTGAGTATTAAAGAGGGTGTAGCACCTATGCCATGGTCTGAACTGGCCGCTTTGCTGATTCAGTACTCTGGCTACGAAATTTTTGGTGATAAAGGCAAATATTACCCCAACCGAATTAAGCAATGGTGCGGCTATCTGAAAAGACAATACCCTGAAGCTGAAGTTCTATTCAACGACATAAGGCGCCTAACAAAATCTCAGGACATTGTTGATGTGCTTGCACGCCAAGCAGACATTTAGCCAAGCATTTATGCAATAGTGTTAGAGGTTCACGAAAGATACTTTTGGGCATTCGTGACGTTTGGGCGACATGCTCTTTTGCAGCATCTGGCGAAATTCTCCATGTTTTCAGGGCAACCGACAGGCCCAGTAAAAAGTGTTTCAAAATTATTAGTTACTAGCTGCCAGTTCTCTTTTGTCATTCCAAGCTTACTTAACAAGCGGTTAGGAAGCTTTGGGACTTTGCAGGTATCGTTATTACTTTCCGCATTCATCGTATCAGTGATAAGCTGCAAATAATCGGTAAATGCGAAGGGCAACGGCACGGTGTTCTTGTGGTGACTATCGCTAAAAGGCATCAAAAACTTAGGCGTTTTATTCGAGCGTTTGGCATTCAAGCGATATTGGATACTAGTATGGTGAGAGTTGCTTAGCGTCGTCGCTATTTTTGCTCGAATGGGATTTAAATCGACGTAAGCCATTACACTGGCCAGTGCTTTCTCATCGAGTATAGCTTGTGACCTAAACCTTCTTTCCCAGAAATAGCCCCTACATTCATCTTCTTTGTTAGCTCTTCGAGCAATATATTCATTGAGCATACGCATAAACCAGCTGATGCTTTGAAGTCGCTCTCGATATATAACAGATAGTGATTTTAATTCTGCTAGCTCATCTAACGTTACGGAATCAAAATTTTCTAAATATCGCTGCACTACGGGCGGGCATTTATAAAACATCCTCCACCGAAGCAAGACCTCATCCATCGTCCAACCATCAGCTCTACCCTTCGCTATATGGAGTACAACATGAATATGGTTATGCATGACAGCGTAAGCGCATAAATCAATGGCAAATGCTTGCGATAGCTTGTGAAGCCTATCTTGAATCCACTTTCTTCTATGCTCATAGTTTATGCCAGTGCGGGCATCGCGACCACAAAGGTAAGATTGCCTTACGCAGCGAGAAATGCAGTGGTAATAAGGTGTAACATCAGTATTTATTTGCTTGTAACGAGGTAGAGGCATATCCGTATCCCATAGCTATTTATTAGCATTATGAGATTTACGGCGTCAATGTTAAGTGGTCTTTAGGACAGTTTTAGGGTCGGTTGCTTCAAATGAGAGCTCTTCAATTAAGTCTCATAATGAATATTAGTAGAAGTTGAATAACTAAGATTGAAAATCGTGGACAGACACTCGAGCCTCACAACGAATAAAAATCCATCGTTGCGTCAAATAGGCTAAAAGGAAAAAGGACAGACACTCTTATCTAGTAAGTGTCTGTCCTTTCTAATTCCATTATTTTGCACATACACGTCCACTTGCTAGGAAACTAGACAAAAATCTGAACGAGTGTCTGTCCCTAACAACTTTCTTTCAATAGAAAATTACACAAACACATCAACTCTAGAACCCACACGCCCATCGTTAGTGCTTGAGGTCTGCTGTGTGCTCTGAGGCTGAGTCTCGCGACTTTCTTGCACATTACGGGGCTCAACCTGTTGAGTAGGTCGCTGTGGCGATTCTAAGACAGTGGAAACAGGAGACGAATTAACAGAAGAAACGTCCATAAACAAACCTCGCATTTAAAAAATCACTTAATAAGATTAGCACAATTATTGAGCGCTAAGAATTAAACTTCTTAAGTGTCTGTCCATAAAATTAGCGATCAAAGGCTGTGCCTCAGCATTTGGATGAATACCATCGTTTTGCATTAAGTCCTTATTTAGCGCTATGTCTTCAAGAAAAAAGGGAATCTTTTGAACATCCTGAGCTTCCGCTACTTTATTGAAGTTTTGAGTAAACATTTGCGTGTAGCGTTTGCCGTAATTAGAAGGAATTTGCATTTCTTGTAGAAATACTACGGCATTACTATCCTTTGCAACACTTACCAGCAAATCTAAATTATCTCTAATTTTACCGATATTGTGGCCCTGAAGGCCGTCATTACCGCCCAGTTCAATCAATACATGGGTAGGGTTGTGTTGCTCTAATAAGCGGGGAAATCGCGCTAAACCACCGTCAGTGGTCTCTCCGCTTACCGCAGCATTTACAATATCAATCGGAATGTTGTCGTCTTGCCACATCTTTTGTAACAAACTGACCCATCCCTCATGTTGCTGTAATCCATAAGCCGCGGATAAACTGTCACCTAAGATAAGTAAAACCGCATTTTCGCTTGTGTCGCTCTGCTCGGCTTGATCTGATAGCGATTGAAAGGGTATTAAAAGAATAAGTAAAAAAGCAAACAAATAACGAAATTTAACAAACACGAATTGATGACCTCTTATGATAAAAGCTAATGCTGTAACCAAAGTAGTGGATACGAGTGAAGGTTCACTGCAGATCCTTCGTCCTATTTCTTTTGAAGTCAAGTCTGGTGAGTCCGTTGCCATTATTGGCGCGTCGGGCTCGGGTAAGTCAACCCTTTTGGGCTTGTTAGCTGGGCTTGACCAAGTTACAGAAGGGGAAATTTTCTTAGATGGTGAAGCACTTCACAGCATGAATGAAGAAGAGCGCGCAATTTTAAGAGGAAATAAAGTAGGCTTCATTTTCCAAAGCTTTATGTTAGTTCAAAGCTTAACAGCCTTGGAAAACGTGATGCTACCGGCAGAAATTGCAGGGCTTGATAACCCAAAGGCACTAGCTTTGGATATTCTAGAGCAAGTCGGATTGAAACTTCGCGCACATCACTTCCCTAATCAGTTGTCGGGGGGGGAGCAACAGCGCGTTGCCATAGCGCGAGCATTTATTACCTCTCCCAAAATACTTTTCGCCGATGAGCCTACCGGCAACCTAGACGCCAAAAATAGTGAAAAAATCGAAGCGCTGTTGTTCGAGATGAATAGAGAAAAAGGTACAACTCTCGTACTCGTAACTCATGATAACGAGCTTGCGGAACATTGTGACAGGCAACTCACTATGAATGCTGGCGAATTAGTTGAAACAACTGGCGCGAACACAATGAATAAGAAAGAGGCGGTTTAGATGTCTACGTCTTTTAATTTAGCTTGGCGGCTTTTCAAGCATGAGGCTAGACGTGGTGAATTGACCATCATATTGCTGGCCATTGTGCTATCTGTGGCTGCCGTATTGTCGCTGTCACTTTTCAGTGAGCGTTTACAGGGCGCACTAAAGTCTCGCTCTGCAGCATTCATTGCAGCAGATGCGCAACTTCGTTCAGATGACCTTATAAATGAAGATTGGATAGCTAGAGCCCAAGAAGAGGGCCTTTCGACGGCAAAGCAGGTGGCAACACGTTCAATGGTATTTAAAGGCGACGAGATGTCGCTTGTTGATTTACGAGCCGTGAATGACGCTTATCCACTGAAAGGGACAGTCAATATTACCGACCAGCCTTTTGGAGAAAAACGCAATACTGCAGAGTTACCTCAGTCTGGGGAAGCATGGGTACAGTCTCGGCTTTTTCAGAGCTTGGGGCTTTCTATTGGCGATAGTATCGAAATTGGTGATGGAACTTTTACCGTCACCCATGTGTTGGTAGATATTCCCGATGCTGGCTTTAGTGTGTTTAATACTGACCCTATTGCGCTAATTAACTTAAACGACTTGGAAAAAACTGCGATAACCGGGCCAGGGAGTCGCGCTCGTTATGTGGGCTTTTTTGCCGGTGATGCTAGTGACATAGAAAACTTCAATACCTGGTTATTGCCCCAATTAAATGACGACTTACACTCGTGGCGTACAGTCGAAGATGACGAGTCAGCGATAGGGCGTTCTGTCGCAAGTGCTGAGCGCTATTTTCTGTTAGCGAGTTTGTTAGCAATAGTATTAGCGGCCGTTTCCATTGCCGTTGCTGCTCAGCGTTATGCTCAACGTCACTTTGATCCCGTAGCAATAATGAAGACCTTGGGGGCAACAAGCAGTACCATTCGAAAAGTCTATTTGTTCCAAATTTTATTTATCACTGGGCTTGGTATTTTTATTGGGCTCGTTATAGGTTTTATCGGTCAGCAAGTGGTGGTTTCACTTGTAGCGGACAGAGTGGATGTATCTCTTGACGTGTGGCATTGGCGGCCACTTTTAATCGCCGTTGCTACAGGTGCAACGTGTGCATTGCTTTTTTCCTTATATCCGCTTTTACAGCTATTTTCAGTTCCTCCGCTTCGCGTATTAAGAAAGGACATTTCAGCGAATTTACGTTCCAGAAGCATTCAGTTCGTGGCTTCCGGTGGTGCGATATTTTTATTGATGTGGATGTACAGCCGCGATTTAAAAATTAGCGCTATTCTTTTTGTGTCTGGCGCTGCCCTGGTGCTCGGACTGCTTGGCGCTACGTACATCTTAATTGCTGTGGGACGCAAGTTGGGCAGTGGAAGAATGGGGGCGTGGCAGTTGGCATGGGCACGTATTAAGCGACGTGCAATGGACAACAGTGTGCAGCTTATTAGCTTCTCAGTCACGATAATGCTGCTTCTAGTAGTGCTTGTAATGCGAAATGACATGGTTTCGCAATGGCGTTCGCAACTACCCGAAGGTACACCAAACTACTTCTTAATAAATATCACACCGGACATACAGCCAGAGTTGGACAGACACTTCGCTGACAATGGCATAAGTATCGAAGAGTTTTATCCTGTTATCCGAGGGCGATTCGTTTCGGTAAATGGGGAAGGAGTAAACACTGAAGTCTCTAAAGAAGACGAGCCAAATCGTGAAGGTCGAAGAGGCCTAGGCAGAGAAGCGAACCTAACTTGGAGTAACGCGTTACAAAAAGAAAACGAGATTATTGAAGGGAATTGGCATGGAAATGTGGAAACACAATACAGCGAAGGATGGTTCCCCGTTTCTGTTGAAGAAGGTGTTGCTGAAAGATTAAATATTGAAATGGGCGATAGGCTTACTTTTAATGTGGGAAGCGAAATTGTTGAAACGAAAGTAACGAGTATTCGTACCGTTAACTGGCAGACAATGCAGCCTAATTTCTTTTTTGTTATTCATCCAGATGCGATGGCTGCGTTCAGCCCAACGTATATTACTAGTTTTTATCTGCCTACCGATAGGAAGGCAGAGCTAACGAACCTTTTAAAGCCGTTTGCTTCAATCACAATGTTTGATGTAGATGCTCGAATAAACCAGCTTCGAGAGATTGTGGACCAGGTTTCTGTCGCGGTTGAGTTTATTTTGGTACTGGTTTTAATGGCGGGAAGTCTAGTATTGATTGCTCAGGTACAGGCGAGTATGGATGAACGCAGACAGGAAATAGCAATACTTCGGACGCTCGGTGCAAAGGGGGCGTTGATAAGAAAAAGTGTGATTTTTGAGTTTGTTATCATTGGTGTAGTAGCAGGCTTTATGGCAGCAATGGCCAATGAGTTGAGCCTTTATTTACTTCAAACCTCTGTATTCCAAATGGAAGCAAGCTTACACCCAGAATACTGGGCAATAGCGCCAAGCGTTGGCGCTGTCGTTGTAGGCATATTAGGTGCGTTTGGATGCTGGCGTTTGCTTACACTTAATACCAGTCAGATGCTGAGGAATATGGTATAGGTATTGTTGCGTTAGTTTAAAATGCGCTTTAATACAAAACGGACAGACACTCGATTAAATGCCGTTTAGATTAAGGGCAGTGGACAGTCACTCAATTCAAATGAGTGTCTGTCCACTGTGCATTTCACAGCAAAGTTCACTAATTACAAAAGAATGGTTTTCGCGAAGAGTTTGAGAAGTGCTCAGCTTTGATAGTAAATAGAAGTTTTTGAGGCTTGTGACTAAGCAGCATGCCTCGCGATAATGTTGTGCAATAAATGTGGACACACACTTGCTTGGCAATTTAAGTGACTGTCCACAAGGCACATAACGAATTTCAGTAATTCAACTATGCGCGATATATTTCTCTTAGCGCCTTGTCGATAGAGGGGAATTCAAAACTGAAACCGGCGGTAGTAAGCTTTTGAGGAATGACTCTTTGCCCCTCAAGTATCATCGTCGACGATTCGCCCATGGCGACTTTCATAACAAAGCCCGGGACATTGAACAGGCAAGGTCGGTTAAGTGATTTTGCGAGCGCTTTAGAGAATTCCTTGTTCGTGACAGGCTCCGGTGCCGTTAAATTAAATGCACCAGAACATGCGCTATTTTCGAGCAAGAATGAAATAGCTCGCACCATATCTTGTAAGTGGATCCAGGCCAAATACTGACTACCACTCCCAAGTGTACCTCCAGCCCCCAATTTAAACGGTAGTGCCATTTTCCCTAACGCTCCGCCTTTTTCGGTGAGAACTACACCAGTTCGAAGCGTTACTACACGCGTCTTAGCTTGGGCTACACTTTGGGCGATGGCCTCCCATTTAGCACACAGTTCATAGGTGAACTCGTTATGAGGAGGAGTTTCTTCAGTTACAAGCTTGTCTCCTTGATTGCCGTAGTACCCAATCGCAGAGCCCGACAGGAAAACGGACGGAGGCGCATCACAACTATTTATTTTTGAGACTAGCTCAGAAGTGATGTCCCAGCGACTATCGCAAATTTTTTTCTTTTGAGTGTCTGTCCAGCGCTTATCGGCGATAGGCTCACCAGCTAAATTAATTACTGCGTCGAAATTCTCAAAATTTTCTATCGAAGAAACGTTCTCGACGATTTTGACGTTATCCCCCAATTTGCTCTTTGCCTTTGCAAAGCCGCGAGAAATCACCGTGAATTCATGTTCTCGAGAATATTGACGAATAAATTCGCTTCCTATCAGCCCTGTTCCACCGGTCAAAAGAATGTTCACAATTAGCTCCTCGAGGTATGACCTTATCCCGTCTTATTGCAAGATAGTGTCAGGGACACGGAATCAGAAAATCTAAGGGCGTGTGGCTTATCGACCTCAACCTCAGCGTAGCGCACCGAAGAATGTTCCGCTGCAATGCTTAACACATCGGCGGTAAGTTTTTCCAGAAGAGAAAAGCGGTTGTCTTCTACAAGCTTGATGATTGCCTTTGTAATCGTTTTGTAATTAAGCGCATCACTCATATCGTCGGTGTTTGTGGCTTTTTCAGCGTCGTAATCAATTTTCACGTTAACAACAACATCCTGCTTGTTTTTTATTTCATCTTCATTAATGCCAATGTATGTGCGTAGTCTTAGGTTTTTAATTTTAATAGTGGCAAGATTAAAGTTCATTGAAGTCTCTTGTTTGTAGTTGTTTATAAGTCGTTGTAAAGTGTTGTCGTTTCAGTCAGGAATGTAGCACACAATGTCAATGGAACTACGCTCGCCAACAGCAAAGATTCTTATCGTTTTAGCGTGTTTAGTGGTAGTGATGGCCGGAATTAAAGCCGCCAGCACAATCATGGTACCGTTTTTTCTCTCTATTTTTATAGCAATCGCGTGTAGTCCAATTATACGCTGGACCTCTAAATTCGGCGTGCCTAAATGGCTCTCTATAACTTTTGTTATACTGCTTATCGTTGTTTTTGGTTTTCTTTTGGCTGGCTTAGTTGGCCAGTCTATGACCGAGTTTCGAGAAAATCTGCCAGAATACAGAAGTAAGCTTGATACCGAGTTTGCCTGGGTTGTGTCCAAATTGGCTGAATTTAATATTCACATCAATAGAGAGTTAATTGCTTCGCACCTTGACCCCGCAACGGCTATGTCTGTAGCAACAAATTTCATCAGCGGGATGGGCGGCGTACTTTCAAATCTCTTCCTTATTCTTCTTACTGTCATTTTCATGCTTTTTGAAGCTGACAGTATCCCACGCCGGTTGCATATTGCCCTTGCAGATCCTGGAATGAAACTAAAGCATATCGACAGATTTATTCGTTCTGTGAACAGTTACTTAGCGATAAAAACTGTGGTCAGTTTAGGGACAGGTTTAATTATTGGCATTTGGTTGTATGTGATGGGAGTAGATCATTTCATGCTTTGGGCTGTGTTGGCGTTCATGCTCAACTTTATTCCTAACATTGGATCTATCATTGCAGCTGTGCCAGCTGTACTCATCGCATTTGTTCAGCTTGGTCCAGCCTCAGCAGGTTTCGCAGCACTTGGCTTTGTGCTTGTTAACACCATCATGGGAAATATGGTGGAACCGAGATTGATGGGTAAAGGCATGGGGCTCTCTACACTTGTGGTATTCCTTTCGCTAATATTTTGGGGGTGGCTGCTAGGCACCGTTGGAATGTTGCTATCAGTTCCGTTAACCATGGTGGTAAAAATAGCTCTAGAGTCTCGCGAGGAGAGCAAGTGGCTTGCGGTGCTGTTATCGAGTGAAGGTGAGAAGTCTGCGTCGTAACTTTGTGTAAGTAGAAAGTGGACAGACATTTGTTTGAAAGTCGATAGTGGACAGACACTCAATCGATTTAAAAAAATCTCTTATTGGTCTCTAGCTAATCAGTCAATTGAGAATGTGTCTGTCTGCCCCAAACTTTTGCGCAAGAATAAGTGTGTGTCCACTTTCCATACTCACCAAATTTTTGTAGGAACTCGAGTGTCTGTACACTTTCATACTTGAGCAACTGAAAGTTCAAGGATTTAACGGTCATGCACAAACTTCGTTGTACTTTTTAAAACACTATTCGTGATTGGGAAATTGAATAACGATACGAGCACCGCCAAGCGAACTGTCCTCGATGAGCATTCTACCTTCGTAGATTGAAACTAAATCGGCCGCCAACGCCATGCCTATTCCGTGACCCTCTGTATAGGTATCAAGTCGAGTTCCTCGCTCTAACAAAAGCACCTTTTTGTCGTCAGGAATACCAGGGCCGTCGTCTTCTACTTTAATTGTTAGCCAACCAGCACGCTTCGACGCTGATACGATAATTCTATTGGTTGCTGCTTTGCATGCATTGTCTAAAAGGTTGCCACAAAGCTCCATGAAGTCGGTCTCGTCCCCTTTAAACTGAGTGTCCTCATCCATTTCTAGCTCAATGGTAAGGGCTTTATCTCGGTAAACCTTGTCCATCGCATCGGCAAGCTTGTGCAAAATGGGTAATATATAGATAGCTTGTTGCCAGCCAGATTTTCCAGCACTCGCTCTTTTCAGCTGGCGTTTAATGATTCGGTCAATTTGCTGTAATGCTTCGTTTACCTCAGTAGGTAAATCGCTAGTGCCCGATGCTACTGCCAAAGGCGTTTTCAAACTATGTGCTAAGTCTCCTAAACTGTTTTTATATCTCGCCCTTTGGGCGGCCTCAGTTTGAAGCAAACCATTAATGGATTGTTTTAAGGAATCGAATTCAACTGGATAGCGTGATTCTAACTGGCGTTTATGTCCACTTGAGGCTTGTGAAATTTCGTCAATTAACTTCCTAACAGGAAGAAGTACTAGGCTAATCCCGATAATGATAAAAATTAGGAGTGCTATACAGAGCGTGAAAATCCACTGCCACGTCGTGTCTAAGAACGTATTCCGCTCTGCTTCAAAAAGTGCTTTATTGTTAAATATATAAAACCGAACAGGCTCGAAGTCTCTACTTGAAGCAAATTCTGCAGTGAAGGCATATACAAAAAACTGGGAATCTTCTTCAAACTTAGGTGTATGAGAATCCAAAAATAACTCGTTACCCACTGCAACGTCTAGCTCAGGTGGTGCAAAGGTATATTCAAGAGCTGAGGCTGACTGCCAAATTACTTCGTCTCGAAACACAATGACGCCAAGATAACCTGACCCCGGAAGGTTTAACTGCTCTTCGTATAAAATTTCAGGCATATAGGGCAGATCGCCATCTAACTCGAAAGCCGATAGCAGACCTAAGTTCATTAACCTAAGTTCACTCATCTTGGCTTGCGTGAGGCTATCAGTATACGCTTCGTCTAAAATGACAACAGTAAAAGGCGCAAATAACGCTAGAAGCACAATCGCTAAAAAGATACTCCGAAGACGAAGCGACAACTGCCTCATAAACTTCTATTTATCCTATAGCCTCTACCTCGAAGGGTTTCGATTGGCTTTAATTCACCTGTAGGATCTAGCTTTTTCCGGAGTCTACCTACGAAAACTTCTATGACATTACTATCTAAATCGAAATCTTGGTCATAAATGTGCTCAGTTAGCTCTGTTTTTGAGATAACCTTTTGCGGGTTAAGCATAAGGTACTCCATGACTTTGTATTCGTAAGCTGTTAAATCAAGAGCTTGACCGTTTAACGATAGTTCTTCACTAACGGTATCCAGCGAGATAGGGCCGAACTGAATGGTCGGGTTCGCTTGCCCTGAAGCTCGACGAATTAGTGCTTTTGTTCGAGCAAGTAACTCTTCGTTATGAAAAGGTTTGGTGAGGTAGTCATCGGCTCCGGCATCAAGGCCTTCCACTTTCTCTTGCCACCTATCTCTAGCAGTTAAAATGAGTATAGGGCAGGAAATATCAGCTTGACGGGCTTTTCGTATAACCTCAAATCCGTCTAGCTTTGGCATGCCGATGTCGACGATAGCTAAGTCATAGTTATATTCTTTAATGAGAAAAAGCGCGTGCTCACCATTATCGGCTAGGTCTACGCTATAGCCATTTTGCTGAAGAAGCGCATCAAGCTGGGTTAATAATCTGCTATCGTCTTCGGCTACAAGGATACGCATATTAGTCCTTATCTTTATTTGTTTTTACCTTGCCTGAGCGTTTGTCTACATCTACTGATACTACTCGCCCTGACTTTTTAAGTACTTTTACCCGATAGTTTTTTGAGGTCTGTTCAACTTTTAAGACGCGCCCATTTACAGCAACGCGAGCGCGCTCAGCAGCTTCGCTTTTTGATATATCGCCGCCAGAGCCTTGAAACGCCAAAGCTGGCGTAGTGTTAGACAAAGCTAACACTAAACAAACTACTGCAACACGAAGCGATAATTTCATACAACCTCACAATTATTATCCCACTCAGGCCAAACTACAGATAAGTATAACTTGGTTAACTGAACCCATTCTGAACTAGGTTTAGTCTACATTGCGGAGCAAAAGCTGTATATAAGCCTTAAGTAAATGGCATTTACGAAAGAGCAAATATTGTGGACAGACACTTGATTGCTAAGAGGCCGGAAGTCAAAATGAGAGTGTCTGTCCACAAGTCTAAGTCTCCACAACTCTATTTCTAAGCTTTAAAGTGACGCATTTATTTAAGTGCTCTGGTTAGTAAGTCATATTGAGTAATCTTTACTCTTATTTTGAAAAAGTGTCTGTCCACTTTGTTGATTTGTTATTAAGGGAGATCAATGTTTATTGTGCAAGCGAGTGACTGCCTACGGTTTCCGTTACATAGTTCATATAGGCCATGGGAATATATGAGTGTCTGTCCAAACCTGTACCTGCCTCGCGTTGGGTGAAAAAGCTGGTGTTTCTCAATAACTCTTTTGGCAGCTGAACGGGGGTATATTGACTTTTTTGGCATGCCACGTGCGAGGAATAAGCTTCAGATGAATCAATAAAAAGAAAATAAGGTGTTCAGTTCAACTGCTCAATTCAAGAGTAACGTCGGACAGACACTTATTTTCAACAAGGAGGAGCTATGTCTAGCGATATTAAGAAAACAATGTGGAAAGCACTGTCAGATAGTCCAAAAGTAATGGTAAGTCTGGTCGGTGAGGATATGCATGCTGAGCCAATGTATGCTCAACTTGATAAAGACGCTAATGGCGAGTTTTGGTTTTACACTAGTCGAGACAACCGCATTGCTAAAGGTGGAAAAGCCATGGTTCATTTTGCATCCAAAGGTCATGATGTATTTGCTTGTATACGAGGCAACCTCACTGTTGAATCACGTAAAGAGGTGATTGATAAATACTGGACTAATCCAGTAGAAGCGTGGTTCGAGAAAGGCAAAGATGATCCTTCTTTGTTAATGCTTCGCTTTGAACTAATAGATGCAGAAGTGTGGGATGCAGACCCTTCACTCAAAGGCATGTTTAAAATGCTTACTGGTAAAACGGTAAAGCCAGAAGAGATGGGTGAACACGAAAAGGTCGATCTTTAAACGCAGCATTATGGGCCAATTGTATGACTAAGCTTTGAGGGGAGGGACACTTACTCAGAGGAGCGAGTGTCTGTCCACAAGGAATTCTTTATTGCGATTATTGGCTGATAATTAAGTGACTGTCCATTATCAACTAAATGAAGCGTGGTGAACAATTACGAGTGTGTGTCCTCATTAGTCTAGCAAATGAGTGACTGTCCACATTAGTTTAATAAATAAGTGTTAGCTTCATTACTGTTAAAGCAACAAAAAAGCCCCTTAAAACCGGAGCTATTCGGTCTTAAGGGGCTTTTGTTATTTATAGCTGTTTACTATGTAGCGTTTAGCTAAAAATTAAGGCAAAACCTTTTTGTAGGGTTTAACTACAACACTTTCGTAAACACCTGCTTCGATGTACGGGTCGGCTTCTGCCCATGCTTGAGCAGCTTCTAGTGAATCAAACTCTGCTACTACTAGCGAACCAGTAAATCCGGCTGGGCCAGGATCTGGGCTATCTACAGCAGGGAAGGGGCCTGCCATAACTAAACGGCCCGCATCTTTTAATGCATTCAAACGTTCAAGGTGAGCAGGTCGCGCCGCTAGGCGTTTTTCTAAACTGTCCGCAACATCGGTTGCACAAATCATATATAGCATACGTTTATCCTTTTGCCGTGGCTGCTTTCATGCTTTCAACAAAGCTGCCGAGCTCGCTTAGCATTTTGTGACTGTCCGATAAATTAGCTGCGATAATATTCACCGTCGCCGAGCCTGAAATTGCGCCAGCGGCACCTGCGTCAATAGCAGATTTAACCTGTTCAGGTGTGGAAATGCCAAAACCTAACAATGCTGGTGCTGCTTTGTGTTTATTCAAGCGCTCAATAAGCTCTGAAGCAGGCACGTTTGCCGCAGTTTCTGCGCCAGTAACGCCCGCACGACCTAGCAGGTAGGTGTAGCCTTTTGAGTATTCCCCTATTTTTTCCATGGTTTCGTCAGTAGCATTGGGCGGTGCAATCAAAATCTGAGAAATGCCTGTTGCTTCTGCAGCTTTTTGGAAAGGTGCTGCTTCGCGAATAGGAACGTCAGCGACCAAAATTGAGTCAACGCCTGCCTCTTGCGCTTTATTGTAAAAATTTTCGATGCCTTGGGCCATTACTAAGTTGCTGTACAGAAGCAAGCCGATAGGCACGTCTGGATATTTTGCGCGAACACGTGAAATAACACCCAAGCAATCTGCTACCGTCACCTTGTTACTTAATGCGCGAATGGCAGAAGCTTGAATAGTCGGGCCATCAGCGATGGGGTCAGAGTAAGGTATACCTAACTCAAGTGCGTCAGCACCGCTTTCTACTAGCTGGCAAATAATGGCTTCAGATTGCGCTAAATCGGGGTCACCAACCATTACGAAAGGTACGAAAGCGCCTTGGTTCTTTTTATCAAGCTCGGCAAACATTTGTGCATATCTATCCATTATAAATCGTCCCCTAAAATGTTGATAACGTGCGCTAAATCTTTGTCGCCACGACCAGATAAGTTAACTACGATGATGGTTTCTTCTTCCGCTTCATCTGCCATATTAAGCGCGTGTGCAAGGGCATGTGACGACTCAAGGGCAGGAATAATGCCTTCTTTCCTGGCAAGCAATTGGAATGCATTCAGCGCTTCTTCGTCGGTAGCGGCAACGTATTCCGCTCGGCCAATGTCGTGAAGATAAGCATGCTGAGGGCCAACAGCAGGGTAGTCGAGACCAGCAGATACTGAGTAGCTTTCTTCAATCTGGCCTTCTTTGTCTTGCATAATGAAGGTGTAAGCGCCGTGAAGAATACCTTTTGTACCCGTCACGATAGTTGCGCCGTGCTCTTTGGTGTGCACACCTTTACCCGCAGGCTCAACGCCCACTAGGCGTACAGATGGCTCATCAATAAAGTCTGCAAACATACCGATAGCATTTGAGCCTCCGCCCACACATGCTACTACGGCGTCAGGTAAGCGACCTTCTTTTTCCATAATTTGTGCACGAGTTTCTTCACCAATCATACGGTGATATTCACGAACAATAGTCGGGAACGGGTGTGGGCCCGCGGCTGTGCCTAACAGATAGTGCGCTTTATCATAGTTCGCTGACCAGTCGCGCATTGCTTCGTTTACGGCATCTTTAAGCGTACCAGAACCGGCATTCACAGGAATAACCTCTGCGCCCATTAGCTTCATACGAAACACGTTTGGCGCTTGACGCTCAACGTCTTTCGCACCCATATAAATACGTGCTTTTAGCCCCAACAATGCACATGCTAACGCGGTTGCAACACCGTGTTGGCCTGCGCCAGTTTCGGCGATAACTTCTTTTTTACCCATGCGCTTAGTCAGCAGCGCTTGGCCCAACACCTGGTTAGTTTTGTGTGCACCACCGTGTAGTAAGTCTTCACGCTTAAGGTATAACTTTACCTTTGGGTTACTTACCAGATTGCGAGTTAACGTCATTGACGTTGGGCGACCGGCGTAGTCTTTTAACAGAGATAAAAACTCTTCGTTAAATGTCGGGTCGTCCTTGGCATCCAAAAATGCCTTTTCCAGTTGGTCTAGCGCTGGAATAAGTAATTCGGGCACGTACATGCCACCAAATTCACCAAATTTTGTATCTAACTGGTTCATTACGTTGTCCTGTATTTAAATTAGTAACGGCGGCAAATGGCAAAAAGCGCGTCGAGTTTTTCTTCGCTTTTCACGCCGGGTGCGGTTTCTACACCTGAATTAACATCAATAGCACCACTGCCGGTTGCAATAGCATCTGCAACGTTCTGGGCGTTAATACCGCCAGCAAGCACTAACTTATGCTTTGCTTCGATATCGTTTAATAACTGCCAGTTGAAGGCTTCGCCTGTACCGCCTTTTGCATCGCCTACTTGGCAATCCAGAAGAACGCGGCTTACAAGGCTATTTTTTAAGTGTCTGTCCACTGTTTCAGGTAGAGCCTCAGAAGAAGTTGCTTTAACACCTTCGACTTTCCAAATTTCACAACTTTCTGGAAGCTTGGCCGCAAGCGCTGAAATGTAAGCGTCATCTTCGCTACCGTGTAGCTGAACGGCAAACAAATTGAGTGAAGCAGCAAGAGAAGCAACGTCATCAATGTCGTGATTAACGAACACACCAACAAAAGCACCGTCAACGCCTTGCGTTATGGTCAAAGCCTGTGCTTCGCTCACACAGCGTGGCGATTTTTCGGCGAAGATAAGCCCGCCAAAGCCTGCGCCTTTATCAAACGCCATTTGTGCTTGTTCGGGGCTGGTAAGCCCGCACACTTTAACTGCGCCATTCACTAACGTTTTCACAGCGCGCGGTAGGTCAGCCTCGGCCATTAAAGCACTGCCCACCAAAAAGCCTTGGGATACAGGCGCTAAACGAAGCACATCTTGGTGTGTGTAAATGCCCGACTCTGAAATAACCACGTAGTCGTGCGTGGCTTTTTCAAGCATGGGCACAAGGCGTTCGGTGGTCGCTAAATCGGTAGAAAGGTCGCGTAAGTTGCGATTATTGATACCAATGATGTTGGCTTCAAGGGCAATAGCGCGCTCCATCTCTTCTTCATTGCTTACTTCGGTAAGAATGTCTAATGACAGAGCATTGGCAACGCTTGCCAACTCGCGATATTCGTCATCATTTAGCACACTAAGCATTAATAGCACTGCGTCGGCATTATAGTGACGGGCTAGATACACTTGATAGGTATCAACGAAGAAATCTTTGTTAAGCACAGGCTGAGCAACCCGCTCAGTAACATAAGCTAAGTACTCAAATTTACCTTGGAAGTACTTCTCGTCTGTCAGCACAGAAATACCGGCAGCATAAGGCGTGTAAGCCGCTAAGATCTCGTCTAAATCGAAATGCTCTCGAATAAGGCCTTTTGAAGGCGATGCTTTTTTGCATTCGAAGATAAAGCCTGCGTTTGGTTCACTAAGTGCGGCAAATAAACTCTTTTCGGAAGGAACTAGATTCGCCTTGAAGCTTTCTAGCGGCAGTGCTTCTTTGCGTGCGGCCACTTCTTCTCGTTTGTCTGCAACAATTTTCTCAAGCACATTAGCCATTCGTGCTTACCTCCTGAGTAATTTTGGCAACCTTCGTTAATAACTGCATGGGTAACTCTTCGGCCATAGCGTTCATCGCCATTTCAGCCCCTTCTTTGAAAGTTGATGCTTTGCCGGTTACTTTCAACAGTGCCCCGCAGTTCATGGCGATAGCGGCACGGTGCGCCTCTTTGCCTTCGCCGTTTAGCGCTGCTTCAACAAATTGTCTGTTTTCTTCAGGTTCACCGCCCTCAATCGCAGAAAGAGGATAATGAGGTAAACCGAAGTCTTTAGCGGTAACGGTAAGCTTGCGAATATCGCCATGCTCAAGGTCGTAAATCATTGATTCGCCGTGAAGCGCCAGTTCATCCAAGCCATCGCCATGCACTATCATTGCGCGGTGTTGGCCAAGCAGCATAAGGGTTTTTGCGTAAGGTTCAAGCAGTTCAGGAGAGTATACGCCGAAAACGCCATGAGTTGGACCCGCCGGGTTTGCCAGCGGCCCCAGTATATTAAATAAGGTTCTGGTCTTCATCGCAGCGCGCACGGGGGCTGCGTGGCGCATACCGGCGTGATAAACCGGTGCAAAAAGAAATGTGAAATTTGCTTCATCTAAGCACTTGCGGGATGTTTCTGGGCTTATTTCTAAATTAAGACCAAACTGGCGAAATAAATCAGCAGAGCCAGACTTACTCGATACACTGCGATTACCGTGTTTCGCCACCTTCACGCCACAAGATGCGGCAACTACACCGGCTGCACTGGAAATATTAATGGTGTTGTGGCCATCTCCGCCTGTACCAACGATATCTGCAAACTCATAAGACGGTGTGGGAAAGGGCAGTGCATTGGCAACCATGGCACTCGCCGCACCCGCAATTTCGCTGGGAGATTCTTTTTTCATTTTCAGCGCAGTCAGCACTGAAGCAATCATCACCTCGCTTTGCTCACCGTGCATGATGCTGTTAAACAAGCTGTATGCCTCGGTTTGCGACAGTGATTCTCGCAACATAATTTGTTCTAGTAGAGGGCCTGCGTTAAGCATGGTTCGCTCCCTGTAACGTTAAATAGTCAATACTTTGCTTTAACAGCAAACTGCCGTGGGCTGTTAAAATAGATTCTGGGTGAAATTGGAAACCCAACATGCGATCTTCGCTATTGTAAACTGCCATTACGGCCTCACTGCCGTCATCGTTTATTGTAGATGCGCAAACAGTAAGGTTTTCAGGCAATGAATGTGCCACTAAAGAGTGGTAGCGTGCTACATGTAAGGGCTGCTGTAAGCCTTTGAACATAGCGTCTTCAGAATGAGTAATAGCAGAAGACTTGCCGTGCATAACTTGGCTGGCGCGACCTACGGTGCCGCCGTAATGCTCAACAATAGCTTGATGGCCTAAACAAATACCAATTACGGGGAACACACCGTGTACTTTTTTAAGTAGCTCAGGCATACAGCCAGCTTCACTTGGTGCGCCTGGGCCTGGCGACAGCATAAGAAGCACTGGGCCTTTCGTTGCTTGCTCCTGCATTCTTTCAAACAAAGCATCTGCTGAAACCGTGTTGCGATAGACCTTAATGTCTAGGTTTAAGGTGCGCAGTTCGTCCACAAGGTTGTAGGTAAATGAGTCTACATTGTCGAGCAAAAATAGGGTGGTCACTTGCTGATTCATGCGTTGCCTCCTACATTTAATGCAACGTTGATACTTTCAGCTTCTTCTTGTAGCGCTGCTTTTACTGCACCAATTACCGCTTGTGCCTTAGCGCGGGTTTCATCAGCTTCAGCTTGTGGAACCGAGTCATATACTACACCTGCACCCGCTTGAATATAAGCCGTGCCGTTTTTCACAAACGCTGAGCGAATGACTATACAAGTGTCCATATCGCCTTGACCATTCAAGTAGCCAACCGCGCCGCCATAACTGCCGCGGCGTTTTTTCTCTACTTCGCGAATTAACGTCGCTGCGCTTACTTTTGGTGCGCCAACCAGGGTGCCCATGTTCATGCAGGCTTGATAAGCGTGCAGTGGATCTAAGTCGTCACGTAGCTGGCCAACTACGCGCGACACCAAGTGCATCACGTGAGAGTAACGGTCAACTTTTAGCAAGTCTTTCACATAGCGCGTACCTGGGCGACTCACCTTTGCAACATCGTTTCGAGCAAGGTCAACCAGCATAATATGCTCAGACTTTTCTTTGGTGTCTTCGCGAAGGTTAAGCTCAATACGGCTGTCTAAATCTCTGTCGATACTGCCATCAGGGCGCTTGCCACGTGGACGGGTACCGGCAATCGGGTAGATCTCTACCTGATTACTTTCTCTTTCGTATTTCAGCGCTGATTCAGGAGAGGCACCAAATATGCTGAAAGCGGCATCTTGCATGTAAAACATGTAAGGGCTTGGGTTTGATTCTTTAAGTTTAGCGTAAGCAAGTAGTGGCGACGGGCAGGGGAGAGAGAATGTGCGCGAGGGCACAACCTGAAAAATGTCGCCAGCTAAAATGTGCTGTTTTAAGTCCAACACATGGTTGCAAAACTGTTCATCCCTTAAATCAACACTCACTTCAACGCTTGGGTCAAAAGAAGAAAGTGACTGTCCGTTTTCGGTTTCGTTTGAATTTTCTGAGTCGGAAACGAGTGACTGTCCGCTTTGTGCTTCACTTTCTACATCAGCAATCTTTGCTGTATTTGCACCTACTAGCACTGGCTCAGCGGGCATATCGTGAAGCTGCTGATGAATTGCTTCTAAGCGCTGAGCAATGGCAAAGTATTGCTGGGCAACGTCTTGTCCACTAAAAACACTGCCAATTAAATGTGTCTCGCGGGTTTGGTGGTCAACGGTAATTAAGGTCTCTGCCAAGTAAAACACAAAGTCTGGGCAGTCATTTTCACCTTCTGCAACATCGGGTAATTTTTCAAAGCCTGCAAGCATGTCGTAGGCAAATACACCGCCTAAGAAAACCGCGTGGGGATGTTGGCGGATTGGCGTTATCTTATTGATAACAATGCGAAGCGCGTCCATTACGCTTGCGGCCTTCAAGCGGCTGTCTTCGTCAAGTTCACCGTCGGCTTCATCACACACCAACGTAATTGAAGTGTCTGTCCTTTCTTTGATGTGTAGGCCGTCAGGGGCGTGGTCAACAAACAAAGGTAACACTGAAGCGCCGTTGCCTGTCAGTGCTTTCACTTCAACGCGGTTGCCCCGGCATTTCATGCGCAGTGCTGCGTCAACCATTAACAAGCTTTGTAAATCGTCTTTAGAATCAATTTCTGCCGACTCTAAAAGCAGTGCGTTATTTTTATTGCCACAAAGGTGGGCAAACGCGGCAAGTGGATCATCGACATAGTGTCCCACCTGCTCAATTGTCTCTACCTTACCTGGGGAAATCCCCAGTTCCGCTAAACTCATTTTTGCTACTCTCCAACTGCAAAAAGACAAAAAAAAGGCCCGTATAAACGGGCCTTTATGTGTATTCATTCACGCACTACAGTGCACACCGCCCGTTAAGTTAGGGAGTGCCACCACCAAGCTGCAACTGTCATTGCTGTTGAAATATTGTATGAATGCATGAATTACTCGTTGTTTTTCCAAACTTCAATAGGATTTGAAGCGGTTAGTACGTATACTTTGTGTGTATAGAAGAAAACAAATTGCCGTTTGTGTCAACCTAAAATTTGCATAAGACATTGAAAATAGATCTACACAGTCATACAAAATTCTCCGATGGCCACCTAACGCCAGAAGAATTAATCCTTCGCGCGCACACCATGCAGGTGGATGCGCTTGCCGTTACCGACCACGATACCGTAGCCGGTTTGGAAGAAGCACATGCTACCCAATCGAAGCAAAAACGTGCATTAACTATTATTGATGGTGTTGAAATTTCCACCACTTGGCATAGTTTCGATATCCATATCGTTGGTTTAAATGTGGACAGACACTGCCCAACGTTTCTTGAGCGGTTACAAGGTCAAGCACAAACCCGTGAAGCTCGGGCTGAAAAAATTGCCAATAAGCTTGAAAAGTGCGGGTTTGAAGGTGTTTTAGAGCGTGCGAAAGCGCTAGCTGGCGTTGGCCAGGTAACACGAGCCCACTTTGCACGAGTATTGGTAAACAATTACGGTGTACCGAGTATGGACGCCGCGTTTAAAAAGTATTTAGGGAAAGGTAAACGCGCGGCAGTTAAAGCTGAGTGGCCAAGCATTGAAACAGCTATCGAGTGGATCCACGATGCAGGTGGTCAAGCCGTACTGGCTCATCCTGCTCATTATGACATGACAGCAAAATGGCTACGGCGTTTGGTGGCCTTGTTCGAACAAGCCGGTGGCGACGCCATTGAAACTGCATTTCCAGGTATCAATAAAACCAAACAAGAGCTTATTAATGAGCTTGCACAAACTCATCAGCTGTTAGCATCGGCGGGCTCTGATTTTCACTTTCCGTCTCGTTGGACTGAGCTGGGTAAGAACTTAGGCATTAGCAGTAAGCTCACACCCGTATGGCATAATTGGAAACAATTTGAAGGGCAGATGGCTGAGGGCTAGGAAAATCTAATTTGCAACGCTCTCGGTATAAATGGGCAAGTTAAGGCAGATGGTTCACGTACGGTTGATGAGCGCAATAGCTAATTAAAATGCCGAGAGTTGGTTGGTAAAAAGCCCAAAAGCTAATTTAACCAGCGAGTTTTACCAACGAGCTTAACCAGCAAGCTTAATAAGTGGACAGACACTTATCCCGTAGGCAAAGTAGTATCGTTCTGCGCGTTTAAGAAAAGGAAGTAATTATGAGTCAATTTTTCTATGTGCACCCCGACAACCCGCAAAAACGCCTAATTAGTCAGGCTTGTGAGTTAATTCGAGAGGGTGCAGTGGTGGTGTATCCGACAGACTCAGGCTACGCCATAGGTTGCCAAATGGAAGACAAAAAGGCGCTTGAGCAGTTGTGTCGTATTCGTCAAATCGATAAAGATCACAACTTTACCTTAATGTGTCGAGACATGTCTGAGCTATCAATTTACGCAAAGGTAGACAACACGGCGTTCAGACAAATTAAGAACAACACGCCAGGGCGTTACACATTCGTGTTGAAAGCGACCCGCGAAGTACCAAAGCGCTTGCAAAACCCTAAACGTAAAACCATAGGTATTCGCGTGCCCGATAACGCCATTGCACTTGCATTATTGGAAGAGCTGGGCGAGCCGTTGATGTCTACGTCTTTGATTTTGCCAGGCAACACCATGGCTGAATCAGACCCAGATGTCATTCGCGACAACTTAGAAAAGCAAGTAGGGCTTATTATTCACGGTGGTTACATTGGTGAGCAGCCCACTACCGTGGTTGATTTGTCGGAAGACACACCAGTAATTGTGCGACATGGCACGGGCGATCCGTCTCCCTTTGAGTAACTTTCGTTAGGCTGACTTTTTGAAAAGACTGTTTTAAATAGGTTATTTTAAATAGTTTCTTTTGCTTGTTGCAGGTGAAAGTTATAGCAGGAAACCGTAAGCTATGTTGCGAGGGCCTGTAGCGCTTCGATGTACAGCGAAGCACTACAGGCCCTCGCGTGAACGCGTAAATAATAATATCAATAATCGCCGCTTTGTTAGCGCGTAAAAACGGTTGTGGAACTGTGTCAGAGTTTGTTGAAGACAATAATAACGATAATGATGCCTCTGTTGAGAAGGGGCTTGCGACACCTGTTCAGCAGCCGTTGCCACTTGCGTTTATTAATGGTGAAGCGCTCATTGAAAAGCCTGAAGATCTTTTCATTCCCCCCGATGCGCTAGAGGTCATATTAGAAACCTTCGAAGGGCCGCTCGACTTACTGCTTTATCTGATTAGAAAACAAAAGTTTGATATCACTACACTGCCCATCGCTGATGTTACCAAGCAGTATATGGAATATGTGGATGCCATGATGTCGCTAAAATTAGAGTTGGCGGCAGAGTACTTGCTGATGGCAGCCATATTGGCAGAAATTAAGTCCAGGCTTCTATTGCCTAAACGCAGTGACGATTCCGACGAAGAAGAAGACCCTCGAGCAGAGCTTATTCGCCGATTAAAAGAATACGAGCTAGTAAAGCAAGCGGCAGAAGATTTAGATATTCAGCCTAGACTTGAACGGGATATTTTCATCACTCACGTTGAACTAAGTGAGAATGTGGCGCCAATTCGCATTGAGCCCGAAGTGTCTTTAGCTGAAATTGTATTGGCGTTCAGTGCGGCCATGAAACGCGCCGAAGCGTTTGAACACCATACCATTGCAAGGGAAGCACTGAGCACGCGAGAGCGTATGTCGCTCATCTTGTCGTTACTCACAACAACAGAATATACGCCACTTGAACGCCTATTTACGGTTGAAGAAGGTAAGGCTGGCGTAGTGGTTTGCTTCTTAGCAATATTAGAATTAGTAAAAGAACAGCTAATTTTATGCATTCAGGCAGGTCCTTATGCAAAAATTCATGTAAAATTAGGTGCCCATGAAGAAAATTAACACGGCTCAGCTTAAACAATTGGTAGAGGCAGCAATATTTGTTGCTGATAAACCTATTTCAAAGCAGCATTTAAAAGAAACGGTACTCAATGAGTTTACCGTCGCTGATAGAACCTTGAGTAAGGTGATTAACGAACTAAAGTTAGACTATCAGCCAAGAGGCATTCAACTGGTGGAAGTAGCAAGTGGCTATCGCTTTCAATCGTTAGATGCGTTAAGCCCGTGGTTAAGCAAATTGTGGCAGGAAAATGCGCCAAAGTATTCTAGAGCAATGCTCGAAACCTTGGCACTCATTGCCTATCGTCAACCTATAACCCGCGGAGAAATAGAGCAGGTCAGGGGCGTGGCGGTAAGCAGTAATATTATAAAGACACTCACAGAACGAGACTGGGTAAAGGTAGTAGGCCACAAAGAAGTGCCTGGGCGACCAGCGCTTTATGCAACTACCAAAGCCTTCTTAGACTATTTTTCGATGACGTCGTTGAGCGATTTGCCCAATGCTGATGCTTTCGAAAACATGGCTGAAAGCGTTGCGTCAGACTCGCCGCTTAAGGTGTTAAATGAGGCACCGTCCGAATAGACCGTGCGACCGTAAACAAGCAATTAAAGAGTGAAAACCCATGACTGAAAAGTTGCAAAAAGTACTGGCTAACCAAGGGCTAGGCTCGCGACGAGAAATGGAACGTTGGATTGAAGAAGGCCGAGTATCGGTCGATGGCACCAAAGCAACATTAGGAGATAGAGTCGATCACACCGCACAAATTCGTGTTGATGGTCATTTGCTATCTCGTCAAACAGAACAGCCAATTTGCCGTGTGTTGATGTACAACAAACCCGAAGGTGAATTGTGTAGCCGTCACGACCCTGAAGGTCGCGATACGGTATTTGACCGCCTTCCCGCCATTCGATTAGGGCGCTGGATCACTGTTGGTCGTCTAGACATGAACACCAGTGGCCTACTTTTATTCACCAACGATGGTGAATTGGCAAACCGCCTAATGCACCCAAAATGTGAAGTAGAACGCGAGTACGCAGTGCGTGTATTCGGTGAGGTAACGGGCAAAACGCTACATACCCTTCAAAAAGGTGTAGAGCTGGAAGACGGCGAAGCAAAGTTCCTGACAATTTCAGGAGCGCCTACGCCTCAGCATGCTGAAGATGAAAGCATGAACCGTTGGTACAATGTGACGTTGAAAGAAGGGCGTAACCGCGAAGTGCGTCGTCTTTGGGAGTCGCAAGGCGTGCAGGTTAGCCGCTTAATCCGCGTTAAGTACGGCCCAATTGAACTGCAAAAGCGTCTACCGCAAGGTGCGTGGGTAGAACTAGGATTAGAAGACGTGAACGCGCTTCGTAGTCATGTTCAGCTACCGGATGAAACACAAACGATGGTCAACGTGCGTCAAGGTAAACTTGATCACGCTCGCTTAAGTCGTATGCGCCGTTCGGTTAAAAAGCATAAGGTGCGTAAGCAGCAAGGCTTGAACAAACGAGCTGGACGTCCAGGCAAACGTAAATAGTATCTAACGATATCTAAGTGAATACTCAAGGCCGCGAGCAAACGCTTGCGGCTTTTTTTATACCAGTGTTAAACACAAGTTCAATAACAACCAGAGTTGTTTAATTAACCCTATTAATCATTAAGCGCGTTTCGATCTTCTTTTCAAACAGTGGCGTAGGAAATTACGAATCAGCTACGTCAAAGTAGTTAAAGGCACACGGAATAGGAGATTGTTATGAAAGACATGCCTCAACTAGGAATAGGAACGTTTCGTTTAAAAGGTGACGAGGCCCGTGAATCAGTAAGTAAGGCCCTAAAAGTAGGGTTTAGGCATATTGATACCGCACAAATCTATGATAACGAAGCTGAAGTTGGCGATGCTATAAAAACCAGCGGGCTAGATAGGAGCGAGCTATTTATTACCACCAAAGTGTGGCACGAATCCTTGGGCGACGATCACTTTATCCCAAGTGTTCACGAAAGCTTAGAAAAGCTGAAGCTAGAGTATGTAGATTTACTTCTTATTCATTGGCCGTATCCAGGAAATGATATTTCGCTAGAAAGTTACTTAGATAATCTTGCTAAGGCAAAAGAGCTAGGACTCACGCGTCATATAGGGGTATCTAATTTCACTATCGATTTGCTAAAAAAAGCTGAAGAAATTTTAGGTGAAGGCGAAATTTACACCAATCAAATTGAAATTCATCCTTTCATGCAAAACAAAAAAGTTGTGGAAGCTGGCAAGGAAAAAGGTATTAGAGCTACCGCGTATATGCCGTTTGCTGTTGGAAAAGTAATGAAAGACGAAACGCTGTTAAACATTGCTCAAAACCATAACGCTACGCCGGCGCAAGTGGTATTGGCGTGGATGGAGAAACGTCACATTTACGCGATTCCTTCATCAACCAGTGAAGTACACCTAGCGGAGAATTTAGCTTATGGTGGTGTTAAGCTTAGTGAAGAAGAGCTTGTTCTTATTGACGACCTTGATAATGGCGAACGTATTGTTAACCCCGATTTTGCGCCCAGCTGGGATTAAGGCTTAACAAAGCTAGTATTTTGTTAGGGTGTATATAATACGGTGAATAAGGCTAGCGTAAGTTAAGTTTACTAGCCTTGTCTTTTCACGCTGTATCCAACATTTGTTTATGGCCGCTTTATTGGTTACATCCGCGGCCTTTTAACACTTCTTATTTCAACAAATACAATCGATTCAGTGATTAGGGGAGATAGAGAGTTCGTTGAAAAAGGCCTTTTTCATAAAAGCTTTGTTCAAAAAAATGCCGTCTACATAAGCTTAATTTACAAAGCTATCATTTATACAAGCTTCCATTCATAAAGGCACCGGCTAAATCGTTAAACACTTTGAGCGACGGGTTCAATCTCTTTGATTACTTTGGCTGGGTTACCGCCTATGACTAGGTTATCCCCGAAAGATTTGGTTACCACCGTGCCAGAAGCCACAACCACATTATCACCCAATGTCACACCAGGATTTATCACCGCCATTCCACCAATCCAGCAGTTATTACCAAGTGTAATAGGCTTAGCGAACTCTATACCTGTTGCTCTTTGCGCGGGGTCTATGGGGTGGGTGGCTGTGTAAAGCCCTACTTGAGGCGCAATCATACAGTTGTCACCAATGGTTACCTTTGCCGCATCCAAAATGACACAATTGAAATTGGCATAAAAGTTTTCGCCAACGTGGATATTTTCGCCGTAATCGCATTTAAACGAAGACTCGATGTACAGCCTTTTACCTGTGCTGCCAAACAACTGTTTTAGCAATCGAGTACGCTTTTTGTGGTCACTTTGACAAGTTGCATTAAGCTCGTCTAATTGAATACGGCACTGCTTACGCAATGCCGTTAAGGTTTTGTCTGACGGGTAATATAAATCGCCAGCAAGCATTTTTTCATGTTCAGTCATGTATTTACGAAACATTAAGCTTTGTTGTTAAAGCGGCTACGTTACTTTGCACCGCCGTAGCTTACAACGACTTTTTGCTTTAACTCGTCACTTTCAATGTCTAGATTGACAGGGCGGTGCAATATAATGCTACCGTCTACAGTCACTGAAGCACTAATCGACAGGGTAGGTTTGTTGTCTGATTTCTTGCCCCAAGAGCTTTCACTTTCCTTATATACGATATTGCCTAAAACGTGAGAAGAGCCAGACAAAGTAATATCGCCGTTGAGTGTTTTGATGTGTTTTTCAATGGTTGTATCAACGGCTGTTATGTCTCCATTCACTGTTTCAACGCTACCGCCAATTGTACTTTGCGTAGGAAGCGTAACATTTCCATTCACGGTCTCTACACCCTTAAGCACATTGAGGTGTGAAGCTGCACTTACATCGCCATTTACAATGTCGATATTTCGGACAGACACATGGCTACCCATTTCAAGATTGCCGTTAACGATACTGACTTCATCCGCGCCACCATGATCGCTAATTTCCACATTGCCATTAACAGAAGAAATATCGCCAGCGTGCTTCCCTTCAGCTATGTCAATATTGCCTAGAATGGAACTGAAATCGCTGCCTTCTAATGCGCTAGCGTCGCCAACATGGATAACGCAGCCAGTAAGCAAAGAGGCTGAAAGCAACATAGCTGCACTAGCAATAATAGACTTTTTCATATTCTTGTATCCTTGATTGTTTCATAAATACTTAATAACACGCTTTAACGGTTTTGATATCAAACACAAATTTTGTTGTGCATTTATGAAATACATATCACGTATCATGCCACTCTTAAAAAGTATTTAAAATCAGAAGGTTAGTTTAATACGCTAAAGGAAGAGACTGGCTCAATGGTGTAATAACTAATTTTATAGTTTCATCTGCCACCGGATGGCGAATTTGACCATTCTGTACCACATGGCCCTAAGCTCAGAAGGGGACAGACACTCAATGTGAATACATCTTTTTGGTTACAAACTGCTTTTTTGAGTGTGTGTCCAAGAAGTACAGGTAGCTATTTGAGTGTGTGTCCAACGAGTACAGGCAAGGTTTTAGCCTTTGCGAGTGTCTGTCCTCGAATTGTATTTGGTTACAAGCTGCTTTTTTGAGTGTGTGTCCAACGAGTACAGGCGAGGTTTTAGCCTATGCGAGTGTCTGTCCTCGAATTTTAATAGTATGTTGGTATATATGGTTTTTACTTTTTAGTGAGGTTAGGTGGCGATGATAAAGATTTATCACAACCCAGAGTGCGGCACGTCTAGGAATGTACTGGCGGTGATCAAGGCCGCAGGGTATGAGGTGCAGGTTGTTGAGTATTTACGTGTTGGGTGGGAACGTGAACAACTAACTTATTTATTGAATGCAGCTAACCTTAACCCTCGACAAGCGCTTCGCACAACAAAGTCGCCTGCTGCTGAATTAGGGTTACTTGATGAAACAGTGAGTAACGAAATCATCTTTGAATTGATGCTGGAACATCCCGTTTTAGTGAATAGGCCTATTGTTTGCATTCCCAAAGGTGAACACGAAAAAGCAGTTTCTTTACCTCTTGGGATAGTTGAAGGTAATTCCTATTCTGATAACGCGAAAGAAACAGTGAAGTTATGCCGTCCAAGTGAAGCTGTACTGGATATTTTGCCTGTATGGCCACAAGGCCCTTTTGCTAAAGAAGACGGAACACCACTTATAGACCAAGATGGTAAACGAGTAATTTAAACGGAGTAGTTTATGCAGGACAAGTACACGCAATTGAATAAGGCTAAAAGGCTTGCATTGGCCTGTTTGATTTTTGCCGCAAGTGTATTTGTTTTAACAGTTTTACTTCCTAAGTTTTATCCAAACTTGCAAGGAGCATGGTGGTTGGGGCTTATTAAGATGGCTAGTGAGGCGGCGCTCATCGGTGGTCTAGCTGACTGGTTTGCAGTGACGGCATTATTTAAGCCAATTCCAGCGAAGTACCCCATTCCGCACACCAATATCGTGGCTAGTAACAAGTCTGTTATTGCTAATAACCTGTCATTGTTCGTTAAGGAAAAGTTCTTTCATCCTGAAGCAATAGAGAAGCTAATTCGGGACAGCGACCCTGCAAAGGGCGCGGGAAGGTGGTTGTCACAAGATAGAAACGCTACCCGTTTAAGTCGCTTTCTATGCGATGCTTTTGCAGGCGTTCTTCGCGTGCTCGATGACAAGCCTGTGAAAGCGTTTATCGCTAAAACCGCACAGAAGGGAATTAACCAACTTGATCTTAGACAATTGATGGCAACCTCGTTAAGCGCCGTTACGAAAGAGCGCCAGCATCAGGTAGTGCTTGATAGGGTGTTAGGGAAATTGGCCTCACTGCTTGCAGAGCCAGAAACCCAAATCTACATAGCAGATACGTTAGTAGTCTGGCTAAAAACCGAATACAGTCGTATTGAAAAGCTATTGCCGTCTAGTTGGCTAAGCGAGCAGGGGGCACTCATTGCTGTTAAAGCGGTTTCAAGTATTTTGGAAGATGTATACGAAGATGAGCATCACCCCATTCGCCATGCGTTCGATGAGCAAGTACACGAATTTCTTTACGAACTACAGCACAGTCCGTTAATGGAGAAAAAGGTAAACAGCTATCGGGAAAAGATCATCAATGATCCAGCGTTAAACGCGTACGTTCAGCAATCATGGGCAAAGTTTCATCAATGGCTTTTAAGGTCTCTTGAAGAGCAAAATGGTAAAGCAGAAACAAATGCGTCAGGTCTTCTAAAAGATTTGGGCACCACGTTGACGCAAGATAGTGAATTAGCAAAGGCTTTCAATAAGCATATCGGGGAAGCGGCTAAATACATGGCGCCTGAGTTGGCTGAATTTCTAACCCGTCACATACGCGACACCATCAATAGTTGGGATGAACGTGAAATGGCTGAGCAGGTAGAACTAAATATTGGTCGCGACCTTCAAAAAGTTCGCATAAACGGCACGATCGTAGGCGGGTTGATAGGTGCAATATTGTTTGGCATAGAGGCACTGCTTGGCCTCTAGCCATTCATTTAAGCAGCAGGTGTGGGTATGAATAGCTTAAGTGTCTCTGGTAATCAGCGCTAAAACGCAAACAATAAAGCAACCATTTAAACGCTTCGTATTGGCAACGTCTTAAAAAGTCTACTTCGCAGTTAGCGCAAATACCAAATTATCAGCGTCTACTTTGCCTTTCAAACCGCCTTCAAGCAACGAGCGCTCTAACCTTTGAATGTTGTAGTCCGCTGAATAAAGAGCGTCGACGGTTTTTTCGTTTACGCTAAAGGGAGGGCCGGCCATTTCATTCTGGTCATACTCGAAAGAAATGATTAGCTGGGGGGCGCATTGAGTAATGGCCGTTAAATGCGCAGCATATTGCTCGCGAAGCGGGCTAGGCAGCGCGACTAAAGCGGCTCTATCGTAAATGCCCGTAACGTCACCTAAGTCGCTTGATGTAAGTTTAAAGATATCACCTACGTAAATGGTTAAACCGTCTTTAGCGTAAATTTTACCGTTGGAAGTAGTGGTAACGGTAGGCTCTACACCTAGCTCTTCAAACAGCTGTATAATAGCCACTTCGCTCAGTTCAGCACCAACTACTTCACACCCCTTAGAGAGTAACCAACCAATATCACGGGTCTTTCCACATAGTGGCACAAAAATGCGCTTTAAAGATGTGCTAGGGCTATCCTCGCCAACCAGAAAAGACGCATACTTTACTAAAAGTGCATTCCCTTCAGGTTCGTGAAATCCAATCTCGTTCTTTTGCCATTTACTGTGCCAAAAACTATGTTCCATATAAACCTCGAGTAGGTAAGCGATATATCTTTAATAAACAGACGTTTTTATGAAGGGTATTAGAAACAAAAAAGGTAGCGAGAAACGCTACCTTTTAAACAAAATTAGTTATCAAGCGGTGTATTGAAGTCTTCAGATAACTCGAAGTCACCTTCAACCGTTGTCACTTTGTTGTCTACAAAGTTAATCACCATTTGCTTTTGAAAATCTTCACCACGCTTTTTCATACCGCGCTTCATATCGTAAACGTAGTACCAAGTGTCATCGTCGAATGAGTCTTGAACAACAGGGTTACCTAGTACATAAATAACTTGTTCTTTTGTCATTCCAACGCGCAGCTTTTCCACATCTCTTTGATCAAGGAAGTTTCCTTGAGGAACGTCGATTCGATAAATCCAGTTCGAGCAAGCGGTTGATGTTAGTGTGATACCAAGAATTACTAATAGGTGTTGCAACTTCATGCGTTAATTTGTCCAGTATTGCCTTTGTTAGTGTCAATGAACTTCGCTAAAGCGAATTTCGAGACTGTTTTATTGCAAGCGCGAAGGCATGCTACATTGACAACTATGACCAATCAACTGCATTTTAGTTCGATGCTGCGCTTTTAAGCAGTTCTTTTGCATTCGCTAGCGCCGATTTGGTTACTTTATCACCGGCTAACAGTCTTGCAAGCTCATCGATCCTGTCTTGCTTAGTCAGCGCCAACATCTGGGTTTCAGTACTTTCCCCGTCGGTAAGCTTGGTAACAAACAATTGATTATGTGCCTGTGCCGCTACTTGAGGTAGATGGGTAACACACATTACTTGCGATTGTTTACCTAATTTACGTAAAAGCCCGCCAACGATTGATGCTGTTGGGCCGCTAATGCCCGTATCGACTTCATCGAAAATCATAGTAGGGGTAGCGTGATGGCCGCTCGCGATAACCTGAATAGCCAGTCCTATACGAGAAAGTTCACCACCTGATACGACTTTTTCTAATTTGTCTGCATCTTGACCAGGGTTGGTAGACACTTTAAATTCTACGGTATCTAGACCTGTGCTCACCGGCTTCTTAAGTTCGTCGTATTGAATCTGAATATCCACTTTTGCGTGGGGCATATTCATTTGGCGAATTTGCACTTCAATATCTTCGCTTAGCTTACCAGCAGCACGTTGCCTGCTCTCAGAAAGCCCTTTGGTCGCGGTTAAATACGTTGCTCGTGCTTCTTCTACTTCGCCTTCAAGCGTACCTAACAGTGTTTCCTGTTCCGATAAAGCATTGAATTCGGCGGCTAGCTCTTGGTGATGCTGATAAAGTCCTTCTGGCATCACAGTATGTTTACGGGCAAGTTCCATCGCCTTCGCATAGCGCGCCTCAACTTGCTGTAAGCGAAGTGGGTCAATCTCTAAGTGATCGCAGTAGCTACGTAGTTCTCCTGCCGCTTCTTCTACTTGAATTGCTGCATCATTAAGCATTGTAATGATTGGCGTTAAACTAGCGTCGTGCGCCTCTAATTCGCCTAAACGTTCAATACTGCTTTGTATAACTGACAGTGCGTTGCCTTCATCGCTTTCATATAAGTTGTATACGCTGGTCTGTGCTTGCTCTAAAAGGCTTTGCCCGTTACTAAGGCGTTTGTGCTCTATTTCTAACTCCTCAAATTCACCCTCTTCAATGGCGAATTCATCAAGTTCTTGAACCTGATAAGTTAACAGCTGAATTCTGTCTTCGCGCTGCTGGGCTTGTTCTTGAAGCGCCTTTAACGTGCGTTGCTTATCACGCCAAAGAGAGTAGGTTTCTCTAACTTGCACTAATATGTCGTTGTGCTTAGCGTAACCATCAACTAATTCTCTTTGATGGTCTTCTTTCAGCAGCTGTAGGTGAGTATTTTGACCGTGAATGGCCAACAAAAACTGGCCTAAACCTTTTAACTGCTGAAGTGAGGCGGGAATACCGTTGATAAAAGCTTTTGAACGACCTTCTTTAGAAATAACTCTGCGAATAAAGCAGCTATTCTCATCTTCATCTGAGGTGAGCTCATGTTCATCGAGGAAGGCTTTAGCTAATACATTGCCGTTTAAAGAAAAGTGAGCAATGATTTCCGCTTTTGCACTACCTTTTCGCACCGCATTTGCGTCGGCACGCTCGCCTAAGCACAAGCTTAAAGCATCAATAGCAATTGATTTACCTGCACCGGTTTCACCGGTTATAGCAGTTAAGCCGTTTTCCAGTTGAACTGATAATTGTTTTACAACAGCAAAATTAGAAATAGAAAGATGCGCTAACATAACCACACTCGAATAAGTTGAACATGATGATATATACAGTAACTGATAATATATACAGTATTTTTGCTGTGTAAAGTTAAGTCGAGAAAAAATTACGCTAAAATGAAAGAGAATGCTAATAAAGATATTTAAATCAATATCATAAGAGATTCGACTTATGTGGGGTTATGAGTAACCTGCAGAAACGAAACTAATGAGAATGCATGCTTCAAAGAAATTTATACAGTACTAATCTACGTGAAATTTGATAGCTAAAAGCCTGTCTATAAGATGGTGAGTAGTCCAATACGTTGACTGCACTAAAGCTTTTAATAAACCAAGCAGCAAAAAGGAGAGCCTAAGCTCTCCTTTTGAATTCCAACTTTGATTGAATTATAAAGAGCCAAGTGACTATCTAAAATTCAACGATTAAAGCTTATTGCTGTAGCTCACCGCTGCCAGACTCAATGTGTGCGCGTACAAACCACTGAAACTGTTCTAAATCCGCAAGTTGGCCGGTAATCATGTCTTCCGATACTGGGTCAATCTCACCTAAAATTTCTAGTGCTTTTCTATGGTCACCGTTTACACCATCATACACTGCATCCAGCGCTTTAAGGTGGTCAAGTACTAAGCCTTTACCTAATTCATAATCTTTCCAGCTTCGACCTTCAACAATGGCTTTCGGTGTACCTTTAGGTACGCCACCTAACGTGGCAATTCGCTCTGCAATTGTGTCGGTCATGTCGCGTACCGCATCTACCTGCGGATCCAACATCTCATGCACACCGATAAAATTTGGTCCTACTACATTCCAATGAATGTGCTTCAACGTTAATTGTAAATCTAATAGTGCAACCAATCGCTGATCCAATACCTTGATTGTTTTGGCAGCAGCATCGTTATCCATTCCAGGGGCTGTAAATTTGATATTGGTGTTACTCATGATATCTCCTATTGAATGCAAATAAGTCAGCGGGATGCGAAACATCATTTAGGCCAAATAACAAAGACCTTGTGCTGACGACTTGTTGTAATAGGTGCAACAGGTATGCCGAAAACTTATATTTCTATAAGTCTTGGTTTTCGTTAAGGAAATTAGAGAAGATTAAAAAATCTTTATTTTTCAAGCCTGTAGCGATCAAGAAAATGCTACAGGCTTATGTAATAAATGCACATGGGATTAACTAAATGGAACTGGCGCTTTAGTAAAGCTTACTACCCCAACCTAACTTTTTACGAAGTACATTGAAGTAGCTGTAGCCTTTAGGGTGAACAAGATGAAGTTTGTCTACGCTTTTGTTTATTCGAATTTCATCGCCAGGTAGCACCGGCAGAACAATATGGCTATCGCAACTCACTTGTAGCGAGTCACTATTAACCTTTGATACTTTCATCGATACCTGACTGTCAGCATCAACAACGATTGGACGGCTACTTAGTGTGTGTGGAAACATGGGGACTAAAGTTAGCGCATCTAGCTTAGGCATAATAATTGGGCCGCCTGCTGATAAAGAATAAGCCGTTGAACCTGTTGGTGTGGCTACTATTAATCCGTCGCTGCGCTGACTGAATACAAATTGCTCATCGATGTAAATTTCAAATTCCATCATATGGGCAACTTTTCCGTGGTGAAGCACCACTTCGTTTACAGCAGAGTTGTTACTTTTAAGCTTTTCATGTCGATAAACTTCTACTTCAAGTAAGAAGCGCTCTTCAACCACGCACTCACCGTTAAAGATAAGGTCAAGTTGTTGAACAATATCATCGGGGTGGATATCAGTTAAAAAGCCGAGGTTTCCGCGGTTTACACCGACAACGTGAATGTCAAAGCGAGCAAGCACACGTGCTGCACCAAGCATGCTGCCGTCACCGCCTACCACAACGGCAAGGTCAGCCTCTTTGCCAATAGTGACAAGATTACAGCTTTTGAAGTTTTCGGTTTCAAGCTCTTCAGCAATACTTTCCTCAACCAATAATTTACAGCCTTTTGCCAATAAATATTCGGCAAGAATGTTCAGGCTGTCGTGGGTTGCAGCGTGCTGAGGTTTTCCAATTAAAGCAACGGTTTGATAGGGCATGGAATGCTAATGTCCTTTCATTTCCAATGGTTGGACATTAGCACAGGTTTTTTGCAAAAGAAAAGCGTAAAACGGCACACAGCGCAAGGTTTAGCGATCTTCTAACCGATTATAGTCGAGAAGACCGCCTTCAATAGTATAGTGCTCGCTAGACCATTGCATTAATTTATCACTAAACGCCCAAAAGTTAGGGTTGGTTCGGCGCATGCCAACATCGTCGAGCAGGGCTTTGTAATCGGCTTCGCTTTTAATGGATTTAAGCTTCTCAATCGAAGACGTTATCTCTGAGGCATTGATATACCAGAATGCGTCAGGGTAACTGCCCAACAAACCATGAACTAGCGTGATTGAATCTTTAGAAGGCTCCCGGTTTTCCTCTTCTTCAAATAGGCTATTTACATTGTAATGCGCGCTATTTCTAAGGGCAGTGAATACATCAATGTTGTCTGGTTTTTTGTCGTCTTGAATCACAATCATTGTAGTTTCAGGCATCAAGGTCGCTTGTTGAGCAGGAAGTGAATCTAAGCGCTCTAATGCTTCGAACTGTTCAGCTGATAGCAAACGTTTATTGTAGGTTGAGGCGTTCGGTTGAACCTTAGCCAAGTATTGCGATAACAATTGATAAAGTTCTTGTTGAGGATTATCTGTTTCGAACGCTATGCCAGAAGGTTGTTCGAAACTGTTGATATCACCTTCCAAATAATCGGTAAGTTCAGGGCTTGCGTTTTGATACCAATCGTCGAGAAGGTCATGGCGGGTAGTTGGAGGAAGTAGATTAAGGAAGTTCGATTCACCTTCCATGCGCAAGAAATCCATGTACAAACGGGTCAATAACTGATGGCCATAATTGCCGTAAACATCAAAGCCAGCCACAAGCAAATAGTGAATGCGCTCTAACAAGGCATAGTCAATCACCCATGCTGTTTTAGTGGGCTGGCCAATCATCCCTTTAACAACTGTGGCATTATCGAAATGACGAAATACGGTCAAGCTGGCATTCGTGTTGTTGCCGTCGCCATCCCAAATACTCGGAATGTTTAGGTGTTCACCGTCTTCGAACTCACTATTTAAAAAGGTGGTTCTTGCACGCATATATTCGCCTTGGCGCTTTGCGTATTTTACCCAATTTACCGCAAGGGCTGAGCTATCTTTTTCAGCGGGAAGGTGAAGGTTTTCTTTTTGAGAAGCGTAAAAAGCATTCACTTTTTTGGATGCTGCAATGTCTGGGTCGACAAAGAACACCCAGAATCGATCGTTAATGACGTTAAGCGCGACTTGTCCTCTGCACACGGGTCCTTTGATATAACCCATGATAGTGTTTTGCGCGCGCTCAAGCATAAATCGATAACGACTTTTTACTGGCAATAAGGTAAAGGCCGTTAATGGGTTGGCCGCCACCTGGGGTTTGTATGATGGCAATGTTTCTACAGAAAAATCTGCGTCGACAAACCACGATTGCCATTTATTCATCAGTGTTTTATTAATGGCGTAAGCTTGATGTGTTTTACTCACGATAGTTGAGTGCACTGGCTGCAGACGATAGTAAACGCGCTCGACCTCTGGATCGTCGAAGGGTCTGCGAGTAGCGATAATATCTAACGTTTGTCCGGGTGGTGTACGCGAGCGCACTAGATTAAAAAACTGAGGCGTTTTACCTTTTTCTGAAATATTTTCGAAATAGAGGTGAGACGTAAACAAGTGTTCGTAAATATAACGTGCGGAAAGCTGCATCTTGTTGCTATCGCCATTTAGCCATGCTTCTAAGTCAGATACTTTCTCATTCAGTTCTTGTGAGAGCTTTTTGGGCGAAGGTAACGGCGCACCATGGTTTAACCACTGAACAAGCGTAGTATGTTCAGAATCCGATAGCGCTGGCAGGGCGTATGGCATGCCTCCCAAGGGCTGGTCAGCTATATATTCGCCCATTTCATCTATCGTAGGGCATTGGTTTTGTCGGTTTAAGCTTATATCGAAACCATCACCTAAATGAGCGGTATTGGGTAAAGGGTGCTGTTTTTTTAGCAAAAGCATTTGCGCTAGCACCGAAGATTGGGTCGGCGAAGCGTTAGGTTTTTCTTTCGATTCGAGCACGTCGAAAAAGCCACGCTCTCGCCATGCGTCTACGTTGTGGGCGTCGAGAAACATTCTATTGGGTTGGGCAGCGGTGAGTCGTGTCCCTTCATAGATTTTTTCTTTGTTAGCACCTCTGGCTATACCTTCTGGAGATGACATCTTTAGTTGGCATGGCGCATCGTAACAGGCGTGGCAGACAACACAGCGTTGCGTTAGTACTGGGTTTACTTGTGTGTCAAAGAAATTGTCGGGCAAATTCTCCATGGCGGGCATGACGTTGTTTGATGAAAGTAAAGGAGCGTCAGGTTTCGGCCATTGCCATATCGCTATAGCGATAATTGCTATAAGCAACGAAATCATACCGAGTTTCTTCATAATCGTAGTCCACAGAAAAGTTCTAATCAGTTTACCACTGATTTCACGTACGGTGATGTTAATAATTAACCATTAACTCTTGGCAATGGAAACAACCACGCATTTGTATGTATTTGGAGGAAAGCTGGAGAGGTAGTGGGGTGGTAACATTATTTTTACATTGTCATTGCTTTAGGCGTTGCACTAGGTATGCTGATGAAAAGAATTCGCAGCGAGGGAAACATGTCTCATCAAATTATTCTGCCAAGAGTGATGCACATAGGGAAAGGGGCGAGTCAGCGGGTTGCTGAAACGCTAAAAGGACTCAACTGCCATAAACCTTTACTGGTTACCGATAAAGTTATGGTTGAGTTGGGATATAGTGCTGCCATAGTGCAAGTGCTGGAAGAAGCAGGAATAAGCGCCAATGTGTTTTCAGATACGGTGCCAGAGCCCACGGTGAGGTCTATTTATCGCGGTGTGGATGCGTTCAAAACCCACGCTTATGACAGCATCATTGCTTTAGGTGGTGGAAGCCCCATCGATAGCGCAAAAGCCATCGCTATTTTGGGTAAGTACGGCGGCGAAATGCGAGACTACAAATTCCCCCGGGTTGTAGATGAAGCGGGGCTGCCGATCATTGCTATTCCCACAACAGCGGGAACGGGCTCAGAAGCAACGCGATTTACCATTATCACCGATGAAGATACCACGGAAAAAATGTTGTGTGTTGGTTTAGGGTTTATGCCAACTGCAGCCTTGGTCGATTATTCATTAACGCAAAGTTTGCCTGCCCGCGTGACAGCCGATACAGGCATTGATGCGCTTACTCACGCTATTGAAGCGTTTGTTAGCCGCAAAGCCAATCTTTACAGTGATGCACAGGCGTTATCAGCCATGGCGTTAATTGCGCCTAATCTACGCACTGTATTTGCAGACCCAACAAATGAAACGGCGAGAGAATCAATGATGCTGGGCTCAACGCTCGCGGGCATTGCTTTTTCAAACGCCTCAGTGGCTCTTGTTCATGGAATGAGTCGACCCATTGGCGCTGCTTTTCATGTGCCTCACGGCTTGTCTAACGCCATGTTGTTGCCCGCGGTTACCGCCTTTTCTATTCCAAGTGCGTCAGTGCGTTATGCACAATGTGCTCGCGCTATGGGTGTTGCTACGCAAGGTGACTCAGATGAAGTAGCGAATCAAAAGCTTATCAATGAGTTAAAAGCACTTAATGCCGATTTACAGGTGCCTACGCCTGCCGACTTCGGTATTGATAAAGAGACATTTTTTACAGCGACGTCAACAATGGCAGAACAAGCTTTGGCGTCAGGTTCTCCCGGTAATAATCCACGCATCCCTACCATTGAAGAAATGGTTGCCATTTATGTATCTCTTTGGGAATAACGCTTTTGCGAAAACATTAAACGAAAAAAGACTGCTTATTGCAGTCTTTTTTATGTGAATAGAAATATTGTGTATAAAGCTAAGCGTTAAATAGTTTGCGGTTTATCGTGCCGTCCAGCCCCCATCAAGTATCATAGTTTGCCCTGTTATATTGCGAGCACTGGGCGACATTAAGAAGCTTGCGGTATCTGCAAGTTCTTCAACACTAACAAATTGCTTTTTAGGCATGGGTTCTAACATTATTTTTGTTATTACCTCTTCCTCGGTAAGGTTATTTTCTTTTGCCTGTGCTGCAATTTGTTTCTCCACCAATGGTGTTTTTACATAGGCGGGGCAAAGGGTATTGATAGTTACATCGCAGTCCCCCGTTTCAAGCGCGATAGTTTTTGCGAACCCTAACAGCCCATGCTTCGCCGCTACATAAGCAGACTTATAGGGCGAGGCTACCAACGAGTGAATAGATCCTACATTGATAATGCGCCCGTAATTTTGCTTACGCATGGCAGGTAAAAACGCTTGGGTTAAAAGAGCAGGGCCAACAAGCATGATATTTATGAGCTGCTGCCACTTATCTGCAGGGAAGTCCTCGATGCGTGAAACGTGCTGAATACCAGCATTGTTTATAAGCACATCAACGGTATGTTTCCCTAGTACCTCAGGTAGCGCTGCGACTTGTTCTGCATTGCATACGTCTACCGCTACTGCGCTGGCCGATCCGTCTAAATGCGCAAGCCTGGTTACAGCCTCTTTTGCTGCCTGTTCGTTTATGTCGGCGATGATCACATGGTGCCCTTGTTTCATCATTGACTCAGCAATGCCAAAGCCAATGCCGCTTGCTCCACCCGTGATAAATATTGTGCGCTTAGTCATTGTTACTTCCGTTGGATTTATTTAGTGAAGGTGCACTATTTAATGAAAACAGCAGCTGTTTTACTGCGTTTATTTGTGCGCCGTTCCTGTTGGCGTAATCGCCAGAGGCATAGCCCCACCAATCCCAACAGCCTTGTGGATTTAACGGCATGAATAACGACTTCTTAGTTTGCGGATAAAGCACAACAATATTGTTGTCATCAGCCCATTCATTAAGCCCTGTTTGGGTAGTGTAGGCATCGCCAACGGCATCGGCATACTGGTTACAGCCGTGGAAACTAAGATGGGCTCTGCATGGCTCGCCTTGTGCACAGCTTTCAGGCACATACACAAAGCCTTCACTTGCTAATGTTTTTGCATCGCCACCCGCTATTTTTTGCTGATCAATTGAATGAATTTGCCCTGACAGTGACTCGTCGGGTGTCGAAACATCTTCAACGAGATGAGAGAGCATGGCACCTGCTGCATCGTAATCACAGTTTCCAATGAAGGGGCTCTCTGATTTCATGCAGTTAACCCCATTGTTTTTGGTGGGAAAGAGGTGTGCCATGGGTTTGTCATTGATATAGGCAATATTTTGTGTGTCTGTCCACAATTTGTATTGCTCAAATAATAAATCGCTCACTGGTGCAATCACTCTGGTGTCTTGCGTACCGTGAAAAAGCCAGACTTTTGCGTCTTTCATATTGGAAAGCGACGCAATTTTTCCTTCAGTTTCATACTGTTTGGCTTTTTCATTCAGCGCTTCAAGGTTAATTTCTCCCTCTACCTTGTTCACGCACTGTGCCAGGGCAGTGGTTATATCACCTTGTGCACAGAAATACGGGCCACCAGCAATAACGCCAACGCCTTTTACCCAGTCGCTGTGTGCTAATTGAAATTGTGTTGCCATGTAACCGCCTGACGATAAGCCAGATACGGTAACGTTCTTTAAATCAATGGTGAGTGAAGGGAGCGCGTCTTGCGCAGATGACTCGTTACCGAATACCGGTACGCTAACGGCAAGTGCGCTTAATACAGACAGACAAAGCGCGTGGCGTAAAAAGGAGGTAGATTTTATCATTGCATTGCAGCCTTATCATTTTCTAAAAATTGGCGAATAGCCTGAGCTTGAGCGGATACATTGGTCACGCCTTCTAAGTGACCTAATTTGCCATTTAGCGTAACCAATGTGCTGTCGTTATTCATTGCAGTTAAACCTTGGTGTGCACTTTGCGATAAGTAGGGCATAAGTAGCAAATCAGTTTGGGCTGGAATAAACAGCGTTTTCGCCTTTATCGACGCCAGCCCTTGCTCAAGATTACCTTGATGCCCAGCAACGAAGAGCTGGCAAGCTCGAACCAAGTATAAAAGGTGGTTTGCGTCCATGGATTTTGCCCGGGTCTTTGCTCGCTCACGCAGCCAGTTCACAATACTGTGTGATTGACGTATGTCATTAAGCGGCGCCGACTCAACATTTTTATACCCTAACGTGTTGCCGGTTTGGTTAAAGAAGGAAGGGGTAAGGGCATTTTGTGTAATTAACATGAGCGAGGCAGCTAAGCCATTAAGGGGCGCTTGCTCTTTGGAATAAGCGCCGTTGTTCCAGTTTTTATCTAGAGTGATTGGCGTTGCCCAGTGTTCCAATGCCGCGGTAGTCCATGCATCGCTTTGACCTGCGCCGATAACTGAAATCATACGTTCAACCCAGTCTGGGTAAGCGCTCGCCCAATCGATAGCCTGCATAGAGCCCATAGAAGGCCCAATAACCGCATACAGTTTGCTAATACCTAAACTTTCAAGAAGTGCTTTTTGAACATTAACAAAGTCACGTATTGTCACGACGGGAAAGTCTAAGCCATAGGGTTTGCCTGTATCTGGATTTATTGACGCAGGACCGGTTGTAATAACGTGCGGGTCGTAAGCATTTAGATTGGCCAGCGTATCAACACTTATTACATAAAAGCGGTCTGTATCAATCGCTTTTCCAGGGCCGATTATACTATCCCAATACCCTGGCGCTGAATCGTTATCATCGTACTTTCCAGCTGCGTGGGAAGATCCAGAAAAATAGTGGGTAATCAGTATAACGTTACTCTTAGCATCATTTAGTGTTCCGTACGCCTCCCAGCCAACTTTTACGTTTTTAATTTGTTTACCACCAAAGGTTGTGAAATGAGGCATTTCAAAAACGCGTTTTTTTACCATCAGCGAAGCGCTTGGCAAGGAAGCAACGGGCTCAGAAGTAGGTGCTTTTGAAGAACTGAGCAATGGCGATGTATCGTCGGATTCGCCAGCAATGCCCTGGCAATGTACCGTCAACATTAGCGTGGCAAATAATCCTACCAATGAGCGCTGTTTTTTAACTAAAAACACCTCAACCAAATTTGCTAATGCTAACGGTTTCTGCACTCGTTGGGAGCCCGGCTGTTTCAATAGCTTATTGGTGCCTTTGCTCTTACTCCACACTAACGTGGAAGTAAGCGTCTTTTTCCAATTCATACTTTCTTGTCCTTTTCTCAGACCGCATTTTTAAATGGCAATGTTTTGCTTGAGTGACTTATATATCGTGCGGCCTTAGGCCATATCGTTGGCTTTGACTAATGCTACATAATGCTAAACAGGCCAATGGCCATGGTAAGGCCAATAACTGGCACCACAACAGTTAGCGCACCAACCGCCCAGTAGGCAGCCTGATGGGTTTCGTTACAAATGGCGCGTATGGTAGTAACCACATAGCCATTGTGAGGTAACGAATCTAATGCGCCTGATGATATAGACACAATTCTATGTAGCTGTTCTGGCTCTACGCCTTGGTCAAGGTAATGCGGAGCCACCAAGGGTAAGGCAATGGCTTGTCCGCCAGATGCACTTCCTGTTAACCCTGCAATCACGCTTACGGCAATGGCGGCACCAATAAGCTCGTTACCAGGAATTTGGGTCATAAGCGCTACAGTTGTTTGAAATGCTTCGGTGTTTTTTGCTATAGAGCCAAAACCTACAACAGCGGCGGTGTTACCTATGGCGATCAATGCGCCGGTGGTACCCGCATTTATGGCAACAGGTAAACTGTGAAAATGTTTGTAGTTAATAGCCAGCAAACACAGTACGCCGCCGCCTAACGCCAGAATAAGCGCAAGCTGAGCGAGTTCTTCATGGAATAGAAACGAAATGACTAACACCACAACTAACGGCACAATTCCGGTAAGCGGGTGGGGTAGCGCTCTGTCTCGTACTTCAGGGTCACTTGCTCTGGCTTCGAAGACCTCGCCATTATTAACGGCTTTTCTGATCATCTTAGCCAGCCACCAGTAACCGAAGCATGCCATGAATATGGCGACGACAAGGCTGACTTCCCATGCTGCAAAAGGTGAGGTGCCTAAATACTTTATAGGGATCCAGTTTTGGATTTCTGGCGAGCCTGCCGAGGTCATCGTAAATGTTACTGACCCAAATGCCATGGCTGCAGGTATGAAGCGACGGGGTAAATTGGCATCCTTAAACAAACTTACCGCCATAGGATAAACAGAAAACGCTACCACAAACACGCTTACACCACCGTAGGTCAAAATAGCGCAAGCTAGCACAACAGCTAATACGGCACGCTTGTAACCAATTTTGGTGATAATCCAGCGAGAAACAGCATCTGCTGCGCCTGTGTCTTCCATGAATTTACCGAATAACGCACCAAGTAAAAACATGAAAAACCAAGAGGCGATAAACCCAGAGAAACCACTCATATAGGTTTGAACGAAATTCACATCGCCAGTGAAGACACCGATATTATTGGTAATGGCAACTACAAGCGCACACAAAGGTGCAGCAATAAAGAGGTTCATTCCGCGTATTGTCAAAACAATAAGCAACAACAGACCGCCCACTAAGCCAATCATACTTAACATAGTTATTATTCCTTAAATAATCTGTGACCGCAGATGATCCGAAACAGTTAAGTCGATTAAAGATTTACTTACACTCAAAACCACAAAGTGTATACAAATCAGATAAAAAGCGTTCATAACAGATATAAAGTTTGACGTTACTTTTATTAAAATCCCATAGTACGATGGTACTACATACTATTTACAATTAATTAACTAAAGTGATTTTGACCGTAGGCAATACATCCGACAGTGACGTGAGCCTGCTGATCTTTGAAGTACAGCATTTGAGGTACAGCAAAGCTCAACAGGCCCTATAATTTAGAACAACAAGGACTCACTATGTCTCAATCAATACACACAAATGGCTTGGTTTTACCCTACCAATCACATTCAGCCCCTGCTAGCACAGTAGAGCGCGAAAGTGCTTCAGTTAAACACCCCATGCGCAGCCTTTGTGCCCTAGCGGTGGCTAGCGTTTTAAGCACAGCGCCAGTATTTGCTCAGGATAGTCAAGCTGATGCCGATGCCGAAGCGCAAAAAGGAAAATTAGAACGCATTGAGGTGACAGCGCGAAAAACTGTAGAGTCGTTACAGGAAACGCCGGTAGCTATCACGTCTATTGGTGCGGTTGAACTTGGCGAAAAAGGGATTAGCGTGCTGACTGAAGTGCAGCAGTTTTCGCCCAACACTACGCTACAAACCAGTCGCGGTACCAATTCCACCTTGACGGCATTTATTCGCGGATTGGGTCAGCAAGACCCGCTTTGGGGCTATGAACCAGGCGTGGGTATTTATGTTGACGATGTTTATATTGCTCGCCCACAAGGAGCCGTACTTGATTTGTTAGACGTACAGCGTATTGAGGTTTTACGTGGCCCGCAGGGGACGCTTTACGGAAAGAATACGATTGGTGGCGCGGTTAAATACGTTACGAAAGAAATGACCGGCGATACTCAGATGAACGTTGAAGCTACGGTAGGTAGTTACAGTCAGCGTGATATCAAAGTGACAGGTCAAATACCGTTGATTGAAGACACGGTGTATCTAGGCGTGGGTTATGCCAACTTAAACCGCGACGGCTTCGGCGAATATCTGGTAAGCGCGTTGCCCAATCAAGATAAAGAGAATTATAACAAAGATCTCTGGGCTGCCCGTGTAACGCTTGAAGTTCACCCGAGTGAAGGTTTGTTTTTCCGTATTGGATGGGATAAGACCGAAGACACATCAAATGCGAAAGGCGGCTACCGTTTAATCCCAAGTATGTTAACTGATGCGCCCGTGCCTGATTCGGTTTTCGATTCTTATACCAGCTTACCTACATGGAATAAAGTCGAGTTAGAAGGCTATAACTGGCTGGCACGATACCAAGTGAATGATGATTTAGAGCTTAAATATATTGGTTCGCATAGAGAGAGCTATTCACCTACCAACATTGATTTTGACAATACGCCCCTGCCTATTTTTGATGTGCCGGCAGAGTATGACGACAGTAATGATACTCACGAGATTCAAGCGAATTATATTGGGAACGCGTTTAGCTTAGTGTCAGGGCTCTATTTTTACGATGGTGAGAGTTGCGGTAATTTTGATGCCATTTTAGGTGTGTTAGGTCAATCGCTTGGTGCCTCAGGGTTGACGCGGGAAGTGACGGGTTGTAATAACTCAGAAAGCTGGGCTGCCTATGCGCAGATGAACTATGACGTAACCGATAAGCTATCGCTTTCGCTTGGTGCCCGATACACCGATGAAGAAAAGTCCGCGTTTGTAAACAATGGTCTGGTATTCGCCAATGTTTATCCTTATACCGACTGGATTGATGGGTACGTGCGTCCCGACGGACAATTAGTGCCTCAAGTACTTGGGACAGACACCGATGGCGATGAAGTGTTAGACGCGCCAGCGGTAGAGAGTTGGTCGCGCTTTACCCCGCGAGTGGGCGTGGAGTATCAAATGGACCGCGATACCATGTTCTTCGCGAGCTATTCACAAGGCTTCAAATCGGGCACGTTTAACCCTCGTGCTCAGACTAACGAGCCTGGTGTTGAACCAGAAGTCGTTGACAGCTTCGAAGTGGGTGTGAAGAGTGACTTAACCGACGCACTTCGTATGAATATCACATTGTTCTCTTACGACCACAAAGATCGTCAGTATATTGGTGTAGAAGGGGATTTGTCTGATCCAACAGCCCTCGACCAGCGACTGCGCAATGCTGCAGAAACGGCCGCAAAAGGCGCCGAGTGGGAGATGACGTGGGTAGCCACGGATAACCTTCAGTTTGACGTTGCTTATGGTTATATTGACTTTGAAATTAAGAAAAATAACGCAATCCCTCCGTTGATTGGTCTAGCAAGTACGCCAGAGAATACCTTTAATCTTAATGCCAACTACCTACTAGAAACGAGTTTTGGTGATATTACTTTCAACGCCAACTACTACTATCGCGATGATTATCTTATCTTTGAAACCAGCGATCTTATTCAACAAGATGCCTATGGTATGGTGAACTTAAGCGCGCGCTGGGAAAGTGTTGAAGGCGACTGGTATGCTGGACTACACGTCAAAAACCTGACCGATGAAGAGTATCTGGTTGGTGGTTATGACTTTGTCACGCAAGACGATGAAGGTAACTTTGGTCCGGGCCTTGGTGGCGATACTACACTTATTGGTTATTACGGTGACCCACGTACAGTTCACCTTACGGTAGGTTATCGATTCTAAACGGTATGTTCTGAAGATGACCAGCAATACGTTTCACGCCTAGGCCATTGCGCTTAGGCGTGCTCACTTTTGTTCGACCTCTTTCGATTGTGTTGGCCGGCGGATATGTCGAGCAGTGAAGGGCGTGGTACGGAGCCTTGCTCAATAACAGATGCGCCAATAGCAGATACGCCAATAAGATTAACCTTTTCTTACCGGCGTGGTAGCATGTTGATTAACAAGGTAGTTACAAGTTGATAGCATTATGTCTGTGAAAATCTTGATTGCTGACGATCATCCTCTGTTCAGGGCTGCGATGTGCCATGCATTGGCTAGCGTGAAGCATATCGAACTTGTAGAAGCCTCCACGTTTCCCGATACGCTCATTAGTCTGGAAGAAAATGACGACATCGATCTGCTTTTCTTAGATCTCACTATGCCAGGCAATGAAGGGTTAAATGGCCTTGCTGAGGTACATGCGCTCTATCCTGATGTACTTGTTGTTGTTATTACCGCACAAGAAGAGCCTGATGTTATGGCAAAATCGTTTGCGTTAGGCGCAAGCGGTTTTATACCCAAATCAGCTTCGGTCGATTGCATTATTGACGCGGTAAATACGGTGTTAGACGGTGAAACTTGGGTCCCGCCTACTGTTCACATAGCTTCGGCCACAATGCTAAATGCCACTGCATCGAATGCGAATGGCCACTCTGGCCAAGATGATTTCACGAACCGACTAAAGCAACTTACCCCTCACCAACTTAAAGTGTTACGAATGGTATCAGACGGCTTGCTCAACAAGCAGATTGCATACGAACTGGCCATTTCTGAGTCCACCGTTAAACAACATGTATCAGCAGTATTGAGAAAACTTGGCGTTATCAACAGGACTAAGGCTGGCATTGCGTTCAAAAATGCTATGCATTTAAGCTAATGTTAAAATCTAGAAACGGTGTGGCTACGCGCTACGGCAAGCTTTATATTGATTTACCCCAATAGCTTGATACATCTCACTGACTGCTCAATAAAAGCAAATGAATAAACACCTGAATATTTTATTTCAAAGCCAGTTTTTTAGCCCAGCAAGAAAAAGCTCAGCTTTCAGAATCAAAAGCACTTTTACAGTCTTAGTGTATACGGTTAAGCGACTGCTTAAGCAGTCGCTTCAGTGCCGCGGGCTTTAGCGGCTTAGGTAAGTAGGTAAATTGATGTGCCGATGCTTCTTCTCTTATTTCATTGCTTCTATTTGCAGTGTTCAAAACCTTCAAAGTAAAGCGCACTCCTGCGCCAGATAATGATAGCGCGACATCAAGACCGGTTTCTCCAGCGTTTAAATGATAATCTGCAATAAGCGCATCAAAGTGTTGCTTTGGAAGACTCCGCGCTTCTTTACTGCTAGTAATAAGCGTTGTTTTGGCTCCCCAATCCTTAAGAAGTGCGCACATGGCATTGGCCACTTGTGCATCATTTTCAACAAGAAGAAAGTGGGCGTTAGTTAAAAATAACTCGGAACCTTTTTTCAGTATATTTGAAGAGCGTTGCTGAACAAAGCGCGGGGTATCAAGGGGCGGGTGTTTGTTACTATTAGCAGAAACGTTACGAGCACTAGGTGTCAGCACGTAATCCAAAGATGAGCGCTTCTGGGATTGATGCATTCTAGGCACGGTAACGCTAAAACAACTGCCTTTATTTGGCGAAGATAAAAGCGCCACTTTATGTTCTAGTAATCTACATATCTTATCGACAATGGTAAGACCCAACCCAATCCCTTCACCTTTATTATTGCTATCGAGTTGGTGAAACTCACTGAAAATCTCTTTCTGATGATGATCAGCGATCCCTAAACCTGTATCGTAAACGCAAAGCTTTATTGCACGTTCTGTACATTCAAAGCCACAGCGCCTGACCCCAACTAAAATACAGCCTTTCGTCGTGTACCTTACAGCATTAGACAGCAAGTTTTGCATTATTCGACGCAGTAAGGTTTTATCTGAGTATACAAACACGTCGCTTTTAACATACCTAAGCGCAACACCTTTTTGACTAGCAATAACGCTAAACTCTTGGACTAACGAAGACAGCATGTCGTCGATAGGGAATATGGACTTTTGCGGTTTTAATACGCCAGCATCTAACTTGGTAATATCAAGCAGCATCGAAAGCAAACTTTGTGCATTATCCAATGAGTTAACGACGCCCTCTGATAGCACTGCCAACTCGCTGCCCTGTGTTTTTTTATTTAGCATACTGGCAAACAGTGTTGCGGCATTGAAGGGCTGCATGAGGTCGTGCCCGGCAGCTGCCAAAAATTTGGTTTTACTCTCATTAGCTTTATCAGCTTGGCGTTTTGCGTCTTCTAATTCGGCAGTGCGTAGCGCGACCCTTTCTTCTAAGTCTTCTTTTGCGCTTTCTAGTTCTTTTTGTATTGCCATGTACTCAGTAATATCGCTATAAGTGGTTACATAGCCGCCGCCAGGGAGCGGGGCACCATTTAGCTCTATAACTTTTCCGTCAGGCTGCTTGCGAATATGCTTGTGGCGGGTACCCTCACGCATATAGCTCACTCGCTTATCAATTGATGAGGGGCTAAATAAGCCTCGTTTGGCGTTGAAATTGAGTATTTCGGTAATAGACATGCCTGCTTTCAAAAAGCCTTTGGGGTAGGCGAAAAGTTCCACATAGCGCTCGTTCCATGCCAATAGCTGCAGTTTGTCATCAAGTACACTAATACCCTGTTCGATATTTTGTACCGATGACTGAAGTACTTCGTGGTTGAATTGAAATGATTGGGACGCTTCTTCTACCCAATCAACCAATTCGGGCAAGCTATCACTGCCGGTATCTGCAATGGCGCCCAATAAAATTCGCGCACTCGGTGCTCCTACTTGGGCGGCAAGCAGCTTATTCACTCTGTCAATAAGAGCCTGACTGGCATATCCGCTACTAGAGGCGCGGTTAACATCCACAGAAAGCTGCTGTACAAGTTGACTGTGAGTACCGGTATCAAGAACACGCTCGGTAAGCGCTATTAAATCACGAACTTTTACGAGTAGATGAGGAGCACCGTCATGTGGTGTCTCGATATTATTTTGTTTAGCGCCACGATTTGATGTGATCAGCGCTACTGCAATAAAGGTTATGCAGTTGGCCACTAATGAATAAGCAAAACCCAGACCTAAAGCTTGGTCAGTAGGTACTGGGTCAAAATAGTAGCTAGACATTAAACTGGGGTAGAGCAGAAATACAGCCCAACAAATAAAGCCTACCAGCAATGCGCAAATAGCTGCAGCTTTCGTACTCCATTGCCAGTAAATAGCAAACATAAGTGCAGGCATACATTGCCCCAATAAAGCAATGGCAATAACGCCGCTTTTCACCAAAGGCGCGGCTTGGCTAATATTTAAGTGATACCACAGTGCAATGCTAAGTACGATTAAAACGGTAAGCCGCCGGATTGAAAGAATGTTACTCGGCTCCATTGAGCGATTTGGTGATGTTTTCAGGCGCGCTTTTAGCCAGAGAGGCGTAACAACATTGTTTGAAATCATGATCCCAAGGGCTAAGGTAGCTACAATTACCATGCTGGTGGTAGCCGATAAGCCCCCAATAAAAGCAAAGCCGGAAAGAGCAATGTTATCGGTCGATAAGGGTAGGGCAAGTACGTAGGCATCTGAACTTGTTGTTGACGGAAGCAGTATTTTGCCGGCAAGGGCGATGGGGATAACGAACAGCGTCATACCCAGTAGATAGAGTGGAAACAACCACCTTGCAGTACGAAGTTCACTTTCACCGTTTTGCTCGACAAAATTCATATGAAACTGTCTTGGTAGTACGAACATGGAACAAACACCAAGAACTACGTGTGATGCATAAACCCAAGGAGCACTATCTGCGTAGATGACGTCCCTAGCACTGTAATTTGACGAGGCGTTAGAAATTAAATCTAAAACGCCATCGAACAAATAGAAGCAGACAAAAATGCCTACTGCCAAAAGTGCGACAAGCTTTATCACCGACTCGAAAGCAATGGTTAGAAGTAACCCAGGATGTTTATCCGTCAGGTTTAGCGTGCGCGTGCCAAAGGTTATGGCAAATATGGCCAGTAAACCTGCCACGTAAATACTTAACCAAGGTGTGCTTGACTGTGGCTCGGCGGTAAGCAAATTTATCGATTTTGTAATAGCGTCTAACTGCAAGGCTATATAGGGCACGACGCCAAAAAAGCATAGTAACGTGATAAGGGCGGCGATTAAATGAGAGTTTTGGTACTTAAGAGAGACGAGGTCAGCTAGCGAACTAATATTGTGCTGTTGGCATAATCGACTTATATGAAGCACCACAGGAAAGGCAAATGCCATGGTGAGCATAATGCCTAAATAGGTGGGGATAACTGCCCAGCCATATTGGGCAGCCTGCGACGTGGTGCCAAAAAAAGCCCAAGATGTGCAGTGTACGCCGAGTCCAAGGCTATAAAGTACAGGGTGCTGCCGATTATCGCGTAAATGCCTGTCGCCCCAAAATGCCAAGGCAAAAAGCGAAAGAAGGTAGAAACCGACGATAGCGCCAACCGTCCATATACTTAGCATAAGTAGTCCGTGTAGTAGATAGTTCGTGCAGTTGAAGGCACAAATTAGTGCTCTCGAAAACTTATTTTCTTCCTCTTTTTACGTTAACATAATTTTCACATGTGGCACATCTCCTATGATGGACATTTGGATTAGCAACAGTTTCAAAATTTGTATATCCTGCAGATATGTGTTATCAGTATTGTAATGCAAAAAGATTTGTCTTCATTGAGCGGTAGGACATAAGCCAAAAACGTTTTTGGCCAATGCGTTGAAACGATAAAAAGGAATTTCGATGAATAAACGCTCAGTACACATATACTTCTTTCGTATTACACTTCTAATCACCTTTATTTTGTCTGCATCGGCGGGAGCCATACCAAATCAACCCGAGTGCGTAGACGAAGATTGCTCTCTTGCTAAATTGAATACGCTTCGCGCGTTAGCATCCAGAGGTCATGAGCAAACCAGCTTCTCTCTTGGCCATATCTTTATGAACCCAGAATCTGGCGTTAAGACAGATTTAGAGAATGCTTTCTATTACTTCAGTAAATCTGCCAAACAAGGCTTTCTGCCGGCATATCGACAAACTGCCGGTATGTTAGCGCAAGGTATCGGGACAGAAAGGGATTTGGGAGAAGCTAAGCGGATGATGAAAAAGGCTGCCGATGAGGGCGTAAACAGAACGGCAGAAGAATACGCTGTATTGGTTTTTTCTGATAAAACATCCACGCAAAAAGAAAAAGAGACCGCAATCACATTCTTAGAAGCGGAAGTTAAAGAGGGAATGAGTTACCTTGCCAACTACTTACTAGCGATCCTTCACATCAATGGAGAGTTTGTAGAAAAGGATATGGTAAAAGCGAAAACGTTATTAGCATTCCCAGCGTCAGGTAAATACGCCAATTCTGTAGAGCTACTACAACAGTTAAATGGACAAGCCTTCGTTGAACAAATTAGTGATAATTCACAGCAAAGCTCTGGCCTTGATAGCGATATTGAAACCATCACGGTTACTGGGATTAGTACCAATATGGTTGATATTCATGCTTTGATGTTGGCAGAACTAAGACGAAACCACGGACAAACGGGAAGCCGGATAAAAGGCAACGGTTGCAAAGCTGGCGAACCTAGCTGCGTGATAATGGACAGTGGCTCTATCCGAAGCAAAACGTTTTGGTCAATAGGTACTAGGTAAGCCAGTTTAACTATTTAATGTAGTCAGCAGTGCCGTCAATCCAATCCTGACGTGCAGGCACGAAAAAATCGATATCTATTGCGTCTTCTGTAAAGTGAAATTCATGAGGTACGTTTGCTGGAAAGACCATGATATCACCCGCTTTCATCATGTATTTTTTTCCATCGGAAAATACCGTCGCTTTTCCTTGCAAAAGCCAGGTGACTTGTTCGTTAGGATGTTTGTGAAGCGGAACTTTAGCGCCTTTTTTGGCATCCCAGCGAACAAATGTAGATTCGTTACCGTGAAAATACTGACGGGTTAATTTGTCGGTCACACTTTCTTTAGGTTGCTCTGCTAAATTGAATAAAACTGCTTGAGATACCAAGTGGCTATTTACATCATTTATCACACCTTTGCCGGGCGCTGCCGATATTTGCTTATCCTCTGTTGTTAATGGTTTTTCGATTACTGCGGTGGCAGAAAGAGAGACTAGCAAGCTAAGAGGTAAAAGGGTTACAAGACCAAACGCTCTTTTCATTATTTCCTCACATAAATTCAGTTATTAGTAAAAGTGAGGGGCTGATTGCCCCCCCTCTGAGATGATTAGGTGTGATTAGGGATAAATAGGGAGAATAGGTTTTATTCTCTATCTATATTTATTGCTCAAAGCGGAAGCGATAAAGCACATAGGGTGGCTTGGCATTACCTAGCCCTTGGCTGAAAGCTGGGTGCTGATGCAGTTGGTCTTGAGTGACGTAAACATAACCGTTGCTTGTTGCAAGGCTATCGGGCCAAGACAGGCGCTTATCTTGAATAAGCGTTTGATACTTTCCTTTAGTTGTTAACCCAACCGCGTTATTTTCTAAATCGGTGGCTAACACACCACCTCCTGGCGCTAGTGCAATACCGTCACTCGGGTTTTTGGGGCCAAATACCTGGATAGATTCCTCTAGTTCATTGTCTGATAGTGACGTGTCGCCAATAACGGATGTTGATATTTGATAAATTTTGGTGCCAGTGAACGCGCCAAAGTAAAGCGTGTCAGAGGCTGGGTCTAACGCTATTGGATTTAAACCAAATTTAAGCGGGTTTGGCTTACCATCATCGGTTTTAGAGGCAAGTAGCGATGCTTCAATAACAAGTTCTCTATCTTCAGGCATAAGATAAGAAGCGCTTTCTAATACGCGCTTAGATTCGCCCGTCTCGGTGTCTACGACAATAATTGCCGGCTTTGTTGCACCAGCAAAGTTGCCAAATGTCATGTCTGCGATATAAATTTTGTTATGCTTTTCATCAATAACAAAGTCTTGAACAAACGAATTTGCTTTAAGTGCTTTGCTATCAAGTTCGATGGTTTTAACCAGAGCATTTTCATTGCTATCCCACGCAACGAGTTTGGCTGGTGAGGTTTCACTTCCCATATCAAGCATCCATACAATGCCTTGACTATCGCTGTGTATTCCAATAACGGCACTAAAGCCCACATCACCGGTTTGTGGGCCATCAGCCCAATCTAAATTAGGGAAGGGTTGTTTAGACCCATTAGCCATTACTTCAACAATCTTTAGCTTGGGATTATCAAGCGGATGCATGCTAATGAGTAATCGGCCAGACGGAGTAATAGTAATACCTGCGCCTCTGGCGTCTTCAAATGTGGTGACAGGCTCTAATGGGCCTACTTCAGTAGCAGCGAAGGCCACGCCGTTTAACATGCTTAGCCCAACAGTAGTAGCGATAACAAGTTGCTTTAATTTGATCATCTCTCTTCTCCAATTTTTGGTACGTGGTAAAAAAGTCGGTACAGCTCAATTGCGACTGGCAGGAGAAGTGTAGAGATATAATTTGCAAACAGTAACAGGCTTGTTTTTGAATCTTTGTCAAAAAATATTTGATAATGAAGGTGGGAAGCGAGAATTCAGGACGCTTCGTTTTAAACACATCACTTAGAGTCCGAAGTAGTTTTTATATTAAAACTAAAATTTTTCAGTATTTTTTAAAATCGTCCACAAAATTATTGTGGATACCCTTGATCACCTTAAAACTAGCCCCATAACTAAGCGCAACGAAGTTATTCCCAGTAATTTTAGTGTTATTGGGCATCGCCTAATTAAGAAAAACGTTTGGAGGTAGGCATGAGCGATAATCGCGACGTGCAGGCAGAACAAGAAAATACAGTAGATGAGACTGTAATTAATGCTGATGAAGCGCAGGTAGAAGCATCAGAAGCTGAAGGTGTAGAGCTAGACGAAAATGCGCAGCGCATTTACGAACTAGAAACCGCACTTTCTGAGGCGCAAGCAACCATTAAAGAGCAGCAGGATGGTGTACTTCGAGCGCGCGCAGATGCTGATAACGCACGTCGTCGCGCTGAAGGCGAAGTAGAAAAAGCTCGTAAATTTGCGCTTGAACGTTTTGCTGGCGAATTGCTTCCGGTTATCGACAATTTAGAGCGCGCTATCGAAATGACCGATGGTGACAATGAAGCTGTGAAGCCGCTTTTAGAAGGTGTGGAAATGACCCACAAAACTTTCTTAAGCACCATTGAGAAATTTGGATTAAGCCTTATTGATCCGCAGGGTGAAACCTTTAACCCTGATTTGCATCAAGCTATGTCGATGCAAGAAAGTGCAGACCACGAGCCAAATACAGTAATGGCTGTGATGCAGAAAGGTTATCAAATTAATGGTCGCTTGCTTCGTCCTGCCATGGTTATGGTATCGCGTGCACCAAGCGACGGTGTGGATACGCAGGCCTAAGACGCTTTTTGCGACGAACACACAAAAATGTCAGTTTTTTTACTGGCATCTATTGAAAAGACGGGGAATAACCCCACTAAAAGTACAGTATTAAGAAAATCATTCGGAGACACGAAATGGGTAGAATCATTGGTATCGACTTAGGTACAACGAATTCATGTGTCGCAGTTCTAGACGGCGACAAACCTCGCGTAATTGAAAACGCGGAAGGCGATCGTACAACACCTTCAATCATCGCATACACAAACGATGGTGAAACACTTGTAGGTCAATCAGCGAAGCGTCAGGCGGTAACTAACCCTGAAAACACGCTATTCGCTATCAAGCGTCTAATTGGTCGCCGTTTTCAAGATAAAGAAGTACAGCGCGACATCGACATCATGCCTTTCAAAATTGTAGGTGCTGATAACGGTGATGCGTGGGTAGAAGCAAAAGGCGAAAAAATGGCGCCTCCTCAGGTTTCTGCTGAAGTACTTAAGAAAATGAAGAAGACCGCTGAAGACTACCTTGGCGAAGAAGTAACTGGCGCAGTAATTACTGTTCCTGCTTACTTTAACGATTCTCAGCGTCAAGCAACTAAAGATGCGGGCCGCATCGCAGGTCTTGAAGTTAAGCGTATCATCAACGAGCCGACAGCTGCTGCTCTTGCCTACGGCATGGATAAGAAGCAAGGCGACAACGTTGTTGCAGTTTACGACTTAGGTGGTGGTACCTTCGATATCTCTATCATCGAAATCGATGAAGTAGACGGCGAGCACACGTTTGAAGTACTAGCGACTAACGGTGACACACACCTTGGTGGTGAAGACTTCGATAACCGTGTTATTAACTACCTAGTTGAAGAGTTTAAGAAAGATCAAGGCATCGACCTACGTAAAGACCCGCTTGCAATGCAGCGTCTTAAAGAAGCCGGTGAAAAAGCGAAAATCGAACTTTCTTCTTCACAACAGACTGAAGTTAACCTGCCTTACATCACGGCTGATGCAACAGGTCCTAAGCACTTAGCGATTAAGCTAACTCGTGCGAAACTTGAGTCTTTGGTTGAAGACCTAGTGAAAAACTCGCTTAATCCACTTAAGCAAGCACTAGCTGACTCGGATCTATCTGTAGGCGACATCAACGATATCATCCTTGTTGGTGGTCAAACGCGTATGCCGCTAGTACAGAAGTATGTAACTGAGTTCTTCGGTAAAGAGCCACGTAAAGACGTTAACCCTGATGAAGCAGTAGCGGTAGGTGCGGCAATTCAAGGTGGTGTACTTTCTGGTGACGTTAAAGACGTACTACTTCTAGACGTAACACCTTTGTCTCTAGGTATCGAGACAATGGGTGGTGTAATGACTGCGCTTATCGAGAAGAACACGACTATCCCTACTAAGAAGTCGCAAACGTTCTCTACAGCGGAAGACAACCAGTCTGCGGTAACAGTGCACGTACTACAAGGTGAGCGTAAGCAATCAAGCGGCAACAAGTCTCTTGGTCAGTTCAACCTTGAAGGCATTCGTCCAGCAGCGCGCGGTGTACCGCAAATTGAAGTAACTTTCGACCTAGATGCTGACGGTATCCTACACGTGTCTGCGAAAGATAAAGACACAGGTAAAGAGCAGAAGATCACTATAAAAGCTTCTTCAGGCCTAAGCGATGAAGAAGTGGAAAAAATGGTAGCAGACGCAGAAGCGAACAAAGAAGCGGATGCGAAGTTTGAAGAGCTAATTCAAGCGCGCAACCAAGCTGATGGCATGGTCCACGCTACACGTAAGCAGCTTGAAGAAGTTGGCGATGCACTAAGTGCAGAAGACAAAGCGCCAATTGAAGAAGCCCTTACTGCGCTAGAAACAGCGTCTAAAGGCGAAGACAAAGCGGAAATCGAAGCGAAAACGCAAGAACTTATTCAGGCGTCTAGCAAGCTGATGGAAGCGGCGCAAGCTCAACAAGCAGCAGCTGGTGGCGCAGAAGGCGCTGAGCAGCAAGCTTCTTCTGGTCAAGCAAACGATGACGTTGTTGACGCAGAATTTGAAGAAGTGAAAGAAGACGATAAAAAGTAAACTGTTGTGATTAGCCCGGCGCGCCGGGCTGTGTAAGCAGTTCAGGCGCAACAGGATATTCTTGTTGCGCCTTTGTTGTGTAAATAACTTGGTGCAAATAGCTTGGTTTAAATGACCTAGCGTTATTAAAAACCTAGTCAGGTTATTTTCACAACAGTCAGATGTAGATTCGACGAGCATTACATGCTTGTCGACAAAAAAGTAGGATATGTAAACGATATGTCGAAACGAGACTACTACGAAGTACTCGGGGTAGATAAAAGCGCGGGCGAACGTGAAATTAAAAAAGCGTACAAAAAGCTTGCGATGAAGTATCACCCTGACCGTACGCAAGGCGATAAAGCCCTGGAAGATAAATTTAAAGAAATCCAGGAAGCCTACGAAATTCTGTCAGATTCGCAGAAGCGTGCTGCATACGACCAATACGGCCACGCGGGTGTTGACCCTAACCGCGGTGGCGGCGGCTTCGGTGGTGGTGCCGACTTCGGCGATATTTTTGGCGATGTTTTTGGTGATATTTTTGGCGGCGGTGGTCGCGGTGGACGTCAGTCGCGTGCTCGTCAAGGTTCAGACCTTCGTTACAACCTAGAGCTTAGTTTAGAAGAAGCAGTTCGCGGTAAGAGCGTAGACATTCGCGTACCTACGCTGGTCGAATGTGACGTGTGCGACGGCTCAGGTGCGAAGAAAGGCTCTTCACCTACAACCTGTCCAACCTGTCATGGCAACGGGCAAGTTCAAATGCGCCAAGGTTTTTTTGCCGTACAGCAAACCTGTCCAACGTGTTCGGGCAAAGGCAAGATTATTGAAGATCCTTGTAACAGCTGTCATGGACATGGTCGTAAAGAAAAGACTAAGACCCTTAACGTTAAAATACCAGCAGGCGTTGACACAGGCGATCGTATTCGTCTTTCTGGCGAAGGCGAAGCGGGCGAGAATGGTGCACCAGCGGGTGACCTGTACGTACAAGTACACGTTCGTGAACACGACATCTTCCAACGCGACGGCAACAACTTGTATTGCGAAGTACCGCTAAGCTTTACTACTGCAGCCCTTGGTGGCGAACTTGAAGTTCCAACTTTGGACGGTAAGGTTAAGCTAAAAATTAGCGCCGAAACGCAGACTGGCCGCATGTTCCGTTTACGCGGCAAAGGCGTTAAGTCTGTTCGAAGTGGCGCCATGGGCGACTTGATGTGTAAGGTTGTGGTCGAAACACCAGTTAACTTGTCATCACGCCAAAAAGAGCTACTTCAGGAACTTGAAGAGTCCATGGGTAAAGCGTCAAGTAAGCATAGCCCGAAAGCGCAAGGCTTCTTCGATGGTGTGAAGAAATTCTTTGACGACTTAACTAACTAGTTTTTGTGCTCCTATCTAGTTTCGAAAGCCCTTATTTATGAGGGCTTTTTTGTACCTAAGAACCTCTTCTCCCGAACCTGCAGTTTGGGGGGGAATCTGTAAACGAGATAATATTGAGTGTCTGTCCGAATCTGTACTTTGTGAAAGTAGGGTAAGTGACTGTCCGAACCTGTACTTTGTAAAGGTAGAGTAAGTGGGTGTTCCTTTGCCATCTCTCTTTGTCATTCGAATATTTGTTAAAGACATGACTTCGCGCGGCTAATCCCTTGAAAGCGATTGTTCACCGTTAAGTTTCTTGCGCTAAAACCAACTATTCGTCACGATAGGCGTATAAGTAGAAGGTAAAATATCTGCAAACGAAAAAGTAGATAACCAGTAATTAAAAAGGGAACAGGCATGAAACTATTTAATAAAGCGATGATCGTAGCAGCAACCGTTGGAGCAGTGATTTCAGGCTCAGCGACAGCTGAAGTTATGGAAGCTTCATCTGAAAAACACGCTAAAGCAGCAACTCAATATCGCCAAGCAGTTTTTCAATTGGTGCGCAGTAATATGGGGCCGTTGGGTGGTATGGCGAAAGGTGCGCTACCTTTTGACGAAAGCGTAATGCAGACTAACGCTGTGCGCCTTGAGCAACTTGCCGATATGATGGGTGACTATCTCGCTGTCGACACGCGTAAGTTTGACGTAGAGACCGGTGCGAAGGATGAAATTTGGGAAAACTTCTCAGATGTAGAAAAGAAAGTGATGGCACTTAAAACGGCCGCACAAGGTCTACAGGCTGCAGTGGATGCAGGTGACGAGAGCGCGTATCGTGGTGCTATAGGTAAAATTGGTGCAAGCTGTAAGTCTTGCCACGATGACTACAAAAAAGACTAAATTTTAGGTGCTGTTGACGTCAGTGTTCTATCACTGCTCAACAGCACTTGTTCTCTCAGCATCTATTCTGTTAACACCTACTTTTTCAACCTCTCACCTTTCGATAAGCGTGCTGAGGCTTGATAATATTCTAATAATTGTTTCATAAATCTTCGACAAGTAGCAGACGTTAACTTTTTCACTCTTTATTTCGCCTCTTTGGCTTAATCTTTTCACCTCCCCATAGCTACAAAATGCTGGAAATTTGTACAATTTTTGTCTATATTTGCGAATGAAAAACCAACATATTAATAACTCATATTCACGATAAATATCTTACCTACAAATGTATTAAAACAGCATTTACTAATAAGGTAACGTGTCACTGTTGGAAAATAACGAAGCGCAAAAGCGCAAAAGCGCAAACAACACTCTACCCATCTGGTTAAATCAATGGGGGAGGTGCTTTTGTATGCGAGTATTATTGTTCTCGAGGACCTAGTTAGATGGATTTACGCAGTGAGCGCATGCTTTCCACAATGCGCACAACGCAGAATAGTATTTCTGCGTTATTGACTGAAAGTAGGGATAAAATAGAGTCACCTTGTATATTATTGGTTTCGATAAACCCAAATAGTGGCCGCGCCACCGTTATTGCAAGCGATAATGAGCACTCAGAAATCGAGTCACATCACATCGTTTTCCCGCCCCATACACTACTCATGTTGCCTTTAACGCTAATGAGCGCAACATTACCGGCAAGAGAATTCACCTTACCCCAATCACTTGAGCATTTTCGTGAACAATATGTCGTCGTGGCATCGGTGAGAGATATGCAAAATGTCGTGTTGGGGGTTGTGCTTACATTTGTGAGAAACAGCAAACTAATTGGGCATCAACATACCTACATAGATATTCTGCGCCAGAAGGTCGAATTAAACTACCTCTATGAACTTGCTAGGCATCCTTATTCAGATAAGTTGTCAGAGCAATTGTCACTCCTTGAAGAGGTAAGCGCTATTTCAAAAGTAGGGGCGTGGCAAATAGACAGGTTCACTGGCGCGTTTTCTTCAACTCAAATCATGAAAAGCCTGCTGGGACTGCTACATTCAAAAAGCGTTAACCTACAAGATGTGCTCGAAGTTATTTCATTTGAAGACAGAGATAACCTTAAACAACGAATTCTCAAAGCGATTAAGAAACAAAGGCACTTTGCAAAGCATCTCACTATTTCCGATAAACAAGGGCGAACTAAAAATATAAAGCTAACCGTATTTTTACAGGTTGAGCGTCAGACTAATTTGGGCTTAAAACTTACTCGCTTATATGGTGTCGTGCAGGATGAAACAGAAACTCAGAGACTGTCTGATTCACAACACAATTATACAGACTATCTAACAAGTATTTTAAATGGTGTTGATAGCGTGGTTCTCAGCATCGATAAGAACGGCACAATACTGTCGGCAAACGAACAGGTTGTTTCTGTATTGGGGTTCCAACCGGAAGAGTTATTAGGTCAAGATGTTAAGCTTCTAGCGACAAAGGTTCAAAATAGTGATGAGCCTTCCTACTTGTTAAATTTAGAAGAAGGCGTTGCACGTTGCTTTGCGGTTGAGACCATAAACGAGTGCATACGTCACAAAAACGGTAAGAGAATAGCGTGCGATGTAAGCTTAAAAGCATGCAATGTACATAATCAAGACTTGGTCATTATAAGCATTCGCAGCGTTTCAAACCTGCATTTTGAAGTAGAACGCTTTAGACAGTTAGCGTTAACAGACCCTTTGACGGGACTTTCTAACCTTTATCATTTAGAGCAATACCTTTTAGATAAAGCTGCATTAGCATCGTCTGAGAAGGCACTATCTGTGTTTATTCGGGTTAGCATTGTCAATGTTAAAGAGTATGAAGACGCGTTTGGAGAACCCACAGTTGACTACATCCTGCGTATATTAGCTAGTCGCTTTGTGCGTGCTTTTGACGTCAATAGGCAGCTTAACGTGAGAGTATTTAAATACGATCGCGGCAACTTTGTTCTTCACTTGGAAAATTATTTTGAGGACGACCATACGGCGAAAAATGCGGCTCAGCAATGTGCTTACTACCTCAGAGATAACGTGTTGGCCCCTATCACTTTACACAATAGTTCACTGGCCATTGAAACCAAGTCAGTTAGTTGTGCTATCCCACCAAAGTATTTTTCGTTCAAAAAAATAAAAGAGTTATTGTCTAGAAAGGCCTTCAATGAAGATCTTGTTTATTTAGACTCTGAGAGAGAGCACACCTATTTGCATATCGACGGTAGCGATATAGACCGCTATAACTATATAAAGCATTCCTTAAATAGAGCTATTGCCAACAATGAGTTATTCGTAGAGCTTCAGCCTCAATATTGTAGTAGTGGAAACTTAGTAAGCTCTGAAGTGTTGCTTAGATGGAACCATCCTCACCTTGGCGTTGTTACGCCAGCAGAGTTTATACCTATTGCTGAGCAGAACGATTTTATTGCCGACATTGGATTATGGGTTTGTAATGAAGCTTGTAAATTATTAAGCGAATGCTACGAGAAGAGTATAAACACTAAGCTATCAATTAATATAAGTGCGAAGCATTTAGCGCGGGCTGACTTTGTCAGCAAATTTGTAGCAATAGTGAATAGATGGCGGGTGCCTCATAAGTGTCTAAAACTTGAATTGACAGAAGGCGCTTTGATAAAAGGTGTCAACATAATACAGCGCCGAGTTAGAGATTTAGCTCAGCAAGGTTTTAGTTTATCTATTGATGATTTTGGTATAGGTGACTCAAATCTTAGATCTCTTCAAGCGCTTCCGATTAATGAGCTCAAAGTTGATAAAGTTTTTATTGAAGCAATAGAAGATTCGAAAGAGAAAAACGTGCTCGTTACAAATATTTGCAACATGGCAAGAGCGTTAAAACTCGATACTGTGGCAGAAGGTATAGAAACCACGGGACAATTAAACGAAGCAAAGGCGTGTGGATGTAGCGCTTTTCAGGGTTATTACTTAGATAAGCCGATGAGCATAGGTGATTGGCGCAATAAATTTGTCGACGCTCGGAACTAGTTGCCTGTAGGAAAAACATTAAATACGTTTAAATCAATACTTGTTTGGTAATTCACTCGAAACTTTACGCTATTTGAAAGTGTTTGTTTAAGTTTAAATTAATGTAAATCAAATTGTTATGCAGTATGCGCCATAAGTCTTATAAGCAGGCCTGATTAAACTGAAGTAGGGTATTTATAAACCCTACTCAGGACATGGTTATGACTTATAAAAAAGAATATATTGCTTCTACTCACCACCCCGACGAGTTTTGGTTAGAGCAAGCACGCAAGATAGCGTGGTTCACGCCTCCCAAAAAGGGATGTCAGAGAACGAATAATGGTTACTTTGAATGGTTTAAAGGTGGACAGCTTAATACCAGTTATCTGGCACTAGATCATCACGTCAACAATGGCCGTGGTGATAAAACCGCACTTATCTACGACTCACCTGTCACGCAAACTACCCAGCATTTTACTTACAAAGAACTACTTACTGATGTTGCAAAGTTTGCAGGAGGTTTGTCTCGCCTAGGTGTTAAAAAAGGCGATCGCGTAATTATTTATATGCCAATGATCCCTCAAGCAGCGATAGCAATGCTTGCTTGTGCTCGTCTAGGTGCTGTGCATTCTGTTGTCTTTGGCGGCTTTGCTGCAAATGAACTCGCTGTACGAATAGACGACGCGAAGCCAGTTGCTATCGTGACTGCATCATGCGGTATTGAAGGGAGTAAAGTACTACCTTATAAGCCGCTTGTTGTAGAAGCGATTGATTTAGCGAAACACAAACCGCTGGCGTGCGTGTTGTTTCAAAGGGAACAACTCACCGCTGAATTAAATGAAAATATGGATTACGATTGGAACGCCCTAGTTAATGCAAGCAAGCCAGCTTCTCCTGTTAGTGTTGACGCTACAGACCCTTTATATGTTCTTTACACATCGGGTACCACAGGCAAGCCCAAAGGTGTGGTTCGAGATAACGGAGGCCATGCCGTTGCGCTGCACTACTCAATGGAGGCCGTTTACGGGATAGACGAGGACGATGTCTTTTGGGCAGCCTCCGATGTGGGTTGGGTAGTGGGTCATTCATATATTGTCTATGCGCCCCTTATCAAAGGCGCTACAACCGTACTGTACGAAGGTAAACCGATTGGCACCCCTGATGCGGGCGCATTTTGGAGGATGATAGAATCGCACAAGGTAAATGTACTTTTCGCCGCACCAACAGCGTTCCGGGCAATTCGAAAAGCGGATCCGGACGCAGCGTTTCTATCTAAATATGACACGTCGAGTTTACGTACTTTATTTATGGCAGGTGAGCGACTTGACCCTCCAACTTATTACTGGGCTTACGAGAAAGTAGGTGTACCCGTTATTGATCACTGGTGGCAAACCGAAACTGGCTGGCCCATTTGCTCAAATCCTATGGGGCTTGAACCCATGGAGACAAAGCCTGGTTCATCCAGTGTGCCAACACCAGGCTTTAACGTTAAGGTATTAAAAGGACCCAATACACAGCAAGCAACAGGTGAAAAAGGCGCTATTGCTATCAAGCTACCCCTCCCCCCGGGGTGCTTAACAACGATTTGGCAGGATCATCAGCGGTTTGTCGATGGCTACTTGCGAGAGTTCGACGGGTACTACAGCACGGGAGATAACGGATACGTAGATGAAGCGGGTTATGTCTATATTATGGGCCGTACCGACGATGTCATAAATGTTGCAGGCCATCGCTTGTCTACGGGTGAGATGGAAGAGGTACTTGCAGCGCACCCGGCCATTGCTGAATGCAGTGTCATAGGCGTAAACGATGCACTGAAAGGGCAATTACCCGTTGGTCTTGTGCTACTCAAAGACGGCGTTAATCTTGATGAAAAATCGCTTGAACAAGATCTCGTTCAGCGTGTTCGCGACAAAATTGGGCCAGTAGCCTGTTTTAAAAGAGCGATTGTGGTTAATCGTTTGCCTAAAACCCGTTCAGGGAAAATACTTCGAAAACTATTGCGTCAAATTGCAGCCAATGAGTCTGTTGCTATTCCTTCGACGATTGACGATCCATCAAGCGTAAGAGAAATAGAGTCGATAATGCGAGAAAAAGGCTTAGTCAATGAGACAAGTGCAGTTTGATGTAAAAATCTAACGACAGTTATGAAAGGTAGTGACTCTATCCTTTACAAGACTAGGGGCGATTGCCCCTAGTCTTGTAAAGAGGTAAGCGTCAAACTACACCTCTCATTGAGCTGTGTTGAGCGAATTGGAAATAACGTACTTTTTTACTTAATAGTAATATTCATCTACCTGTGGAGTTGGCGGGTATACTTCAATAGCTGCGTAAACGACAGCTGCAGAGATAAGCGCAACAACCAGCGCGCGCAACAGCCGAGAGTCAGCAATGCCAGCAGTTGTTGACATTTTTTTGCCGTGCACCATGGCGGGAACCAATCTTTGCTTTTTATATACGCTGTAAAAAATAACTGCGCCTATGTGCAATGCGATAACATAAAGAAGCACGTCAAAAGCGAGATGATGAAGGCTGTTCATTAGCGCTAATGTATCTTCATTGGCTAACTGGCGATAGGGGCCGTCTAAGAAAATATCGTCAGTCATGAACAACCCTGATATGGCTTGTATGGCCATGAGCACAAGCATAACAATGACAAACCAGCCACCTAATGGATTGTGCCCAACAGCAGGATCAGAATGTTTGTTAAATAGTGTATTCACATAGTTCAAAACGGCTTTAGGGCCGGTTACGAAGCTACTGAATCTTGCGTGCTGTGTGCCAACCATTCCCCAAAGAAGACGAAAAACAATGAGAAACAAGGTGAAATACCCTATATAGAAGTGCCACTGGACTTTGTTTTCAAGCCATTCAACCGTGGCGTATTGAGCTAATAGGCTCGCGACAATAAGCCAATGGAATAGGCGAGTGGGGAGGTCCCATACTAGAGTTTTCTGCATAGTCAATCTATTCACAATTTGTGGGTTAATCACACTCTGTTTTACATCAAGATGAGTCAGAGGTTAATTAAAAGGCCCTATTCATAAGTTCTGAGCAATAGCGTCGCTTAATACACTTATGAAAACAAGTAAGCTTAGCTATATAAAACTTTGTTTTGTCTAAAAGCGAAAGGAATCCATACGATTAAATACCGCACTTACAAAATGGGGCTTAAATACGGCGCCATATCATGCAGACAATATGTGGCGGTGCTCATATACCTAAATTAAAGGTTTTAATCAGATTTATTCAACAAATGCATGAATATCAAAAAGGCATAAACCCTTCTCTTGGTTTCTAATTATGCATATTTAATATGAATCTCGCATTGCAATAGCGTCGGCATTTGGCAAAATGCCCGATAGTTGAAGGTTAATAAAAGTGTAAAGCTAAAAATGAAAGTAGGATTATTTGGCGCCAACGGGCGTATGGGACGGGTTTTAGTTGAAGCGCTGGATTTAAGTGAAGATGCACAACTTAGCGTAGCGACGGTACGCGATGATTCACCTTGGGTTGGACTAAATGTAGGCGAACTTGCGGGTATTGGCAAAAAAGACGTTGATTGTACTGCGCTATCAGATTTAAGTGGTAATGATGCAGATGTAATGATCGACTTCACCCTGCCTTCGGTTATTGAAAGTAATCTTATGTGGTGCGTTAAAAATAAAATGCCGGTCGTTATTGGAACTACTGGATTGAACGATACACAGTTAGCAGCGTTAGATGCAGCCGCAAAGCATATACCTATCGTATTTGCGGCTAATTACAGTGTGGGCGTAAATTTAATGCTTTCCCTAGTTCGACAAGCGGCTAGTGTGCTGGGTGAAACGGCTGACATCGAAATAACAGAAGCACATCACAGATTTAAACAAGACGCGCCTTCTGGTACAGCCATGGCCATTGGTGAAGCCATTGCCGACGAATTAGGCCGTGATTTAAAAAACTGCGCTGTATACGGAAGGGAAGGAAAAGAGCCAGAACGGGATCAAGGTACCATTGGGTTTGCAACAGTTCGCGCCGGGGACATTGTTGGTGAACATACCGCACTGTTTGCAGATATTGGTGAGCGTTTAGAGATCACGCATAAAGCGTCGAGTCGCCTTACATTCGCAAAAGGTGCTGTGCATGCGGCAAAGTGGTTGTATGGAAAAGAACCTGGTCTATACTCCATGGTTGATGTACTTGATTTAAAGCTGTAGGCGTTTTTGGATGTTAGCGTGCCATGGCTTAAAAGCATGCAAACTCCAAGGCGTTATTAAAGTGTTAAACTAAAGTTGCACTTTAAATGAGCAATAAGCCGTACTTTCGGTGGTTCTGCGCAAAAATGGTGGTATAAGCGTTATTTTAGTAAATTATTACAAATAAATTTGCCATTTTCGGTCAGTGATGTATACTCGCCGGAATTTGCCAGAATTTCGTATTCTGAAGCCAATAAAATGGCTGAAGAGTGCGGTTTTATTAGCTGCAAAGATCGTAAAACGGGATGTATTGTTTTCAATAACTCCCGTTTTTTGTGGGGTTTGTGCAGAAAACTGCACAAACACATAGTTATCCTTAATCTGGAGGTTGACTTGGCTAATTCTGCCCTTTTGGTGTTAGAGGATGGTTCTGTTTTTAAAGGTACGGCGATAGGCGCTACAGGCTCCGCCGTTGGGGAAGTTGTTTTTAATACTTCCATGACCGGCTATCAAGAAATTCTCACCGACCCATCCTACGCTGAACAACTCATCACCCTTACTTATCCACACATTGGCAACACCGGCACTAACGAAGAAGACGTCGAAGCAGATAAAATCTGGTCGAAAGGTCTAATAATCCGTGACCTACCTCTTGTTGCTAGTAACTTTCGTCAACAGCAAACTTTGTCTGAATACCTTAAAGCGAAAGGCGTTGTGGGTATTGCCGACATTGATACACGTCGCTTAACGCGTATCTTGCGAGACAAAGGTGCACAAAATGGCTGCATTATTTGCTCTGATGAATTAGACGAGTCTAGCGCACTAGCGCAAGCAAAAGCTTTCCCTGGCCTTAAAGGCATGGATTTGGCAAAAGTAGTAAGTATTACTGAGCCAAAAACATGGACAGAAGGCAGTTGGGAACTTGGTAAAGGTTATGTAACACCAAGCGAGTTCAAATATCACGTTGTTGCTTTTGACTACGGTGTTAAAAACAACATTCTTCGCATGCTAGCTGACCGCGGTTGTAAAGTAACCCTGGTACCCGCGCAAACCCCTGCTGAAGATGTGCTTGCCATGAATCCTGACGGTGTATTTTTGTCAAATGGCCCGGGCGACCCAGAGCCATGTGACTACGCAGTAACCGCAATCAAAACTATCGTCGAAACCGGTACGCCTGTATTTGGTATTTGTCTTGGTCACCAGCTACTTGCTATCGCAAGTGGTGCGAAGACAGTGAAGATGAAGTTTGGTCACCACGGTGCAAACCACCCGGTTAAAGACCTTAAGCGCAATGTAGTTATGATCACTAGCCAAAACCACGGTTTTGCTGTTGATGAGTCTAGCTTGCCAGATAACCTAGAAGTAACTCACATTTCGTTGTTCGACAAGTCGTTGCAAGGTATTCACCGCACCGACAAGCCTGCGTTCAGCTTCCAGGGCCATCCTGAAGCTAGCCCAGGTCCTCATGAAGCGGCGCCGTTATTCGACCACTTCATCGAACTTATTGAACAACACAAGCAGTAGGAATTAGCCAACTATGCCAAAACGTACCGACATAAAAAGTATTCTTATCATTGGTGCTGGCCCTATTGTTATTGGCCAGGCTTGTGAATTTGACTATTCAGGCGCGCAAGCGTGTAAAGCCCTTCGCGAAGAAGGCTACCGTGTTATTTTGGTTAACTCTAACCCAGCAACCATCATGACCGACCCAGAAATGGCAGATGCAACTTACATCGAGCCTATCCACTGGGAAGTGGTTCGCAAGATTATCGAAAAAGAACGTCCAGATGCCATCTTACCTACAATGGGTGGTCAAACTGCACTTAACTGTGCGCTGGAGCTAGATAAGCATGGCGTACTAGAAGAGTTCGGCTGTGAGCTTATCGGTGCTACGGCAGATGCTATCGATAAAGCAGAAAACCGCGAACGCTTTGATAAAGCGATGAAGAACATCGGTCTAGAATGCCCACGTGCGGAAATTGCGCACACCATGGATGAAGCGCACGATGTGTTAAGCCGTATCGGCTTCCCTTGTATTATTCGCCCGTCATTCACCATGGGGGGAACTGGCGGCGGTATCGCGTACAACATTGATGAATTTAACGAAATTTGTCATCGCGGCCTTGACCTTTCTCCTACCAACGAGCTTCTTATCGATGAGTCGCTGCTAGGTTGGAAAGAGTACGAAATGGAAGTAGTACGCGATAAAGCAGATAACTGCATTATTGTATGTACTATAGAAAACTTCGACCCAATGGGCGTGCATACCGGCGACTCAATCACAGTTGCTCCAGCACAAACCCTGACTGACAAAGAATTCCAGCTAATGCGTAATGCAGCAATGGCTGTACTGCGTGAGATTGGTGTTGAAACCGGAGGTTCAAACGTACAGTTCGGTGTAGACCCGAAAACAGGTCGTGTAGTAATCATCGAAATGAATCCTCGCGTATCGCGTTCATCAGCACTTGCGTCTAAAGCAACGGGCTTCCCGATTGCGAAAGTGGCTGCAAAGCTTGCGGTAGGTTACACGCTAGACGAATTAGCAAATGATATTACAGGTGGCTTAACGCCAGCCTCTTTCGAGCCGTCAATCGACTACGTAGTCACTAAGATCCCACGATTTAACTTTGAGAAGTTTGCCGGTGCCAACGATCGTCTAACTACCCAAATGAAGTCGGTGGGTGAGGTGATGGCTATTGGCCGTAACCAGCAGGAATCACTGCAAAAAGCCCTTCGTGGTCTTGAAGTAGGTGCGACAGGCCTGAACCCTATGGTTGACCTTGAAGACCCTGAATCACGCAATAAAGTGGTTTACGAACTTCGTCAACCTGGCGCAGAGCGAATTTGGTACATCGGTGATGCATTCCGTATGGGGATGACGGTTGAAGAAGTATTCAACCTTACTAATATCGACCGTTGGTACCTTGTTCAACTTGAAGATCTTATCCTACTAGAAGCTAAAGTGGCTGAGCTTGGCTTACCGGGTATTGATGCTGACTTTATGCGCGCTCTTAAGCGTAAAGGCTTCTCTGATGCGCGTCTTGCTGAACTGACCAAAGTGGCAGAAAGCGATATTCGTGAGACACGTCGCGGTTTTGGAGTTTCTCCTGTCTACAAACGTGTAGATACTTGTGCAGCCGAATTCTCTACCAGCACAGCTTACATGTACTCAACGTATGACGAAGAGTGCGAAGCAGCGCCAACTGACAAAGACAAGATTATGGTATTGGGCGGCGGTCCAAACCGCATTGGTCAAGGTATCGAGTTCGACTACTGCTGTGTGCACGCGGCGCTTTCAATGCGTGAAGATGGTTACGAGACCATTATGGTTAACTGTAACCCTGAAACGGTTTCAACGGACTACGACACGTCAGATCGTTTGTACTTCGAGCCAGTAACATTGGAAGATGTACTTGAAATCGTTGCTAAAGAGCAGCCGAAAGGCGTTATCGTGCAGTATGGTGGCCAAACGCCGCTTAAACTTGCGCGTGCACTAGAGGCAGCTGGTGTTCCGGTAATCGGTACCTCACCAGAAGCGATTGACCGTGCTGAAGACCGTGAGCGCTTCCAGCAAATGGTGAACAAGCTTAACCTTAAGCAGCCTGCAAATGCCACGGTAACGAATGTTGAGCAAGCGCTAACTATGGCTGAAGAGATTGGCTTCCCGCTGGTTGTTCGTCCAAGCTACGTTCTAGGCGGTCGTGCAATGGAAATCGTGTATGACATCAAAGACCTTAAGCGTTACCTAAACGAAGCGGTTAAAGTGTCTAACGATGCGCCAGTATTGCTGGACCGTTTCCTAGACGATGCTATTGAAGTTGATATCGACGCTATCTGCGATGGCAAAGACGTAGTCATTGGCGGCATCATGGAACACATCGAGCAAGCGGGTGTTCACTCTGGTGACTCTGCATGTTCATTGCCTCCACACTCGCTTTCAAAAGAGATTCAGGATGTCATGCGCGAGCAAGTTAAAGCCATGGCGCTTGAGCTTGGCGTAGTCGGTCTAATGAATACACAGTTCGCGATTAAAGACGGTGAAGTATACCTCATCGAGGTCAATCCTCGCGCTGCGCGTACCGTGCCGTTTGTATCTAAAGCAACGGGCGTACCTCTTGCAAAAGTTGCAGCGCGTGCCATGGCTGGTGTGAGCTTAGCCGAGCAGGGCGTAACAGAAGAAGTTATTCCTCCGTTCTACTCTGTGAAAGAAGTGGTGCTTCCTTTTGCTAAGTTCCAAGGTGTTGACCCACTACTAGGCCCAGAAATGCGATCTACGGGTGAAGTAATGGGCGTTGGTGATACCTTTGAAGAAGCGTATGCGAAGGCTAACTTAGGTGCGGGTGCGCCACTACCTAAGCAAGGTAAAGCGCTTATTTCAGTACGTGATACCGACAAGCCTCGTATGATTGCTCTGGCAAAAGCGTTGGTTGAAGCGGGTTTTAGCATTGAAGCTACCCGCGGTACGGCTACCGAACTTTACGATGCAGGCATCATGAGCACAGTGGTGAACAAGATGTCTGAGGGCCGCCCTAATATTGTTGATGCTATCAAGAACGGCGAATACGCATATTTGATTAACACAACAGAAGGTCGTCAAGCCATCACCGACTCAGTGTACATTCGTCGTGAAGCCTTGGTAAACAAGGTAACCTACACCACAACAATGAACGCTGCATTCGCAACTATCCGTGCTAAGTCTGCCGATGACCGCAATAAAGTGGCGTCAGTTCAAGAACTACACGCTAGACTTAAACACTAATGACATACGCTAGGATACGAGGTATCCTAGCAATATTACATTTGTGTGAACCAATAAAAAGTGCGCCTTCGCGGCGCACTTTTCTGTTTAAATTACTAGCTAAGTGAGACGGTATTCATGAGTCAGTATCCAATGACAGCGCGCGGCGCTCAAATGCTGCGTGACGAATTAAATGAGCTAAAAACAAAAACACGCCCACGTATTATCGAGTCTATTGCCGAAGCACGTGAGCACGGTGATTTGAAAGAAAACGCTGAATATCACGCTGCCCGTGAACAGCAAAGCTTCTGTGAAGGTCGCATTCAAGATATTGAAGGTAAGCTTTCAAACGCACAGATTATCGATGTTACTAAAATGGAAAATACCGGTAAGGTTATCTTCGGTACTACCGTGACCATTCTTAACGTTGATACCGATGAAGAAACCACTTATCGCATCGTTGGGGACGACGAAGCTGATATTAAAAATAACTTAATTTCAGTTAACTCTCCTATTGCTCGTGGCCTAATCGGTAAAGAGCTTGATGATATGGTAACGATTCAAACGCCGGCCGGCGCTGTTGAAGTTGAGATAATCGAAGTCGAATATATTTAATCGATGACAATATAAAAACGCCGAGCAAATTGCTCGGCGTTTTTGTTTGTGATTAAAAAGCCATTTTGCGGTTATTCCATTGTTTTCTATACTAAGATGAGCTGGCTAATTATTGGACAGTAATGGGGGTGTATCTTTCCTCACTTTTTCTATCGAGCAGTACGGTTTACATGGAGCTCTATCGGTGCGCTTATTTCAACGACTTTCGATACTACAACTGTCTGTGTTGGGGGCGGGAATTCTCTTATTAAGTGTTTTATACCTATCTTTCAAAGATATTAAACGGTCATTAGATGTTACCAATGCGGCCGCAACTGATATCGATATTATAACGCTTATTGCTGCTGTAGAATCAGTGGCCCATCATCATGCGGTAGAGCGCGGCTTGACTGCAGGTTACTTAGGTAACCCAACGTCACAAGGGCAAGAAAAAGTGTATACGCAGCGTCAACATGCAGATGACGCAGCCTCAAAGATGATATCGTTACTTCAAAATACTGATATGTACAGCGAACGAGTAGTTAAAATCGTTAATCCACTCATCAGTTACTTACGTGAAAAAGACGCCTTAAGGAGAGAAGTAGATAGTCAAAAAGGTGCTCGGGCCTTCGCATTCTACAGTTCACTTAACGCATCTGCGTTGAACGCTGCAACTTCATTAACAATATACGTCAATAACTTAGCCTCAAAAGAGCAGTTGTCTAATGCTATTCTTGTAGCCCAATTAAAAGAGCGGTTAGGGCAACTGCGAGGGAAAGTTAATGGTGCGATAGCGAAACGTGAAGCCAGTGACATTGTAATAAGTGAACTAACGGGTTATCAACAAGAGGCGCAATACCTTGCAGGAAAGCTAGAAAATAGTTTGCCTCATGAGAGCAATGTTGAGTTCACAAAAGCTATGACATCAAATAATGCAAAAATGATTGAGCGCACTTTACAAACGCTTAGTTCGCAGGCAATTGACTTTAACTCGCTTCCAACAAGCAGCGACTGGTTTAGCGCTGCAACGTCACAAATTAAAGACGTAAAAGCGATACTTGATAATATCTGGGAAAAAGTAAACGAGAATGCGGAACGAATGCACAGGAACGCCATGTTAAACCTAGTGCTAACGCTCATCATTATTTTTGTTGGTATTGTGGTCATTGCAATTATCTACCGTTCGCTGCTGTACATTCTCAATACTCAACTAACGCGCCTTACTCAAAATCTTGCGAAAATTGCCGAAAATGGGGATTTAACAATTGATGTAGAGATGCCGATGCAAAATGAGTTGGGAAGGGTTTCCGTAGCAATTAATACTACGATATTGGCATTAAAAGATGTAATCAAAGGGTTAGAGCAATCAATTGAAGCCAGCTCGCGTCTATCAGCGGAATTAGAAACATCCTGCACTGAAATGGTACACGATGCGGGTAAAACGCAACAACGCTCTCTTAATATCGCGTCAGCGCTAGAAGAAATATCGGTAACTAGTACCGATATTGCGAAGTCAGCCTTTGACACATTAGCTGCGAGCAAATCGTTAGATGAATTGGCAATAGAGGCTTTTAATATTAATGAATCAATTAGAGCGGCGATGAAGCTCTTAGAAGACGATATGACACACGTTGAGGTTAATGCTGCGGCTATGGAAAAGCAAGTGACTGACATAAGTAGCATACTCGAAACTATCAACACTCTCTCAGATCAGACGAACCTATTGGCTCTGAATGCTGCAATAGAAGCGGCCCGTGCTGGAGAACATGGTAGAGGATTTGCGGTTGTTGCCGATGAGGTTCGCAAACTAGCACAGAATAGTCGAGACGCATCAGCCCAAATAGCTACACTGCTCGCGTCGCTTCAACAAGCAAGTTTGGTGGTTGTCCAAGACATTAACAAAAGCGCTTCGGCAGTGAAGAAATCGGTTGAAATTACTGGAAGGGGGCGAGAGACAGCTGAGAAAGTAAAGGATGCCGCATCAAACGTTGAGCTTATGGCTAACAATATGTCTGCGGCGGCAGAGCAGCAGTCAGTCACAACACAAGAAGTAGCAAAAGATATTGTTGATGTTGAAGCTGCAGCAAAGCATGAAGTGGAGTTGTCTCAAGCGTTATCAAAATTATCTAGTTCAATGAAAGAGAATAATCTTTTACTTAGTCGAACAATTGCTAATTTCACAATTGACTGAGTACTGCTCATCGCCCACTATGTTTATTGAGTGACGTTATTAACATACTTGCGTTTATTAATAAGGATGACGATGGCAGATATTGAAACGCTTGATTCAAAAGTGGTTTATGAAAACAAATGGCTTCGCGTAAGAGAAGACAAAATTCGTCGCTGTAGTGGAAACGAAGGTATTTACGGCGTGGTTGAAAAGCCAGACTTTGCCATTATTTTGCCGATTGAAGGCGATACCGTGTATATGGTTGAGCAGTACCGCTATACCATCAAAGAACGACAGCTAGAACTTCCTCAGGGAGCATGGGAAAACAATCCCGGCGCAGACCCGGTTGAGCTTGCAAAAGGCGAGCTTAAAGAAGAGACCGGCTTAACCGCTGAGTCGATGGAGTATGTTGGGTTCCAATATCTTGCATACGGCTTTTGTAATCAGGGATACCATATTTATGTGGCAAAGGGCCTGACTCAAGGTACACAAAAGCTAGATGCTGAAGAAGAAGATCTACGCGTAGTCTCACTTTCTTTAAACACATTGAAAGAGAAAATTAAAACTGGCGAAATTAAGGACGCGAGTACCTGTAATGCTTTGGGTTTAGCCATGCTTAAGGGATTTATTTAAACGCACTGTTACAACTCTTAGGCTGTCTTTTTTTGCACAAGAGGTTAGTATTGGAAAACTTACTACGACGTTAATATAAAAGGGATAGTGATGACAATCGAGGGAAGTTTCTCCATTATCCAATGGGATGAAGACACACTCAGTGAAAAAGCTGAAGGAATAAAGTTGTCACACGCCAGCATTAAGCAGATGTACACCGGTGACATGAGCGGTGAGTCAAGTGTTGAGTTCTTGATGTCTTATCAATCGCAAATGTCCGCCAAATTTACGGGTTTTGAAACCTTTACCGGTGTGATCAAAGGCTTGCGTGGTACCGTTATTTTTCAGCACAACGGTAAGTTTGAAAGCGGTATTGCTAGCAGCGATTTCAAATCTATCAAAGGTTCTGCAACGGGAGAACTCGCGGGTAAAACCTTTCGAGGACACTTTCAGTCAGGAGAGTCGGGTAAAGCTAATTACACCCTTGAGGTAGATGATGTCTAAATAGTTAGTGATTAAGTAGCGAACGCTTAGCATGCAAGCGTTTTTAACTTCACTTTTGCGTTTAAAGGCAAAAAAACGGCGCCGTAAGGCGCCGCTAAAAGTTGGGAAACAAACCAAGAAACTATTTATTAACTCTCAATTAAACGAGAGCCAATTTCTATTTGGCGAGGCTTCTTGGCTTCAGGTATGACTCGCTCCATATCGATGTGTAATAGACCATTTTCCATATCTGCAGCCAACACTTTCACATGGTCGCCTAGCTGGAATTTACGCTCAAAGTTACGCTCTGAGATGCCTTTATGTAAGAACTTACGTTCGTTACCTTCTTTGTTTTCCGCTTCCGCTTTCTTGGTTCCAGTAATGGTTAATGTATTCTCTTCAACCTGAATTGATACATCGTCTTTGCTAAAACCAGCAATCGCCATGGTTACTCTGTACTTGTCATCACCGAGCAGTTCGATGTTATACGGCGGATAGGTGCTCTGTTTTTCTGCACGAGAGGCTGCATCAATAAGCGATGCTAGGTGATCAGAACCAATGAATGAACGGTAAAGTGGAGATAGATCGATAGTACGCATAGTCATATCCTCAAAATTAAGCAATATGTTTAAAATTTAAATGCCCCGACTCTGCGGCGGCGGTTTTGTCGACCTGACCTTTCAGCGCCGACAAATCATATATAGGAATGGCCTAAATACTTTTCAAGAAAGAAAGGTGAATTTTTTAAAAAATAATCGCAAATTTCATCTAAGTTATTGAAATTATAAAGTTATTTTTGATAAAAATTCTTCGAATATAGATGGGTTGCCGTAAATTAACGAAAGTTTGCTATAAAAAACTATAGAAAATAAGTGCATGCGACAATTTTTATAAAACATTTAGCAATTGTTTAACCAATCCGGTTGTTTAGAAATGCTACAATTCAATCACTTGAATTGTCTTAACACTTTTATTTGTAAATTAAAAAAATGAAGAAAGAAGTTATAGTTCTAAACTGCGGTAGTTCCTCAGTAAAGTTCGCAATAATTGATGCTGAAACTGGAGAGGCTGGCCTGTCTGGTATTGCTGAGGCTCTTGGTAATAGCGATGCAAGCTTATCTTACAAGTTAAACGGCAAAAAAGAAAAGCACGCATTGCCACCACAAGCAGGGCATACAGAAGCGTTAAATGCTATCTCTGAAATTATTGCACGCACAGGTGTACAGCCTATCGCCATTGGTCACCGTGTTGTACACGGTGGAGAAAAGTTTAAAGGTGCTGCCCTTGTAGATAATAGCGTACTTGAAGCAATCGAAGAGTATGCGAGCATGGCACCGCTTCATAATATGGCTAATCTAAAAGGCATTGTGACCGCTCAAGCTGCGTATCCAGATTTGCCACATGTTGTGGTATTCGATACTTCATTTTTTCAAACACTTCCGCAAAAAGCCTTTATTTATGCACTACCTATGTCGCTTTATCGCGAGCACGGTATTAGACGCTACGGTTTTCACGGAACCAGCCATAAGTTCATACTTGATAGCATGGCGAAAATTCTTGAAAAGCCAGTTTCAGACACCAGCATAATCAGTGCGCATTTAGGCAACGGCTGCAGCGTGTCAGCCATTGAAAAGGGGCAGGCGGTCGATACTAGCCTTGGTTTCATTCCTTTAGAAGGGCTAGTAATGGGTACGCGCTGTGGTGACTTAGATCCTAGCTTGCCCGGTACGCTACAGAAAAAACTTGGTAAAACCGCAGATGAAATTGGCGACTTGTTAAACAAGCAATCAGGTTTGCTAGGCATTTCAGAGCTTAGCAACGACTGCAGAACCCTCGAAGATGCTGCACTTGAAGGTCACGAAGGCGCACTGTTGGCAATTGAAATTTTCTGCTATCGCTTGGCTAAATACATAGCGGGCTACATGGTAGCTGTGCCAACGTTAGATGCAATTGTCTTTACGGGTGGTATCGGAGAAAACTCGTCGCTCATTCGAGAAACAACCATGGGCTATTTCGCACATTTTGGTATCAGCCTTGATGAGAAGAGAAATACCGACGCACGTTTTGGTCAAGGTGGAAAAATAACCACAGATTCAGCGTCAACCGCCGTTTATGTTGTACCAACTAATGAAGAATGGGTAATAGCGGCTGAAGCTGCAACCTTCGCGTAAATTCAATTAGCAATGCCAACGCGTAAGTGTTGGCAATAGCAGGAGTAACTATGTCTCGCAAAATTATGTTGATCCCCGTAGGTACCAGTGTGGGCCTCACTACGGTCAGCATGGGCCTTGTTCGTGCCATCGAGGAACAAGGTATAAAGCTCAATTTCTTTAAGCCCGTGGCTCAACCGCGCAAAGGTGACAACGGGGAAGAGCGATCTACAGCTATTATTGCGCATCATGCCAGCGTATCGCCAATCGAACCGTTCGGACTTGAATACGTAGAGCGAATGATCAGCAGTGATAATACTGATGAGCTTTTAGAAGAAATTATTGAGCGATTTGAAGAAAAGAGCGTTCAAGATGCAGTAACCGTTATAGAAGGGCTGGTGACAACCCGTCATCATCCCTATGCGGAGCGTTTGAATTTAGAAATTAGCCGTGCTCTAGATGCCGATATTGTTTTTGTGGCGGTGCCTGGCAACGAGTCGACAACAGATATTAATCACCGCCTTGAAATAGTTGTTGATACCTATGGCGGTCATAAAAGTCAAAAAGTGGTTGGTTGTATCTTCAACAAGGTTAACGCGCCTTTTGATGAACACGGTCGGCTTCGTGCCGATATCGGTGCAATAGAAGCGCCAGAGCACGATGAAGAGCGTACGCAGGCACTGCGTGATCTGCCTATTTTCAAAAGAGGGTTAAGTCTTCTTGGTACTATTGATTGGAGTGCTGACCTCGTTTCGCCACGTGCAACGGACGTTGCGAAGCACCTAAATGCCACCTTACTTAACGAGGGTGAACTAGCAGAGCGTCGACTAAGCAGCGTTACGTTTTGCGCCCGAGAAATTCACAATATGACACACACCCTCAAGCCAGGTGCGTTACTAGTGATGTCAGGCGACCGCGGTGATGTGTTTGTGTCGTGCTGTTTGGCTGCGTTAAACGGTACTAAGCTAGGCGCGCTCTTGCTTACCGGTGGCTACCAGCCCGATGAAAATATTATGGCATTATGTAGTCAAGCCATGGAAACGGGCCTACCAGTAATGTTGGTAAATTCAAATACATGGCAAACAGCGCAGGCACTTCACGCTTTTAACCAAGAAGTGCCGGTTGATGACAGCCAACGTATCGAAAAGGTGATGGTGCATACGGCAGAAAGCTTAGATGCAAGCTGGGTGAATTCACTAACCCAAAAAGTATCTCGCCAGAAAAAGCTTTCGCCATCAGCATTCCGTTTCTATCTTACCAACCGTGCAAGGCAGGTAAACAAACGCATTGTGCTACCTGAAGGTAACGAGCCAAGAACCGTTGTTGCGGCTTCTATCTGTGCTAAGCGTGGTTTAGCGCGCCCGGTACTTATTGGTGATGAAACAGAGATTCGCCGTGTAGCAGAGCAGCAAGGTGTAGTACTGAGCGACGGCGTAGAAATACTTTCTCCTAGTGAGATAAAAGATGACTATGTCGAAGGTTTAGTGGCACTGCGCGGTCATAAAGGCGTTACTGAAGTAGTTGCTAAAGAGTTACTAGAAGACAACGTGACTTTAGGCACAATGATGCTTCAGCAAGACGATGTGGATGGCCTAGTCTCTGGCGCGGTAAACACTACTGCGAACACTATTCGCCCAGCGCTTCAGTTAATTAAAACAGCTGAAAACACCTCTTTAGTATCGTCAGTATTTTTCATGCTGTTGCCTGATCAAGTTTTGGTTTACGGCGACTGTGCTATTAACCCTGACCCCAACGCACAGCAGCTAGCCGACATAGCAATTCAGTCTGCTGAATCGGCGCAGATGTTTGGTATTGAACCACGAGTAGCTATGATCAGCTACAGTACAGGCTCGTCAGGTGCTGGTAGCGATGTAGAGAAAGTGCGTGAGGCTACTAAAATTGCGCAAGAGCTACGCCCCGATTTACTTATCGACGGCCCGCTTCAATACGATGCTGCAGCCATTGAAAGTGTAGGTAAGAGCAAGGCACCAAACAGCCCGGTTGCCGGTAAAGCAAACGTGTTTGTTTTCCCAGACCTAAACACAGGTAACACCACTTATAAAGCGGTGCAGCGTAGCTTCGACTTGGTGTGTATTGGCCCAATGCTGCAGGGCATGAGAAAGCCAGTTAACGATTTAAGTCGCGGTGCGTTGGTTGATGACATTGTATTTACCATTGCCCTTACCGCTATTCAGGCGGCGGGCAATTAACGAAACTTCTGAATTTATTCCTTATCTTAAAAATGAGTGCGGCGCCAAATGTGAGGCGCCGTTTTTTTTGACAGCAATATAACCACTACAAATGCTTATTCAACCGTTGGTACGAGTTAGGCAAATTTATGTCGTATTCCAATATATGGAGCTTGAATTGATGTTTGTTGCGTTAACCACGTTGCAACGATTGCAAGTTCTTATTGAACAAAATAGCTAATTTGGCTATTTTTGTCTTATCAAATCTAAAGTGGGGAATCAGGTCTATGAAAGTCATTTCAGCAACTGAAGCTAAAAATTCATTCGGGGAGCTCCTGATGAGTGCGCAATCTGAGCCTGTCTCAATTACCAGAAACGGCAAAGAGCAAGGCGTATTATTGTCCAGTAGAGAATACGCAGCGCTAAAGCGTCAAGCGCTAGTATCGGCTGTCCAAGAAGGTAGGAAAAGCGGTAGCGCAGGGGCTTTAGACATCGAGGTGATAAAAAATGAGGCCAAGCAACGAGCTGATTATTGATGCAAATTACGATATCAAATCTTGCAAAAGAGGATTTAATCGATATCTGGCTTTATGGTCATAAAGTGTGGGGCGAGTCATTAGCCGATAGATACCTAGATGACCTATACGGTGCAATTTCTTCACTTTCCTCAAGTCCTTTCCGTTATCCAGAATATAAAAATAAAAATGTTGCTCCGTTTAGACTTATGCCGATAAAAAATCACTTGGTAGCTTATGAAGTGAGTGGTTCAAATATCTTCATTGTGCGCATATTACACGAAAGTATGGATACGGTTTCCAGATTGTCGGTGAGTCCTCAGTCATCAAAGTGACTAGAAATAAGTCATTGTTTAACCATATCGCACTTTATTAGCGGACACGTCTGTTCACTAAATAATAATTCTCCAACTCAGAGCAGCAAATGTTTTAGCTCATATGTTTTCAGTTTTCCGTAACCCCTTTATATCATGCTGTATCGCTCTAGTTTCGGTTTATATATGACCTCTTAAGTATTATCGCAGAAGCTAAAAGAAGTAACGTCAATAACCAAACACCTAACTCCTGTAAATGGTAATAGGGAGTAAAACCGCGAGTTGCAACAACTGGCGCTGAAATATTACCTGCTATGAATTGCGGCAGACGAGCTGTTACTTCACCTTTATGGTTGATAAAAGCAGTTATGCCATTGTTTGTAGCTCTAACAACAGGGCGCCCCAACTCAAGAGCTCGCATTTGCGCTATTTGCAAATGCTGAGCTGGGCCGTGGGAGTGCCCAAACCACGCGTCGTTACTTACGGTGATTATCATGTCCGTATCTTCATACACATTTGCCATTACTTGGTGAGGAAACGCAATTTCAAAACAGATAGCGGGCGCTAAGTGAATGCCATTAGCTTCAAGATTAGCCTGCTGATAGTCACCACGAGAAAATGACGACATTGGTAAGTCGAACAGGGGAGCGAGCGGGCGTAGCCAGTCTTCAAAAGGTACAAATTCACCTACGGGTAAGAGGTGATGTTTCGAAAAGCGGTTATTGTGGAAATATTGGTAATCAGGGTATGTAGCATCTGGCGTGCGTTTACCAAGCACGATAAGGTTATTCCACGCTTCGTCTGTTTCCCAATTATAATTTACAATACCAGTTATAAGTGCCGTGTCTTCTTGAAAGGCTCTTTCATTAACTTTAGCAAGGTAAGGCTGGGCCAATGGCTCAAGCTTGGGAACGGCCGCTTCTGGCCATATAATTAAGTCGTTATCCCATAAGCTTTCGGTTAGTTTCCAATAGGTGTCCATAGTAGGGCCATCTTGCTCTGGCACCCATCGCAAACTTTGCGCAATATTACCTTGAGCCATACCTACCGAGTAGGTCTTTTTTGGCTCAACCCAACTATGCTGTTTAAGCAGGTAACCACTGGTAAACAAACACAGCGCCACCAATGTGGCATTAGCGAAAGTTCGCTTATTATGTATTAAAGCAAATAGGGTAGCGCTAACAACGATCAGCGCGCTTATTCCCGTTTCGCCAATAATAGGTGCAAAGCCAGACAGCGGGCTTTCTAACTGGCTGTAGCCTAACGATAGCCATGGAAAACCACTTAACATCCAGCTTCTAAGCCATTCAGCTACAATCCAGAAAAAGGGAAGTGCCATAGGCCAAAGCTGTGGCGAAAAATAATTTGCAGTAAACTTCGTCGCAAGAGCTGGGTATAGCGCTAAATAACCGCATAGCAATGCCATGAGTGCGACAGAGGCAATTAGAGGAAGCCCACCAAAGTCGGCAATACTCACATGTACCCAGCTTATGCCCGCTCCAAACCATCCCGCACCAAATAACCATCCGGCTAGAAAAGGGCGATGCTTAAGCTTTATGACCTGACGAATAGCTAGGGCAAGGGCAGGAATAGTTAAAAGCCACATATTAAATGGGGCAAAAGCCAGCGTTAAACTAGCGCCGCTTAGCAGAAGAAGAAAGTGGGGGGTAAACCGTTTCAGCATAGAGGTCATCTGATGGTGATTGATAGGTTTTGTATTCACAGGGTAAGCGCTTAAAAATTCGCGCTACCCTATGCTGAAATAAACGTTATTGTGACGATGTCTCTATTCCAATGAAGGCACTGAAACCTTTAGTTGAATAAGTCTGCGTTTATCAGAGTTTGTCACTTTAAACTGAATGTCGCCAATGGTGATTTCGTCATTGGTTTCTGGCATATGACCAAATGCTTTCAGCACAATACCGCCAATTGTGTCGGCTTCCTCTTCGCTAAACTTGGTCTCAAAGAACTCATTAAAATCATCAACTGGGGTTAAGGCTTTAACCGAGTATGTCGACTTATTTAATGGGCGAATATCGTCGGTACCATCTTCTTCGGTATCGTACTCATCTTCAATTTCACCCACGATGATCTCAAGAATATCTTCAATAGTGACCAGGCCGGACACGCCGCCGTATTCGTCTACAACAATAGCCATGTGATAGCGCTGTTGGCGGAATTCCTTAAGCAGAACGTCCACGCGTTTGCTCTCTGGAACAATAACCGCAGGGCGTAGGATATCTTTTAAATTGAATTCTTTTTCTGCGTTAAAAGCAAATGCAAGAAGGTCTTTTGCAAGCAAAATACCTTCGATATGGTCTTTATCTTCACTAATAACGGGGAAACGGGAGTGAGCAGATTCAAGCATTAAAGGTAGAAATTCTTCTACTTTCTTCTCTACATCGATAGTGGTCATTTGAGCGCGAGGGATCATAATATCTCTCACTCGCATTTCATTTACCCCAATAACCCCTTCAATCATTTCTCGGGTTTGTGGGTCAATAATTTCGTTTTGTTCAGCATCAGTAATAACCGATACTAACTCTTCTTTACTTTTCGGCTCGCCAGAAATCGAATTTTTTAGTTTATCTAACCAACTCTTGCCTGAGGAGCCGTTGGTAGAGTGAGGATTATCGTCGCTCATAATGTCCGTTTAATTGTTAGGTCAACGCCAACGTTAAAATGGTTCGTGCTGGTCGTCAATGTTTTATTGTCATTAAGTGTTAAAATGCTTTTATAACAACAGTTTATGATTGTTTGTTAGTCACTAATTTCGTAGGGGTTGATAATGCCAAGACTTGCAAGAATATCAATCTCTTTACTTTCCATTTCCTCGGCGTCTGCATCGTCAATATGGTCATAACCCATTAAATGCAATAGCCCGTGAACCGTCATGTGGGCATAGTGATCGCTCACTTGTTTTCGTTGCTCTTCAGCTTCGCGGCTTATAACCGGGGCACAGATAACGAGGTCGCCTAATAAGTTGATTTCAATCCCGGGGGGCGCTTCGAAAGGAAAAGACAGCACATTGGTTGGCTTATCTTTCCCTCTGTACTCGTGGTTAAGGCTTTGACTTTCGGCATCGTCAGTAAAGCGGATAGTCACTTCTTGATCACTTAAGCCTTCATACTTGAGCACAGCATTAGCCCAACGCTCAAGCTCTGAAGGTGAGGGAATGGCCGACAAAATAGCTTCGTCACCTTCAAATGCTTGCTGTACATCAATAATGGCGGTCACGATGCGTTGTCGTCTTTCGTTTGTGTCGCGCTATCGTTTTGAGAAGCCTGTTCACGTTGAAGTCGCAACGCTTCTTCTTTACGTTCTTTGCGAAGGCGTTCTTGTTCAGCGTCGTGCACTTCATAGGCTCTGACAATACGCGCAACCACAGGGTGGCGAACCACGTCTTCAGCGTTAAAGAAGTTGAAAGAAATGTCATCCACTTCGCTCAACACTTCAATAGCGTGGCGTAGACCTGATTTTGCACCGCGAGGTAAGTCTACCTGCGTGATGTCACCCGTTATCACCGCTTTCGAATTAAAGCCAATACGGGTTAAGAACATTTTCATTTGTTCTACCGTCGTGTTTTGGCTCTCATCTAAAATGATAAAGGCGTCGTTCAGTGTTCTACCACGCATATAGGCAAGCGGCGCAACCTCTATCACGTTGCGCTCCATAAGCTTTTCTACTTTTTCAAAGCCCAACATTTCAAACAGGGCGTCGTAAAGCGGTCGCAAGTATGGATCAACTTTTTGTGAAAGGTCACCGGGCAAGAAACCGAGTTTTTCACCAGCTTCTACCGCTGGGCGGGTAAGCAAGATACGGCGAATTTCTTGTCGCTCTAGTGCATCGACAGCAGCAGCGACGGCGAGGTAGGTTTTACCCGTACCGGCAGGTCCAATACCAAAGGTAATATCGTGGTTTACAATGTTCGCCACATATTGCGCTTGGTTAGGGTTACGCGGCTTAATAACACCGCGCTTGGTTTTAATATTCACTTCTTTGCCATAGCCGCCAGTTGCGTCTTTTTCAATAACGCGGGCTTCTTGAATGGCGAGATGCACTTGTTCTGCTTCTAGCTCGGGAATACGGCCCTTAATAGGCTGTGTTTCTATGTAAAGAAGCTTAAGTAATTCGCTGGCACTTTTTATTTGCTGCGGTTCACCCAACACCTTGAATGCGTTATTTCGGTAGGTAATCTCTACGCCTAACCTGCGCTCAATTTGTTTAATGTTGTCATCAAAGGGGCCACATAAACTCGACAAACGTTTGCTATCTGCCGGTTCTAATTCAAATTCATTACTAACCAATGTACTCAAGCTACTTTTTTCCTCGCTATAAATGTATTTAGGCTGGGTTAAATTGACCCACGCCAAGCTCATTAGGCAAATCTGCCTGATGCTTTGCCAAGATAGATTGGGGCGAAACGGCAACACGCAAGCCCATTTCACTTTCTCTGCGCACAACTTCGCCACGTAGTGAGTTGGTAAATACGTCTGTGATGTTTACATCAACGAATTCGCCAATCATGTCTGGTGTACCTTCAAAGTTTACTACACGGTTGTTTTCAGTACGTCCAGAAAGCTCCATTGGGTTTTTCTTCGACGGGCCTTCAACCAAAATCCGTTGCTCAGTGCCAACCATGTGACGCGCAATACGAAGGGCTTGCTGAGTAATACGCTGCTGTAGTAGGTGAAGACGTTGCTTCTTAGTTTCTTCACTTACATCATCCACTGCATCGGCAGCAGGTGTACCTGGGCGAGCACTGTAAATAAAGCTGAAGCTAAGGTCGTAATCCACAGCCTGAATCAAATCCATGGTAGCTTCAAAATCGGCATCGGTCTCGCCAGGGAAGCCAATAATAAAGTCGCTCGACAAACTAATGTTCGGGCGAATCTTCTTCAGCTTGCGCATTTTCGATTTGTATTCGATTGCCGTATGGCCACGCTTCATCAGGTTCAAAATACGGTCAGAACCGCTTTGAACAGGCAAGTGCAGGTGGTCAACTAACTCAGGAATAGACGCGTATGCATCTATGATATCGTCAGTAAACTCAACCGGATGAGATGTGGTGTAACGAATACGGTCGATGCCATCGATAGCAGCCACTAACTCTAGTAACTCAGAGAAACGACAAATTGTGCCGTCGTAATTGTCACCGCGATACGCGTTAACGTTTTGACCTAGAAGGTTTACTTCACGTACGCCTTGACCTGCTAGCTGTGCAATTTCAAGCAGCACATCGTCAACAGGGCGGCTTACTTCTTCACCACGGGTGTAGGGTACTACGCAGAACGTACAGTATTTTGAACAGCCTTCCATAATAGAAACGAACGCCGTTGGTCCTTCAGCGCGAGGCTCAGGCAAGCGGTCGAATTTTTCAATTTCCGGGAAGCTTACATCAATCACTGACTTTGCGCCGCCCTGAAGCTGATTGATCATTTCAGGCAAGCGGTGCAGTGTTTGTGGACCGAATACTAAGTCTACGAACGGCGCCCGCTGACGAATGGTATCGCCTTCTTGAGAGGCTACACAGCCGCCTACACCGATAATAAGTTCAGGTTTATCTTGCTTAAGTGTTTTCCAACGTCCCAGCTGGTGGAACACCTTTTCCTGTGCTTTTTCACGAATAGAGCAGGTGTTAAGCAAGATAACATCGGCTTCTTCAGCACTTTCAGCAGCACTGTAGCCATGCGTTGAGTCTAGTAAGTCTGCCATTTTTTCCGAGTCGTACTCGTTCATTTGGCAGCCCCAGGTTTTGATATACAGCTTTTTAGTCATAACAACTATTCGATAACCTGTTAGTGTTCCTGTAAGTGAAAGCAGTTTCACCCTTGTTTAGCAAAGGTCGCTGCCAGAATGTTGTCTTACGTGCGGCGCTTAAATCGCTACGCAAAAAACAGTGATAGTGTCAGTTACAGGAAGATGTTCAAAATAGCCGCATATTTTACCTGTTATGTAAGCATATTCCCAGTATCTTGAGACGATTCGTGAAGAATTGATCTAGGGCAAGCCTGTTCTACGTTTTACTTCACAGCGCTTTATGTTTTAAGACATAATGCAAGTGCGTGTTTTAAGGAGAGTAAATGGTCGATTTTTGTATAAATGGCGGTGGTATGGTCGGCGCTGCGCTCGCGTTGGGACTTGCTAAGCAGCAGTTTAAGGTAGCAGTGATAGAGCCGTATCTACCGGCACCTTTTAACCCCGAGGATGGGCCAGACTTAAGGGTTTCAGCTATCAGCGAAGCATCGGTGACTCTACTAAAAGCCCTTGGCGCTTGGGAGCACATAGTTGCTATGCGCGTAAAACCATACACTGGTCTTAGCGTATGGGACGACCCAGCCCATCGAACAGACTTTACCGCGCAAAGTATCGACATGCCTCAATTGGGCTTTTTTGTGGAAAACCGTTTGTTGCAGCTTGGGTGTCACGCAGCATTAAAGCAGTTTGACAATGTTGAGCTAATCACGGGCGAAGCGGTGCAAGATATTCAATTAGCAAATACTGCTACCGTTATGCTTTCTAGCGGCAGAACGATAGATGCTAAGTGGCTTATTGGCGCAGATGGCGCAAACTCTCAGGTAAGAAAAGCGGCCGGTATTGGCACCACAGGTTGGCAGTACGCGCAACAGGCAATGGGCATCACTATCAAAATGGACAAACCCGTTGAGCCCATTACCTGGCAACAATTTACCTCAAGTGGCCCAAAAGCCTTTTTGCCTATGTTCGACAACTATGCCTCGCTCGTGTGGTACGACTCGCCCGACGAACTAAAACGGATTAAAAGTTTAAAAGCGAGCCAACTAGAAAGTGAAATTCTTGAAACCTTTCCTGATGAACTCATTAAAAATGACAACAGCTTTTCTGTTGTAGACAAAGCGGTTTTTCCGCTTACCCGTTCCCATGCTAATCACTATGTTAAAGGCTGTTGCGTGTTAATTGGCGATGCAGCGCACACCATTAATCCATTGGCTGGGCAGGGCGTTAATTTGGGTTTTAAAGACGTAGAGACGTTTCTTTCTGTGAGTTCAGAGTTTAAACCTAATGGGTACGACTGCCCATTATCGATAATCGGTGATGCATTTTCGCAAAGGCTTATCAGTAACTATGAAAGACCACGTAAACGAGATAACTTGGTAATGATGACGGCAATGGATGGGTTTTATACCTTGTTTAGTAATGATATTGCCCCCATAAAATGGGTAAGAAACCAGCTGCTTTCTGTGGCGCAGCGCATAGAGCCTGCAAAACAAGAAGTGCTCAAATATGCAATAGGGTTACGATAATGGAAGTATTAATTTTACTGGCAGTATTGTTCGGTGCATTGGCATTAATTATACCGCTAATTGAGCGCTCTAAGATGCGTATCAGTAATGAAGATGCGGCCAAATGGGCGAAGTGGATTTGGCCTTTGATGGGAATATTGCTTGTTGCGCAATTATTGCGTTTGTTCTTCTCCTAAAAGCTTTTGCTTAGGTTTGTAAAGTCACAAAATCTTGCCATTTACTTAAGCTAACTCGATTCCTCACTAAAAAGGTTCAAAGGAATGACCGTACAATTCTCGCAAGGGTTCTCTAATCAATGTCCGTTAGTGAGTTTAAAAGGCTACAGCCTTTACTATATTTGGCAAGGACATCCAACAGAAGAAGGCGAAAAACACTTTTATCAGTTGAAGAATAAACCTGATCCCGAAAAAATTGAGGTGATGTCTGCCTGTTGGGACGGCTATACAGGACATTACGAGCTAAGTGTTGAAGGAAGGCTTATTCTCTCTCAGTTTTATTATTTTCTTCCCGACGGTTTAGGGGAGTCGGATGCCTTACTTGAGGAGCTGCAAGGCGACTTTTACTTAGAGTTTAGAACCCACTTTGAAGGTGACCAGTTATACGTCCCCTTTGTTGATGGTAAAGTAATTGATGACCAAGAACACTGGGTTGACATAAAGCGAACTTATGCTAGTTCGAAAACTAGCAAGAATAACTTTTTCGCTTGGATAAAGAGCGTTATTCTGGGGCGTTTGTCTAATTAAGCCATATTCTATGCAACTGCTTCCAAAGCACTCATTGTCAAAATACGCTGTTTCAGCCCCTTTATCTGTCATTCACATTAATGCGTTTTTTGAGGCCATTGGCCTTTTAAATCGATCATTACCTTGTCGATCATCTGAATAGTTGCTTCGTTTTCATCCTGCATAAGTGCAAACGCTCGTAAACCCACGAACTGATTTTGGAGCCACTCTGCAGCCTGTTTCGTTGGCGTATGTTCGGGCAATTCAGCGTTTTCTATACAGGCTTCAACAATATTTCTAAAGCCAGATTTAAGCGTTTGCATACTTTCAAGCACCGCTTTTTTGGCAACATCACCAATGAGTTCTAATTCTGCAATAGACTTAACCAGTAAGCACTGGCGCATATAGCGTTGCTCATCCGGGCCAGTTAATGCTGTTTCAAAAAAGTGGTAAAGCGCATTTAGAGGCGATTCGGCCTTTGCTACTTGGCTTAATCTTGCTGCGCTATTCTGCGCATACTGTTCAATAACAAGCTTGAATAAACCTTCTTTACTTTGAAAGCGAGCGTAGATGCTGCCGGGGCGCATGTCTAACGCTTGTTGAATATCGCGCATACCCGCAGCATGAAAGCCTCGCTGCCAAAAAAGCATAGTGGCTTTTTCAATAATGTCATCGTGATCATATTTCATAGCTGCATACCTTATGCGTGAATATTTTGAACATGTGTTCAATTATCGCTTGAACGATCGTTCAAGTAAACATATTATTACTCTCACATTAAAGAGGTAAGGGTAATCAAAAGGGTTACTTTAGCTTCTAGTCACATCAATAGGAGAGTGATATGAGCGATTTTAAATTACATACTAAAGACACAGCGCCAGAAGCGGCAAAACCACTAATTGATAATTCGGTTAGCGCATTCGGCATGCTGCCTAACCTTCACGCAGTAATGGCTGAGGCGCCGACCTTGCTGGAAGGCTATCAAGTGCTACACAAGTTAGCGCAGGAAACATCGTTTAATGCAGAAGAGTTGACGGTTGTTTGGCAGGCAGTAAATGTAGAGCATGCCTGTCATTACTGCGTACCAGCGCATACCGGCATTGCGAAAAGCATGAAAGTCAGTGATGACTTAATTGAAGAGCTACGCAAAGATGAAACACTGTCTGACAGCAAATTGAATACGCTTAAAGAAACTGTGTTAGCTGTAACTCGCGGACGCGGCAATGTTGACAGTGCGCAGCTAGATGCATTCTACAGTGCTGGCTACCAACATCAGCAACTACTTGAAATTATTCTTATTCTGGCGCAAAAAGTGATGAGTAACTATACCAACCACTTGGCCGAGACTCCGGTAGATGAGCCATTTAAAAAATTCGAGTGGTCACCTAATTAAGAGTTTTTATCGGGGAAATAAAAGCTCAGCTTTTGTTTCCCTCATCTATTTACCGACAAACGGCTTTTTGTATAAATACAGGCATTGTAGAACCGCCAGTAGTCCCGCACTAAAAAATATATAAATTAGAATCGCAGACAGCATTACTTTTCCTCAACTTTATTTTTACTAGCTTTACTGCGCTAACTGAATGGTTTCCAATAGCCAACGTTTAGCGGCCGCTTTGTTGTTAAACACTTCAATTTTATCTCCAGCTCGTTGATAGATACTGCCGAAATGCTGCGTGGCGAAACTGGGCGAATTTGATTTTTCTACAAGCAATGCGGTACCGACTCTGCCATTCTCTATATCTTTTTTTACAAGCTGAATGAGGTGCGTTTCTGCGTCAGGTACGTGAATCGGCTCGCCATAAATGGTTACCATTACTCCCCAAGGTGCGCCTCTTAGCTCTTCTAGTATCGACTTAGCCTGGTCGGTTGAATGTTGAAGCGCTTCTACATTCCAAGGTCCGTGTCCTTCAAGAATAAGTATGCGCTCTTCCCGGTGAACATACACTTCGCCATGGGGTATGAAACGGGTCATTTTAACCAGCTGATTTATGAGGCGATTGGTAGCTGAGGCTCAAGCTCTTCAGCAGTATTGAGCGCAACAATTTCTTCATAACCTTTTTGCTGCAGCAGAATTTTTAAATCATTTCGTGATTCACATTTTGTGCGCTTGGCAAGCGCTATAGCTTCAATGAAACAAGATAGGTGGGTTGTTGATTGTGCCTGTGTCATATACTTCTCATTTTGTTGCGTTGACGGGACAACTTTGTCGAATATTGAAGTCACTCATGTGACGTTTATGTGACTTTTTTATGAAAAAAATCAATAAAAGTTCAATATTAACCTTGAAATGTATATACATTGAATATACGTTTGTAGTTCGATTTGGTGCTTCTTACTCATAAAAGCGGTCGAGATGTCTGAAAAAAGCAATAAAAAGAAGAAAAAGAATAGTCAGATGATTATTCGTATTAATGACGAAGAAAGAGCGCAGTTTATCGCGCTTTGCGATTCTTTGGATACGTCTGCGGCTCGCGAAGTAAGACGCTTCATTCGTGAATTCATTGAACAACACAATGAAGAATAAATGCTGTTAACCAGCGATACACTACAAAAGAAACTAAGGATATAAAAATGGCTAAGAAAAAAGAAATCAAAAAAGAGATGAAAGTAGCTAAGGCAAAAATAGCTAAGCAAGAAAGCAAACTAAAAAAGCTAAAGAAAAAGCTTAAAAAAGCATAACGCTATGTAATGCTTGAGAAGGTGGCTACGGCCACCTTTTTTCATTGCAAAAGCAGAAAAACTTTGTTCAATATTTTGTCCCTTAAATCCCACCTGTCATCGATATTTCTAAATTATTACAACTTTAGTATTGTGCGGTGGAATATTTTTGTGATTTACTCACCCCACAGCATATTTGCTTACCACTTCTAATAATTATAAGTCTAGTCAGACAATTCGGCGTTTAGCAGTACCCCAACAACAGAAAAAGAAAATGTATCTGTAGGTCTTTTTTTCTACTCGGTAGAGTAAGAAGCACAGTTTTCAATGCATTAAACACATAAAATTCAGGAACATCACAATGCAACAGGCAAAATTTAACGCTTCTGTTTTTAAGCTTTCCTTAATCACTTCTGCAATAGCAGGCATGCAATTTTCTACTTCATCACTAGCACAAGAACAAACTGCAGTTGATGAGCAAGATGTTGAGCAAATTCAAATTGTAGGTTCTCGCCGGGTTGGCCGAACTGTTAATGACTCTCCCGTTCCAATCGATATCATTGATGCGTCCTCGATAGAAGCAACGGGCCTAACTGAAACCAACATGATTTTAAATCAGTTACTGCCTAGCTTTAACTTTCCTCAACCGTCTATTACCGACGGCACAGACCACGTACGCCCAGCTCAGCTTCGAGGCTTGGCGCCAGATCACACGCTGGTTTTGGTAAACGGTAAGCGTCGTCATACTTCCGCGCTGCTTAACCTTAACGGTTCGGTTGGCCGTGGTTCTTCTGCGGTAGATTTGAATGCTATTCCTGCTAACGCTATCAAGCGAATTGAAGTCTTGCGCGACGGTGCTGCGGCACAATACGGTTCAGACGCTATCGCCGGTGTTATCAATATTGTATTAAAAGACGCCGCTGAAGGCGGCGAAGTATCGGCAACGTATGGTGCTAACGTTACAACGATGGACGGCGTACCAAACCTTGAAGGGGTAAGTATCGGTGCTGACGGTAATTTAGCATTTAATGAGGGCAGTGACCGAGAGGTAACCGACGGTCAAACCTTTACTCTTCGCGGTAACATGGGCTTTGAGTGGGGCGATGATGGTTTTGTTAATGTTTCAGCAGAGTATCGTGACCGCGGCCAAGCAAATCGTGCTGACTACGATCAGCGAGAAAACTATGCCCGCGATGCAGAGGGTAATCTAGACCCACGTGACCTCACCGTAAACCGCTACAACCATGTTTACGGCAACGGCGAGGTAGAAGACTACGCGCTGTTTATTAACGCAGGTAAAGCGCTAACTGACAGCGTTGAGTTTTATACTACTGCTGGCTATAGCACGCGAGACTCTCTTGGTAGTGGTTTTTACCGTCGTGCACAAGACTCACGCAATATCGTTGAGATTTATGAAGATGGCTTCTTACCTTCTATTCAAACCGATATTACCGATATGTCGCTTATCGCTGGAATTAAAGGCTATGGGGATGTCTGGAATTACGACCTATCGTTAACTCACGGTGGTAACGAGCTAGAATACGGTGTAGTTAACACACTTAATACGTCACTTGGCCCAACAAGCCAGACCGAATTCGACGCGGGTACCCTTGAATATGATACGACTATAATCAACGCTGACGCGTCTCGTCTTGTCGATACAGGGCTGTTTTACAGCGAAATGAACTTTGCGATGGGCGCAGAATACCGTCATGAAAGCTACGAAATAACTGCTGGTGAAGAAAACTCTTACATTCAAGGTACCTTTGGGCCAGGTGGAGCTGTGACAGACCCGGTTGATGGGCCATTTGGCGCCGCTGGCTCTCAGGTATTCCCTGGCTTTACCCCAGAGTCTGCAGGTGACAATAGCCGTCACAACTACAGCTTTTATGTTGATTTAGAAGCTGATGTGGTTGAGAACTGGAATGTAGCGGTGGCCGGTCGCTATGAAGATTATTCTGACTTTGGCAGCACGTTTAACTGGAAAATGTCGCACCGTGTAACGCTAAGCGATGCTTTTGCCCTTCGTGCGTCGGTATCAACAGGCTTTAGAGCACCGTCTCTTCAGCAGCAGTTCTTTACCTCTATTGCCACCGTATTTGTTGATGGCGAGCCAACTGAGACGGGCACTTTTGCTCCATCAAGTGAAGTTGCGCAAGCGCTCGGTAGTCCAGGGTTAGATGCGGAAGAGTCGACTAACTACAGTGCCGGTTTTACTTACTCGCCCACAGCTGACTTCAACTTAACGGTAGATTTTTACCGTATTGACATCGACGATCGTATAGTGCTGTCTAACAACCTTTCGGGTGACGCGATTGAGGCCTTGCTAGAGGGGACTGGAGCAAACCGTGCACGCTTTTTCCTAAACGCTATCAACTCGCGCACTGAAGGCGTGGACATTGTGTCTACTTACACCTTAAACACATCTGATTACGGTACGTTTAATTTTAATGCTGGCGCTAACTTTAATGACAACGAAGTGACAGACATTCTAGATGCTCCTGACGTGCTGCAAAACGCTGGGTTCGACCAAGATAACCTGTTCAGCGATGTGGAGCTTCGTCGTTTTGAAACAGCTTCACCCGACAGCAAACTGAACTTAGGTGTTACGTGGAATTACGACCGTTACACAACAACATTACGTACCACGCGTTACGGTGAAGTGGAGGACCCGTCGTCCATTGAAGCACGCAACGAAATTATTCCTTCAGAATGGATCACAGATCTTGACGTTCGCATTGCGCTAACAGAAGGGCTTACTGTTTCTGTAGGTGCTAACAATATCTTTGATGTATACCCAGAACCAACGCGAGATTTGGTGGATGATGTAACTACATTCTCTCGCTTATTCTCATATTCTGGCTTCTCGCCTTACGGTTTTACTGGCCGTTTTGTTTACGGAAAAGTCTCGTATAGATTTTAATTAGCATCGGTTCTCAAAAGCAGAAGGCCAGTTGATTAATACTCAACTGGCTTTTTTATAACTATTACTTATTCATTTTTCTCAAAAGTAACTGCACAGCGATGTTCATTTAAAAGGGCAAAGTCTTCTTTAGGAATGAAAGCGTCGTAGTCGCGTTGTAGCTTAACTTGCGCTTCCTTGCGAATTTTACTGCGGCGGATAGCCGTTACGAAGTTGCGCATTTCATGGTGGTTTGTGAGTTCTAATTCAGGCACAGAGACCGGTGTGCCGGTGTCATCTTTTGCCACCATTGTAAAAAAGCTATTGTTGGTGTGCTTAACTTCGTTTGTTTTAATGTTTTCCGTGGTGACTTTTATTCCCACAACTAGCGACGTGTTCCCTACATAATGTACAGTAGCATCAAGGTGAAGCAGGTCACCAACCTCCACGGGTTGTAAAAATTCAACGCCATCCACAGTTACCGTAACGCAATACGCACCTGCATGCTTGCTCGCGCAGGCATAGGCGACCTTATCCATTAAAGATAAGATAACGCCACCATGTACTTTTCCGCCAAAATTAGCGAATGACGGTACCATTAACTCAGTGAGTCTTGTTCTTGAAAAAGCGACACTACGTGCAGTCATAAACAACCTTTAATCTTAAGCCCTTGAAAAACGCCGTGAAAGCGTTCATATCAATAGTAGTTTTACCCTACCACACATTTTAAGGAATGGTTTTGTCACAAACGCATTTTTATCAACCAAAAGAAGGTCATGGTCTGGCTCACGACCCGTTTAACGCCATTATTGCGCCTCGACCAATTGGATGGATATCTACTCAGTCGAAAGCGGGCGTGCTAAACCTTGCCCCTTATAGCTTCTTTAACGCCTTGAACTATACGCCGCCTATTATTGGGTTCTCTGTTGTAGGCAGTAAAAAAGATTCTTTGATAAACGTGCAAGAGACAGGCGAGTTTTGTTGGAACTTGGTATCGGAAGATTTGGTTGATGCAATGAATACAACAAGCAAACCTTTAGCACCAGAAGAAAGCGAGTTCGACCATGCAGGGCTGCAAACTATCGACAGTGAAATTGTGCAGGTTCCTCGCGTAAAAGCGAGCAAGGTGAGCATGGAGTGTAGGCTAACCGATGTAGTACAGCTTAAGTCGGCCTCAGGCGATGAAGTGAATAGTTGGTTCATTATGGGCGAAGTGGTGGGCGTACACATTGATAAGTCGCTGATTGAAAACGGTGTTTATAGCACGCTAAAAAGTGCGCCAGTTTCACGTGGCGGAGGACGTGGTGATTACTACACTATATCCCAAGAGAATTTTTTCGAAATGCTAAGACCTGAGTAAAGGTCTTTAATAGAGTATCGGCAAAACTTAATCCTCATTGGTGACCTAGATGTTAAATATGAACTTTGATGAACGCTTGGCAATAAACACGCAGTTGCAAGAGTGGCAAGCATCACCATCGTCTACGGTATGGCGAAAGCCATTAGAGCGTGAAGCGAAAGAGTCGGGCCATACAACTAGCGTAGTGAAGTACGAGCCTGGCGCTAGCTTTAAGCAGCATAGTCATCCGTATGGTGAAGAAATTTTGGTGCTTGAAGGCGTGTTTTCCGACGAGCATGGAGACTACCCTGCAGGCACTTACCTGCGCAATCCACCGGGCAGTAAACACAGCCCGTTTAGTAAAGAAGGCTGTGTGATATTGGTTAAACTGAATCAATTCGATAAGCGCGACTTGGCTGAGGTTAGGGTGAATACAAATACCTCAGAATGGCTGCAAGGGCAGGGCGGCTTGCAAGTGATGCCGCTTCATAATTTCGAGCATGAGCACGTTGCCTTAGTTAAGTGGCCAGTGGGTGAGGTATTTAAGCCTCACAAACATTTTGGTGGCGAAGAGATTTTCGTGCTGTCGGGTACGTTCAAAGATGAGCATGATGATTACCCCAAAGGTACCTGGATTAGAAGCCCACATATGAGTCAGCATCATCCGTACGTTGATGAAGAGACAATAATTTGGGTTAAGACAGGGCATTTGCCAGTGGCGTTGTAAATACAATGATAAAATAGGACTTGAAAAGAGGGGGATTACTGTTTAACTTTTCGCGTTGATTATCAGCAGAAAATTCGAGCATTCTTACCGTTTAAAAACATGGATAGTTTTAGTTGTCGCGTTTTGGATAAAGTTAAGTAAGTTTACCTCTCTAAAGCATTGCCTCTTCTATTTTTTCCGATGTTCTTATAAAGCATGCTCATAATTACGAGTGTAATATGAACAGCATAGTTAACCTTATCAAACATAGTGCGGCTGCCGTCGTCACTTTATCGGTATTATCAGCATGCGGAGGGGGAGGCGGAGGTTCCTCATCCCCTTCACCTACCCCTGTAACACCTACTACACCTGCGCCTGCCCCAAGCGGACTTTTTAGCAAGTATGAGGGGCTTAAAAATGAAGCTGTCGTAGACAGCACATCTGCCTATGATATTGCTTATTATGTAACATCTGCGCTGGATACATCGGTAATGTTAGTGCATTCAGATGAATTCCCTTACGCGCGTTTCGACCGTGTGTTAACCAATCACGAACAACCTTCTGGATTAGACTGTGAGTCTGGGCAATTAATTGTTGGTGAGCTAAAGAATGATACCTCTGAGGTTGAATACATAAATTGTGCTTTGGGGCCCTATACTTTTGATGGAAAAGGTACGTTGTCTGTATCGTCCGTGTCTTCTAATGGCGAGTCGTTTGAAGGGACTCTTTCGTTTGATAGCCTAACCATCGACAATTCACGAATGGTTGCAAACTTCGAGGGTACGATTGAAGCATCTGTTGGTGAACAATACACAGAGTCAGCCATAGTAAAGGGACTGCTTACCTACGCGTCATCAGGTGTTACGGTGTTTATTGATGACGTAGACATAGACACCACGATTTCCGAAAATAACCCTGTGTTAGTGCCTGAAGGAAGAATCTACATTTCTCCTTATGGTTATGTTGATATTACAACTATGCGGCCAGGCTCATTCACCTCACCGTCTCTAGCCCTAGCTATCGCGGGTTCAAGCACACTTATAATCAAAGAAAAAGAAGAAGGGCTTGTCTCTGTTGGCCTTTTCAGCGATATCAATAATGCTGAAGAGCCTGTGCTAGTTATTCCTTTTTCTTTTATCGGTAATCAAAACTATTTAGATACTGAAAATACGGCGCCGCTTGTGAGTATGGCTTCTACGTCACTTGAAGCTGACCGCAACGAGTTTGTGTTATTAGATGCAAGCGAAAGTAGTGATGCTGATAACGACCTTCTTACTTTCCAGTGGAGCGTTCTATCGGCCCCTGAAGGTGCTAACGTTACATTTCAAAATAACGGCTTTAACAATACTCGCGTAAGCTTTACTCAGTCTGGCCAATATCAGCTTCAAGTTATCGCTTTTGATGGAAAGGTTGAATCAGACCCTGTAACGGTGTCGGTTTATGCTAAACAAAGCCAGCCACAAATAGAGCTTGCAAGTTTATCGTCTAATCTTCAGGTGGGAGAAGTATATTCAAATAATATTGAGATATTAAATCCAGAGGGTAACGGACCTTTTGAATTTAGGTTAGTTACCTCGCCTTTAGATATGCAAATAACCAATGACGGTAGCATTGAATGGAACGCCTTTGTGCCTAATTTTGGCTATCCGTTAGATGTTAATTTTGAAATAGAAGTGAGCAATCGCGATTATGCAACAAGGCTCAAACACACCCTTACAGTGGCTACTAACAGCACAGCTGACCCAGTAGTAGAAAATTTAACTTCAGACGCAGACTATTACGAGGTGTTGGGAAACATTGCTGCCACAAGTGACGGCTATGCGGTGGGGAGTTTGAAAGGGGTATTTAGTTTAAATGAAGATAGAAGTTCCTCATTTACTGAAAAAGCGGCTGCTGAACTAGAGCCTACCTTTATTTCTTTGTCGACCACATCTCTTGATACTTACGGTTGGGAAATATTTGACTCTACGTTAGTGAGAAAGGGTTTTAATAGTAATGCAGTGTCAGAATATGTAATTGGTGTAAATGGCGGTCCTCCAGAATTTAAGTTTGTTAACGTGGCTGGTGTTGACTATATCCTTGTAAAGATGAGCCGAGAGCTGTTCATTGTTGAACAAGACAGCATGCAGGAAGAGGCACAAATAACCTTATGGGGCCTTGAGGGGAGCGGACCAGTCCGCGGGCTGAGTAGTTATACTTGGCAAGGAAAACACTATATTGCAATTATTGTCGACGATCATCTCGTTATTTTACAAAAGACACCTGAAGGCTTTGAAGTCTTTAGAAAAGTTAAATACCCAACGGATGAAGAGTTGTATCTTGTGGAAGACGAGCCCGCTATTGTGAACACGACGTTTGATGATACTCCGTTTATATCTATCATGGTTAGGGAAAGAATTAACGTTAACAGTACCAACCCACAAGCGCTTCTTTTTAATCATATTTATAATGTTGTCGATGATAGCTTCGTTTCTGTTTACTCTGATTCAAGCATTGAGACCTCTAGAATTACATCAGCACTTCGCCTTGACTACTGTAGCGAGTTCTCCGATACAAAAGCCCACGGGGTGACATATGTCATTACCCCAGAGTTTAACTTAACGGATGATTTGCAATATGATTCTAGGCAAGCTAAATCAAAAGTATACGCACTAGATATGCGTTCAGGCGAACTTATATGGGAGTCTGACTTTTTAATGGCAGACTCAGAATTAGAAGCTAGTTTGAATAATAATATTTACTGTGACGAAGATAGCGAAGGAAATGTCAGGTTAACCTTTGCTACCGGCAAGGTACTTTATCAAACCCATTAAAATTGCTATATAGAAACAAGAAGGGGCATCAATGATGCCCCTTTTTTTTAACTTAAAATGTTGGGTTAATCCCAAATACCATTTTCTGACTTACCCTGTATTTCACAGTCGCCCGCTTTGTACTCCATGTTTGCGCCACTGTCTTTTTTCTTAAAGTAGTCTTTGCTGATAGACACAATAGTTGGCGTCATCCATACAATAGCGATAATGTTAATAACCGTCATCAAGCCTAGTGCCATATCGGCCATGGCCCATACCTGAGGTAGCGCTGCCTGTGCTCCCCAGTAAATCATGCCTAAATAACCAATAGTGTAGACTGCACGGCCTATTTTATTATCCAGTTTAAACATGTGAAGGTTACTTTCGCCATAGGCGTAGTTTGCCACTACAGACGTAAAAGCAAATAAGCTGATGGCGGCTGCCACAAAGTCGGTACCACCTTCGCCTAAGTGACTGCTCATGGCGTCTTGGGTTAGGCGTATGCCTTCCATTTGATCAGAGCTTGAACCGCCAGCAAGTAAAATGATAAACGCCGTCGATGTACACAGTATTAGTGTATCTAAGAAAACACCGAGCATCTGAATGTAGCCTTGAGATACCGGGTGATTAGGATTTGGAACAGCACTTGCCGCTGCGTGCGGTACAGAGCCGCTGCCCGCTTCGTTTGAATACAGTCCGCGCTGAATACCATTTTTAATGGCAGCGCCTAGTGCACCAGCCCCCGCTTCTTGTAAACCAAACGCCGACTTCACGATATCAAGCAGCATGGCTGGCAGTTCGGAAATATTAATGAAGGTAATGGCAAGCGCCACTAGCACGTAGCCAATCCCCATGAAGGGAACGACAAACTCGGCAAAGCGGGCGATGCTTTTAAGTCCACCCACAACAATTAACGCTGCTAAGGCAATAATGGCTAGGCCAACATATTCAGTAGGGAAGGAGTACGCATTGTTTAACGCATCGGTAATGGTATTAGCTTGAACGGCACTGAAAACGAAACCGTAGCCAAAGAACAAACACAGCGAGAAAGCAACGGCTAGCCAAGTTTTGTTCAAACCTTGCTTTATGTAGTACGCAGGTCCGCCACGGAACTCGCCGTTTTCGTCACGTACTTTATATAGCTGACCTAATACACTTTCAGCAAAGCCGGTGGCCATACCGAGAAGGGCAATCATCCACATCCAAAATATAGCGCCCGCACCGCCTAGCGATATAGCTACCGCAACGCCAGCTAAGTTACCGGTACCCACGCGGGCAGATAAACTGGTACATAAGGCTTGGAATGAACTTATGCCGTCTTTAGTCGAGGTGTTACTGCCTTTAAGCAGGCTAAACATATGGCCGAAGTGTCTAAGCTGTACACCGCCTAGTTTTACGGTAAACCAAATACCACATGCCAATAGCATGATAATAAGTACCTGGCCGTCTCCCCACAGAATATTGTTAACTAATGAAACGAATTCGTTTATCACGCACTTTCCTTCGTTATTGTTTTAATAGCTGCTCGGCGTGTAAAGATGAACTGAACATGACAGGTGCGTTGTCAGAACAAACGCTTCAGTTTAAGCAAACATATATTTGCTAAACCTTAGGATAAGCCGAGCTATATCGATAAAGAACCAATACTAGCACGACAGTTAAATGATTGGACAATGAAAACGTACTGAAACTATGACGTTTTATGCTCGCATATAGCAAATTTATTCATTTATGGGGGAGAAGAACACATTTGCTGAACAAAACGAGAGTACAAACAAAAAAGCCGCTCAAAAGAGCGGCTTTTTCAAAAATATGGCTGGGGTAACAGGACTCGAACCTATGAATGGCGGGATCAAAACCCGCTGCCTTACCAACTTGGCTATACCCCAATATTGGTGCGGAAGGAGAGACTTGAACTCTCACGCCGTGAAGCACTGGAACCTAAATCCAGCGTGTCTACCAATTCCACCACTTCCGCAATGTAGACTTCCAATTAAGGAATAAGTAAAAGTTGGTGGCTACGGCGAGATTCGAACTTGCGACCCCATCATTATGAGTGATGTGCTCTAACCAACTGAGCTACGTAGCCTAAACTTTTATCTTCAATAAAAAGCCGCTCGATGAGCGGCTTCTCAAGAATTTGGCTGGGGTAACAGGACTCGAACCTATGAATGGCGGGATCAAAACCCGCTGCCTTACCAACTTGGCTATACCCCAAATGGTGCGGAAGGAGAGACTTGAACTCTCACGCCGTGAAGCACTGGAACCTAAATCCAGCGTGTCTACCAATTCCACCACTTCCGCGTAGACGCTAGCTATAATAGTCATTCAAAAAAGAATGGCTGGGGTAACAGGACTCGAACCTATGAATGGCGGGATCAAAACCCGCTGCCTTACCAACTTGGCTATACCCCAGTCGTGGTGCGGAAGGAGAGACTTGAACTCTCACGCCGTGAAGCACTGGAACCTAAATCCAGCGTGTCTACCAATTCCACCACTTCCGCGCAGCTAGACTTTCCTAAAAGAGATAAGTGAGAATTGGTGGCTACGGCGAGATTCGAACTTGCGACCCCATCATTATGAGTGATGTGCTCTAACCAACTGAGCTACGTAGCCTTGCTATTCTCTTCCCTCTCAGGAAGTGGCGCGTATTATGCGTATATGACTGGCAACCGTCAACCCCTTTTTTACTAACTTTTTTTAAATGCTCATTAAGTGTGCGCATTAGGGCGAAATACGCACAAAAAGCCGTGAATTTGAACAACTTGCAAGGGTTAAAGTACGCATTTACCAAGCTTTGTCACTAGCTTTTGTTTGGTAATAACACACGTCAATAGCGCGCGGGCCGTAGGTATTGTCATGAAAAAACGGGTTATCTAGGTTTCTTCCCGTATTAGCCCGCTTTTTGTATTCTTCATGATGTGGCGTTTGTAAAAAGAAAGGCGTTGAGTTGCCATTATGTACAAAAGCCTGCTTTATTTTACTCTCTTGGGTTATGTTATCTAGTACACCGCCTGTGTCCTTGTTGCCTCTAGGCAATTTTTGAAGTAGCTCCATACCTTTCACAACGCGGCCAACTACCGACATATTTCTGTCTAAGTGTCGTGGTGCTTGGCCAATCACAATATAAAACTCCGTACTGGCCGTATCTTTCTCGCTATTGCGAGCAAAAGCCACCACACCTGGACAGTGAAGCCCCCACATTTCTTTGCGGCTTTTATCAATGCCCACGGGAAAGCCATCTAAAAAGCCGGTGTTTGGCGCAAAAATACCTTTGGTTTCTACTAGGTTTACGTTGCTGTTGAGCGGTTGGGTAAATTCAGCGTTGATTGGTTTAAGCAGTGTCGGCGGAAATTTTGAGGCATCGTGAGTATCGTTACTGCCTGCCTGTGCCACAAATCCGTCTACCACTCGATAAAAGGCCTGTTCGTTATAAAAGCCTTCGTCTATTAAACTTTTAAACCTGGCCACATGTTTTGGTGCAAGAGTAGGGTGAAGCGCAATGACCACATCACCATAGGCTGTCTTAAAGGTCACAGTATTACTCTGAGGCACTTGATACCAACTGGCGGTGTTACTCGCTATAGCTGGCGACCTTTCAATAGCATCGCTGCTGACTTGTACATTCACTGGGTTGGCTCGAGGTTCACTTGCAAAAGAAAAATTAGCAAGGCTTAACAAGCACAACGCTTTAATTGAGGTTCTTAATACTGAAAATCGTTTCGCGTGCTGTGATTTGTTGCAAGATAAAGTTAAAGGGTGTGAAGCGGTAAGCTGATTAAACGTCATTGCAAAGGCCGTTAGTTTTTTACTAGTTATATCAGCCCTATGTACGCTTCACAATTGTTTACCGCAAACAAAAAAGCCACCTTGCGGTGGCTTTAGTAAACAGTGCTAATTTCTGAATTAGAAATTATACGTTAAAGCGGAAGTGGATAACGTCGCCATCTTTAACAATATAGTCTTTACCTTCTAAACGCCATTTACCTGCATCTTTAGCACCTTGTTCGCCATTAAATTCGACAAAGTGATCGTAGCTCACTATTTCGGCGCGAATAAAGCCTTTTTCGAAGTCGGTGTGAATTTTACCTGCTGCTTGCGGTGCCGTTGAGCCTTCTGGGAAGGTCCACGCACGTACTTCTTTTACGCCTGCAGTAAAGTAAGTTTGAAGCGTAAGTAGGCTGTAACCCGCACGAATTACGCGGTTAAGACCTGGTTCTTCTAACCCCATGTCTTGCATAAACTCTTCACGCTCGTCGTCTTCAAGCTCTGCAATATCAGACTCGATAGCCGCGCATACTGCAACTACAGTAGCATTTTCGCCTGCTGCAATTTCTTTTACTTGGTCAAGGTACGGGTTGTTTTCAAAGCCGTCTTCATTCACGTTAGCAATGTACATGGTTGGCTTAAGAGTAAGCATGTTCATGTAGCTGATTGCGGCAAGCTCTTCTTTCGTTAGTTCAAGTGAACGAAGTAATAAGCCTTCATCTAGGTGCGGCTTAATCTTCTCAAGCACTTTCATTTCGTACTTAGCATCAGCGTCGCCGCCTTTAGCGCGTTTTGCTACACGGTGTAGTGCTTTTTCTGTGGTTTCTAAATCAGATAGCGCAAGCTCGGTATTAATAACGTCGATGTCATCTTTAGGGCTAACGCGACCTGCAACGTGAACAATGTTTTCATCGTCGAAGCAGCGAACCACGTGACCGATAGCGTCGGTTTCACGGATGTTAGCTAGGAATTTGTTTCCTAAACCTTCACCTTTAGAGGCACCTTCTACCAAGCCAGCAATGTCTACGAACTCCATGGTAGTAGGAATAACGCGTTGTGGATTTACAATTTCAGCCAACTTGTCCAAACGAAGATCTGGCACAGGTACTACGCCTGTGTTTGGCTCGATGGTACAGAAAGGGAAGTTTGCCGCTTCGATACCTGCTTTTGTTAATGCATTGAAAAGTGTTGATTTACCTACGTTTGGTAGGCCAACAATACCGCATTTAAAACCCATGGTATGGATCCTTAGTTTGGAAAAGTGAAAACTGGCTAGGTTTACCCTTTGTGAGAGTGCAACCTGTTCTGTGCTTGCTTAAGGTCTTCTTTCAGCAAAATTTCGGTACAGCGTACCGCTTCATCAACGGCGCTTTCAATAGCTGCCTTTTCATCTGCTGGTGGCTTACCAAGAACATGGCCGGTTACTCGGCTTTTATGACCTGGATGACCAATACCTATGCGCAAACGCAAAAAATTCTTGTTGTTACCCATTTTAGCCACAATGTCACGTACGCCGTTTTGACTAGAGCTGCCGCCAATTTTGTATTTTGCAATACCTGGGGGCAAATCTAATTCGTCAAACGCTACTAATATTTGTTCTGGTTCTATGCGATAAAAATTAGCCAGTGCTGCTACAGCTTGTCCACTTTTATTCATAAAGGTAGTGGGATAGAGCAAACGGACATCTTTGCCTGCAATAGTAATGCGAGCAGTTTTACCGAAGAATTTGGTTTCTGGTTTTAGCGGGGCGTTGTAGGTGTCGGCAAGTTGGTTTAGAAACCATTCACCGGCATTGTGTCGGGTATTTTCGTATTCGGGGCCTGGATTACCCAGACCCACGATAAGGCGTATATCAGCCAAGAGGATTATTCCTCAGAAGCTGCTTCTTCGCCGTCTTCTTCTGCTTCAGCCGCTTTAGGAGCAGGCTTAACAGTTACAACCGCTAGGTCGTGAGCTTCGTCGTTCTTCGCAAGTTCTACTGAAGCAACGCCAGCTGGAAGAGTTAGGTCAGAAAGGTGTAGCGTTTGACCCATTTCAACACCAGCCATGTCTACTTCGATGAACTCAGGAAGGTTCTTAGGTAGACAAGTAACTTCAATTTCAGTTACGTGGTGCTCAGCAATACCGCCAGCTTTAACAGCAGCAGAAGCTTCTTCGTTTACGAAGTGAAGTGGTACGTTAGTGTGAACGTCTTCGCCAGCGATAACACGTTGGAAGTCAATGTGCATGATCTTCGGCTTGTACGGGTGACGCTGCATATCTTTAACTAGAACTTCAACAACTTTACCGTCTAGGTTTAGTTCAAGAACGTGAGAGTAAAACGCTTCAAAGTCAGCAGAGTTGTTTACTTTGTTGTGATCTAGAGTGATAGAAACTGGTGCTTCTTCACCACCGTAGATGATACCAGGAAGCTTATCTTCGCGACGTAGGCGGCGGCTCGCACCTTTCCCTAGGTCTGTGCGAACAGAAGCGTCTAGTTTGAAATTTGCTTCAGACATTGTCTGTCTCCAAAAATATAAGTCTAATGATGTGGATTTTTGCGACCAAAACCCACGGTAATATGATGTAAATTACGTTTAAAAATAATTTTCTATGCGCAATAAAACACCAGCCCAAAATTCAAGGGCGGCGAATTCTAACACCACCTACCAAAACATACAATTATAAAGGCAGATAAAATATCTAGCTAAACAAATGTAAGCATTCGTGTTGTTTGCACTAAAAGCGCACAATATAAGCGAACCTTAATAAGCGGACCTTAGCGCGCTTATATTGTGTTTGTATTAAGCTGTTGTTGTGGAAGGCTAACTTGAGCGCCAAATTGTCATCTTTCCAAGGCTCGATAAGATCAGCCGGCTCTTGGTGCATGGCGCCATTTTTTACAGGCCTTTACTTCGTAAGCACCACTCTGTAATGGGCTTTACCTTCTCGTAATCGCGCAATTGCTTCATTTACGTTATCAAACTTGAACGTTTCGGTCACAGGTTCAATATTGTGGTGTGCAGCGAAATCTAGCATGGTCTTAATGGTTGCGGGGCTTCCCACTGGCGATCCTGACACACTTTTTTGACCACCAATTAAGTTAAACGCACCAATATCCAGAGGTTCAAGCGTGGCGCCTACAAAGTGAAGTCGGCCTTTCGGTGCCAATGTAGATAGGTACAAGTTCCAGTCTAGCTTTACATTTACGGTTGAAATAATTAAATCAAACCGACCGCGCGCTTTTTTAATTTCATCTTCATCACGACTGTTAATTGTATCTGACGCACCTAGCTCTAGCGCTTCCTTCTTTTTAGATTCGCTTGAAGTGAAAGCAACCACTTTACATCCCCATGCATTTAAAAACTGTAGGGCGAGATGTCCTAGGCCGCCAATGCCGACCACACCCACTTCACTGGTTGGATTAATACCAAACTGGACAAGCGGGTTGAAGACGGTAATACCGCCGCAAAACAGAGGACCGGCTTTTGTGCTGTCGATTGCATCGGGAAGGGGAATAACGGCACGTGCCTGGGCGCGCACTTTATCTGCAAACCCACCGTGGCGACCACCAATGGTCATGGTCGCATCGCCACACAGGTTATGATCGCCTTCTTCGCAGGTTCTACAACTATTACAGTAGCCTGAATGCCAGCCTAAACCGACACGCTGTCCTACTTTAAGTGACGTTACATGTTCGCCTATTTGGCTAATTGTGCCGACAACTTCGTGGCCCGGAACAAAAGGGTACTCTGTCATGCCCCATTCATTATCGAGCATGCTTAGGTCGCTGTGGCAGATACCACAGCTTTCAACGTCTATTTCAACATCATGTGAACCGAGCTTACCAGGGTCGTATTGAAACTTTTCCAGTTTTCCACCCGCTTCTTTAGCGGCATATGCATTTATCATTAATAACCGTCCTTTTAAGTGCTGCTACGCAACATTCCCGCGAAAGCAATAATTCTATAATTGCGAAATCGCTTGATTAACTATCTTTATCAGTAATTTACTACACGCATAGCTACATTCACGATCATGCTACATTCACGATCATTGTGTTTGTAAATTATCAATGACTTTACTGGTATCGAGTACTTTTACGCTTGATACTTGAAGCACCGTACCAAATTGCGTAAAGGTCATCATGTCAGGTTTAGGCGTACCTTTAACTTCTACAATAAGGCCATTCTTTTGATAGGTCTCGTCTAGGTCATGCAGCGTGTAGCGGTCGCCGTTTTCAGCAATAAAAGCGTAAAAACCGCCTTCTAGGTCTTTATATATAATGCTGCCTTTCATGGTCACTTCGCCTTTGGCATTATCTTCAACGGCTTCAGCCTGTGTAACAGGCTCTGCAACCAATTCTTTAGGCATAGATTCCGTTTTGGTTTCCATTTGCATTTCTTTATCTACCATTGTGACGTCCTTAGTCTCTTCTTCTGAAGAGCAAGCGATAAGTGTAAGTGCAGAAGTGAATATGAGTGCGAGTTTTGTTCGATTGTTTTTCATTCTTATGTTCCTCTATTAAACAAGAGCAGTGTTTTATGGTTAGCGCTCACTTGAGCCAAGTGTGCAGCAGTGCATAATTTTTGGCTTCTACCGATTAAAGCTTTGCTTAACAGTCTTCCATGGTGTTTAAGTAATTTCTACAAAAAACGCAGAAACCTATACATATTTTTTACATCATTAAACAAATACTTGCAGTCTGTCTATGGGAACAATGTATTTGCTTTTCAAAAACGAGAGGAATTTTTGGAGAAAAGTTTAGGCTTTATTTAGTCTATTAAAACCTACCAGCGAAAAGTTTATTAAGTGAACCTAAGCCGCCGTTTAATAGGTATCTGATAATGCTCGCCTTAGGATTTAGCATTGTTGATAGAGTCTCGCGTTTTCTTTACCACTAAGAGTGAAATAGATTTCATAATAGTTTCACACATTTGGCTATAAAGACGTTTCAAGTCAGTTGGCACAGACCCTGCTTCATAACTACTGACTTATGTAATAACAGCGAACGGGTTTTATTCATCTAACCCACAATCGATGTATTACACAGCGAGGGTAACCTCCATAACTTTATTTGGGGATTATCAAAAGCAACGTTTTTAAGGAGAGAAAATGAAGCACTTAACTAAAATTTTTGCAGTATCTAGCTTGGCATTAGCGGCAAGTGCATGCGATGTAAATAAGACCGATGATGGTGAAATGCCTGATGTCGACGTGGAATCTGGCGAACTACCTGAATATGAAGTAAAGAAAACCGATGACGGCAAAATGCCAGATGTTGACGTTGAGGGCGGAGAGTTGCCTGAGTATGACGTCGATACGGTAGATGTTGATGTGAGAACAGAGACTAAGGAAGTTGAAGTACCTGTTGTAGACGTAGACATGCCCGAAGACGAAGAAGACGAAATTGATAATTAATCAATACTTCGTATAAAAGAAGCGAGTGAAACAATGCTATTGAAATACATTGTCTCACTCGCTTTTTAGTGTGAGCTAGTACTCAAACATTGCTGAAATAGACTCTTCGTTGCTGATGCGACGAATAGTTTCAGCAAGCATCTCAGATAAAGTAAGCTGTTTTACTTTTCCAATTTGCTTCATCTCTGCACTTAATGGGATAGAGTCGGTAACGATGATTTCGTCGATAACAGACTCTTTAAGGTTGTTTGCAGCGTTACCTGAAAAGATTGCGTGAGTTGCGTAAGCATAAACACGACGAGCACCGTGTGCTTTAAGCGCTTCTGCTGCTTTTGCAAGCGTACCGCCTGTATCAATCATGTCATCAACGATGATGCAGTCTCTATCTTTAACGTCACCAATAATGTTCATTACCTGAGCCACATTCGCTTTAGGGCGACGTTTATCGATAATGGCAAGGTCAGTGTCGTTAAGTAGTTTCGCAGTAGCACGTGCACGAACAACACCGCCAATGTCAGGAGAAACGACAACAGGGTCGGCAAAGTCACGTCTTACCATGTCAGCAAGAAGGATAGGGGTACCGAATGCGTTATCCACCGGAACATCAAAGAAACCTTGAATCTGTTCGGCGTGTAGGTCGATAGTAAGTACGCGGTCAACACCAACGTTAGACAGGAAGTCAGCCACTACTTTCGCAGTAATTGGCACCCTAGCTGAACGAACACGACGGTCTTGGCGTGCATAACCAAAGTAAGGAATTACTGCTGTAATACGACCAGCTGATGCGCGACGTAGTGCGTCGATCATCACAATAAGTTCCATAAGGTTATCGTTAGTAGGTGCACACGTAGACTGGATAATAAAAACGTCCGAGCCACGGACGTTTTCATGAATTTCTACGCTGATTTCACCGTCACTGAAACGGCCAACTTTGGCATTTCCAAGTTTGGTGTAGAGGCGATCGGCAACTTTCTGGGCAAGTTCTGGTACGGCATTACCTGCAAAGAGCTTCATATCTGGCACAAGTGGTTCCTCAGTGCGTTGATAAAAGAGGTTTGGCTGGGGTAGCAGGACTCGAACCTACGAATGGCGGGATCAAAACCCGCTGCCTTACCAACTTGGCTATACCCCAATTTTTAAGTTCTTGTCCGATGTGGCGTACACGCTATCTTTGTTGTTCTAATTTGTCTAATAGTGGTGAGCGATTCACACCTTTTGCGACAAAACTCTGCCAAGCTTCAGGCATTTGAGCCCTAACTTGTTCGGCTAAAGTGTAGTCAGAAAAAGTGGCAAATACGCAAGCACCTGTGCCCGTCATTCGCGACGGTGCGTAGTGTACCAACCACTGTAATAATTTTGCAACTTCAGGATAGCGATTAGCGACTAATTGCTGACAATCATTCCAAGTTTTTTCAAATTTATAGTCTTTCCAACGTATCGCTGGTGTATTTCTGGGCAAATCGGGCGAGGTGAACACTTCGGCTGTGCTGACATGAACATTTGGGTTCGCTACAAGAAAATACTGTTCTTTTTGGGGAGCCGGCGTTATGTCTTCTCCAACGCCTCCTGCAAATGCCGTTAGACCTCGCACAAAAATAGGTACATCAGCGCCTAAAGCTAGCCCGAGTTCAGCCAGTTCATCTTCACTTAGCCCCGTGTTCCATAAATGATTAAGCGCAACTAGGGTTGTTGCTGCATTAGATGAGCCTCCACCAATGCCTCCACCCAAAGGAAGGCGCTTGTCTAGCGAAATAACGGCACCTTTATTACATTCTGTTTTTGTTGCCAACAGTCGTGCTGCTTTTACAATTAAATTGTCATCGTCTGGTACGCCATCCAGTGGTGTTTCCATGCGAATACTTGTATCGCCTGTGCTTATGTCAAAGGCGAGCGCATCGCCATAATCCAGCATTTGAAAAAGGCTTTGAAGCTGGTGATAGCCGTTGTCGTAGCGGCCAAGAATATGTAAGAAAAGATTTAGTTTGGCGGGAGAAGGCCACCAATCTTTTTGTTTAGAAACAGATGCGTTCACTACAGAGTCCACTGATAAATTTTAATTTTAAGCTGAGTTTGAGGCATTTCCGGCGTTTCGTTTTGAGTAAGCGTTATGCTGTGAGGCAACCATACAGATGTACCATCATCTAGCTCAACACTACCGTAGTTGCCATAAGCGACTTGCCAATTGCGGCAACCTTGGCAATAGCTCTCTAGGGTATTAACTAACCCTTTTTCAGTTAGGGTGAATTTGTCACCGTCCAGCGGTAAGCCTTTTACCCAAGACAACAGTGGTTTAACCGGAATTACCATTCCCGTAATCTGATAAATAAGTGGTTCCGGTAGGGCATCAACGTATGTTTCGCCATCCGCTTCTAATACTGACTGCCGCTGGGTAGCATTAAGGTTAACCAGACTTACCCCTAAAAAATTGGTTAATCGAAAATCAAAATCACCGGAATCGTTTTTCCAGACTAAATTAAGGCTGGCCGCTTCCTTTCCTTGGCGAAAGGCAATTTTTCCGCGCATTTGCCATTGATGTACTTCTGCGACTTTTTCGAGTTGCGCCGTGAGGTTTACCGCGTTTTTTGGGCCTTTGGGAGCAGTTGTACACGCACTCAATATAAAGCAAAAGGTCAACAGTAGGGAAATTAAGCGAATCATCAAAGCGCGTTACCTGTTTAAAAATAAAACACATTTAGTTGTTACATTATGGGAACACAGTTTCACCAACACTTTCAATCATTTTGGGTTTTTCGTACAATGCCGCTCCGACGTTGCCAGCACAGATTTTAATGACTTTACTCGCCCTCGGTATTAACCACAAAACAGCACCAGTAGCACTTCGTGAAAAAGTGGCCTTTACACCAGACTCGCTGGTGGAAGCGCTTACGAGTTTAAAAAAGCTGGAAGGCGTAGATGAGTCTGTGATTGTATCGACGTGTAACCGCACTGAACTTTACGTAAATACTCAAGACGATACGGGCCAAAAGCTTCTACAATGGTTAAGTGACTTCCATCATTTAGATGTAGAAGAGATTGCCAGTAACAGCTATGTGCTCGCGCAAGATGAAGCGGTAAAGCATATAATGCGCGTAGCCAGCGGGCTTGATTCACTGATTTTAGGTGAGCCTCAAATCTTGGGTCAGGTGAAGCAGGCGTTTGGTGATGCAAAACACTCAGGTATGGTGAGCAGCGAGTTTGATAAGCTGTTCCAACATACGTTTTCAGTGGCGAAGCGAGTTCGCAGTGAAACAGATATAGGTGCAAACGCGGTAAGCGTGGCTTATGCAGCCGTTCAGCTGGCAAAACATATATTTGCTGAACTACCAAAACGTTCAGTGTTACTAGTGGGAGCTGGCGAAACCATTGAGCTAGTTGCTCAACATTTGAAAGAGCAGGGCGTGAGCTGTTTGGCGGTGGCGAATAGAACCGTAGCCCGCGCAAAGGCTTTAGCCGAAACATTGGATGCCAGTGTATTCACTCTGTCGCAAGTGCCCGAGCACTTAAAAGACTTTGATATCGTGATAAGCTCTACCGCGAGTCAGCTACCTTTAATTGGTAAGGGCATGGTTGAGAAAGCCCTTAAGCAGCGTAAAAACATGCCAATGTTTTTGGTCGATTTGGCGGTGCCGCGTGATATAGAGTCAGAGGTTAACGAGTTAGGTGATGCCTATCTTTATACTGTCGATGATTTACAGCATATTGTTCAAAAGAATTTAGAAAACCGCGAGCAAGCAGCTAAAGAAGCTGAAAAGCTTATCGACAAGCAAGCTGGCGACTACATGATATGGAAACAGTCGCAGCAATCCATAGATTTAGTAAGACAGTATCGCCAAAAAGGCATGGCACAGCGTGACGATATTGTGGAAAAAGCCAAAGCGCAATTAGCGGAAGGTAAAAATGCCGAAACGGTATTAGAAGAAATGGCGTATAAGCTAACTAATACGTTGTTGCACTCAACGACCCTAGCGTTACGCGAGGCTGCCATGCACGATGACCCGGCGTTAAGCCGTTGGATGGGGCAAGCATTAGATTTATCTGACTTTTCGTCAGACAATAATAAATAAGGTAATAAGAAGCATATGAAAGAGTCGGTAGTTAGGAAACTCGAACACTTAGTCGAGCGTTTCGAAGAAGTTCAGGCGTTACTCGGTGACCCTGAAGTTATCGGCGATCAGGATAAGTTTCGCAACTTGTCAAAAGAGTTCAGCCAACTAGAAGATGTAGTCGCTGGGTTTAATGCCTATCAGCAAGCACAAGAAAACTTAAGTTCAGCACAAGAAATGCTGAACGAAGACGATGCTGAAATGCGTGAAATGGCACAAGAAGAAATGAAAGAAGCGAAGGCAGAAATTGAGCGCCTTGAAACTGAGCTCCAGGTTTTACTTCTGCCTAAAGATCCTAACGATGATAACAACTGCTTCTTAGAAATTCGCGCAGGAGCGGGCGGCGACGAAGCGGCGATATTCGCAGGTGATTTGTTCCGCATGTACAGCCGTTATGCCGAAAGTCGTGGCTGGCGTGTAGAGTTGGTTAACGCCAACGAAAGTGAACACGGTGGCTATAAAGAGGTGGTTGCTAACGTTAGTGGTGACGGCGTTTATGGTGTGCTCAAGTTCGAGTCGGGTGGTCACCGCGTACAGCGTGTACCAGAAACCGAATCACAAGGCCGTATCCATACCTCGGCATGTACCGTGGCGGTATTACCAGAAATTCCAGAGTCGCAGGCAATTGAAATTAATCCTGCAGAGCTTCGCATCGATACCTTCCGTGCATCGGGTGCGGGTGGTCAGCACGTTAACAAAACCGACTCGGCTATTCGTATTACTCACTTGCCAACAGGCTTGGTAGTGGAATGTCAGGACGAGCGTTCACAGCACAAAAACCGTGCGAAAGCGATGTCTGTACTTCAAGCGCGCTTAAATCAGATTGAGGAAGAAAAGCGTGCAGCTGAAGAGGCGTCTACCCGTAAGAGCCTAGTTGGTAGTGGCGACCGCTCTGAGCGAATTCGTACTTATAACTTCCCGCAGGGACGTGTAACCGACCACCGTATCAACCTGACTATTTATCGTTTAGACGAAGTTGTGGAAGGTGATCTTAAGCAGCTTATCGACCCAATTTTGCAAGAACATCAGGCTGACTTGTTAGCCTCGCTTTCTGACGAATAACGCTGTCTTGTCAAATAAACTGTTATAGAAAAACAATGCGCATAGACAACGCCTTAGCATGGGCTGCTGAGCAACTAGAGGGTGGGGAGTCACCCTCTGTTGATGCAAAGGTCATGTTGGCGAACATTCTAGGTAAGTCTCAAACCTATTTGTTCACATGGCCAGATAAAACCCTGGATGACACAGAGCAGACCCAGTTTGCAGCTGCAGTGGCAAAAAGAAGGCGGGGTGAGCCTGTTGCTTATATTATCGGCAAGCGCGATTTCTGGACCCTGTCACTATTTACCTCACCTGATACTTTAATACCGCGCCCCGATACAGAAGTGTTAGTTGAGCAGGTGCTTAACTGGGCCAGTGACCACCTATCTCACCCTTCATCAATTTGCGACTTAGGAACGGGCACTGGCGCTATAGCTTTGGCATTAGCTAGCGAATTACCTGAAGCGTCAGTTACTGGTGTGGACTTCCACCATGGAGCGGTAAAACTTGCAACTCGTAACGCACAAGCTAACGACTTAACCAATGCCCGCTTTGTGCAAAGTGATTGGTTTAGTGCGCTGGCAGGTCAAACCTTCGACATTATTGTTTCAAACCCACCTTATATAGAAGAATCCAGTCCATACCTTAATGAGGGCGATGTGCGTTTTGAACCTAAAACAGCATTAACCTCGGGCACTGACGGCCTAGACGACATAAAACACATCATTAATAGCGCGCCGCAATATCTCAATAAAGGAGCCTTACTTGCATTCGAACACGGCTTTGACCAAGGGGCTGCGGTTAACGCTTTGCTCGCTGATGCGGGATTTGTAGACGTCAAAACGATTAAAGACTACGGAGACAATGACCGTGTAACGCTAGGACAGTGGCAGTAGTTTTCAACCTCCAAAGAAGTTATCTTTCCTGTAGTTATCAAAATTTAATTGCAAACTTGCTAATATTTTGTTTTACATTAGTATCTGTTGAGTGGTTACAAGACCTAAAAAAGCGCTAGATTAAACAATCTCTTACACTACAGGATGTACCAGATGAATGATGACTTTCTTTTCGCAGAAGACGACGATGAAAATGAAGTAGATGATCTGGGTAGCTGGAAAGTACTCATTGTTGATGATGAACCCGAAGTACACGCTGTTACCAAGCTGGCGTTAAATGACTTTAGTTTAAATGGTAAAACCCTTGAGTTTGTTAGTGCCTATAGCGGCGAAGAAGCGAAGGCCATTTTTAAAACCCATGATGATATCGCCGTTGTGTTACTTGACGTTGTTATGGAAACCGACGACGCCGGTCTTAAAGTGGCCGACTATGTCCGTAACGAATTAGACAATCATTTCACACGTATTATCTTGCGTACCGGACAACCAGGCCAAGCCCCAGAAAAAGATGTCATCATTAATTACGACATCAATGACTACAAGTCGAAAACCGAACTGACCGCGCAAAAACTTTTTACTGTTATCATCGCTGCGCTTCGTTCATATCGAGATATTATCGTTATTGAAGAAAATAGACGCGGCCTCGAAAAAATCATAGACGCGTCTGTAGATTTATTTTCTTCACGTTCCCTCGAAAAATTCATGCAGGGCATTATTCAACAGCTTGCATCTATTTTGGGCTGTTCAAAGGACGCTGCTTATATTACTACTGCGGTAGCAACGACATCGCGCACTATTAATACCAACAACAACACGCTGGGTGACGACGAATTATATGTTTTTGCTGGTAATGGCGAATATGCCAGTAAAGAAGGTGTACCGTTAAAAGATGCTATTAGTGCACAAGAATATGCACTTTGTTCGCAAGCGATGCGCGAAAAGCAGATCGTTTATGCAGAAGATCACGTTGTGGCTTATTGTAATAGTAAAAGTCACAATGGTGCACTCTTGTATTTGTCTGGATTACCAAGGCGAATAGGGGACAATGATCGTCATCTGGTAAAGCGCTTTTCAGACAGCGTTCAGCTGGCTTTTGACAATGTTCTTAAAACCGTTGATGTTGAAGCGACGCAAAAGGAAATTATTGAGCGCTTAGGCCGCGCATTAGAGCATGAGTCAAATGCGTCAAATAACCTCACAAGAATGGTTGAAATGGCGCAACTGTTGGCGAAGAAAGTCGGGCTAGTCGAGCAAGATACTCACGCACTGCGTCTTGCCGTGCCACTCCATGATATTGGTACGTCTATAGTGCCAAAGTCTATTTTGCACAAAACGACACCGTTAACTGAAGAAGAAGTGTTCAAAATACGTCAGCACGCTGAATTTGGATATCAAATTTTGCGAGATTCAAGCCGGCCCACAATCCAGCTTGCAGCAATGTTAGCGAAGCAACACCACGAGCGCTGGGATGGAAAAGGGTATCCCGATGGGCTTAAAGGCCAAGAAATTGATATAAAAAGCCGTATCGCGACCTTGGTTGATGTATTTGATGCGCTACTAAACGAACGGCCCTACAAGCCAGCATGGACAGTTGACAAGGTTGAAACGGTACTAAAAGAGGAAAGTGGTAAGCACTTCGATCCGTATTTAGTCCAATGTTTGCTAAACGACCTTCCAGCCTTTTTAGCAATTCAAGCTCAATTCCCTGACGCAAAGTAATAACGCGTTGCCCAGTTATTTACGATGAGTTATGCGTTACAATAAGTGCCTAGGCGCAAGAAAAATTGAAAGAAAACAGGTGCTAAAAGGCACCTGTTTTTTTTGAATTCAAAGCAAGTATATTTAGGTTATTGAAATTCATTTTGCTAAAGCACAGCTAAAAAGGCGTTGAGTTGTGAAGCTTGCTAGTTAGCTCATGTGTTAAAGTAACGAGAAGCAGCCTTATTATCTAATAAGAATAGGAAAACACTATGTACATGATGGCAAAACACCTACATTTAACGGCGGTAGGCTTAAGCATTTTATTTTTTGTCTTTCGTTTTATATGGAGTCAATTCGACGCTACAGCACTCAGCAAAAAATGGGTTAAAATTCTCCCTCACATCATCGATACTGTGCTGTTAGCCAGTGCAATTTGGTTATGCTTCATTTTATCTCAATATCCTTTTGTTAATGCCTGGCTTACATTCAAAGTTATCGGTGTAGTGTTGTACATCGTGTTTGGATTATTTGCATTGAAAAAAGCCAAAACAACGTTAAGCAAATGGAGTTTTTTCGCAGCAGCACTCGTTGTGCTTATGGCGACGGCAATGGTTGCTGTAACCAAACAACCTCTTTTTTAAGATTTAATTGGAAATAAATAATGTCTGAATCTCAACAGATTATTAATGTAGGTAACGTCGAGGTTGCCAATCACTTGCCTTTCGTTCTGTTCGGTGGAATGAACGTACTTGAGTCTCGTGACCTTGCGATGCGTATTGCTGAACACTATGTTGAAGTAACGCAAAAGCTCAATATTCCGTACGTTTTTAAAGCCTCGTTTGATAAAGCGAACCGTTCATCGGTGACTTCTTACCGTGGGCCTGGCATGGAAGAAGGGCTGCGTATTTTTGAAGAAATTAAGTCGACCTTTAACGTTCCACTTATCACCGATGTGCACGAACCGCATCAAGCGGCGCCTGTGGCAGAAGTCGTTGATGTGATTCAGTTGCCTGCCTTTTTAGCGCGACAAACCGACCTTGTTGTTGCAATGGCTAAAACGGGTGCCGTAATTAACGTAAAGAAACCTCAGTTCTTAGCACCACATGAAATGCGTCATATTATCGGAAAGCTAGGTGAAGCGGGTAACGACAACGTCATTCTCTGCGAGCGCGGCAGTTGCTTTGGCTACAACAACCTAGTAGTAGATATGCTGGGTATGGACGCAATGAAAGAATATGCGCCGGTCATATTTGATGCGACTCACGCACTACAGATGCCCGGTGGTCGTGCTACCTCTGCTGATGGCCGACGAGCGCAAGCGGCTCAATTAGCAAGAAGCGGTATGGCGTTGGGCTTAGCGGGCTTGTTCATTGAGGCACACCCTAACCCTGATGAAGCTTTGTGTGACGGACCTTGTGCGCTGCCGCTAGCGAAATTAGAGCCATATTTGCAGCAAATGAAAGCGTTAGACGAGCTAGTGAAAGGTTTTGACGCGTTAGATACAAGTAATACCTAAGCTGATATTGATGGCGTATGCCGGTGCAAGCACCGGCATGCGTATCAGGTGTGTGAGTTGCTTATTCCGCTTCAGAAACGTTTACGCGCTCTTCACCTTTTGCCATTGCTAATAAGTTTTTATGTAGCTGAACTTGGATCTCTTCAGCTAAAATCGCTTTTGATTGCTTTTTAACAACAATGTGAGCATCGTTTTCTGGCAATACTTCAGCCATTTTTACGCTTGTCATTGCCGTGTTGATTAACGATTGTAGATTGATCTTTTCTGGTTGTGCGTTAGCATTTGCAGCAGCGCTTGCGAAAGCCATTACAGAAACGCTAGCTAAAAGTAATTTTTTCATTTTCACACCTAATAAAAATAATTAAAAAATTGTTGATGAATGTTAAAATGTTTAACATTTGGTCATCATAATATACTGAAATTAAATGCACTTTCTTAATTTCGGGTAAATTATAATCAGCGGGTGGTGAAAAATAAAACGAGTAAAAGTATGGGTTGTCATTAGAAAAACTAATGAATTTGTCATGCTTCGGTCACACTGGATTTAAAACTAACTATGCACCGACGTTTACCCCCTCTTAATGCCCTTAAATCGTTTGAAGCGGCAGCACGCCATTTGAGCTTTACAAAGGCTGCTGATGAACTTTTTGTGACCCAAGCAGCGGTGAGTCATCAAATAAAAGCGCTTGAAGATTTCTTATCCATGAAGTTATTTCTTCGTAGAAATAGAACTCTGCTTCTTACCGAAGAAGGGCAGGCGTATTTCTTGGAGTTAAAAGATATCTTCAAAAACTTACAAGACGCGACAGAAAGGCTACTTGCGAAGGGCAGTAAAGGTGCTATCACGGTAGCTATGCCACCGAGTTTCGCTAGCCAATGGCTGGTGCCCCGTATTCATAAATTTAGCTTGGCCCATCCAGACATTGATGTACGCATAAAAGCCGTAGATTTCGACGAAGGCTTTTTAGAGGACGATGTAGACGTTGCCATATATTACGGCAAAGGCCGCTGGGCAGGCCTACAGGCCGACCAGTTACATCGAGAGTTTCTAACACCGCTTTGCTCTCCAATGCTTTTTCAAGGCCCTAAACCGTTATCCAGCCTGTCTGACTTACGACACCATGTGTTGCTTCACGACTTAAGCCGTACTGCGTGGAAAAATTGGTTGAAGCACGTGGGTGTAATTGGCGTAAACGTTAACCAAGGCCCGGTGTTCAGTCACTCCATGCTAGTTTTACAGGCAGCGGCACTCGGTCAAGGCATTGCCTTGGGTAACACAGTACTTGCTAGGCCAGAAATTGAAGCGGGAAGGCTAGTTATGCCGTTTGAAGAACGGGTAGAGAGTCGCGATGCGTTTTATCTAGTATGTGAAGAGTCACAGGCTGAATTAGGAAAGATTGCAGCATTTAGAGACTGGATCTTAGCGCTGGTTGAAGCTGAGCAAGAGGATTTGTTGTAGTATGGCTAAATTAAAAGAAAGTAATACGCAAACCAATACACAAACGTGTGCAAATGACGTTGTTTTCGATATGGAAGTGCACGCTGCCAAATCACCCGTTGCATGCTTAATACTTGGGCACGGCGCTGGTGCCGGTAAAGAGCATGAATTCATGCAAGACATGGCAAACGAACTTGTTGCTCAAAACATATCTACGGTGCTCTTCAATTTCCCTTACATGCAAACCATAAAAGCTATCGGTAAGCGCAGGCCTCCCGATAAAGCGGATAAACTTATGTCACATTTTACGTCGGTGATTGAAACCTGCAGCAAAGATAATAAGGCTCTTCACAATTTGCCCGTGTTCATCGGCGGAAAGTCCATGGGTGGGCGTATGGCCACCATGGTGTATGAACGTATAAGCAACGTAAAAGGCGCGATAGCGCTGGGTTACCCGTTCCACCCACCGGGAAAGCCAGAAAAAACGCGTACCGAACATCTGCAAACGGCGTCAAAGCCTTTGCTTATTATTCAGGGTGAACGAGATACCTTTGGTACGAAAAGCGAAGTAGAAGATTACATAAAGCGCAGCGTATTTTCTTCCAACATTGAATGCGCCTACTTAGAAGACGGCGATCATAGTTTTAAGCCTCGAAAAGCAAGTGGTAAAACACAGCAAGAACATATTTTAAAAGCTGCCTCGCTTACGGCGTCTTTTATTGAAACCGTTTTAAATAACTAATGGTTAGTCAGAAATCAGAGCGAACGATTAATTTAATGAAAACTGAAAAACTTGGGTTAGCTACTGTTGCTAAACCTTATCTTATTGCAGGCGCTTTGCTAGCGGGCCTTTCTGTGGTGCTAGGTGCGTTTGGTGCTCACGGTTTAAAAAGCGTGTTAACAGCACAGCAGCTCAATACTTTTGAAATTGGTGTGCGTTATCAAATGTATCACGCATTAGCCTTACTGCTTTTGCCTGCGCTGTCAGGCGTTGTCTCATCAGCATGGGCTAATCGGGTAGCATTTTGTTTTGTTACCGGAACTGTGTTGTTTAGTGGAAGTTTATATGCGCTAGGAATGAGCGGTATAAAGTGGTTTGGACCTATAACGCCGTTAGGGGGCATGTTCTTTATTATCGGCTGGGTGTTGTTAGTGATTGGATTGGTAAAAGGCCATAATTTAACCAAGCATCACCAAGACGAACAGAACAAAAGTCACCATACGCCGGAGGCAGGTAATGTCTAACACTAGCATTTTAGGTTATTGCCGACCTGGTTATGAAAACGATACGGCCAACGAACTTACATCGCGTTACGGTGAAGCCCAATGTTATGGCTACCCAGTGTCAAAGAAGAACAGTGGCTTTGTACTTTATCACTTATATGATGCCGCGCAGCTAGAGCAAACCATTACCCAGTTTGCTGTTCACGACAGTATTTTTCCTCGTCAGCTGGTGGCTGTTTTCGCCACTCTTACTGAGATAGAAAAAGAAGATAGAGTGGGGCAAGTACTCGAAGCACTAGAAGAAGTAGAAAAGCCGTTCTCTATATTTGGTGCCATCGACGTGGAGTACCCTGATACCGAGGATGGGAAGACCCTCGCTAAGTTTTGCCGTAAATTTACCGTACCCCTTCGCCAAGCGTTAAGGAAGGCAGGATGGCTCACTGCAAAAGAAAATTTAGGTAAACCTAAGTTACATATTTTCTTTGAGTCATTTGAAATTTGTCATATTGGCTATACATTACCTAGCCACGCCAGTCGTGATCACTTGGGTATCTGCCGATTGAAATTTCCTAGTGATGCGCCTAGCCGGTCTACGCTTAAACTCGAAGATGCACTTGTAAACATGCTGAGCGACACTCAGCAAACGAAAGTACTTCGAACCGGTGGTCGTGCGGTTGACTTAGGCGCGTGCCCTGGTGGTTGGACCTATCAACTGGTGAAACGCGGCATGTATGTAGAAGCTATCGATAATGGACTTGTAGCCGATAGTTTAATGAGTACCGGGTTGGTTGAACATCACGCAGCAGACGGGTTTACTTATCGACCACAATTTGGTCGCGTCGATCTGCTTGTCTGTGATATGATAGAGCAACCCGATAGAGTAGCGAAATTGATGGGTGATTGGCTGGTTAAGCACTGGGCAACTCACGCCATTTTTAACTTAAAGCTACCTATGAAACAACGCTATGAAACTGTAGTCGAAGCCATGGCGTTGCTAAATAGCCGTTTAAATGCCTTAGATGATGCATTCGCGGTTAAGGTTAGGCATCTCTACCACGACAGAGATGAAGTTACAGTAACAATTGTTCGCACTTCAGCTGATGAGGTGTGATTTTGTTATTTTTCAAAAAAGTGTCATAACATATTAAGTTGTTGATACTTATAGAAAAGAATTGATGCTGGCGCGGATTTTGATAAGCGAATTTGAGGTTTATGCTAAAAAAGGTGTAAATCTGGTATAGAAATCCTTTATAATCCAGCCGTTTTTTTACTCTGAACCAATGAAAGTGAACTAATGTCAGACTTATCTTTATACAGAAACATTGGTATTTTCGCCCACGTAGACGCGGGTAAAACTACCACAACAGAACGTATCTTGAAGCTTACTGGTAAAATCCATAAAACTGGTGAGGTTCACGATGGTGAATCAACAACTGACTTCATGGAGCAGGAAGCTGAGCGTGGTATTACCATCCAGTCAGCGGCAACAACCTGTTTCTGGAAAGATCATCGCATGAACATCATCGATACTCCGGGACACGTTGACTTTACAGTTGAAGTATATCGTTCACTTAAAGTACTAGACGGCGGTATCGGTGTATTCTGTGGTTCTGGCGGTGTTGAGCCTCAGTCAGAAACTAACTGGCGTTATGCTAACGAATCTGGCGTTGCACGCTGTATTTTCGTTAACAAGCTAGACCGTATGGGTGCAGACTTCTACCGTGTTGTTGGCCAAGTTAAGAAAGTACTTGCTGCTAACCCACTAGTAATGACACTTCCAATCGGTATCGAAGACGAGTTTACAGGTGTTGTAAACCTTCTAGACATGAAAGCGTACATCTGGGATGACACAGGTCTTCCTGAAAACTACGAAGTAGTAGATATCCCAGAAGATATGGTTGAGAAAGCTAACGAATACCGTGAGCAACTAATCGAAACTGCTGTTGAGCAAGACGACGACCTAATGATGGCTTACATGGATGGCGAAGAGCCGTCTCTAGAAGACATCAAACGTTGTATCCGTAAAGGTACTCGTGACCTAGCGTTCTTCCCAACATACTGTGGTTCTGCATTCAAGAACAAAGGTATTCAGCTAGTTCTTGACGCGGTTATCGATTTCCTACCTTCTCCAACAGAAGTAGACCCACAGCCTCTTACAGACGAAGAGACTGGTGAACCTACTGGTGAAGTAGCAACAGTATCTGTTGACGAGCCTTTCCGTGCGCTTGCGTTCAAAATCATGGACGACCGCTTCGGTGCCCTTACGTTTATCCGTATCTACTCTGGTGTACTTAACAAGGGTGACACTATCCTTAACAGTGCTACTGGTAAGACTGAGCGTATCGGCCGTATGGTTGAGATGCACGCTGATGAGCGTACTGAGCTTACTTCAGCACAAGCAGGTGACATCCTAGCTGTTGTAGGTATGAAGAACGTTCAAACTGGTCACACGCTTTGTGATCCTAAGAACGCTTGTACATTAGAGCCAATGATCTTCCCTGAGCCAGTAATCTCGATTGCTGTTAAGCCAAAAGACAAAGGCGCTAACGAAAAGATGTCTATCGCTATCGGTAAACTAGTAGCAGAAGATCCATCTTTCCAAGTTGAAACTGACGAAGATTCAGGCGAAACCATCCTTAAAGGTATGGGTGAACTTCACCTTGACATCAAAGTAGACATCTTGAAGCGTACTTACGGCGTTGAGCTAGAAGTTGGTCAGCCGCAGGTTGCATACCGTGAAACTATCACGCTACCTGTTGAAGACAGCTACACGCACAAGAAGCAGTCTGGTGGTTCTGGTCAGTTCGGTAAGATTGATTACCGCATCAAGCCAGGCGAAACTAACTCTGGCTTCAAGTTCACATCTACTGTTGTGGGCGGTAACGTACCTAAAGAATTCTTCCCTGCAATCGAAAAAGGTTTCGCAGGTATGATGGAAGTAGGTCCTCTAGCTGGTTACCCAGTACTAGACGTTGAAGTTGAGCTATACGACGGTGGTTTCCACGCAGTTGACTCATCAGCAATCGCGTTCGAAATTGCAGCTAAAGGTGCATTCCGTCAGTCAATGCCAAAAGCAGGTCCTCAAATTCTTGAGCCTGTGATGAAAGTTGACGTATTCAGCCCAGAAGACAACGTTGGTGACGTAATCGGTGACCTTAACCGTCGTCGTGGTATGATTAAAGACCAAGAAGCTGGCGCTACTGGCGTTCGCATCAAGGCTGACGTACCTCTATCTGAGATGTTTGGTTACATTGGTCACCTACGTACTATTACATCTGGTCGTGGTCAGTTCTCTATGGAATTCAGCCACTACTCAGCATGTCCTCAGAACGTAGCTGACAAAGTAATTGAAGAAGCGAAAGCACGTAAAGACGCTAAGTAATTAGCCTTTGCCAACGTTAGCTAGCTTGTGTTAGCTAACGCTTCAAAAAATACATAAAAGCCGGTCATTCGACCGGCTTTTTTATGTCTAAAGCACAGTGCTTTAGTACATGGCTTTAGTACATCTTATACGGCAGAAACTTCCCTGACATAACTACGCTAACGCGGTCGCCTTTAGGATCGTTCTCACGCTGTAAATCCATAGAGAAATCGATAGCGCTCATAATACCGTCGCCAAACTCTTCATGAATAAGTTCTTTTAAGGTAGTGCCATACACATTTACCAGTTCATACCAGCGATAAATAAGTGGGTCGGTAGGCACTTCTGTAGGTAACGAGCCTTTATAAGGTACTATCTGAAGCCAAGCAATGGCTTCATCTGAAAGTTCAAGTAATTCGCCTACTGCTTCTGCTTGCTGTTTTGTCATGGCCATTTGACCTAAGCAGGCGGCAGTACTCCATTCTTTTGACTGGCCAACAACTTCGGCAATTTGACTCCACTTTATGCCTTTTAGAATTTTGGCTGATTGGATCATGTCGGTAACTTGTGTTCTTGATGTGATCATTAGTATTTCCTCAACGGGTTAATTAAACAAAATGAGCGTTACTAGATTGGTTAAAATAAGGCAGAGTATTAATACCTTATATACAAAAAGGGGATGGCGTTTTATTAAAGGCTCATAAGCCTGGTGCTGTGAAGGATTCGGGTAGCGAAGTGAATAAGTAAACTCAGATAGTGTTGAGAAGCGCTTGTCAGGGTTTACATGTAAAGCCCGTTTAAGGGCGCTATCAACCCAGGATGGTATTGGCCTTTTAGGATCTAACGCGGTTTCGTATTTTAATTTCTTCTGTTCGGCGTAAGTTCGGCAGTGGGCAAGCTTAGTACGATAGGGATATCGCCCACACAAAAGGTAATAGGTAAGCACGGCCAAGGAAAACAAATCCGAGCGCTCGGTGCCTATATTTCCTAAAAAATATTCCGGTGCCGCGAACAGTGCTGCGCCAGGAATAGTTGCGTCGCTGTACAGGCTAGGCGCATCGACTAAGGCTGCAGAACCCAAGTCTATAATAGTACAGTATCCCTGTTCGCTAATGATAATATTGTCGGGGCGTATATCTCTGTGAAGAATGCCCTGACGGTGCATTGCTTGTAAGCCTTTTCCAACCTGCTCGATGATATCCCTAATTTGCTCCAGTGACGGCGTAGGATTATCAACTGACCATTGCGCTAGCGTTTGCCCTTTTACATAGTCACTTATGCTGTAAAACGCCGTAGGCGCATGTGGCAGTCCTAAGTCTGCAAGCGTAATACTTTTAACAATATGCGCTGAGTTAATGCGTCTTAAAAACCAACTCTCGATAAGGAAAGCGTTAAGCATTTCTGATGTCTGAGTAAAATCGGTGGCAGGGGTTTTAACTACTATTGGACTATTTACATCAATTCCTGCTGAAGCTGGACACGAAGCGACGAAAACGTGGCTACGCGCAGAGCAGTAGAATTGTCGTTCTAGTGCGATGCCGTCAATCATATCGCCGGTCTTAAGTTCAGCTAGAGTAGGCTTTGCAGCGAATAATTCGGTGTCGCTCAATTGATCCTGTCGTTCACATTCATGACTTACACTTCTATGACTTATTTGAAACTTAGCAAGCATTAGGGTGAGGTTATCATCGCTTCCGTTATTGAACGCCTCGTGAGTCACCAAAGCGGCTTGGTTTTCTGGTAGCGTGTGGGTGTTATTTATTTTATTGAGTATGGCTGGCAGTTCAACGAACTCATACACGCCGTCAGAACTTATCGCAATAGTGCTCGATGTACTCAAGGTTAATGAAGTATGGTCAATGTCGATACTCGCTTTTACGCCTAATGCGTTGGAAAGGTAGGTTTGTGACGGGGCACTATCAGACACGTGACGATGAGGCTGAGTAAGCAAAACGGGCTTTTGGGCACCCTTAGAAACAAGCTGGACTTGGCAATCTCCCACATGAAATACGTCTAGGTGAGTACCCGTTAAAATAGCAACTGAAAGCGTACAAACGTACCCTTTCTCTGGGGTGTAGCAAAAAGGGCTTCTCTGCGTTCGGGTATAAAGCCGTGCATTCAGTTCTTTAATAATGGTTTCGGCACGTGTTTTAACGGGCCATTGTTCAGGCGCTATATTAAAAAGTTTAACAAACTCACTGGTAGCAAAATCACTAGCAACCTGACTTACCGTGCTACTGCTCACGCCATCAGCAATAACAAAGATATGACTTGGGTTTAGTTCGTTGGAAGCAATATGATAGGCATAAGCATCTTGGTTTATTTCTTTAACACCGCGGGTGGAAAAAGCACTGACACTTAATTTGCTAGTTAGTGGATAGGTTGGTGTATTAAGCGCAGCGTGCTGATTCATGTTTCGTAGCTTCTCACCTAATTATGTGACATCGACTTAAACATTCACTTTCATGCGAAGGGAAGGAAAGTGCCACCACAACGTACCTCTACGGTTTGCGTCGTGATGGCACTAAAATCAAAGCTCTGATTAAATGGGGAGCGTTTGAGATGCCGCTGCTTTATCAACAGGGATTGTACGCTTTGGCAATGTCTTCACGTGGGTGGTGTATAACGTAAGGCCAGTAAAGGCTAAACCGCCTACTAGGTTACCCAGCGCAGTTGGAATTTCATTCCAGATGAAATAATCCATAACTGAGAAATCACCGCCCATAATAAGACCAAATGGGAAAAGGAACATGTTAACCACTGAGTGTTCAAAGCCCATAAAGAAGAACAGCATGATAGGCATCCACATAGCCAGCACTTTTCCGCTTACATGAGTTGAGATCATTGCGCCCACTACGCCTAATGACACCATCCAGTTACACAGCATGCCGCGAATGAATATAGTGATCCAGCCTGCTACACCGTGTTCTGCATAGCCCAAAGTACGTGCTTCGCCGATGCTGGCGACTTTAGTTGCAATTGCACCACCGTCAACGTTATATCCCATGGTAAAGATAAACGACATCATAAACGCAACGGTTAGTGCACCGCCAAAGTTACCTAAGAAGACTAGCCCCCAGTTGCGTAAAATTTGTTTAGGTGTAACGCCAGGACGCTGGGCAAGCCACGCTAGCGGTGTAAGCACAAATACACCGGTCAATAGATCGAAGCCCATAAGATAGAGCATACAAAAACCCACTGGGAATAACACTGCGCCAAGCAAGAACACACCCGTTTGTACTGCGATGGTTATTGCAAAAACCGCAGCCAAAGCCAAGATGGCACCTGCCATATAAGCGCGGATTAGAGTATCTCGTGTAGACATATAAATCTTTGCTTCGCCTGCATCTACCATTTTGGTCGCAAACTCAGCGGGGAGAAGATAAGCCATGGTTTCACCTCACGTTGTCGTTATTAGTAATAATTGCCAGTGTTAGATCGGGAGTTAGCTATTTACGTGTGCTCTGATAGATCAAAAAAAGGCGTCCGCAGCGCTCTCGTTAGAAAGAACTGGGGACGCCTTTGTCCGAAACTCATGTATTGTTAATCGCTAACAGGTTACCTCTGATAGCCCGTACGTCTTTGTACACTAAAGTCGGTAGATACTGTGTTTTAACGCCTGTGCTCCGAACTTTAACTATCGTTCTGTACGAAGCCAAAACAGTGCCAACGGCTTATGAATATTGGGAATTTTTTGAAATGGCTTTATAAAACAGTGTGTTGAAGCGTTCTTTTTGGCTGAGAATAAAGCACACATAAAACAGACGTTTCAAAAACTTGCACTATAACGGTGGGGGAATGAATGTTTAAGGTGCAACTCAAAATACCCGTTTCATTGCTGGGCGTTTGTTTTTTAAATGTTGTTCATTGCAGCGCTTGCTTAAGGTTTTTGAGCTGGCTTTTCATTATACCCGCCTTACTGAGATTGAGCTGTTGACCATAGGTCTCGCGCTCAAATTGTCTACACAATTGTTCAAATGCCTTTGCCGCATGGGGATTTAATACTGCGCTTACTTCTTCAAAATAGGTGGATAAGGTTTTATTGTCTCTCTTTATTCCTGTTTTCGCTTCAACTTGCGCAATAGCTCTCAGCAAAATGCGATGAGAGGGAGAATGGCGCACTTTGTCTCTTTTAGGAAAAAAATAGATTGCCAATAAAAGCGCAATAAGCCCGATGGCAGATAAAAATACAATGCGCATCTTCTGCGGTGTAAGCGAACCTAATAGCTCTTCAAGCATGTTGGTTTGCGCCGCATTATCAAACCCCAGCACCCATTTGCTCCAAGAATAGTCGAGCTGTTGAAACCAGCCTCGCAGGGTAGCAAAGAAAGCCGAGTTACCAATTTCGCGCAAAATAGTGGTTTGACGTGATTCCCCTAGCTCTTCTAGTGCGCGTTCAAGACCAAAAGTTAGACGAGATGGCGCCACTATACTTGTAGGGTCGAAACGTACCCACACACCATCAACTAAGGCTTCTACCCATGCGTGGGCATCGTATTGTCTTACTTGAAGTACGTTATCATTCAGCTCACTCCCACCTTGATAGCCAGTTATCATTCTTGCAGGTACACCGGCTGCGCGTAGCACGTAAACCATGGCACCAGCATAATGCGCGCAAAACCCAGCCCGTTGTTCAAATAAAAAACTATCAATTGGATCTACAGGCATAGCGTTTGGGGACAACGTGTAGCGGAACCCACCTTTACTGAATTCACGCATTATCGCACTTATCATTGCTTGAACGTTGTCATGTCGCTTTGCTAGTGTTTGCCCCCAAGCCCTAGCCTTGGGGTTGCCATTTGTTGAAACTTGCAAATTAAGTTGCGCTTCAAAGTTTCCTATTCCGTTAATGATTGGTGCGTTTGGAAAGTAGCGTAAATAAAAGGCTTTTTTGCTCGATATTGGCGTGTCGGCACGCAAGGTGTAATCAAATAGCGTGCTGACAGTAATACTGTTCTTAAGGTTATTAGGCAATGACGGCTCTAGTGCAAACAGCCACCTTTGTTGAGTAGGCTCTACAATTAATTCATAGTCAGTCACAACAGTCGACTCTTTTTCTGCCAAGATGGGTAGAGGCGTTGATCTTCCCATGACAGCTAACTGTTGCTCGGCTTGTTTACGTTTGTCACTTATAGACCAGGTTTTTCCATCAAAATGCTCGAGTGTCATTGCACGCCAGTATCTAAACGGCGCAGCGGGAACCTCCTCTTCGCTATTGAAGGTCGCACTGAATGCGAGTTCTGATGAACTTGCAAGTGATGCTATATCCCCAGGCGTCACTGTATCGGAAAGCCCGGTCTCAGTGGATTTTGATGTGGGCATTTGCCAAAGGGGCGGAAGCTGAGGCAACAGCAGAAATAAAAGTAGTGCAATGGGAAAAGCTTGAACAATAAGTACGCTGACGAACTTAAAGCTTTTCGGTATTGAAACACCTGCGCCATGATAAATAGCCGTTGCGATAAGCAGTAGTGCTAATATTCCCGTATAGCCTATCCATGTAAATACGCTTAGTGATGAAATAAAGCCGCAGCCTATTAAGAATAAACAGGTACATATTAGTAGGTGAAAATCTCGCTTCTTTTCAACGAGCATAATTTTTAGGGCGCACGCAATTGTCAGCAAATTGATCATGCTATCAAGTAGGCCTACAGAGAACCCGAACCAAGACAAAGCAAATACGGCAAGTACAGCAAGCAAATTCACCGTACGTGAAGTAGGTAAACTATGCAGTGTGCTAAGGCCTGCAACTCTCACAACCACAGCACACCCGCTAAGCATCAATACCCATACCATTAAAGGTGAGGTAAGCGTAGAAAGTATTAGGGAGAAAGTTGTGCAAAGCAGAAGAACAGCCACAGACTGGGAATGGTTGAATACGTTTTTTAAAACTGCCAACTGCGAAAGCTGGCTAGAATTAGGGGTATTCATGTTAGAGGCCTTACCGTTTTCTTCCGTTTGGAAGCTAAAGAAATGGGGCTGTTTGTGGTTGAAGTGACCGACGAAGCATTGTTGTTTGCATTACTCGCCGGCGCTAAACAAGCAAGTGCGCTAAGGCATTCATGCACATGATTTGTTCCATAGTTAGGCGCAATATTAAGCCCTTTGTACTGTACACCGAACACGCGTTCCGCACTTGCCCAAGATAGAATGGCGTGAGTCAGTGCTGAAACAGCAGTTTCTAAATCCGTATTCGACGGCATCGAAAGTAAATAGCTGTCGCTTTGCAGTGACGTAAAAGATTTAGAAACCCAATTCCCATTTTTGGCCACATTCTTCCAGGATACACGGTTAAGTGGCTGTCCAACTTCGTAATCCTTCAATGAGTAAAAGTCTTCGTTACTGGTTGGGTCACTTAATTCACTACCACTTTCTGACTCATCTGTATTTGCAATCTTCTCGATAGTTATAGGACCTTCTTCAGGCTTAGCATACACAATAACTTGCTGGTCAAAATCAAGATGAGTCCAGCATTTATAAAGCCCAAGAGGAAAATCGCAGGCAATGGTCAATCGCCCCAAAGTAAACTGCCCACGTTTTGGTATTTGTAAAGGGACCCTGAGCTCTTGTCGTTGGTCTGTATTCGCACCTGAAGGTTTATTTAAGGCAAAACTAAATACTCGCTCTAAAAATGCTGATTTGTCGATATCACTTGTTGTTTGAGTGTTTGAATCTGCTGCGCGCACTACATTTAGCCATTTTACCGACAGTACGCCATTGCAGGCTCTCAACGGTGTGTTTTTATGGGCGATGATCTGAAGGTGAATTTCACCTTCTAGGTTGCAGTGGAACGATTTTGGAGGGATAGCTTTAAGTGCTAAACGCGCAAAGTTTTGGTGAGTGTAAAATAACGTTAGCAGCATAATGCTTAAGCACAAGTAACTAAGCAGTAACATTAAGTTGTTTTGATAGTTGGTCCCAAGTAAAAATAGGCACAGTGACAAAATAATAAACGACCAGCCAAACCCACTTGGCAGTATAAAAATGCTGTTCAAGCCTAGATGATGCTCTTGAGAAGCCGGAACACGCTTATCTAGCCACTTCAGTAGTCGATGTTTGAGGTAGTTTGATAAAGAAGTAGGCACTTTACGCACGTGTAATACTCCAGCGACCCTTCATAACTAAGCTGCTAATGGATCGATACTATTAAGTAATTTTTGGCTGAGTGTCACCCCATCACCTGTTTGGTTATGTTGCCCCCGAGCACCTTGGTGGGAAGATAAACTTAATCGGTGTGCGGTAATTGCTACAAATACTGCCTGCACATCTTCAGGCGTCACGTATTCTCTACCACATACATACGCCCATGCTTTGGCACCTTGAAGTAACGCTCTGCTGGCTCTCGGTGAAAGCGCGTTAGGATAGTCACCGCTCTCGCGGCTTTCTCTTACTAGTCGCAAAATATAATGCAGAATGGCATCGCTCGTATGAATAGCAGACACATCACTTTGCATTTGGTGTAAGTTTGCTTCATTTAGAATTTGGCTGAGAGGCGCTGAAGCGTCTTGCTGCATAAGCATAGCCTTTTCGGCTTCCCATGCAGGGTAGCCCAGTGATATGCGCATAAAGAAACGGTCTAGCTGCGACTCCGGTAGAGGGTAAGTGCCAGACTGATAGCTAGGGTTTTGCGTTGCGATAACAAAAAACGGCGTAGGCAGCGCATGAGTGACACCATCGATACTTACCTGACGTTCCTCCATGGCCTCTAGCAGCGCGCTCTGTGTTTTAGGACTTGCTCTATTTAATTCGTCAGCTAATACGACTTGGCTAAAAATCGGGCCGTGCCTAAACGTAAAGCGCTTTTTTTCGTCGCGCTCGTGAGTATGGAAAATATTAACGCCAAGCATGTCGGAGGGAAGCAAGTCTGACGTGAACTGAATGCGCGAATACTGAAGGCCAAAAACTTGTGAAAGCGCATGGGAAAGGGTGGTTTTACCCATGCCTGGTAAATCTTCAATCAATAAGTGACCGTTGGCCAGCAAACAGGTAATGGCAAGTTTCAGCTGGTGCTCTTTACCAATGATTTTTTTGCTTAGGGCTTGCTGAACTCGATGAATATCTTGGCGCATAGTTTTGTCACTTTTATTTAAAAATACTCTGTCACACTAATGACGATAGTTTTAATCATAGTAGCAACGATAGCGTATCGCTTTCTATTCTTATGCCTCTTAAAATTTATACCTTGGTATGTAACAGGTTAGTTCATTACTTAATATTCACGAATCCTTAAAACATCTGTTATTAAGTGCTGCGTAGTTTAACTGTGTTGTCTATAATGGTGCCTCTTAAAAAGGAAGTAGTTATGAAAAGCATTGAAATAGATGACGATTTATATGCCTTCATCGCCAGCCAGACTAAGCATATTGGCGAGAGTGCATCACAAATTTTAAGACGTTTACTTTTACCTGAAGACGGTGCTGTGTCTCAAGGTATTGAGCCTATTGCCAGCTCATCAACGCCTGCAAAAACAAGTGAACTAAAAAGTGCAGACGTTACCGAAGTTGCAAGCAAGCCTGTGACTTCGGTAAATACTGAAGCGGCATCAAAGACAGCGGCAAAGGCGCCCGTATCACGTACGGCAACTAAAACGACTAGCGCCTCTGTTAAAACCGCAACGAAGAAAACGCCGGCCAGAGCGCCTGCTAAAAGTGCAGCGAGTGCAACCAGTAACGCGAAAACAACGAAAAAAGCATCGGTAGACACGGACACACAACTAGCTAGTGAAGTCCACACCAAACGAGACATTCTGGATGCCGTGTCAAAAGATGCATTAAGCACCTTTACTAAACGGGTTGATCAATTCTTGTTTGTTTTAAGTGCAGCGCACAAGCTTAATGCAGAAAACTTTGCCAGTGTTGAAAGCATAAAAGGTAAGAACCGTACGTACTTTGCGACAAGCAAAGCAGCATTGCTTGAGAACGGCAGCAGTACCAACCCGAAAGCTATTCCAGACAGCCCGTTCTGGGTGGTAACAAACAACAACACTGCCAAGAAAACGAACATGCTGGAACAAGTTTTGCGTAACCTAGGTTATCAACCTGATGTAATTGAAACCGTCGTCGCGCGTTTCTCTTCAGAAGGTAAATAGCTAGCCAAGTAACAGTATAACGAAACTTCTAAATAAGGATTTTTTCATGGCATTACATCCGCAGGCTGGAGAGCATGCAGCAAAAGAGCAACTCATTAACGTACCCCAGTTAGTGAGCCAGTATTACAGCTACAAACCGGATATGAATGACCCGGGCCAAGCGGTTTCTTTTGGTACTTCTGGTCACCGAGGTACTGCGTCGAACGCCACCTTTACTGACACTCACATCAGTGCAATTTGCCAAGCTTTGGTAGAATACCGCAAGCAGGAAGGTATTGACGGCCCCTTATATGTTGGAAAAGATACCCACGCGTTATCTGAACCGGCCATGATCACTGCCATAGAAGTTTTATGTGCCAACGGCGTCGATGTTGTAGTGCAGCGCGCAGACAACGAAAGCATGGGCTATACGCCGACACCTGTTATTTCACGTACTATTATTCGCTACAATCGTGCAGGTAACACCGACAAGGCAGATGGTATCGTCATTACGCCTTCTCATAACCCTCCTTCAGACGGTGGATTTAAGTACAACCCGCCGCACGGTGGGCCTGCCGATAGTGATGTAACCAAACAAATTCAAGAACGCGCCAATGAATTAATTGCAGATGGCAATAAAAATGTTAAGCGCATTGATATTCGTCAAGCTACCGCGCGCAAATTGGTTCGTGAAGAAGACTTCATGGAACCTTACATTGAAGACCTTGCAAGCGTTATCGACATGGAAGCGATTGCAAAAGCTAACTTGAAGTTGGGTACTGATCCATTAGGTGGTGCAGGTATAGGCTATTGGTCGCGAATTGCAGATAAATATGGCTTGGACATTACCGTTGTTAACGACGGGGTTGACCCACAGTTTGGTTTTATGCGCCGCGACAAAGACGGTAAGCTTCGCATGGATTGTTCGTCTGCCTATGCGATGGCAGGGCTTATCGAGTTGAAAGATAACTTTGACTTAGCTTGGGGCAACGATCCTGACTTCGATCGTCACGGTATTGTATGCAAAAGTGCGGGCCTAATGAACCCAAACCATTATTTGGCCGTGGCTATTAACTATCTTTATACTCACCGTCCAGAATGGCCTAGCGATTTAAATATCGGTAAAACACTGGTGTCTAGCAGTATGATTGATCGCGTAGCCAACAGCTTAGGTAAACCTTTAGCTGAAATGCCGGTAGGCTTTAAATGGTTTGTTGATGGTTTATCAAACAGTACCATTGGTTTTGCGGGTGAAGAAAGTGCTGGTGGGATTTTCCTTGAACGCAATGGAAGCACGTGGGCGACAGACAAAGACGGCTTTATTCTTTGTTTGCTGGCAGCTGAAATCCTAGCCATCACAGGCAAAGATCCTGGCGAGCACTACAAAGCGCTAACGGAAAAATTTGCAGCGCCGGTTTACAGCCGTGTTGACGTAGCAGCAACCCTTGAACAAAAGCAAAAGCTTTCGGCGATGGATGCATCTGTAGTCACTAGCGATACGTTGGCGGGCGAGCCTATCACTGCCGTTCAAACCCATGCACCAGGTAATAACGCGGCAATAGGGGGCGTTAAAGTATCGACAGAAAATGGCTGGTTTGCAGCGCGTCCTTCTGGCACCGAACAAATTTATAAAATCTATGCGGAAAGCTTTAACGGTGAAAGCCACTTACAGGATCTAATTGCTGAAGCCGAAGCCTTAGTCGGAAAAATAATTAAATAAGTACAAAAATAAATCACTTTAAATTTCTTTTTGTAAGTTTATTGTTAAAAATCGCATGAATGCATACGAATTCATGCGAATTTTTGTTATTTTAACAAAATTATCACAACATAATCGTTTAAGCGCTGCTATATTGCTGTCATATTCTGAAGTTATTCTGTAATTAAATTACGTTTTCGGTGTGTAAACACCGCTTCTACTTAAGAGTGAGACGCAAAATGAACGCAAAAGCGACCAAGACGCAACCCTCTCCAGTGATTGATAAGGCTGCATTCAAAGCAGCGGTTATTAAACACTTACACTGCACGCTAGGCACCGACGAAAACAAAGCAAACAATCACGCTTGGTGGAAAGCAACGTGCGCTGCAATTCAAGAACAAGTACTTGAAGGGTTGCGCAAAACCCAGAAAAGTCATTACCTGAACGACACGCGCGCCGTTCATTATTTCTCTGCTGAATTCCTAATGGGCCGTTTGCTTTCAAACAACCTGCAAAACTTTGGCCTATTCGATGTAGCTAGTGGCGCGTTGAAAGAGCTAGGTGTTGAAATTTCAGACATTCTTGAAGAAGAGCCTGATATGGCGCTAGGTAATGGTGGCCTTGGCCGACTAGCGGCTTGCTTCATCGACTCACTGGCGACAATGGAATTACCTGCAATAGGTTATGGTATTCATTACGAGCACGGTTTATTCCGCCAAGAGATTAAAAGCGGTGCACAAATCGAGCGACCAGACAGCTGGCGTGACTACGGCAATCCATGGGAAATTTGCCGTCCAGAATCTATTCAAGAAGTATCGCTTTACGGCTATGTAGAGACTAAATACGGCGACAACGGACGAGTGCTGAAAGAATGGCACCCTGGCTCAATTGTAAAAGGTGTGCCGTGGGACATTCCGGTTGTAGGCTACGAAGGTAAAACCGTAAACGTATTGCGGTTGTGGCAGTCAGAAGCGTCTGACTACTTCAATTGGGACGTATTCAATGCTGGCGGTTATGTTGATGCACAGCGTGAAAATGTATCAGCTGAAACCATTTCAAAAGTACTTTATCCAAACGATGAGACCGAAGCGGGTAAAGAGCTTCGCCTTATTCAGCAGTACTTCTTCTGCTCGTGCTCGCTTAAAGACATTATCCGTCGTTACAAGCGTGCTCATGGTGACGATTGGAGCCGTTTCGCCGATCAGGTTGTTATTCAGCTAAACGACACACACCCAGCTATTTCGATACCAGAGCTAATGCGCATTCTTGTTGACCGCGCAGAGCTTGGCTGGGATGAAGCGTGGGGGATTTGTACAAAAGTATTTGCCTATACCAACCACACCTTGCTACCAGAGGCGCTTGAAAAGTGGCCTGCGCGCATGATAGAGAAGATCCTCCCTCGTCATTTAGAAATCATTTATGAAATTAACCACCGCTTTATGGCAGAGGTTGATAAGAAGTGGCCTGGCGACAATGCCATGAAAGCTAAGCTTTCAATCATTGAAGAAGGTAACGAGAAGATGGTTCGTATGGGCCACCTGTCGGTAATCGGTTCATTTGCCGTTAACGGTGTGGCAGAAATGCACTCTCGCCTTGTTAAGTCGTCTCTGTTCCCAGAGTTCGATGAACTATATCCAGGTAAGCTAACTAACGTAACCAACGGTATTACACCACGCCGCTGGTTGAAAGCGTGTAACCCAGCGCTGTCTAAGCTAATCGATAAAAAGATTGGTGAAGACTGGCCGCGCGACTTAGACAAACTGCAAGGGTTAGCTAAATTTGCGAGCAATAAAACGTTCCAGAAACAGTTCATGAAAGTGAAGCTTGAGAACAAAGAGTTGCTAGCAGAGGAAATTCGCAAGTCACTTGATATAGAAGTAGACGTTAACGCCATTTTCGATGTGCAGATTAAGCGTTTGCACGAGTACAAGCGTCAACACTTAGCGCTTCTGAATATTATGGCGTTATACCGTCGTATTCTAGAAAACCCTGATTACGATATGCACCCGCGTGTATTTGTGTTTGGTGCAAAAGCGGCACCGGGCTACAAGCTTGCGAAAGATATTATCTTCGCTATTAACAAGGTAGCGGATAAAATCAACAACGATCCGCGCGTAAATAACAAGATTAAAGTAGCATTCTTACCAAACTACCGTGTGTCACTCGCTGAAAAAATGATTCCAGCGGCAGACGTATCTGAGCAAATCAGTACGGCAGGTAAAGAGGCATCAGGAACCGGTAATATGAAGCTTGCGCTGAACGGTGCGGTAACTATTGGTACACTTGATGGTGCAAACGTTGAAATTGCTGAAGAAGTGGGCGATGACAACATCTTTATCTTCGGACTTACAGTAGAAGAAGTGAATGAGCTTAAAGCGAATGGCTATAACCCACATGACTACTACTATAAAGATCCAGAAATTAAAGCTGTGCTGGATTGGTTAGAAACGGATTACTTTACGCCAGGTAAACCAGGTGCATTAGTGTCAATTAAGCAAAGCTTACTTGATAACGGTGACCCGTACATGGTGCTTGCAGATTTCCGTGCTTATTCTGATGCACAAATTGCAGTTGATGCTGCATACCGCGACAAAGAGCGTTGGGCAGAAATGGCCATCATTAATACAGCGAAGATGGGTAAATTTACCTCAGATCGTTCAATTCGTGACTACGTAGAACGCGTTTGGAAACTTTCACCGTGTAAGATTGAAAGCTAATCGCAGAACCGTAAAGAAATAGCCCGGCAGTGGTACACTCGCCGGGTTTTTTATTACCCTCTAAATACTTCTTCATTGTGTCGTATTGGGTTCAAAATACGGCATAGTTTGTTCTTAACGTCACCAGAAATAAGTACTACAGCCATGCTTTTTGTCCAATATTAAGCTAATGTTGTACAAAAGTATAAGACGGTATACAAAATAATACGTTACTGTCGTTGCGCCTTTCGTAGCGCCATGGTTTTATATAACTAGTTGTTTTTAGTACCTAGAAGCGTAAAGCTCAAGGAAAACATCATGAGCCAACACACATCACTGGCAACCATTCCCAATCGCTATGCGTTTATCGATAGCATTTCGAAGCAAGCGTATCGCAGTGCTTCTATTTCATTGATGCTGGTCGATGTAGTGCGTTTTTCTGATGTGACAACCAGTCTGGGCATTCATGTAGGCGATCGCTTTTTACTTGAAATAGCCAACCGCATCCAACTCCTATTTGGAACTGCGGTATCGATTGGCCGTATCAGTGGTGATGTTTTTGGCATCGTTTTTCCTAACGAAAGTAATGAAGTCGTGATGCGACGGATGTTCGAACGTTTAGTAGAGCATTTCAAAACGCCTATGCATTACGATGGTACCGCTTTTATTGCAGACTTTAACGTAGGTGTGGTGTGCAGTATTAAAAATGACTTTGATATCACTTCTTTTGTTTCGCGCGCGGAAACGGCCTTAAAACAAGCGAAAGAAAATAAGTACGAAAATTACTTTGCCCTGACTAAGTCAGACAAAACTGATACGGGCAGAAGTTTAGCACTAAAAGCTGATTTAAAGCGTGCTTTAGCCCACAACGAGCTTGAACTCTATTACCAGCCCAAAGTCGACCTTAATACGCTCGAGATCGTTGGCGCTGAATGTTTATTGCGCTGGAATCATCCACTTGATGGCGTATTGTTTCCTGGCCCGTTAATTGAAGCGGCAGAGTCCTATAACATGATGAATGAACTAGGATACTGGACGTTGGAGCAAGCGTTTAGCGCGCTAGCTGAACTGGATGGGCTAAGAATGCCCATAGTATTATCAGTAAATATTTCACCTACCCAGTTATATGATAACCAGCTAGTACCTACACTTACTAAGCTAAGTAACGCCTACGCGCTGCCGCTTTCACTTTTAGAACTTGAGCTTACTGAAGATGTTGCGCTGTCTAATTCATTGATGGTGAAAAAGCAGTTAGATGAGCTACGTAGTTTAGGCGTTTCAATATCTGTAGATGACTTCGGTAAGGGGTATTCAAACCTAGCCTATATTCGCGACCTAGACCTTGACGCGCTTAAAATAGATAAGTCGTTTGTGATGGAGTTAGAAGCGCATCCAGTTAACAGAGCGATCATTGAGGCGGCTAAGGTTATTGGCCACGCAAAAGGTTGCTGTGTGGTCGCAGAAGGTATTGAAACCGTCGAACAGCTTCATATATTGCGAGAGGTGGGCGTTAGTCAAGGACAGGGCTACCTGTTTTCTCGCGCTATTCCTTTCCCCGATTTTGTTAGGCTTACTCAACAAGAGATCATTATTGGCAACTCGCCAAGGAGGGCTCAAGCTTAGCGACTTTAACCCCATGTTAGCGTTGTTATTCTCATCACGTTCGCCGTCGTTTTATCAGTTCTTTTGCGCTATCAAGTGAAATAGTAACTGTTCCCTTACTTTCATCATCTATTGACCTTAGGTATTGAGCCTGTTGTTTAATACTTACAGGCGAGCATAATTAAACACGCAGATTAGGTGATTTTGACCGCCTCTGTCGGTACACTTGGGCTATTCTAAATTAGATAAAGTTAACAAAACTTACACCTATGCAAGAACTAATCGAAAACGGCCAATTTTTAACAATTTCTCGCCGTAACCCTGCATCGTTTGAACGCACCCATCAATTTACGTTAGCCAATGGCACGCATGTAGATATTAGTGCACCTGGCATTATTAGTTTCACAGTACAGCCAACCTCTAAACCTAATAAACGTATCGTTTTGTCCTGTGGTGTTCACGGTAATGAAACTGCGCCTATCGAAATCTGTGATGAATTGGTTAAGGGGATCCTTACAGGGAACATAAGGCTTGCACATGATGTTTTATTCTTATTTGGCAACCTGCCAGCGATGGATATTGCAGAGCGTTTCGTTGAAGAGAACATGAACCGCTTGTTTAGTGGTGCACACTCAAAAGGCGAAGGTTTAGTGAACGCAGAGCGCGTTCGTGCTAAACAGCTCGAAGATGCCGTGGCATCTTTCTTCGAAGCCGGCGAAGGCACCCGATATCACTACGACTTACATACAGCGATTCGCGCCTCTAAAAATGAAAAGTTCGCGGTATACCCGTATCTTCATGACAGAATACACAGCAAAGGGCAGCTGGCATTTCTTGCCGCTTGTGGTGTGAAAACCATACTGCTGTCGGAAAGCTCGACAACCACCTTTAGCTATTTTTCGTCATATCAATACAGCGCCCACGCTTTTACGGTTGAACTTGGCAAAGTGCGTCCATTTGGGCAAAACGATATGCGTCGATTTGAGGATGCCAAACAAGCGATAAATCAGCTGATTACTGAAACCGACTTCGCGCCAACCGTTGATATGGATGACCTTGATATTTATCGCGTGAACCAAGTTATAAACCGAAACGAAGAACAGTTTACGCTTCATTTCGATGACGATACGCCCAACTTCACTGACTACCCTAAAGGCACGGTATTGGCTTCTGAACCGGGTAAAGAGTACATAGCAGAGCAGGACGGCGAAGCCATTGTTTTTCCAAATGCAAAAGTGGCCATTGGGCAACGCGCCTTGTTAACGGTTGTGCCTACTACGTTGGATAAGCTAGATGTTTAAACTTGATAGCCGTTTACACAATGATACATTTTTTGTCTGTGATCTTTCGCTGTGTCGTGTACTGTTAATGAACGATAGTCAGTTTCCGTGGCTTATTTTAGTGCCGATGAAAAATGATATAGCGGAAATTATCGACTTGTCAGAAGAAGACCAGATTACTTTACTCAAAGAGTCTGCATTGGCATCAAAAGCCATGCAGGCCTTGTTTTCACCACTTAAACTTAATGTGGCAGCACTAGGCAATGTGGTAAGGCAGCTTCATGTTCATCACGTCGCACGTTTTGAAAATGATTATGCGTGGCCAAAACCCGTGTGGGGCAATCAGCCAGCAGTGGCATATAACACAAACGATGCTCAGGCACTTGTTAAGTCCGTTAAGCAGTGGTTTGAAGGCAACAGCTAGAGGGCGCACGCCCTTAATAGCGACAAATAAACAGTTCAAATTAAAAGGAGTTACGCATGATTGTTTCAACTACCCCAACGCTTGAAGGGCATAAAATTGAAGCTTATTACGGTATTGTTGTGGGCGAGGCCGTAATGGGCGCAAACGTATTTAAAGATCTTTTCGCTTCTATTCGCGACATCGTGGGTGGTCGTTCAGGTTCGTATGAAGAAGAGTTGACCACCGCGCGGAAGCTCGCCTTTACTGAGCTAGAGCACGAAGCCAGAAGTATGGGGGCAAATGCTGTAGTTGGCATCGACTTAGACTATCAAGTCATTGGCGATAAAGGCAGTATGCTTATGGTGAGCATTAGCGGTACTGCGGTGAAAACAACCCCTTTATAAGATTATGAAGGGCGTATGCTTTGGTGAATTAACGTTTATCAATTAAGTGCCGATCAAAATAGCGATAAGTAAAAAGCGACACAATCCAATCAAAAAAAGGGCAGCCTAAGCGTTTCAAAAAGCTTTGCTGCCCTTTTCTATCTGTAAGACTAGGCTTTATTTGGCCGTATTTTCTATTGCCTGCTCTTCAACAGCATCAGCATCAATGGCAATTGTATCTACGATCACTGCGCATGCAGCATCACCCGTAATATTTAGCGCAGTGCGGATCATGTCGAAAATCCTGTCCAAGGCAAATAGAAGGGGTAAACCTTCAATGGGAATGCCGGCAGCAAGCAACACCGCAACGACCAAGAATGATGGCCCAGGAACGCCCGCTTGACCAACCGCGCCAAGGGTAGACGTTAGGATGATGGCAACATATGCACCCATTGATAAATCTATATTGAAAAGCTGCGCAAAAAACACCGCTACCAAGCCATAATAAATGGCATTTCCGCTCATGTTTATGGTGGCGCCTAACGGCAGTACAAAAGATGCCGTTGCGTTTCTTACACCTAGCTCATTCTCTACTGTATCCATAGTAACCGGCAGTGTCGCCATGGACGACGCGGTTGAAAGAGCAACCGCCTGAGGCTTTTTCATGGCGACGAGAAATGACTTAGCCGACGTTTTTGTAAATAGCTGTACCAAAAGCGGGTAAACCACAAAACCAAATACTAAAATTGCCGCAGTAAATACCAAGAAGAGTTTGAATACCACCATGAGCGCTGCAAAACCAAATGTTCCTACTGCCTCTGCCATTAAACCAAATACGCCAATAGGCGCGATTTTCATCACACAGTTGATCATCCAAACCATGGCATCAACGATAGTGTTCACGCCATTTAAAATAGGCTCGCGGCTCTTTTTAGGTTGTTTAGAAAGGGCGAGGCCAAAGAACAAGCAAAACACCAGAATTTGAAGAATGTTCGCGTTGGTTAACGAGGCAAATACGTTAGTGGGGATCATACCCGTAACGGTAGCCCAAAACGAAGGTAGCTCACCTTTAGAAGCGTAATCACCAGAGAACATACCTTCTACCGCTGAAACGTCGATACCCATTCCTGGCTTAAACACTTCACCCATAATGAGCGCCAGTGTTACGGCAAGTGCTGACGTTAACGCAAAATAAGCAAGGGTAGATAGCCCCACTTTTCCTGCATTAGTGCTGTTGCCAAGCCCCGCAGCGCCAGAGATAAGCGCCACTGCCACCAGTGGAATAACCAGCATTTTTATTAGGTTGATAAAAATGGCACCTAGTGGAGCGAACATCGCTGAGCTTTCACCCATAAAGGCGCCAACAGCGGTGCCAATAATCATGGCAATGACAACTTGTACGCCGATATTGCCCAGTAAGGATTGTTTTTTAGACACGTCTAGAACCTCTTAGAGTGTGTTTAAATGTGAAAAGTGATTTGTGAATGAATAATTGAGAGCCCTAATACTGAAGTGCCTGCGTCGGCATAAACAATGGGTAAAAGCTTCTCATTATAAAAGCCTCTAATTATAAAAGCTTTACTTAGGCTTCGATTAAAATGCCGCGACAGACTCTATCAGAATAGGGTTATTTCAGTGGGGGGTTGCTGTTTTTATCTTGGTCCTTAACGGATGTATTCGCGCTTTCATTGTCCTTGTTTGAATCGTCGTCACTATCATCATAAGGTTTAGAAGGTGTCGGAAATTTAAATCTAGCACTGTATTTAAGCAGCGTGATATTCCCAATCACAACGCCCAATACTAAAACAATAATGATGATGACCCAGGTAGTACTCATAAAAATTCCGTTGGCTACAGCCCTTTGTTCAATACATAGCGATTATACAAGCTAGGTAGCTGTGGCAAAATACATGTTTTGCCTTCTATATCGCTTTGTTCGATGGCTTTTGTAAAGCCATCTAAGTGCCTGGCATTTTCGAAAACACACGCTGTGTTTCGAAAGCTTAAATGCCATGGCTCTACTGCGACGCCACCCGTATTAACCGAAAAAGGACGATAAAAGCCAAACTGTTCCATATTGTTAGCCAGCCAACAGGACAGAGCGTGGCACGGTCCGCCAGAAAGGTATTCGCTTTCGACAAGATTAAACTTGCCCCCCCAGTTATGCACAGCAGCTCTGTCGTACACGTCGATGTCAGTGCCCCAATGGTGGCGACTGCCGCCGGGAAGTGCTGACCATGTCAAAATAGCGTGAAGCTTTTCGTTGTCACTTAGCGTCTCGAAAGGCAACTCATCACCGTTGGTATCAAGAAGCTGCGCTTGCCCCGTCCACTTGCGGTTAAAAATAGCAGTTTGCCTGTCGAAATCACGAAAGCTACTGACCAACTGTATGTCTATACCGTCTTTTTGCGCAGCATCTTGCATGGCAAGGAACGGCGATATCACGTCGCGATGCAGTCTATGGCCGTTGCCAGCATCAACTAGATAGTCGTTGTGCTGGCCTAACCACGCTTTTTCTGGCACTTGATTCATAACCATCAATAGCGGCTATTTAGCCAGCAAGCGTTCTAAGATACCGAAATACATATCAGCAAGCTGTTCAAGGTCAGACATTTTCACGCACTCGTCAATTTTGTGAATAGTGGCGTTAACCGGGCCTAGCTCTATAACTTGTGCGCCTGTTGGCGCGATAAAGCGACCATCAGATGTACCGCCAGCAGTAGAGAGTACTGTAGGTGTACCTTTAACTGCAGCAATCGCACCTTGGGTTGCTTCTAATAGCGCGCCTGTATCGGTCAAAAATGGTTGTCCATTAAAGGTCCAGTTTATTTCGTACTCAAAATCGTGGGCGTCTAAAATAGCGGTGACACGTTCAATAAGAAGTTGGTCGGTCACTTCTGTTGAAAAGCGGAAGTTGAAGCAAACGTGCAGTTCGCCCGGGATCACATTGCCCGCACCCGTACCCGCGTGAATGTTTGATATCTGGAAGCTGGTGGGTGGGAAAAAGTCGTTGCCGTTATCCCAATGAGATTTAGCTAGCTCGTCAAGGGCCGCCATTGCACTGTGAACAGGGTTTTTAGCTAAATGAGGGTAGGCGACATGGCCTTGGATACCTTTTACGATTAAATCACCCGTTAATGAACCTCTACGGCCATTCTTAACTATATCGCCTACTTCATCGGTTGAAGAGGGTTCGCCAACAATACACCAATCAATTTTTTCATTGCGGGCCTCAAGGGTATCAATAACGCGAGTGGTACCGTTTATAAACGGGCCTTCTTCGTCGCTTGTGATAAGGTAGGCAATACTTCCCTTGTGATCAGGGTATTTGTTCACAAACTCGCGGGTTGCTACTAGCATAGCGGCAAGGCTGCCCTTCATGTCAGCTGCGCCGCGCCCATGCAAATAGCCGTCAACTTCTGTCGCGGTAAATGGTGGTGTTTTCCATGCTGACTCTGGGCCACTAGGTACTACATCAGTGTGGCCTGCGAAACAAAATACCGGGCCTTCTTTACCTCGGCGAGACCAAAGGTTCGTCGTGTCCTCAAATACCATGGTTTCATTATTAAACCCTAATTCACCTAAAAACTCGCCCATGGCTTCTTGGCAACCCGCATCTTCTGGCGTTACAGAGCGACGGTTAATTAACTGCTTGGCAATTTCAATAACAGAGTCGTTTAACAAAATATTTCCTCATACTGCGGTGCTTTAAAACCAATATGAAACGCGTCGTTGTGAAGCAGAATAGGGCGTTTAACCATGGCTGGGTGAAGCTCTAGCAAGGCAAGGGCTTTGTCTTTATCTAGATTCGCTTTCTCTTGCTCTTCTAGCTGGCGAAAGGTTGTGCCGCGTTTGTTAAGCATTGCTTCCCAGCCAAGTTCAGACTCGGCGCGGACAAGGAAGTCGTTATCTATCCCGTCTTTGCGGTAATCGTGAAATGTGAAAGCGATATCGTTGTCTGCTAACCATTTTTTTGCTTTTTTAATGGTGTCACAGTTTGGGATCCCATAAAGGATTGTGCTCATGGTGATTTATTCCGTACTACTTTGTTGTTTGTAAACGAAAGACGCTGGTTAGAACAGTGCCATTATGTGGCGCTGTTTCGAAAAGCTAGAGAAAATAGAAAACTGCAATAGCCCGAAAACAGTGCGCCTGTACATTTTTGTTTTTCAATGTGCTACATCATACAAGCTGTTGATACGTTGATAAACTCACTTGCGATGATTTTTAATAGCAAATCGTTTAGGGCTGAAAGCCTGTCTTATGGTTAGGTCAACAGGCCCTAGAGGTAAAGTGTTAATAATGAATCTTCGCCCGCTTCGACAAACTTTTGATGCGTAGGCAACACGCCGATAAGCGCGTGTGCATTAAGCAACGTCATTGAACAAGTATTGCTAACACCGCGCTGCTTTAGCCATGCAGCATTTACGGTAAAGAGTACTTGTTTAGGCTTAATATCATCGCCTCGTTTTAGCGAACAGACGAATTGTGCGCCATGCAGATGACTAGTATCGCCACCATATTTAACTTTGCATTTAAGGCCCGCGCTAGACTGTATGTCGACAGCGTAATCTAGCGGGGAAACGCTTAATACTTTTCCAGCGAAAGGCGATACGACAGTATTTGACGTTGATCTTATTGCTGCACCAGGCCCCATAAGGCCACTTTTATAATAGGGATCGTCAATGTGTGAGAGTGAAACCACTTGCCCTGAAAACGGACTCAAAGTTACAAACTGCTTGGTAAAATTGTCTGGAGCGTATTGTAGTTGCTTGGCGTTCACGGTATCAGACGTCCTCACTTACCGAGTAGCCAGCTTTCTTAAGCGCACTAATAGCATCGTTAAGTTTGTTGTCTTTTACTAAAAAGAAGTCAGTGTCAAAGGTTGATACCACGAATATTGCTACTTTAGCTGATGCCAATACTTGGCCAATTTGAGCCATGATCCCTACCATGGACAAGTGCAAAGGCCCTAACAGTTCAAGAGCACGCCAACCATCATCACTATCTAGTGACGGTACGTCTACCGAATCAGGCACAACAATAGATAGTTCATCTTCTGTTTTACCTAAGAAAAAAAGAGGGCTATTAAGTACAGATGCGGGGATATTGGTTTCAGGATCCAAGCTGTGAATTGTAAATAAAGATTCTCTGACTAAAAGTGTTTGTTTGGGCATGAGAAACCGAAAAAAAGATAACTTCGAAGATATTCACATTAAACCACTAACTGTGATTAAGTGCTACGTGTTATCCACTTAATCTGTGGATAAGTTTGTTGAGTAGTTTGGGGCTTTGTTGTAACTTACTGTATTTAAACAGATAAATAAACTGTACAAACAATGTTCAGTGGATAACATTCTCTATTTTACAAGCATTTTCCACAGGCTATGTCTACAACTAAAATAAAAAATGTTTAGTGATTTTGCAATTTCTTAGCTTGACAATAGATGCCTTTTGCAGAAATTCATTATCAACGAATCACTTAATTGCGCAAGATCGTGCGTATGAAAATTTGGAGTTTTTGAGTCACAAGTAAATTACTAGTTAACAAAGCTTTATTAAGGTGGCAGAGTCGGTAATGCAACGGTTATTAAACGCCTTGACCTTTGTTGACGAAGATCAATAGCCCTTTAATACGACAAAAAATAAGGAAAGACTATGTCAGATTCTTCATGGTGCGATATTACGGTAGAAAATGCAGACGAACTTGTCAGCTTTTATGAAGTTGTGATGAAGTGGAAGAAAGAACCCATTGATATGGGCGGCTACAATGATTATGTCATGATGAAACCCGACGGCACACCAGTAGGCGGTATTTGTCATAAGAAGGGCGTTAATGCGCAGTACCCAGGCGGGTGGATTAACTATTTCACGGTGGAAAACCTCGAGTCAGCTTTAAAAGCGGCTATTGAAAAGGGTGGAAGGCAGGTGGGTGACATACGCCACCATGGCAAAGACAGCTTCTGTGTGATTATTGATCCCAGTGGTGCTGCGTGCGCGCTCTACGAAAAAGGCCTGAGTTAAGCAAAATCTTTTAGTAATAAAAAAGCAGCAAGTAATGATACTTGCTGCCTTCGAATTTTATTAGCTATCTGACTACTTGTTAAGCACGCCGCGGTTAACTTGGTCTCGTTCTATAGATTCAAACAGGGCTTTAAAGTTACCTTCTCCAAAACCTTCATCCTGCTTGCGCTGAATAAACTCAAAGAATACCGGGCCGAAAACGGTTTCAGAAAATATCTGAAGCAATAGACGAGGCTCGCCATTTTCTGTAGTGCCGTCTAATAGAATGCCACGTTTTTGTAACTCATCTACGTTTTCGCCGTGCCCAGGAAGACGCTCTTCAAGCATGTCGTAGTAGGTGTTTGGTGGAGGCGTCATAAACTTCATGCCTTTCGCTTTAAGCTTATCTAAACACGCTACTAAGTCGTCACAAGCGAAGGCGATATGCTGAATACCTTCACCGTTGTACTTCATTAAGAACTCTTCGATTTGGCCACCACCGCCAACCGCTTCTTCATTTAGCGGAATACGTATTTTACCGTCTGGCGCCGTCATGGCTTTCGATAGTAGGCCGGTATATTCACCTTTAATATCGAAGTAGCGGATTTCTCTGAAGTTGAATAGCTTTTCGTAGAATCCGGCCCAGAAATTCATACGTCCACGATATACGTTATGGGTAAGGTGATCGAGGGTATGGAAACCACAGCCTTCAGGATGGCGATCAACGCCTTCAATCCAGTTGAAGTCGATGTCGTAAATGGTGTTCTCGCCTTCATAACGGTCTATAAGGTAAAGCATTGCACCGCCAATACCTTTAATGGCAGGGAGCTTTAGCTCCATTGGACCGGTGTGGGTGTCCATAGGCTGTGCACCGCGGGCAAGCACTTCCTTGTAAGCATGCTGTGAATCTTTAACGCGAAACGCCATGCCGCATGCTGATGGACCGTGTTCTTCGGCGTAGTAGGCTGCGTGACAATTCTTTTCGTAGTTGCTCAATAGGTTGATGTCGCCCTGACGCCATAACTCAACGTCTTTTGATTTGTGGCGAGCAACAAGAGTAAAGCCCATAGCTTCAAAAATGGGTTCTAACATGCCTTTTTTCGGCGCAGTGAACTCTAAAAATTCAAACCCGTCTAAACCAATAGGGTTTTCAAATAAATCAGCCATAGCGGTACATCCTCAACGTAAATCACATTTTATAATTGTTACTTGATTGTAAGGGCGCAGTGAAAAAGCAAGCAATAGGTGTCGAGTTCAAGGATTTTGGGTATGGAAAGCAAAGCCGTAACGTTTTGTTTTCACCTGGAATGAGAAAGTGAGTTAGGGAAAATTAATATCCCCTAACCTATTGAAAGTAAACGCTATTAAGTAAATATGATGCCTGTCAGTAGTGTTCAAAAATCAGTACAAGTGCTCGTTTGTGTTTCAGTGCGTGTAGTACTACTAATCGCAGAGCGCTTATTTTTCACCATCATAGTACTTTTTAAGACCTTTCCAGCATGCCAGATAGTCTCGTTGACGAATATCGCTGTTTAAAGCGAACTCAGTTGGCGCAATGGCATAGCGAGACTCAAACATAAACGCCAGCGTATTTTCATAACGCTGCGGCGAAAGCTCAGCGTTTGATGCTTTTTCAAATACTTCAGCTTCTGGGCCATGGGGAGTCATACAGTTGTGAAGGCTCATTCCGCCCGGCACAAACCCGTGCTCTTTGGCGTCGTACATTCCCTCAATTAGCCCCATAAACTCGCTCATAATATTTCTGTGGTAATACGGCGGGCGAAAGGTATTTTCAGCAACCATCCACCTTGGAGGGAAGATAACGAAGTCAACATTCGCCGTACCTTCCAGCTCAGATGGCGAGGTGAGCACGGTAAATATCGATGGATCTGGGTGGTCAAAACTTACGGTGTTCATAACGTTGAAACGGGACAAATCATATTTATAAGGGGCAGAGTTACCTACCCAAGCCACCACATCAAAGGGAGAGTGATCGAGTTTTGCTTCGAACAAATTCCCACAGAACTTGTTTACTAAAGTGTGAGGTGTGTCGTTATCTTCAAACCAAGCCGTGGGGTAGCAGAAGTCACGTTGGTTCGCATAGCCGTTAGCGCCCACCGGGCCGCGCTCTGGCAGCACAAAAGGATGACCGTAGTTTTCGCATATATAACCGCGAATTGGCCCGTTAGTAGGATTAACCGCAAAACGAACACCACGAGGAATAACAGCTATTTCACCTACAGAAAGGTTGAGCCTGCCAAACTCGGTGGTGATCAGCATGTCACCCAACTGAGGAACAATCAGCATTTCTCCGTCTGATGAGTAAAAACTACGATTTTGCATATTGGCATTAGCACTGTAGCAGTGAATGCCCATACCTAATTGGGCTTTAGCGTCACCGTTAGTGGCAATGGTGACTAACGAGTCTACAAAATCAACGTCGTTTTCTGGTAAGGGTACAGGGTCCCATCTAAGTACATTCGGGGGGCAATGAACATCAGACTCAGGCGCTGTTCTTACGAGGCCATTATCAATTTTTTCAAAGTCGCCCATAGCAATAGAAGGACGTAAACGATAGGTCCAGCTGCGGCGGTTTTCTGCTCGTGGGGCAGTAAATGCAGTACTGCTAAACTGTTCAGCGTAAAGCTTATAATTTACTTTTTGTGGGCTGAACTGGCCTTTAGGAAGGGCACCAGGCAACGCTTCTGTCTCGTGCTCGTTATTGAACCCCGTTAAATACAACAAATTATCCATAAACCCTCCCATGGGCGACCATCGATGTGCTGTACACATGAATGCTAAATAAAGTAGTTACAAATGAAACTATTAGGTTTAGGCTAGAGATAAATGAAATGTAAATCAATGACCGCGGACGAGTAGAGGAGATAGAGCCAAACACATTTGGTACGCTAGCTTTACACCTTTTATGTGAGGGTCACTACAAGGTTAGACGTATTGCGTGTTTTTAATGCACGATATTAGCTGTGAAAGTTACGAGGGCTACGTTGAACCGGCTTGAACGTTCGCACAAGTGGTAGCGACATTGAGGGTATAAGTAACGCCTAAGGTAAATAAAAACAACCATGGCTTTTAAGGCGGTCACAGAAGTAAAAATAGCAAGAGTAATACAGTGATAAGGGCTTAAAACATGCAGCTAGAAAAGATGCTTGCCTACAAGGTAGCCATGCTTGCGAGCGATTTGAGTGAATCGCTTTCAAAGGAATATGCAGAATATAAACTTACTAAACCAGAGTGGCGAATTTTAGCCACTTTAGGCGGCCGAAACGAAAACTCGCCAGCATCAGTACTAACTGCCAAAGACATCGCTATTGCAACACGACTGGATAAAGTGCAGGTTTCACGAGCGTTAGAGCGATTGGTTAAGCGAGATGCTATTGTTAAGCGCGTGAGCAACCAAGACAAAAGGGCTACGTTAATTTCATTGTCAGTGGAAGGCGAGCGAATCTATAGGGCGCTGTTGCCTAAAATTGTGGGTTGGCAAAATAAGCGTTTGGAAAATATCACTGAAGATGAGTATCGAATATTTGTAAAAGTGATAGATGCACTAACGCCTTAAGATTCGGGTGAAGTCGTTGAAAAGTCTGGTCTGAACAGATGTGAGGTAATTGCGATAAAGGTTACTTTCGCGTCTTTAACTGTTAAATTCCTTCGAACTAATCAAATGGGGAAGTTATTGAATTTATTGCTCATGGCTTGTTATCCCCTAAATATTAAACAAGCGCTTTTATACTGAGTTTCGGTTTGGCGCACAGCGAGGACATTAAGTGGCCCCCCTAGACATTTACGCGGGCAAAAAAGCACGTGAATCTATAATGAAAAACGGGTTTACGCCCGAGTTATTCAGTTATTTTCTGGGCGCATCTGGCGGCCCAAAATGGTTTTCGCTAGCAGGCCTTGACCGCGTACTATTTCCTGAGTGGTTCGCCAACGTTGAGCATCAAATACATGTAATTGGTTCATCAGCGGGCGCGTTTCGTACCATTTGCGCTGTTCAAAATGATCCCCTAGCAGCCATAAATCGTCTAGCCTCTTCTTATTCAACAACGACCTATAGCAGTGATAAGCCTACGCCTAGAGAAATTACTGAGAAAGCCGAAGACTTGCTCAAAGAAATGGTAAACGAAGCAGGCAAGCAAGAGGTGCTGTCTAATTCCCGATTCAAAGCCCACCTTATAGTTGCTAAGTGTTTGGGTGCTACCCGCTTTGAGAGTAAATTCAGACAGCTTTCGGGCTTAGCTATGAGCGCAGCGGCTAATACTGTAAATCGCAAAAATTTGTCGCGCCTATACACACGTTATGTCTTTTCTACTCCGAATACTGATTTTGCAATCCTCGACCCCTACCAGCTTCCTACCAAGTACCATGAGCTGACGCAAGGTAATATACACGCAGCATTACTTGCATCGGGTTCTATTCCCATTGTGATTGAAGGCGTACCGGAAATTGAAGGTGCGCCAGTAGGTATGTATCGCGATGGCGGTATTATCGACTACCACTTTGACCTGTCGTTTGGACCAGATGACGGTTTAGTGCTGTATCCGCACTTTTACAATAAACCTATCCCAGGATGGTTCGATAAAGGCTTAAAGGGTAGGGTGCCTCACAGTTCAAGCTACGATAATGTGGTGATGTTAGTCCCTTCATCTTCTTTTGTAGCAAATCTACCTTATAGCAAAATTCCAGACAGGAAAGATTTTGAAGTGCTAGATGCTGACACGCGCATTAAATACTGGCAAACGGTATTACAAGAAACCGACAGGCTCGGTGAATACTTTATGCGTGCTGTAAATGACGGAACCTTAGTGGACGCTATTAAGCCACTACCCTTTAATATGATATGAAAAGGGATGGTTAATCGTTAGGTAAACGGCTAATTGCTGTCAAATTAGTCACTTGAACCTTCTTTTAATAAGTTTTTCTTGCAGGTGGCGTCTATGCTAAGTATTATACGCGCCGTTGTCCGGCATTCGCCCACCTCACAGGTGCAACACAGTTCTATATGCGTCTATAGCTCAGTTGGTTAGAGCGCTACCTTGACATGGTAGAGGTCCCCTGTTCGAATCAGGGTAGACGCACCATCTATTTTTCATCAAAAAGATTTCAACCTTTGTCGAATCCTATTTGTGCTATTGGCACGGTATGGTGTATTGGCAATTACAGTATTCATTTATTCGTCTGTGTTCAATATTACGTCTTATAAGATCATCTAATTACTGCTTTTAGACTACACTGAAGTAGTGCTGATAATTTTTTCAAACGCTGAGTACTTAAAAAGTAGTTAAGGGAGTACGATGAGCTTGCAGAGATATGAAGAGCCCTTGTTGTTTGGACAACATGGTGCTGCCGAGAGGCGGTTCCTTGAGCTTATTAGTGCCTTACCAAAAGTGTCTGTACAAGGGTACGACAAACAACGAAGGGTGATTTACTGGAATAAATCAAGCGAAGATATTTACGGCTACAGCGAGGAAGAAGCGCTGGGTAAGAAGCTTGAAGACCTTATTATTCCGAACTTTATGCGAAATGATGTTATCAAGCTTCATCAGCGATGGGTCGAATTCGATGAGCCTATTCCCTCCGATGAATTGGTGTTAAAGAAGAAGGGGGGGCAGCCCATTCACGTTTTTTCTTCTCACGTAATGTTAAAGCAAGGGACTGATTCGCCAGAGATGTATTGTGTCGATATTGACTTAACTGAACAGCACGAGATACGTCAAGAGTTGGAGCTAATGGCGTCAACTGACTTACTCACTAACTTGCCCAACAGGCGCGCGCTAGAGCTGTGTTTAACCTCTGTTATTGAAGATGAAAAGTCGTCTAACACAGGTTTTGCGTTGTTCTTTATCGACCTAGATATGTTTAAAGAGGTTAACGATACCTTAGGGCATTCTTGGGGTGATGAATTGCTAAAGTCAGTGGCCAAACGCTTGTCAGGCTGCATTGACAACGCTAATGGCGTACTAGCTCGGTTTGGCGGAGACGAGTTCGTTTACTTGGCTATCGACGTAACCTGCGAAATTAAGTGTGAGGAAATCGCGAAAACCCTGTCCGCGTGTTTTAAAGAGAGCTTCGCGCTAAGTACTGAAAACGTCCATATTACCTCTAGCATTGGCATCAGCCTGTACCCCCGTGATGGCGATGTTATCGACGACCTCCTTAAGCATGCCGATGCAGCTATGTACCAGGCGAAGGCTGAGGGCCGCAACAGATATCACTTTTTCACCAACGCTTTAAGTCAGCGGCTTCGCGAGCAGAGAAACATAGCCGTTAATTTAAGAAAATCGCTGCGCAATGATGAATTCGAACTTTTATTTCAACCCCAAGTCGATGTTAAAACCGGTGGGTTTACTTCATGTGAAGCACTGCTTAGATGGTGTCCTGTAGATAAAACCAAAGCTGTACCTCCTGATGTTTTTATACCTATCGCCGAGCGCAGTGAATTAATTGGAGATATAGGAAACTGGGTGCTTAGAAAAGCGTGTGAACAGGCGCACGCATGGAAGCAAAAAGGCATTAAAATTCGTATTGATATTAACGTTTCAGGCAAAGAGCTAGAAAAAAGCTCGTATTTTAAATGCCTTACTGCTTGTCGCGACGAATACAATTTGCAGCCTAAAGATATCGGTTTAGAGCTTACTGAAAACGTACTAATTAAATCAGACAGTAACATTTTAGAAGATCTTCGAGCACAGCGGGATTTAGGCGTAGAAATCTCAATTGACGATTTCGGGACTGGCTATTCTTCACTAAGTTATTTGAAGCATTTTCCGGTTACACATCTTAAAATTGACCGCTCTTTTCTAGAGGGCGCTCCGGAAAATGAGTACGACAGTGCATTAATGGCAGCCATTGTTAATGTAGGCCATAAGCTAAACTTGAAGATTGTTGTGGAAGGAGTGGAAACAGAAAGCCAATCTGACTATTGTAAATCCCTAAATGTAGAATTTGTACAAGGCTATCTGTATTCAAGGCCAATAAGCGCTGACGCCATAGAGAGCTTATATAAGGAGCAAAGTCGTTAGGTTTAAAAAGTCGTTTGCGGCGCTAAGTATTTTTCACACATCCGTGCCGTCTTCACACATTCGTTCACGGTAAACGCCTATCAAGTATCATCAAAAAGCGCTGTATTAATACACATTCCACAGTGATGGCTTTGCAAAATAGTAGCCCTGCTGATGATCAACCCCTAGCTTATTCAACGCCACCGATTCCGCCTCGTTTTCTACCATTTCGGATATTACCTTTATGTTCAAGCCTTTGGCTATGCTAACAAGGCTTGAAACAAATAGCTGGTTGTCTTTATTTGTGTGAATGCCTTGCGTTAGCCTGCCAGAGAGCTTTACAAACTGTGGCTGTATCGCCCGAAGGCCAGATAGTGAAGCAAAATTATCACCAAAACGCTCAATGGTAATGCCACACCCTATGTTGATTAACTGCCGGCATAGTGATTCTGTCACTTCTCTGTACTGAATCAATGCAGCATCCTCGACTTCGAAAAACAGTCTGTGGCTTAAGGCTTTGCGATTAGCGATTTCTTTTATCAACCAATTCCTGAATTCAGTATTAGCGATTGATGCTATGCTTAAATTCACAGCAACCTGTTGCGAGGTTACCTCTAACTTCTTAAGTACGATTGTGGTGACAAGCTTGTCTACCTGCGGAATTAAGTCTAGTCGCTCCGACGCTGGGATCAGCTGTGCCATCGGGATCACGTCATTCGTATCTTTATCCTTGAAGCGCCCTGACGCTTCGTAATAAGCGGGGACGTTTTGGTCTGTATTCATTACAGGCTGAATCATAATATCTGCGTATTGCTGAGACACAATGTAGTTCAGTCGCTCACGCCACTGAGTATTACTGTGCACTTTTGATATTTCTGATGCTAACTGCCAGCCGTTTTGGGTTTTCATGGCGGCAATAAGGGCGCTATCCACACTTTCCATGATTTGCGGCATTGACATAGTACCGACAAAACGCGTTATACCCATGTAGGTTGCTTTTGTTCCATCTCGAAGTGGAGAGACACTTGCACATTGTTTTGCAAGATTAGTAAGCATGAGTTCTCGGGCTGCGCCTTCCATAGCCTCGCTAATGAGTGCGAAATCACCGCCCGACAATCGAAATACAAAGCGGATATTGTGGTTGTTTTTGGTTTCTTCTACCAAAATGTTTGCCACCGCTTTAATGTAATTATCGCCCGGTACCATACCCAATTTTGTATTTATACTGCCTAGGTGAGCTAGTCTGACAATAATAAGCTCTTTTTCTTGCCCAGAAGCATTTTCATTTAATAGAGCACGCATATGGCGTTCGAAAGCGCCTCTATTCGCAAGCATTGTGAGCGAATCTTTGCTGGCTTCTTTTTTGAATAGTTCTGATTGTCGCTTAAGCTCGTCAAACTTAGAAGATAACGTGTTCGCGAGGGAGTTAGCAGCTTCGGCTAACGGCTTAAATTCTTCACTCGACGCCGTTAGTTCAGGCGATGTGAAGTTGTGGCTGCCCATTTCATTAAGCTTTTTAACGGTCTTATAAAGTGGTCGTTTTATCCGTCCGTTAACGAGTACCACGAAAAGTGAAAGAAGCACTGCAAGGGCGACAAAAGCAGCGGTATTTTTAATCAGTACAGCGATAAACTTATTGGCAATCGTACTTTCACTTGCCGTCAGTACAAGGTTATTCTCACTATTATATAAAGGTGCACGCTTCGTGTAACTGGGGCTTGGGTCAACAAGAGAATACCACGATGGCAAAGTGTCTTCGCTTAGGGCCTTTGCGCTCAACACTTCTTTTCCGTCAGCGTCAATCACCAATGCGGCAGATATATAGGGCTGTGCTACGGCACTCTCCGTCAATGTTTTAAGTGCTAGACGCTCATTTTGGGGAGAAAGAGAAACCTGTTGAGCAACGGCACTCCTGTAAATTAACGCACTTTTTTCAGCCTGCAGCGTTACCGCCTCAGACGCGTTAATTTGTAACTCACGTAATTCAGCAACAGACAATGCAGTAAATGCTAAAAACAAAAGGGTTACAATACCCAAATTAGTTTGGCTAGATAGCTTCATTACTAGCAGTTATCTCCTTTAACTGAGAAATTAATTTTCGCTAAAAACAGTCGTGTGGCATTGCCGTGTAAGAATTCACGAGCCGCTCAGTACAATATTTACTCAAAGTGCAAGACACTTACACTTAAAGCGTAAAGCGTAATTGTAGCTTACACAAGGGGTGAGTGCGAATCATACAATGTAATCACAAATGTACATTAAAACAAAATGTTAAGCGAGTAGTAATAATGCTTTTAGCTTGTCTATACGTTTTACTTGCTATCTAGCCACCACACTTTATTAGGGGCTTCACCAGCACGCTTTACAGGTACTATTTCGCCAAAAATAGGAATGCTGGTGGGAACACCCTTCGCATAGGCAAGATCTGTAATTTTCATCAAAGGTTCATTCCAGTTATGTAGCGCTAAATCAAAGGTACTGTTGTGCACGGGCATCATGACACTAGCTTGAATATCAATATGCGCTTGCAGACTCTGTTCAGGCAGCATGTGTATGTCTGACCACAGTTCGTTGTATGCGCCGGTTTCGATCATTGATAAGTCGAACGGACCGTACTTGTCGCCTATTGCTTTGAAGCCTTCAAAATAGCCCGAGTCACCGCTGTAAAAGATGTTGGTATTTGCAGATTTGATAACCCAACTTGCCCAAAGAGTTTCGTCTCTATCAAATAAACCTCGCCCGGAAAAATGCTGGGAGGGGGTCGCTATGATTTCAATATCTCTAACCCCTGTGTTTTGCCACCAATCCAACTCAACGATTTTGTTTGCATCTACGCCCCAGTCACGCAAATGATTGCCTACTCGCAACGGTGTAATAAACACGTCGACTTTGTTTTTTAGTACTTCAATGCTGCCCTTATCTAAATGGTCGTAATGATCGTGACTGATAATTACGGCATCTAAATTCGGTAAATCTTCAAGCGATATAGGGGATTGGTGGAAACGCTTGGGTCCCATCCATTGGACGGGAGAAGCACGCTCACTAAAGACCGGGTCGATCAATATATAACGCTCGGCAAGTTTCAATAGGGTAGTAGAGTGGCCCAGCTTTATCACGCTGTCTTCTGCAACTGCGTCAAGCATTTGTGGTGTAAGTACCGACACGGGTATGTCAAACGTTGGCGTTGCAGCATCTCTATTGTCACGAAAATACGCTTTGGTGACTTTCCACATGTCTCGCCACGTCGTTTTATATTCAATATGAGTATTAGTGAATTTTTCAGGTTGCGACGCGCTTGCAGCAAGGGTGTTTGAAGAACCACAAAAAGATGTCATAAATAAAACTCCAACAAGAAAGCGTGTGCGATTAAAAGCGGGCATGCTCTCACCTTAAATTAAAAGTATACTGCACAGTGTAGTTTACTCATGGTAAACGAATCTAGCTAAAAGTAAACTGTTGAGTGTATTTTTTGTTGCCTTGTCCGACGTTTGGGTTGTACTGACAGACTTAACTATGGAGCACAATTAAACTGTAATACGGGATGCTAATCTGGGATGAGTCGAGCGAATGCTTTTGCAGAACTAGGTGAATTAAAGCAACCTGTTAACACATAGCCAATGGTATTGAACTTATTGTCGAGCAGCCTTGCACTAACCCCTTTTTTACTTTGCTCTTCAATTATCCAACGACTGCGGCCACTAGAAGTATGAGTGGGGAGCACCATGTTTATAGGATGACAGCTGGTTTTCACAACAATGGGCATAATGGGGTAGGACAAATACTCGGGTTGCTTCCCGTTCATTTTCTCGTTGGCCAAGTTTGACGCCAGTAACTTAACTTGATTCAGTAATGGCGCGACGTAGGGCAGAACTACGCCAACTCGCACGGTATTATCATCAGCAATTACATGAGCGCCTGCATCGCCATGCTGTGTTGAGACTTGCGCACAGTCTCCCACGGCAAACACATCTGGCGCCGATGTTTCTAGGTTACTATTAGTTAAAATGCCACGCTGACAAGAAATGTCAGCGCGTAACGCCAACTCAATATTGGGCTTTACACCAATTGCTGACAGCACAAGGTCGCTTTTAAATCGCTTTCCGTTAGCAAGTAACACTTCTACGCCCTGCCCATCATTTTCAACACGCGATACTGTAGTGTCAAAATGAAATGCTGCACCTGCACCTGCCTCTGCTAATGCATGAGTGAGTGAAGTAGAAGCTTCTTTGGGCAGCAGCGCGTTGAGCGCACTGGGTTGAGGGTCGACAATACTCACATGAACATCCGCCCGCAGAAGGTTATCAGCAAATTCACAGCCAATTAAGCCAGCCCCCATGATTGTAATGTGGCGGGCATGCGCGGCGTCGGTAATGAACTGTCCATAATCAGTAAGGTTATTTACAACGCGAATTTTGTGACTTGCGTTACCCTCAATAGCTGGCGTCACTGCCGATGAACCTGTCGCTAGAACTAACTTGTCGTAAGGTTGCTCTCCACCGCCTTGAAGTAACACGCATTTAGCGTGCGTGTCGATATGTTCTACCAACGTATGAGTAAACAGTCTAACGCGATATTGGCGTGAAAAATCCGAGGCCGAACTTTGCGTAAGCGTAGCTACACTTTTTTGTTGCGCATAAGCATTAGATAGCTGAGGCTTGCTGTAAACCGCGCCATCATCTGAGCAGATAACAACAATGGGCGTATGTTTGTCGTGTTGACGGTACGATTTTACAAAGTTAACGCCCGCCATGCCCGAACCCACAACCACGATGGGTGCATCGCTTGCATCGTCGTGCTGAGTTCCTTGGCTGGCTAGCGGCTTTGGGCTTGCAGGGCCTTCACTGTGAAAGGGTTGGAGCGATGCTTTTTGCGTGTTCATATGCTCAACATTTCTCACTTCAGTCACTTGTTTCATTTGAAAATCGCGCTTACTAATGCCACAGTCAGGGCAACACCAATCGTCGGGAATGTCTTCCCATTTGGTACCTGGACGTAAGCCTTCTTCGGGGCAGCCTTGCTCCTCATCATATAGCCAACCACAAGCCTGACATTCCCATATTCTATATTGCGACATAGCTTCTACCTCACCAAGCCTTTTGTTTTATAGCCACTAAAGACAATTTTTTATGAAAAACAGTCGTTAAGCTGAAAGAAGTGCATCAAGCTCTTCATTAAACGCGTGTAAAGCCCACTCGTTCTTACCATATTGAATGTAGGGCAGGGCGCCGCTTTCTAACGATGATTGGATAGACTCACCCAAAGCCCAATCCTCGTTGAGCGTGGTATTGGTGATGTCGTGGTTTTTCTGCCAATGACGAAGCTGATTAATATCGTTAAGATCGGCGCTCTTGGGGATTAAAGTGGTAATAGTAATTTCGGTTTCTCCCGCGCTCAGCGGGCGAAAGTTAATAAATTCAACGTGTTCCTTTTGTATAAGCAGCGCCGTATTCGGCAGCAACATGAACAGCGTGTGGCTATAGTCGTGCAGCGATAAATCGTCTGTTGCCTGTGCTTCTTCAGACGACAAGTTCTTTGTGGGCATAACTACCCGGTAATGCATATCAACCTTGTCAATTACCGCAACATTGTTGTAAAAAAACGGCGCAATGGTCTCTTTGTGTGCAAATGCAAAGTGATAAGTCTCAAGTCCACCTTCAGAAAAGAGCTTCCAATTACCCTTCCATACCTTAGTAAAGCGCTTGAAATGCGTTAGTTCATCTGCTTTAAGCCACTCAAGGTGCGCATTCATACCTGCCAAGTGTCCCGTTAAATGGGCTTTGATATCTTCATTTTCAGCAGCGCTTGGGCATACCCATATAAAGCCATACATTTCGATGCTAGGCAGTGCAATTAAGCCATTGTCTGACTTATTGGTATTTGGAAAGCAGTGCTGGTGACCAGGAATGTTGTTAAGTGCGCCATCAGTGGTATACGACCATGCGTGGTAAGGGCATACAAACTGCTTACTGCACCCCGAGCCTTCAACTAATTTCGCACCTCGATGTCGACATGCGTTTCTAAATACGTGCACGAGGTTGTTCGAATCTCGGCTGACAATCAGCGAGCCCATAGTTGTCTTAACTTCCTTATAACTGTCGAGCTCACCTACTTCAGAGGCATGAGCCACAATGGTCGGTAGAGAATTGAACACCTTTTTTAGTTCATCTTTAAATCGAGATTGGCTAGTGTATCTGTTGGTGTCTGAACGCACCTCAACATCACCCAGTGAGGTGGTTTTGTTAGCGACGTTTTGTTTCGCATTTTTAATCAACAACTTTTCGATATCGGTGTTCATGATGTCACTCCTAAACGGGAAGCGTATGTTTTGATAAATCAAACGCGGTATACGTATTTTAATTTACTTACCAGTTGGTAGGTTTTTACAAAATACCTACCAACTGGTAAGCTGTCAATATGCTATTTACACTTTTTGCTTTGGAATGATGAAGTGAAATTAAAAACGAAAGATAAGTTATTGAGTACCGCCACAATTCTTTTTTCGAAAAATGGTTTTTATGGCACAAGTATTAACGATGTTGCCGCGGAGGTTAGCGTTAGCAAACAAGGCCTGCTGCATCATTTCCCTTCAAAAGAAAAACTTTACGCAGCGGTAATAGCACAGGCCGCTCATCATCTCGTCGATTTGATAGAGGAAATAAAAACTGAATCAGATAATGCGCCAAATCAACTCTTCGCACTATTTAAAAGAATGGTATGTGCTGATGAAGAACGATTGAGAGTAATTATATTGCTTATGCGTGAGCTGCTTGATAATCGCGAACGAGCTGAACAGGCACATAAGTGGTTTTTACGCCCGTTTCTCGATGATGTTGTAGGTATTGTAACGAGCGGGCAACAACACGGGTACTTTAAAGAGCAGTCACCGTTTGCTTTCGTGTATCACTTGTTGGGCGCAACGCAGTATTATGTGGTTTCCCGTCCCACGCTCGACAAGCTTTATACGCGTGAAGAGCGGGAGCTACACGAAAAGCAGCACATGGAGATGTTAAAGGGCATTATTTTTGATTAATAAGCGCACCTTGCATGGGATTGCGATAGGTGCTTCTCTTTCTTGAAGTGAATATTGACCCTTGATAGGGCCAATATTCAACCTGTTTCTACAAATGAAAGCTAATGGAAAGCCATTAAAACACTCTTTCTCTTCCGCTAACGGTTTGTTTGTCTCACAACGCCCAATTCCTAGTCCTACCAAAAAATTTTGCCACCTCTAAGCGAACAAAATTTTTTACAAATAATTTCATTATTGTTGACAACCTACCAGTTGGTAAGTTATTTCTATTTGGCCTACCGATTGGTAGGTTTTTAGTTCCCTCGTGCCTAACTAACTGCCTAAGGATGCGAAATAATGAATGATGTACTCCCTTTAAGTGCGCTGAGCCACAACTTTAAACATCTTGCTGTGAAACCGGCATTTTACCAACCTGATGGTGTAAGGCAGCGCGTATGGACTTGGAAAGAAGTAGAAAAAGCGGTGCGATCGTTAATAGGAGGTTTGCATGATTTAGGGCTGGGTAAAGGCGATACTGTGGCAATTTATGGCAAAAATAGCGCCGAATGGATCATAGCTGACTGGGCGATAATGCTGGCTGGTATGGTTTCGATCCCCATTTACCCAACTGCAAATGAAAAAACGCTGGCTTTTATTATTGAGCGCACAAAGTGCAAGGCTATATTCATTGGAAGGCTCGACGATAATCAAATAGGTATGCGGGTGTTTCCTTCTTCACTTGTGCAAATTGCGCTGCCTAATATTTCGATTGACGGCACAATTACATGGAAAGATTGGATGGCACAAAAGTCGTTTACCGGTGAGTTTTTTAAAGGGGCGGCTGATAGTGTTATCAGTATCATGTACACATCGGGCTCGACGGGCACGCCCAAAGGCGTGGAACTTACACAGCTTGCATATGCATCATCATGTGCTGATACTGCAAGATTGTTTAACGTAAATCAAAGCGATAGGCTCTTTTCCTATCTACCTCTTGCTCATATTGCCGAGCGTGTTGTTACCGAAGGAATGATGATTTATGCCCCAGGAGCAGTGACTTATTTCTCCGAGTCACTTGAAACCTTCATTGATGACCTGAAAGCGGCAAAACCAACTGTTTTTTTCTCAGTTCCTCGCCTATGGGCCAAGTTTCTTGCTTCAATTTATCACACTGTTCCCAAGGAAAAACTGTCAGCCCTGTTAAAGGAGCCTTCTACAAATCAAAGTATTAAACGAAAAATAAAATGTAGTTTAGGCTTCGAAGAAACAAGGGTTTGGGTATCGGCTGCCGCACCAATCGCGAAAGAAATAATTGAAGAGTTTGAAGCCCTTGATATCTATATTTCTGAAGCCTGGGGCATGACCGAGGTAACGGGGGCAGGGTGTATTAACTATCCGTTTAAATCTTCGATGATAGGTACAATAGGCAGGCCCTTTACTGATGCTCAGGTTCGTCTTTCACAAGATAATGAGATTCAGGTGAAGGGCCGCAATGTATTCAACCGTTATCATTTAAACCCAGAGACAACCGGTGAAAGTTTCACCGACGACGGCTGGTTTAAAACCAAAGATAGAGGCGAGTGGGACGAACAGGGCGCTCTTAAAATTGTAGGCCGATTAAAGGACGAATTTAAAACTACAACGGGAAAGTACATTATTCCTTCCCCTATCGAGGCGATAATGTGTAATCACGACATTATAGAATTAGCGTGTGTGATGGGGAGTAACAGGCCTCAACCTTTCGCGGCAGTTGTACTTAGCGATACTGCATCATTATTAGATAAAGACGCTATTAGACGAGAGCTTGAGCGGTTTCTTCAGAATACTAATGAAAGCCTAGAAAACCATCAAAAGCTAAGCCATATTCTTGTGGCTAGTGAGCCATGGACAGTTGAAAATAATATGCTTACGCCGACGATGAAAATTAGACGCTTTGAAATTGAGACGAGATTTAGAGAAGCTGCATTAGCACTCGATGACCAAGCAAAAATTTTGTGGTGTGAATAACTAATAGTAAAGCTGGCAAATTTTCAAATGGCTTGTTTAAACAGCAGAAACTTAGGCCAAAATGGCATCTGTTCAGTAACCTTTTGTAGGCATTAGCGCAAACATAAAAAAGCTGGCAACCTAAAAAAGGGGCCAGCTTTTTCCGTACAATTTGGTCGTAGGCTTTTTACTCTGCTTTAATACCGTGGAACGTACAGTGCAGCACAGGCAGTATAAGTAGTGTAAGCACGGTGGCAATGGTCAGACCAAATACAATAACAACTGCCATTGACGCGAAGAACGCGTCAGAAAACAGCGGGATCATACCCAATATGGTAGTGATGGCTGCCATTGAAACGGGACGTACACGAGATACTGATGCTTTAACTACAGCATTAAACGCATCCCTATTACCTTTTGCCTGTACGTTTATTTCTTCCATTAATACGATCCCGTTTTTAAGCACCATACCGATAAGGCTTAAGCTGCCCAGCAGCGCCATAAAAGTAAAAGGTGCACCAACCAGTACCAAGCCACCAATAATGCCGATGGTAGTAAGTGGTATTATGCCCCATATCGCTAACGCCTGACGCAATCGTCCGAATAGTAATACGGTGATAATGAACATACCCAATATGCCAATAGGCATGCTGGCGAAGAGGGCGCTTTGCGCATCGGTTGAGGTTTCGTATTCGCCGCCCCATTCAATGCGATAGCCATCAGGCAATTTAAGCTCTTCTACAAGAGGGCGAACTTTCGCTTGCACGCTCGCTGCCGTTTCTCCGGATAAAGGCATGGGCTCAGCATAAACCGCCAGCATACGCACCCGGTTGCGGCGTTTGATGATAGGGTTATCAAGCGATACATCCACATTGCTGATAACATCAGCCATACTTATGTATTTACCTTGCTCTTGGCTCCATACGTTGAGTGAGGCAAGATTATCAATGTCATAGCGCTGGTTTGGATCGTTACGCATGACAATAGGTATTAAATCGCTCCCTTCTCGGTAAAGGCCAACAGTTTCACCCTCGTTATTCAGAAGAAACGCAGTGTGCACAGCATCTCGGGTTACCCCAATGCGCCTTGCTTGTTCTTCCAAGAATACGGGCTCGACAAATGGCACTTTGTTGCTCCACGACAACCGCACGCTATCCATGGTTTTTTCTGCTTGAAATATGGCTTCTATGTCGCTGCTGATTTCTCGCAAAACTTCAGGCTCTGGCCCGTAAATTCTCGCTTCTATCGCCGCTTTCGCAGAAGGGCCTACTTGCAGTGCTTTTACCTTGTATTGCACATTAGGGAAGTCTTGCCGCACCAGCTCGATAATTTCTCGCATGCGAGCATCACGAGACTCGACCGTGTTAGTTTCAACAATAAGTTGGCCATAACTGGCGTATCGGTCTTCTGGCGCATAGGTTAGGGTAAGGCGCTGTGCACCACCGCCTGTAACGCTGGTCACGTTGGCGATATCTTCCATGCTTAACACGTTGCTTTCTAAGCGCCGTATAGTTTGCTCTGTCGTTAAGATGTCGCTTCCTTCGGGCAGCCACAAATCTACAAAGAAAAGCGGTGTGGATGAATCTGGGAAAAACGCATTTTTCACGAATTTACCCGATGCCATGCTGCCAACCAGCGCAACAAGTACCAGTACTATCGTAATGTACCTGTGATTGATAGCTGCAGTTAGCACACGTTTGTAAACCGTAAAAATAATGCCTTTGTATGGATCGTCGTCTTCATCACTATTGCCGCGTTCTTTTTCTGTTTTAAATAACAAGTCGAAAAAGAAGGGCGTAATGGTTAGCGCGGTGATCCAACTTAAGAAAAGCGAGAAGCACAGTACCCAGAAGAGAGATCCAACGAATTCCCCAGTGGCATCTGGCGAAAGGCCAATTGGCGCAAAGGCGGTAATAGCAATTACGGTAGCGCCAAGAAGGGGTAAACCGTTTTGCGTTACTACGTCTTTTGCTGCCTGAAGTTTGGTTTGCCCTTTTTTAACGCCAATTAGCATGCCTTCGGTTACTACGATGGCGTTGTCGACTAGCATACCAAGGGCAATGATTAGCGCACCTAGCGATATTTTTTGCAGTTCAATGCCTTTCACCGACATCAAAATAAAGGTGCCAAGAATGGTAAGCACAAGAATGAGCCCCATTAGCACTCCACTTCGCCAGCCCATAAACAGCAGAAGTACGAAAATAACAATGGCCACGGCTTCAGCTAGGTTAATCAAGAAGCCGGTAACAGAATCGTCGACCACGGTAGGTTGGTTGTAAACGGTGTTGAGGCTCATGCCAAGGGGCATACGCTGCTCTAGCTCGGCAATTTTTGTATTAAGTCGCTTACCTACATCAACCACATTTACCGCCGATGCGAAAGATACGCCAATAGAAAGAGCGGGAGTGCCAGAACTGTGATAAAGAATAGAAGGGGTATCGTTAAGCTTGCGCTCAATAGTCGCGATATCTGTTAAGCGAATCAGGCCGCTAGCCGGTGAGCCAATGACTACTTGGCCTAACGCCTCTAAGTTATCAAATTCACCAGTAGGCTGAATGGATAGGCGCTTGCCCTGAACTTTAATCGACCCTGCGTTGCCCACTACATTTTGCGCGGTTAAAAGGCCTGCAATGGATTCTGCAGACACATTAAGGGCTTTCATTTTATCGTGATCTAAAGACACAATAATTTGTTCGCTTACCGTGCCGGCGATAGATACTTTCTTAACACCCTCGACAAGCTGAATTTCTCGCTGCATTAAATCAGCAAAATCTTCCATTTGCTTAAGCGAATAGTCTTCACTTTTAAGGGTGAGCAGAAGCCCAAATACATCGCCGAAATCGTCATTTACAATAGAGGTGCTGGTACCGGGGGGCAGCGATGCCTGTGCGTCACCCACTTTACGCCGTAGGTTATCCCAGTATTGCTCTAGGTCTTTAGCCTGAACACTACTTTTAAGCTCCACCGTAATTTGTGATAACCCCAACATGTTAACTGAGCTTACGCGTTTTACGTTGGGTATACGCTGAATTGCTTTTTCAAGCTGGAGCGTAACTTCTTCTTCAACTTGTTCAGGTGTTGCGCCCGGGTATTGGGTTATAACTAGTGCATTTCTAATGGTGAATTCGGGAAATTCTAGCTGACCTAAGCCAAGAAAGGTAACGATGCCGCCCACTCCTAAAATGATGGCGACCATCCAGCTTATGACTTTTTGACGAAAGAAATACTCGACCATGATTTACAGGCCTCCTTCTTTCGTCCACTCAGTAACCGCTTGGCCTTCTTTTACTAGATGAGCACCTGCAGCAACAATTCTATCATCGTCGTTTAGCGGCCCTTCTACTAGCAGCCCGTTAGAAATCCCACGTGTTATCATTACTTCTACTGCTTCGACTGTGCCTTTTTTAGCATTGTCGTTGTCAGGTTTGAAACGCCACACAATCGCTTTTTCGGGCTCTGCGTTGTCTGTAACCACTGCACCAAAAGGGACTAACCAAAGTTTCGTGTCAGACTCAATAAGTTTCGACATATCAAGTAATACGGTCGCGCTCATACCTGAAAGTACATTAATGTCTTCAGGCTCAGGCAGCGTAATCGTAACCTCGTAGCTAAGCTCACCTTGTCGCGTAGTGCTTTCGTGATCCTTATACATGGCAGCATAGCGTTTTTCTGGCATACCGGAAAAAGTGACCCATGCCATTTCAGAGGTACGGTTTTCGCGTGCTCTAGAGCGGTCAATCATGCGCATTTTTTGCTCTGGCAACTGAAACGTTACGTCAATAGCGCCTGGCAAGTGAAGCTCGGCAATGGTTTGCTGAGGCACAATTACTTGATAGTTTTCAACGGGCACAGATGCAATGAGCCCCGCAAAAGGTGCACGAAGCTCTGTATAGCTTAGTTGGTCCTGTGCGTTGGTCAAACTGGCTTTAGCCGCTAAAAAGTTGGCTTTCGCTTCATCAAAAGTAGAGCGACTTACCGCGCCTTTTTCAACGGAAGCCTCCATACGTTCAAACATAGCAGAGGATACATCAAACTGAGACTGGGCGGTGGCGAGTTGTGCTTTTGCATCTCGGTCGTCAAGCCGTGCGATAAGCTGGTTCTCTTTCACTTCCTCGCCTGCTTTTACGTTAAGTTCTTGAAGCTTACCGCCTATACGAAAAGAAAGGTTTGAATATTCAGCCGCCTCTACTTGCCCTGGGAATTTAGCAATGGTCTCGTCTGAATGCTGAACTTCATAAAGCGTTACCGGTGTTGAAGATACAGTTTTAGGTGGAGTAGGGGCGTCTTCACACGCACTTAGGCCAGCAAGTGCGGTAAATGCAACCACAGCGCGCACGACTACACTGTTAAAGAGACTCTTTTTAGACAACATGGTAACTCTCCATTCAAATAAACCACTTTTCGTTCCCATTTTGGCAATGGGTTATCTTGTATTACGCGCCTATTAACCATCATTAAAGCGGATGGTATAGAAATCTAATATACGCTTACTTCAACGTACTTAAAGGTTATAGCGTTATTTGTCATTTTCGATCAGATTTTTCGTTCACAAATTCAAGTGCTAACCAGCGAGTTAACGTCAACATCTTCGACCCGTAGTGCGAATGTGCAACAGAGTTATCGCTAAGTTACGCGCTAATTACTTGTCTTCTTTATCTGGATTTTCATCGGGCGCAAGCTTTTCTGCGTACCCTTTAGGCGGCGGAGTCCAACCACGCATTTTCGAATGTTTGTCGTGTAAATCTGCTTTAAGCGCACCTTCGATTAGTGACTCCAGTTCAATAAAGAGCTTAAGGTAATTATTATCAACCCGTTCGCCACTGGCTTCATCCACCCACGCGTGATAAAGCACATCGTTTTGTTGCGTCTCAATATTTTTATAGGCCATCTTTTGTCGTTCAACCTGGAAGGGGTGAATATTGAGTGAGCGTAATGCTTCTGCGCCCATCTCTAGCGCACTGTGATAGGTTTCAGATACTACATAATCTGCGCCCAGCTGGCGCAAGCGGTATCCATGACCACGGTCAAAGGCACGTGCAAGCACTTTAGTGTTGGGGAATGAGTGCTTTGCGTACTTTACCATTTCTGCGGCTGTTTCTCTGTCGTCAATGGCGATAACCAACAAAGCGGCTTCGTGTGCCCCAGCGGTATGCAAAATGTCAGGTTTGGATGCATCACCGAAATAAGCTTTGGTGCCAATACTCCTAATTAGATCTATTTGCTCAGAACGAATATCGAGCACAACGGTATTTACATCGTTGGCTACTAAAAGACGGTTAATAATTTGCCCAAAGCGCCCAATTCCTGCAATAACCACGGTACCTTTCTCGTCAATTACATCTTCATTACGCTGTGATTTCGCATTCTTATAATGAGGAATAATGGCTTTGTCGAATAGGATGAAAAGCCCTGGCGTTAAGAACATGGAAATAGCCACAACAAGAGAAAGTACAGAAATAATGTCACTGGGCAGCACGTAGTTTTGCGAGGCAAAACTGAGTAACACAAAGCCAAATTCACCCGCCTGGGCAAGGCTTAGTGTGAACAACCATTTATTGGTACCTTTTATTTTAAAAATTAAGGCGATGATAAACAGTACAACGGCTTTCACCAGCATAACCGCGACAGTTAGCCCTGCTATCAACATCGGGCTCTCACTAAGTACTGAAAAGTTGATGCCAGCGCCTACCGTTATAAAAAACAGGCCCAGCAACAATCCTTTAAATGGTTCGATATTGGCTTCAAGTTCATGCCTGAATTCACTGTTAGCCAGAACGACGCCGGCTAAAAATGCACCAAGGGCAGGAGAGAGCCCAACTAGCCCCATCAACGCGGCAATGCCGATAATTAACATAAGCGCCGTGGCCGTAAATATTTCTCGTAAACCCGATGCGGCGACAAACTTAAATAAAGGGCGGCTTAAGTAGTGTCCGCCAATAGTGAGAAAGGCAATAGAGCTAATAATCACCAAGCCAGAAGCCCAAGGTGCAAGCCCTTCTACTAAATTGAAGCTATCGTGTGATTCTGCTGCGCCATGTTCACCTCCTGCGGCAACGAGTTCGGGAATGGCAAGTAAGGGAATAAGCGCAAGCATGGGAATAACAGCAATATCTTGAAACAGCAAAACAGAAAAGGCACTTTTGCCTCCTTCAGTTTTCTGCAGGCCTTTTTCTTGCAAAGTTTGTAAAACAATGGCGGTTGAAGAAAGGGCGAAAATAAGACCAATGGTAAGAGCAATGCTGAAAGGCTGTTCAAGCAACAGAGCGACACCAGTGATAAGCGCGGTAGTTAATGCTAATTGCAAACCGCCTAATCCCATAAGCTTTGACTTCATTGCCCATAGCGAGCGGGGCTCTAGTTCTAGCCCAACCAAAAACAGCATCATGACCACACCGAATTCAGCAAAATGCTGAATAGCGACGGTTTCATCGCCGACTAAGCCGAAAATTGGGCCTATGACAAGCCCGGCTATTAAATAGCCTAGAACAGAGCCTAAGCCAAGGCGCTTCGCAATGGGCACTGCAATTACTGCGGCGACCAGATAGATAAATGCATATAAGAAATAGCCCGTCACATTAATCTCCTTTCGCCTTACAAAGGTCGGCGAGGTTCTCGATGTGTTTTGCTTTTTCTAAATCGAGAGTGTTGGTGGTTAACTTTTTAAGCAGGGTTACCCACTTGCTTCTGTGTTCAACAATGCGATGCTCTTCTTGGGCGGTACGCGAGCCGAATATTGCAAACGGGGCAATGTAGGTCATATTTGTGATTTGGGCCATTTGCTCTAAAGGCTGAAGAAGTTGCCTGATGGTGTAGTGATTGAAACCGTCAGTTTGATATGCTTCCTCTTTGCCACCCGCACTTAACGCACAAAGAAACAGTTTATCTTTAAGTGCAGTACCTTCATGGCCGTAGGCGAACCCATATTCCAATACTAAATCTTGCCATTCTTTCAAAATGGAAGGTGTGGAATACCAGTAAAGCGGAAACAGGAAAACAATGACATCGTGGTCGACTAAACGCTGCTGCTCCCGTTCAATATCAATATTAAAATCTGGATATTCTGCATACAAATCAACGGCGGTCACGTGCTTATTTAGTTGAGCTTCATGAAAAAGCGGCACGTTCACTTCAGAGTGCGTTTGCGCAGGGTGAGCGAAAAGAACCAGTACTTTCTTACTTCGTTTTGTGTCTTCTATGGCGTCTAGTTTGGTCATACTTCTCTACTCAGCTTTACTGCCTGTGTCTCTAAGAATTTTTCTTGCCACTCTACTTTATAATGCAACATAAACGCTTAGAGCAAATCAGAATTAATATTTCTTCAAAGTTATAAGGTTACTAATGTTTGCTAGGTTGAAAAAAGTAACCTGATTACCATTATGAACTTGAAAACGGATTATTGCTATGACGGAACACTATTTTTTAACTTTGCTTAGAACCATATAACCATGAAAACATCACTAAAAACACGCGTACTTGCACTATCATTACTTTCTTTTTTTGCGCCGCTATCCACCCATGCTCTACCTCAAGGTACTGAGCTCAAAGCAGGCGCTGCCGTTTGGAATCTATTTGATGACGCAGACCGTTACGCACTGCACGTGGCGTACATACACAAACCGCTTGAGTCATTTTACGGATTACGTCCTACCGTACTTTTAGTGAGTGCAGACCAAGGTCAACATTATCTCGCAGCCGGTGTGGCAAAAGATATCTATGAGTACAACGACTTTTCCGTACGGGTTGCGTTTCACGCGGGCATTGTCGATGAGTCTGAAAACTTAGGTGACACGATAGAGTTTTATTCATCACTTGCTGGGCAATATAAGCTCACTGATTCATTTTCGATAGAAGCTGAAATCGGTCATATCTCTAACGGTGGGCTAGGGGATACAAACCCGGGGTCAGAGTCATTAGTTTTAAGCGCTCACTATCTTTTTTAATAATGTTTTATCTGCAACGTGTTCACAATGCGCTTCTTTTAAATAAAAACAACCCGCCAAAATGCGGGTTGTTTTTATTTTTGTTCTGCTTTGTGGTTTAACGTTTTAAGCGTTAAGTGCTTTTTTTACGTCGCTAGATAGCATGGGTAAGTGGCGCAGTCTAACGCTAACAGCATTGTAAACAGCATTACCTACTGCTGGTGCCACGCCAATAACCCCTGGCTCGCCCAACCCCACTGGAAATTCGTTACTTTCAATGTACTCAATGTCCATCTCAGGTACGTCATTCATTCTCAGAGGTTGGTACGTAGTTAAGTTTTTCTTCGCCACATAGCCGTCTTTAATTTCGTTGTGTTCAAATAACGCGAGGCTAGTTCCCCAAAGCAGCGCGCCTTCCATTTGCGCCATAGCGCCATCGGGGTGAACGATAATTCCCGCGTCAGCGACAACCCACAACTTTTTAAGCGTGATTTTTCCACTGTTTTTATCTACGTGGACATGTGCTGCGGTAGCAAGCCATGCGGGCATAGTACGTTCTTGTCCTGCAGTTACACTAAACCCAATACCTTCGCTCTCACCTAGTTCAACGTTAGCTGTCTTGTCCTTGAGCTTTTTAAGCGTGTGAGCAAGACGAGTGGCACCACCAACGCTTTCAGGCGCTTTGCCCGCTTGCTTACCTTTGCCGTCAAGCATAGACAACCTAAAGTCCACGGGGTTTTGGTTAGCTTTATGTGCCACTTCATCGATAAAGCTTTCTAATCCCCACACTATCCAACCTTGACCCACTGAGCGAAGCCAGCCCGGTGTGAAGGTATCCTGCGCCACTTTGTTGTTTATCACTCGGGCTTGGTGATGCTGCATGGTGTACCAATGGTCTGCCCCTGAAGCTGAAAACGGGTCGACTTTTCCTTTCCCATCTACTCCGTCAGGCATAAAGCTCGGTGCCATTGCCAGCGTTGGCCAGCCCGCAGCAAGTGCGTGCTCCATACCAGTGAAATTCCCAGAGTCGTCGAAATAGGCGTTGAACAACGACGTTGACGCCGAGCGAGGTTGGTCGAACATGGTATCGTCAGGGCGCATAAAGAGCATTTTAACCGGTTGTCCGGCCGCTTTCGCGGTAAGCACTGCTGGAATGATCCAGTCACCAAACAAACGGCGGCCAAAGCCTCCGCCAAGGTAATATTGGTGAAGAACAACCTCAGAATCAGGGACTTCTGCGGCCTTTGCTACTGCAGGCAGCGTAAGTCCTTGCCACTGGTTACCCGTATGGATATGCCATTTTTCATCTTTAAACTCAGCAACCGCGTTTACTGGTTCAAGTTGAAAATGACTAGCGGTTGATGTGGTATACATTGCTTCAATTGATTCAGCCGCCTGCTTTTCAGCATTTAAAATATTGCCTTCATCGACAAATAATGTGCCTTCACTTCGGTCGCGGCAGATTCGCTCGCCCTCTTTTTGAATGTCAGCTTCGTTAACGTTCACCGTCTTACCTGCGTTGTAGCTAACCTTCACTTTATCGATGGCTTTAATTGCGGTCGGGTAATCAGAAGCCAACACAGCAACCCATCCTTCAATAGTGCCTGAAGGGTCGGTGAGTACCTTATACCCTTTATAGCCGGGTAGTGATTTAGCTTGGCTATCATCGACCTTAGTCACTTTACTGCCGTATCGCGTTGGTGGAAGAATGGGGCGAGCGTAAAGCATGTTGTCTACTTCAACATCTATACCGTAAACCGCTGTACCGTTGGTTTTTGGTGGAATATCCAAAGCTTTATATTCGTTACCCAAACCAATGAGGTGTTTTTTGTTCCCGGGTTTAATTGGTAGACTTTCTAATTCGTCGGCCGTATAAACCTTATCAATATTGCCCTTAGCAACAATGTCGCCGTAGCTTACTTTTTTGGTGCCTGATACTACAAAACCCGCGTTAGCTTCACAGTCTGATACCGGCACGCCCAGTAACTTAGCACCGGCGTTAAGAAGTACTTGGCGTCCAGCTGCACCTGCTTGTGACATAGGTTTGTAGGTTTGGAAAACAGACCATGAACCACCTGTTACCATATACCCCCATTTTGGGTCGGTATCTACGTGTACTATTGACACTTTGTCCCACTCGCACTCCAGTTCATCAGCTAAAATACGCGCTAAAGCAGTACCAACATGCTGTCCCATTTCAGCCTTGGCGATATTCACTGTCACGTTACCTTTTGTATCCATTTCGAACCAGACGTTAGGTGAAAAGGTTTTGTTCGCAATGGCTTCTTTAGCTGACAGAATAGATGGAATTGCCGAAGCGCCAAACGCCATGAAAAGCGACGTTTTAACAGAACCGGCCATAAATGAGCGACGAGACAAATTGATTGTGTCTTTTTTCTCTTTAGATAGGTCTTTAATGCTCATGCGTTTTCACCTTCTGATGAAGCCTTAGGGTCGTAATGCTGAACCGTAGAAGTTGCGGCGCGTTTAATCGCTTTTTTTATTCTAGTGTAAGCCATACAACGACAATAATTGCCATTCATGTGGTTAACGATGTCTTGATCACTGGGGTTAGGGTTGCTGTCCAGTAATGTCGCCGCCTGCATAATTTGACCAGACTGGCAGTAACCACACTGTGGTACCTGCTCCTCCACCCAAGCCGATTGCAAAGGATGTTCACCGTTTAAACTTTCGATTGTATTGACCTTCTTTCCGTTAACAAGAGAGACAGGGTAAGAGCATGAACGAATAGCATTGCCATCGATATGAACGGTACATACGCCGCACATGGCTACGCCACATCCGAATTTTGTACCTTTTAAGCCAAATTCGTCGCGAATCACCCAAACAAGGGGCGTATCTGAGGCTGCATCCGTCTGCACTGTTTTTCCATTTAACGTAAATTCAATCATGGTAATTATCACCGTGAAGTTAGAGTCTAAATTGCTCTCGCCAAGGTAAAGACTTGGTTTGAACGGTCTGGTTTGCCTGGTCTTTTGTGAACCTTTAACTTATAAAGTAGACTAATTCACCACAGGTATACGACTGTAAGCCAAAATAGTTTATGTGGTATAGTTTAGTTACCTTGTTCAACTAAGCAATTAGTTTACTTTTGGTTACTAGGTGCTTTTTCAAAGGACATCAATGAAAACAGAGATAAAAACAGACACTAAGGGTAGAAAAACCGTTTTAAATACGTGTACGGAGCCTTGCGCGATTGAGCGCGGTATGCGCTTGATTGGTGGAAAATGGACAGGCTCTATTATTTACCATTTGAAAGATGAACCTGTAAGGTTTAATGACTTGTGCAGAATGCTTGGCGGTGCCAGCCGGAAGATGGTCGATCAGCGCCTTAAAGAGCTGGAAAACAATGGCATGGTGATCCGCAACGTTATCGACTCTCGTCCAATTGCGGTTGCTTATAGTCTCACTGAGTTTGGGCACTCAGCGCTAGATATTCTTGAACAGCTAAGAGTCTGGTCTGAAAAGCACACAAACGATTAGTTTCGTGTATAAAAAATGCAGAATAATGAAAACGGTGAGCGTTGCAGTTCACCGTTTTGAAACACAACCGCTTAGAGTTGCAGTTCTAAACTTTCACAATCGGTAACCTAAGCACTTTGTCGACAAGGGCCCCCGCTTTCTCCTGAAAGGCTTCAAAGTGCGCTGTCACCTCGTGGGCATCAAGCGCTTCTTGAGATTCCCATTTCTCAGTAATGACAAAAACACCGTCTTCGCATGAATGCAGATCATACATTACGGCGCCTTTTTCTGCGCGGCTAGCTTTGACCAAAGGCGCTAGGGCTTCTGACAGCGCGTTTTGATGATGAGGCTTAGAAAAGATAATGACTGAAAATTCGATCACATTGGACTCCTAATACTAAAGCGCTCAACATAAGTAAGTTAGAATTATTGTGTTAGCCTTAAGCGCCAATTTGCCCTTTTTATCAGATAAGAGGCACGCTGCCTTCTTTGATGTATTTAGCCGTGCTCATAATAGCGTTGATAAACATTCTCTAAGCCTTTTTCTTAGTTATATTCATTAGCTAATAAATTCAATCTATACTTACCTATACTAAAGTATAAATTGAGCTTGTTGTAGGTTAAGCACCATTTTTTTGAGGCAACGGAATGCAATTATCTAGCGGGGCAGTGCCCTATGTTTGAAAAAACCTTTCACTTTTGTCCAGTAGGGCTTGCTCACGTCAGTGTGGATGGCAGCTTCATTCGCGTTAATAAACGCCTGTGTGATTTTTTAGGGTACTCAAATGAAGAGCTTACAAAAGTCACGTTTCAAGAATTAACAGCGCCAGATTACTTGGATGAAGACCTTGACCACCTGGCGCGTCTGTTGAAAGGTGACATTGACGACTACTCAATAGAAAAGAGTTACCTAAGAAGTGATGGCGAGGAGATTTGGGCTAAGCTGACGGTTTCCCTCGTCAGAGACCAGCGGGGTTACCCAGACTACTTTATTTCTGTGGTCGAGGATATTGACGAGAAAAAGCGTATTCAATCTGAGCTTTTCCAGATCGACGCTTTGTTCAGTAAGATCGTAAGCGCATTTTCGGACAGAACTTTCATTTGGGTAGCGACGCCGGATTTAACTACGCTGAAATATGTCAATGATGGATATGAGAAGATTCTCGGTCGCAACGAATACGAACTCTACTGTAATCCGATGAGCTTTATCGACCATGTCCATGAAGATGATAAAGCACGGGTGTTAAAACAGTTTAGTCAGCGCCCATTGCAAAATTGGGATATCCAATATCGTATTTATGATGTGAAAGGTGAGGTGAAATACCTTCATGACCGAGGCAGTTTAATTTATGACGACAGAGAGATGCAGTCGCTTATTTTAGGTACCGCAGACGATATAACAAAAGAGAAAACTCAGCAGCAGGCTCTGATGAGCGCTGTTACTAAATTAGAGCATCTTTCAAAAACTGATTCGCTTACTGGGCTTGCCAACAGAAGAGAGATATTTAGTCAGTTAAGGGACGAGATTTCTCGCATGGAGCGAGGCCAAACAGCGTCTACCCTTGTGTATGTCGACCTAGATAAGTTTAAAGAAGTTAATGATAAATATGGGCATAAGATAGGCGATAAAGCGTTAGTTGAGTTCTCTAAGGTAATGGGCTCGCTTTTGCGAGATAGCGACCGGTTTGGCCGTATCGGTGGCGATGAGTTTGTCATTTTGCTCTACGGTACTAATGAGAGCGACACAGCTTTATTTTTTGACAGAATTAAAAACAGTAAATTCGAAATTGATATCGATGGTAAAGATGTCGTTCCTATCAGCTTTAGCGTTGGTTGGGTGCAGTGGAACGAGGGCATCAACACTGTTCAGGAATGGTTAGACCGAGCAGATGGGGTAATGTACGAAAAAAAGCAATGCGGGCAAGTTGTAACAGCGATAGATAGCGAACTAGATAAAGCGATGTAGCGAAACTGCTAATACTGAAGCTCCTGCTACATCGCTAAACGTATTTTACTGCTGTCGTTGGGCAAACCAAATAGCTATAACTTGCCTTTCTTCTTCAGTCATTTTTGTCTTGTTCAAAAATGGCATGTCTTTAGTCACAGAGGTTCTTCGAACCACTTGTGGCGCGAACCTCTCAATATCTTCCCATGAATCTAAGACTACGCCTAACGGTGCTACTTTGAAAATCTCGTCGGTGGGTGTGCGCGAGTGGCAGCTTACACAGTGAGTTGTGATTAAACTTGCCACACGTTCGTCACTAACTACTGACGATGTTTCGTTTGTTATCCCCCTTGAAGGCATGTTTAAATCAGATTGAGCCGCTGATTTTACGCTCATGGTTGAAGATGGTAGCGCGTCATTATGGGTCAACGGTTGAATTGAAGATGCTTGTGGCCAAGATACCCATAGTGCTATACCGAGCATGGCGACAGCACCAGAGACTAATATACTTGGTTTAGTAGTGCCCACATGACGTAAGTTAAAGAAATGACGTATCCAAGCGGCTGCGGCCATAATGGCAATAAGTACAAGCCAATTTTGCGGGTGCTGATAGGTCATGGGGTAGTGATTTGAAATCATGATAAACAGCAGGGGCAGCGTGAAGTAGTTATTGTGCACCGAGCGAAGTTTGGCACTTGCGCCCCACGCAGGGTCTATATCTTTCTTGTCAGCTACCGCAGCCACCATTTTGCGCTGATTAGGCATAATATTGAAAAACACGTTACCTGCCATGATAGTGCCAATAAGGGCTCCCACGTGAATATAGGCACCACGACCGCTAAACCACTGGGTAGACAGATAGCTAACAACACACACTAGAGCAACCAACCCAATACCAAAGGCAACAGGGTATTTGGCCAAAGGACTACGACATGCAAATTCGTATATGGCAAGCCCACCGAAGATTAACCCCAAACCTAATGATATTGCCGTAGCTGGCGACATGGCGTTGACCGAAGGGTCGATAAGGTAAGCGCTGGCGCCGAAATAATAAACAATGATCAAAAGGGCAAAGCCCGATAACCAAGTCGTATACGCTTCCCATTTAAACCAGTGTAATGTTTCAGGCATTTTTTCAGGACCATAGGCGTATTTGGCAACTTCATAGAAACCCCCGCCGTGAATAGCCCACAGATCACCTTTTATACCTTTGTCCTGTTTCCATTTAGGTGGCGTTCGTAAATTGTTGTCTAGCCATATGAAGTAAAACGACGCACCAATCCAAGCTACACCGGCCACAACGTGAAACCAACGTACAAATAAACTTATCCAATCTAGCCACGGCATTATTATTCTCCTTATTTAGGGCCGAGTGGCCCTATAGTAGCTTGTTACTCATTATCTTCTTTTGCATAGCGGCAGGTACCGCTTATCCACGTTTGCTCAATGGCACGGTCATCACCTAAAATGCTCAAGGCGAAAAACACATCGTCGAACTGTGCATCTTCTTTTATTCGCAAACGTGTTAATTCATCGAACCTTGGCTCTACAACGATAAAGTCTGCGGTAGAACCTGGGTTTAAGTTACCAATTTCATGGTCAAGCGCATGGGCCACTGCTGCGCCTTGAGTCATAAGATAAAATCCTTCCAACGGGCTAATGGGCTCGTTGCGCAACTGACTCACCTTGTATGCATCGCCATAGGTCTTAAACATGTTGAATGTGGTACCTGCGCCCACATCGGTAGCCATGGCAACATGTACTTTATTAGCACGCGCTGCGGTCATATCAAAAAGACCGCTCCCTAAAAACAAGTTAGACGTAGGGCAAAACGCAACCGTAGCGCCGCTATCACCAAGGCGCGCCCATTCGTTAGGCGTAAGGTGAATACCGTGGCCAAACACTGCTCGCTCTCGCACCAAGTTGTAGCTGTCGTAAACATCTAGATAGCCGTCAGCGTTAGGGAATAAGCTTTTCACCCAAGCGATTTCGTCTAAATTTTCAGACAAATGGGTTTGAATGAAAACGTCCGGATGCTGCTTGGCAAGTTCACCTAATGCAGCAAGCTGGGCTTCTGTGCTGGTTGGGGCGAAACGAGGCGTTAGCGCATAGCGGTTACGGCCCTTGTTGTGCCAAGTCTCAATCAACTCTGCACTATCAGCTTGTGCTGTGTCAGGACAGTCGTTCAGCGCACTCGGGCAATTTCTGTCCATGCACACTTTACCTGCCACAATGGCCATATCAATGTCACTGGCGGCGCTAAATAGTGCTTGGCTACTGCTTTTATGAACGGTAGTAAATACAAACCCTGTGGTTGTACCGTTTTTTAGCAGCTGGTTTAAAAACACTTTAGCTATGGTGTCGGCATGTTCGATATCGGCAAACTGCATTTCCGTGGGAAACGTGTAGTTTTCAAGCCAGCTCAAAAGCTGCTCACCGTAGTGGGCAATACTTTGGGTTTGCGGATAATGCAGATGGCTGTCTATTAAGCCTGGCAAAATCCACTTACCCGTTAAGTCAGTTACATTGGCGGCAGGGTAACGTTCAGCTAGGTCGCTAAACGGGCCAATGTCTTTTATTTCTTTGTTATCTACCAGCAAACCACCGTCTTTAAAAACGACAATATCATTATCAAATTGTGTGGTTTGTTTAGGAAAGTGCGCAATGCTTGCACGAAAAAGCTGCATGTTTGTTAGCTGCCCCTGTAGCTGCTGAAACCAAATGGAGAAATAAGAAGAGGTACATGATAGTGACCACCATTCTCTTTAAGTTCAAACGTAATATCAATGTATGGGTAGAAACTACTGCCATGAGTTTGCGTTAGGTATGACTTGCAATGAAAGCGCAAGGTATAAATCCCAGCATCAAAACCATTTTCGACGCCCCAATTTTTAAAGCGGCCATCACTGTCTGTTTCGCCAGAAAGAGTACTTCCGTTGGGTAGCGTGAGGGTAAGCGCAATACCTTGTGCTGGTTTACCCAAAGTGGTGTCAAGTACGTGGCTTGAAAGCGTATTCATACTGTGTTCCTTAAAAAATTTTCAATGCGTATTACTTCTGCATACAGCGTAAGCGTTTTGACTTTTCTATAACGCAGGGCTCTAATCTAGTGCTTTATTAATACGCAAAAGGGTTATCTTTATTTGCTCTGCAGCTGCATTTGAGACTTCTTGCTGCGTTGTATTTGGCAGTCTCGCTTGCAATGCTTCTAGCATGGTTTGCGCAGACAGCCCGGTGGCGCAGATAATAAAAATAAATCCGTGCTTGTCTAAATAAGCCTGATTGGCTTCTTTTAACTGGTGTAAGGTCGCTTCGGGCGCACTAGCCGTACCCGATTGTTCCCCCGCCGCGATAGCTTTTGTATTTGCAAACTTCTTGCGTAAAGAGTCTACGTCGCCAATCATGGGGTGTGCGGTAAAAGCTTCAAGGTAGTCGTTATTACTGCACTTAGCCCACGCGCTCCTTGCTTGATTAACAAGTGCATTTTTGTCGCTATACGGACGTGCTTCTACCATTTGGTAAATCCAGGTTTTTGCCGCGCAGCATTGCTCAAACCAAGAAGACGCTTCTTCAGTGCTTAGGGTATTTAGTTCATTAAGTGTCACTGATGGTGTCCTATTTTGTGTAAAGCGATGTAGCGGGTTGCTCGCTATTCTTATCACTGTCTTTCTTACTATCGTCTGCCGTTACTCTGTTTGCATGAAGGCGCTCGATAATTTGCGCCGATATTGAGACGGCAACCTCAATGGGATGCTTGCCAGGAATATCTCGATTGCCAATAGGCGTGAACAGCCTTGCCAGCGCATTGTCGTCGAACCCGCGCTGAGTCAGCTTGGTAATAAAACGCTTTGCTTTAGTATCTGAGCCTATTAACCCAACGAAAGGCAGAGAAGGCTGCTTTAGCGCCTGCTCCGTAATGCGATAGTCCAACTGATGATCGTGAGTGAGTATTATCAGCCAACTGTTTTCATCTAGGTGCCTTACCTCGCTCTCTGGCGCTTCTTCCACCACTTTTTGTACGTTGGCTGGAAGTGACGAAGGAAACAGGTCTTCGCGATTGTCTATCCACGAAATTCGCAAGGGTAACTGAGCCAAAATAGGCACCAGTGCTTTTGCAACATGACCTGCGCCAAAGATGGCGATATGCTGCTGATGAACGTTACACACGTCAAACAATACTTTTACCGCACCACCACAACACTGCCCTAAAGAACTGCTCAACGGGTAGCTATGAACTTCGGTATGCACTTCGCCTTTAGCAAGAAATTTACGGGCGCGGTCGATAGCATCAAACTCAAGATGTCCGCCACCAATGGTATCGATGCTTTGAGAAGCAGTAACCACCATTTTACTGCCTGGCTCACGCGGTGTAGAGCCCGCCGTTCCAACCACTGTAACCAGCACGTAGCCTTCATTGCGCGCTTGGCATTCGGCTATTCCTTCATGCCAATGCGTTGCGCGAAATGATGGGGTCGCGCGAAATGACTTTTCAGCCGAACGTGTCATACAGCACCGCCTCGACTATTTGACTGCTGCATAGTTGTCACTGCTTTTAACACGCGTTCTGGCGTGGCTGGTGTATCTAGCTGCGGATCAATCGTGTAGCCAGATAGGCTAGATATTGCATCTTTTAGGGCACACCACACTGAAATTGCTAGCATAAACGGTGGCTCACCAACGGCTTTCGAGTGGTAAATGCTGTCTTCAGCGTTTTCTTTACCAAACAGTTTCACGTTAAACTCTTGCGGCGTATCGCCAATGGCAGGGATCTTATAGGTCGCCATATTTTCACTTATCAGCTTACCTGATTCGTTCCATTTAAGGTCCTCTGTGGTAAGCCAGCCCATACCTTGAATAAACGCGCCTTCAATTTGACCAATATCAATGGCGGGGTTAAGGCTGTTGCCCACATCGTGAATAACGTTAACTTTATCTACGGTATATTCACCGGTCAGCGTATCCACCGACACTTCGCTCATCGACACGCCGTAAGCAAAGTAGAAAAACGGGCGGCCTTCGCCTGTGTCGCGGTTGTACTGCAACTTAGGGGTTTTATAGAAACCGCTTGAAGACAGCGATACGCGTGCAAAATAGGCTTGTTGAACCAGTTCAGCAAAGGCAATGCTGTTATCGTCTAGAACAACATGTTGGTTGATAAACTGCACATCACCAGCGCGGCCCTCTAGACTTAAGCTTTTGGCGTAGCATTCAGCCAAGCGAGTTTTTAATGTAATACACGCGTTTTGTACGGCTTTTCCGTTCATGTCAGTACCACTTGATGCCGCTGTTGGCGAAGTGTTCGGTACTTTATCCGTGCGGGTCGCAGTGACCTCAATCATATCTAGGTCTAGGCCAAACTCATTGGCTGCAATTTGACCTATTTTGGTATGTAGCCCTTGGCCCATTTCGGTACCGCCATGGTTCACCTGAATACTGCCATCGGTATAAATGTGGACTAGAGCGCCAGCTTGATTTAAGTGCTTTGCGGTAAATGAAATACCAAATTTAACGGGCGTTAGTGCCAGACCTTTCTTAATTACCGGGCTTTCGCGATTAAACGCTGCAATAGCTTCACGGCGCTGCCAATACTGCGCACTTTCTTCTAACTCGGCAATCATATCGGGTAAAAGGTTGTGCTCTACCTTCATGCCATATGGAGTAAAACTGCCGGTGGTCGGGCCGTATAAGTTACGCTTTCTTACCGATAGCGGGTCGCTGCCGATAGCTCGTGCGATTTTGTCAATCATGGCTTCCGCCATGATCATACCTTGAGGGCCGCCAAATCCTCGATAAGCGGTGTGCGATACCATATTGGTTTGCAGTCTGTGACCGACAATATCGCTATCGCCTAGGAAGTAGCCGTTATCAGCGTGGAACATGGCCCTATCTACAATAGCGTCTGACAAGTCAGGGGAGTGCCCACAAATGCCATTAATGGTCATGCGAGTGGCTTCAATCTTGCCTGTTTCGTCGAATGCTACATCAAATTCATTTTCAAAAGGGTGGCGTTTACCCGTAACATGCATATCGGTGAAGCGCGGCAAACGAAGCTTAACTGCACACTGGTTGCGCGAGGCCAGTAAAGCCGCGATACAGGCCCATTGTGCTGCTTGGGTTTCTTTACCGCCAAAGCCGCCACCCATACGCCTCATGTCTACCATTACTCGGTGTAATTTAACATCTAGCACTTCTGCAACTAGCTTTTGCACTTCACTGGGATGCTGACTAGAGGTATAGATTTTCATGCGATCTTCTTCATCGGGGATCGCAAGGCTAACTTGACCTTCTAAGTACATGTGCTCCTGGCCGCCAATGTTTAGCGAACCATGTGCATTGAACTTAGCTTTTTCAAGTGTGCTGTCAACGCGGTCAGCATGTTGGCCAAATCTATGTAAAGGGCGAACAAATGCTTGCTGCTGGTGGGCAGCTTCAGCGTTAAGTATAGGTGTAGCTTCGTCTACTTCTATGTTTCCCTTTAGCGCAGCTTGTCGGGCAAGGTTTACTGAAGTGGCAAGTACTGCAAAAACAGGCTGACCAAAGAACTTGATTTCGCCGTTAGCAAGTAGCGGGTCGCCTTCAAACACAGGGCCAATATCTTTATGGCCGGGTACGTCATCAATGGTAACGACATCCACAACGCCATCGCTTTGGCGAACAGCGTCAAGATTAATCGATTCAATCGTGCCTTTTGCACATTGGCTTACACCTACTGCTGCGTAAAGTGTACCTTTAGGTTCAGTGACATCGTCAACGTAATTAGCGCTGCCTTGTACTTGGCGTGTTGCGCTCTCATGCTTTTTAGATACGTGAACAACACCTTGTTTCTCGTTCTTTTCTAAAGGATTAGGAGCATCAATTAACTTACGCATGCTGCACCACCCGTGTTTCAATTTGGTTTACTGTTTGGTTTTCTAACCAGAAGCGATGCCAAAGGTTGGCTAAAACGGCTTTGCGGTATTCAGCGGTAGCGCGCACGTCATCAATAGGTGCAAACGCATCAAATAAGATTTGCTTGCCTAAGGTTAAGCATTCTTTGCTCGCGAACTGTTTACCTTTCAGAGCATTTTCCAATGCTTCACAAGTAGACGGTACGGCAGCAACGCCGCCAAAGCCACTGGTGATTGCCTCAACCTTGCCATCTTCTAAGGTAACGTTGAACACTGCACATACCGCGGATATGTCATCTTCAAAACGTTTTGATATTTTATAGGCAGCAAGTGCTTGTTTAGGCTGTTTAAGCGGTATTTCTATTGCACTTATCCATTCATCGTTAGCTAGCGTAGTTTCCCGGTAACCCGTGAAGAAAGTGCTAAGAGGGATCGTGCGAACACGCTCTCCATTATCCAAATGTAATATAGCGTTCAGTGCAAGTAGTAAGGGAGGCATATCACCAATAGGAGATGCGTTGGCAACATTCCCACCAATCGTTGCTTGGTTGCGAATTGGCAAAGACGCAAAGCGCGTTACCAGTTCGGCTACTTGTGGAAATGCGTCTAGTAAAAGCGGTGCTGCATCATTGAGCGGAACGGCTGCACCAATAATAAGAGAATGCTCGTTTTTGGTGCATTGTTTTAGTGCATCGATATGCGTGACGCTGATAAGCGTTTGCACATCTTTTAACTGTTGAGTGAACTGCAAACTTAAATCGGTACTTCCCGCAACCAGTTGCGCGTCAGGATGTGCCTCAATAAGTGCTTTCAACTCTTCTCGCGATGTAGGCGTGTTTATATTGCCTGTACCCGATGGCTTCTCCCCAGATAGCGATAATAACGTGGCAAGGGTAGTATCTTGGCGCGCCGTGAACTGATCATCAGGCGTTTGTTCGCACACCGCCAGTGTTGCATCAATTATAGGTCGATAGCCAGTACAGCGGCACAGGTTACCGGATAAAGCATGGAGCACATCGTCGCGATTAGGTTTTGTATTACTGTGATACAAGGCAAACATCGACATGATAAACCCTGGTGTGCAGAAGCCACACTGCGAGCCGTGATAATCAACCAAGGCCTGCTGTACAGGGTGTAAATGTTTACCATCGCTTAAATGTTCTACGAACAATAGCTGTTTGCCGTGTACAGCGCTCATAAGCGTGATGCAGCTATTTACTGTACGGTAGTTAAGTTTCGTCGCGTTATCAGGTGATGCTGGCTCTACAAGCACTACGGTGCACGCGCCACAGTCGCCTGCTGCACAGCCTTCTTTAGTACCTGTTTTCTTGCGATGTTCGCGTATAAATTGCAGAAGGGTGAGGTCGGCTCGCGCTTCGTTTAATTCAACAACATCGTTATTTATTAGAAAGCGAATCATACTCACACCTTCTTGTTATATTCATTCTTGTATTCATTAATATAGCTGTATTTTTATCATAAAAGTAGACCATTTGGTCAATTTATTGCTTATAAAAAATGGCCGAGTTATAAAAGGCCATGATTTTGTGCAAATTTAGTCGGAAAAGTGGAAGAGCGATTTTCCAAACGTTTTTGCTAAGCAACACATTCGTTATAAGAATAACAAGGCAAGATTCGTGCTAGGTTTTGAAGTAATTTCAGAATTAGTGTTTTCGAATAACCCATTTCACCGGCAAGAAGCACAGACGGTGAGTAACTCTGAGATTTTAGAGCATAGCAACATGTTGGCAATAAATGCTAACCTATCGAAAAGGCATGCAGCATTTATCCTGCCTGTACGCTTGCAAAGTAGATTGCAAAGGAATTTAGATAATAATGATGAAGGTAAAGAGCGCTGACGCTGGCGTTGGCGCTATGAACAGAAGAAAAATACTCCAAGCCGCTGAAAAGTGTTTTGCCCAGTTTGGCTTCAAAGGCACAGCAGTTCAAAAAATTGCTGATGAAGCAGGACTACCTAAAACCAATGTTTTGTATTATTTCAAAACGAAACAGGAGCTTTACGTAGCGGTATTGGAAGAAACCCTTTCATTGTGGAACTCCCGATTTGACAAAGCAACGGTGGAGGATGACCCCGCCGAAGTACTTGCCAATTACATTGCAGAGAAAATGGAAGTATCCCGAACGCATCCCATGGCCTCAAAAATTTTTGCTATGGAAATCATCAATGGTGCACAAAACTTAAGCGGCTACTTTGATGAAGAGCATGCGCTTTGGATGAAAGGGCGTCTTGAGGTTATCGAAGCGTGGATAAAAGCAGGTAAACTTCCCCCGGTTGAGGGTGAGTACTTGCTTTACACTATATGGGCAAGCACCCAGCATTACGCTGATTTTTCAGCACAAATTACCCGACTGCGCGGAAAGAAAATGGCAAAATCAGATTTTGAAGATGCCACAAAACAAGTGGTTAAGCTTGTGCTAGGCGGCTGTGGGCTGGCTGTGCCTAAAAGTTTCGAGGTTTAGTATGAGTGAATTTGTGTATCCTCGCGATCTCATTGGGTACGGTGAACATGTACCGCACGCGAATTGGCCAAATAAAGCAAAAATAGCTGTTCAGTTTGTCTTGAACTACGAAGAAGGCGGCGAAAACTGCGTGCTTCATGGCGACGAGGCGTCGGAAATATTCTTATCGGAAATTATAGGTGCACAAGCCTATAAAGACCGTCACCTTAGCATGGAGTCGATTTACGAATACGGCAGTCGTGCAGGTTTTTGGCGTTTACATCGACTACTTAATAAGTACGACATACCTGTAACTGTATTTGGCGTTACCATGGCAATGCAGCGCCATCCTGACGCTGTAAAAGCAATGATGGAGTCAGGTTGGGAAATCGCCAGTCACGCCATGCGCTGGGTGCATTACCAAGATATGAGCGAGGAAGATGAGCGCAAGCAAATAGATGAAGCCATTATTCTTCACGAGCAGTTAACGGGTAGTAAACCTGTAGGATGGTACACAGGAAGAACCAGTCCCAACACATTGAAGTTAATCGCGGAGCGCGACGATATTTTATATTGCGCTGACTCTTATGCCGACGATTTGCCATATTACGACTGTCACTACAGCAAGCCGCTATTGATGGTGCCGTACACGTTGGATACCAATGATATGCGCTTTGCCACGCCTCAAGGCTTTAACAGCGGAGAACAGTTTTTCACCTACTTAAAAGATGCGTTTGACGTGTTGTATGAAGAAGGAGAAGAAGCACCAAAAATGCTTTCTATTGGTCTTCACAATCGCATTATAGGAAGACCTGCTCGACTCGCAGCACTCAAACGTTTTATAGAGTACGTAAAGTCACATGACAAAGTGTGGTTGGCGACCAGAGAGCAGATTGCTCGTCACTGGTTAGCCACTCATTCTAAAGATGGTAGTGACAAGGCGCGTTCATAGCGTTTACATTACGCCTACCATACTTTAAGTACAGTAAAGTGAAGAGACGAAAGTGAAACAACGGGTGCACTGCCGCCTTCACTTAATAAAGGACAAAACTATGAAATCAAAATTAGCCATTATTGCTTTAAGTGCACTAGCACTGACCGCATGCTCAAAGCTGACTAAAGAAAACTATGATAAGTTAGAAATGGGAATGACTCAGGACGAAGTTGAAGCAATCATAGGTTCAGCTGATAACTGTGGCAAAACTATGGGCGCCATGGCGTGCACGTGGGGTAAAGAAGACAGCAAGCACGTAAAAATTGTGTTTATGGGTGATAAAGCGGTTACTTTCACTTATGACGGTTTAAAATAATCGTTTAGTTCGTTTATATAGCTGATTAAAAAAGAAAGGTGGCCTTAAAAGCCACCTTTTTTGTATCTAAACCAAGGTTTTGTGTGCAATAGTGCCCACATTGTACCTACGCACCGATAAATTATTTTAAATCTAGCAAGTATCTTAGTAAGAAAACAATAGCCAATGCATAAGTCAGCGGGGTTACTTCCTTAAATTTTCCTGTACCTACCTTAATGCCCACGTAGGTTATAAAACCAAGGGCAATACCTTCGCTTATGCTAAAGGTTAGGGGCATAGCGATGAGCGCAACAGAGGCTGTGGCCAAGGCGCCTAAGTCGTCGAAATCAACCTGACGAATCGACTCCATCATTAAAATACCTACCATTAATAATGCCGGAGTAGTAGCCATTAGCGGAATAACTTTCATCAATGGCGTAAGGAAAAGCGACAACAGGAAACAGACAGAAACCACAACGGCGGTAAGCCCTGTTCGTCCTCCCGCTGATACGCCCGTAGCTGATTCCACATAGCTAGTTACTGGTGAAGTACCTACGAAGGCACCAGCAATGCTTGCTGATGCATCAGCGGTCATGGCCGGGCCAATTTTCGGTAGCTTGCCTTTTGAGTCTAGCAAGTTAGCTTTGCGAGAAACGCCTATTAAGGTACCTATGGTATCGAACATGTTCACAAACATAAGTGCGAAAATAAGATCCCAGGTTTCCGCAAGATGGTCGATAGGGTACCAAAAGTCCATGGCCAAAAACGTGTTCGATATTGACTCTGGCATGCCCACAACAGCAGAAGGTGTGGTAGTTAACGTGCCGTTTTCGGTGGGGATAAACGCACCAATCAAAGTGAGTGTCACAATAGAGATTAATATAGCGCCGGTAACGCGTTTAACCATAAGAACGATAGTAAAAATAATACCAACGAGGGCAAGCATCACTGCAGGCTCTGAAAGGTCGCCAAGCTGTACAAAGGTCGCAGGGTTATCAACAATTAGCCCAGCATTTTTAAGGCCAATAAACGCGATGAATAAGCCAATACCACATTGTACGCCTATTTTAAGAGACGGCGGTATAGACTCGGCGATTTTGGTTCGAACACCAGTAAGTGAAAGAATTAAAAAGAGAATTCCGTTCCAAAAAACAATACCAAGTGCTGCTTCCCAAGGAATTTCACGGCCAAGACAAATAGTGAAAGCAAAAAACGCGTTTAAGCCCATTCCTGGTGCAAGTGCGATAGGGTAGTTGGTCATTAGCGCCATCATGAGCGTGCCAATACAGGCAGCGATTGCTGTCACTGTAATTAACCCTTCAACGGGCATCCCGCTTAACCCCAGAATACCTGGGTTAACCACGAGGATATAAGACATAGCCGCGAACGTAGTAAGGCCTGCTATGATCTCAGTTCTTACTGTGGTTCCGTGTTCTTGCAGCTTAAATAGCCGTTCAATTACGCTGTTGGACATCAAGAGTTCTCTGTTTGTGTTTCATTTAGTATTTTGTGCGTTTGAAAGCAAAAAACTGACCAGTTAGTCAACTTGTTGGTGTGTTTTGTGCTAACTTACTTTTCAGTACAATGATTAAAAAGCAATCATTGTGTGACTCAAGGTCACTAGCCAGGCGGCACAAAGCCAGCCAAACGGTTAATAATCAACATAGATGATGTTAAAAAAACCGCAAACAAAACCTAAATGAGCAATAGAACTCGTTTACAGATAGCATTAAAGATAAACTATTACGCACCAAATAAATGCTATTGCATTGTTATGGTGCAAAATAAGTGAGGAGCCATGTCGCTGTCATCAATAATTAAAAACATACCAAAGGCCGAACTGCATCTGCATATAGAAGGTAGCTTAACGCCTGAACTCATGTGGCGCCTAGCTGAAAAGCATAGTGTATCACTTCCTTATGCAAGCGTGGAAGAGATTAAAGCTGCATATAATTTCAAAGACTTGCAAAGCTTTCTCGACCTCTATTACGCAGGAGCAGGGATATTAAGAGATGAAGAAGACTTCTTTACGCTAATGTGGGAATACTTAACCCGGTGCTATGAAGAAAATATTGTTCATACCGAGATTATGTTCGATCCTCAAACGCATACCGAGCGGGGTATAGGTTTTGATGTGTTTATGCCTGGCTTTTTACGCGCTATACAAAAAGCAGAAAGTGAATTTGGCGTGAGTAGCTACCTGATAATGTCTTTCCTAAGACATTTGCCAGAAAGTGAAGCTTTCGAAACACTGGAGGCGGCAAGACCTTATTATCAGCACATTACAGCGGTAGGACTTGATAGTTCAGAGTTGGGGCATCCGCCTGCTAAGTTTGAGCGCGTATTCAAAAAGTCGAAGTCGCTAGGTTTTAAAATTGTTGCTCATGCGGGAGAGGAAGGCCCAGCCTCCTACATTTGGGAAGCGATTGAACTGCTTGACGTGGACCGCATTGACCATGGTGTCCGCTGCCAAGAAGACCAAGCACTTATGGCGTATTTAAAGGAAAAGCAAATACCGCTTACCGTATGCCCATTAAGTAATTTGAAACTATGCGTGATAGACGATATGAAAGAGCATAATATCGTGCAACTGCTTGATGCTGGGTTATTGGTTACGGTTAATTCTGACGATCCCACTTACTTTGGCGGTTTTTTGAATGAAAATTTTGAAGCGCTTCATACTTCGCTAAACATAGATGAAGGTATTATTCGCACGCTAGCCGCAAACAGTTTTAAAGCAAGCTTCTTACCAGAGGAAAGGAAAAAGGCTTTAATCGAGCAAGTCGAAATGACTATTTAGCGATTAAAGGTGATAGCATACCCGGGCACAGGCAAGAGCGCCGAAGTGACTTAATATTAAGATTGCATTTCCGCAATGGTGCGTTTTATTAAGCAGTCTAGCTCTTGCATGTCCAGCGCTATTTCTGTCAAATCGTCACGCTTGGCCTTGTTCTCTATATACGATGCTTTCTCGCGAATAGCGTCTGCGCCCACGTCTCCTGAAACTCCTTTCATAGCGTGACTTGCAAAACGAACGCTTTCTATATCTTGCTCAGTAACTGCATTTTGTAACGCCTGTTGCTTCTCTGCAATTTGAGCTAAAAACATTTCGACAATACGGTTGAGTAAACCTTCGTTACCACCTAGCCGGCTTAGAGCAGCTTCCTTATTCCAAAGCTGCTCTTCAAAAGCGCTATGTTGAGTATTTAACGTATCCATTTTTATTACCAAGCAATCGAGATGATATCGGAATGTGCATTAATTGTGCGTGACCAAAAGCATTACTGTCAAATGGTTACCTTTAAAATTATTCCGGAATTAGGAAAATTAGACTAAAGGCTAATGTTTTTTAAAGTATGTCAGACGATACTACTTATTGTTTTTATTAAGTTATGTGGTATTTCTCATGGAAGCCGAGACACAAAAGGTAGTCATCATTGACGATGAACCAACAACACTCTTGCTACTAGAAAGTGCAGTAGAATCTTTAGCAGATGTTGTCACGGTTTCGCAAAGCGTTAACGCATTCTCGATAGTTAAAGCGCAACAACCTGTTTTAGTCATATTGGACATCAGCATGCCCGTGCTCTCAGGATTTGAAGTGTGCAAGCAGCTCAAAGCATGTCCAAGTACTAGTTCAATCCCTGTAATATTCGTTACTTCTCACAGTGATTCAGACAACGAACACAGCGCGCTGTCGCTTGGAGCAATAGATTTTATTTCAAAGCCTATCGATGTAGAAATGTGCCGAATGAGGGTGAGAAATCACCTCACGCTTCAATCTCAAAAAGCCTTACTGAAGAAAGTTAACCAAGAACTTGAAGCGGAAAAAAAGCAACTTGCTATTACATTGAGATCCATAGCTGACGGTGTAATTTCTATTAACGCTGCGGGAGATATAACATTCATAAACCCCGTGGCACAAAGGCTAACCGGTTATAGTGTGCAAGATGCCTTAGGTAGGCCTATTGATGAAATAATGAATTTGCGTGATGCTTCAAGTCATGAACCGCTATTAAACCCGGCACTTTACGCACTTGAAGTAAAGCGCCCTGTGGCTATGTCGTATAATGCAACGCTCGTTAGCCGACATAAACAGGTTTTTAGGGTTGAAGATAGTGCGTCGCCGATTATAGACGATGAGGGAAACATTATCGGTGCTGTGATGGTCTTCCAAGATGTTTCTGAAGCCGTTGAGATGGCGGTAAAAATGACTCACCTTACCAATCATGATCAACTCACAGGTTTGCCCAATCGTGTACTGCTTCACGACCGTGTTGTACAAGCGATAGCACGAAGCTTTACCAGTAAGCAAACCATTGCCTTACTGTTAATTGATATTGATAATTTCAAATACCTCAACGATAGCTTGGGGCATCAGGTTGGCGATCATGTTATATCGACAATTGCAAAACGACTTTCTGATACCCTCGGCCAGAATGCTACCTTAGCCCGCGTCGGCGGAGACGAGTTTGCTTGTTTGTTGTCTGATCTCGGTTCTGGATTCAGCGCAGATAGTATTGCCATGGCGTGCTTGCAGGCAGCTAGAGTGCCTATTGAAATAGATAACAAGTCCCATCAACTGAGTTTAAGCATAGGAATAAGTTTGTATCCACAGGATGCCGTCAACGCTGAAGAGATGATGCGCCACGCAGATTCAGCAATGTATCGCTCTAAATCAAAAGGGAAGGATACGTTTAGCTTTTTCTCAAAAGACTTGCAGCACGCCATGCACCACAGGGTCGAAATGGAGATTAAGCTTAGGCAAGCCATTGAAAATAACAGTTTAGCTATTTATCTTCAGCCGAAGTACGATTTCAACAACAAAGAGGTTGCCGGAGTTGAAAGTTTGGTCAGAATGGTCGAAGAAAACGGCAACGTTATTGGGCCTGACGAATTTATTCCTCTTGCAGAGGAAACAGGATTAATTCATCAGCTCGGAAGACAAGTGCTTCAAAAAAGCTGTGAGTTCATTGCGCGCTGTAACAACGAAGGGACACACTTAAAAATAGCGGTTAATGTTGCGGCAAAGCAGCTTGCAAACCCTGGTTTTGCAGATGAGGTTGCAGAAATAATTCGTTCAACGGGGATTGAAGCTTCGTCATTAGAACTAGAGGTGACAGAGTCTGCGTTGATGAACGATTTTGAACAAACCCGCGATATCCTCATCGCATTAACATCACTGGGTGTTACCATAGCGCTTGATGACTTTGGCACTGGCTATTCAAGTTTATCCTATCTACGTCAATTTTCACTTCATGTACTAAAAATAGACCGCTCATTTGTTATTGACATGGATAAAGAACAGCAAGCACACGATATTGTTACCGCAATTGTGCACCTGGCCTTAAGTTTGGAATTGACCATAGTTGCCGAAGGGATCGAGACTCAGTCACATTTCAATAGCTTGAAAGCGCTTGGTTGCCACTTAGGACAAGGGTATTTGATGTGTCGCCCCGTAGCAATGAACGACTTTTTCATTCAGTTCATAAGTAACGAAGAGGTCGTATAACGTAAAGTTGCGGCTTGCTTTAGTTCTTTTCAGTCTTTCGGCTTAGGTGTTATTTATAATACCTAAAGCTCGTTGAAAGTTAACCTTTTCAATATACATCCATCCTTAAGGTGTTAGACTATTAGATAGTAAAAAAATATAAAAAAATCTTTATGTTACAATGCAAAACAGTTGTGCGGCGTACTTGTATTAGAAAACAATGAATAGAAAAGAAATTAAACCCTACTCACAATGTAATGTGCTTATTGTTGATGATGAACCAATGAGCCGGTTGCTGCTACAGTCGATACTAGAAAGTGAATTTCAGTGCACTATCGTAGACTCTGGAAGCAAAGCCATTTCGCATTGTGGCGATGCGCTGCCCGATCTGGTTTTACTTGATATGAACATGCCCGATATCGGCGGTTTAGAAGTGTGTGCAACGTTGAAGTCGGCGTCAGAAACCAAAGACATACCCGTAATTTTTGTAACCTCAACCATGGATATCAAAAGTGAAAACGCATGTTGGGAGGTGGGGGCATCAGACTTTGTTATGAAGCCGGTAAATGCTTCAACGCTTATTCATCGTGTAAAGACACACCTTCAGAACAAGCTTCGTACTGAATATCTTGAAATGATGACGTTTCATGATCAACTTACCAGCCTTTACAATCGCATGTACCTCACTAAAGAGATCCCGTTATTGATAAAGCAGGTGGCGAGAGATAAAGGCAGTGTTGGTGCAATAATGATCGATATCGATTATTTTAAACTTTTTAACGATACATATGGCCATGTTGAAGGCGATATATGCTTGCAAAAGGTAGCGGAAATACTATCCGATAACGTTAAACGCCCTAAAGACGCTATAATACGCTTTGGCGGTGAAGAGTTTCTAATTATTTTACCTTACATCGATTATCAAGGTACAAAGCTAGTGGCAAATCAGCTTGTAGACGCAGTAGGCGAGGCAAACATACCTCATGGAAAAGGCATTAAAAATCGCGTGTCTATTAGTGCGGGGTTTTCAGTTTGGAAGGCTGCGGAAGTAGTAAAAAATGACATTGCAGCATTAATTGAAGATGCAGATGTATCCTTATTTGAGGCAAAGGAGTCAGGTAGAAATCAAGCCAAAGGGTAGTTTGTGCAATACAGAAAATATCCGTTCTTTACTCTCTTAAACTATCCTATTGTTTAATTTCGAAACCGTTAATACCGCGCTATCATCAATAGGGTTTACGTATTATTTTCGATATTTTTGAAAGCGCGGGTTAGTACTCTTCTTTTACGAGTTTGAGACTTAGGTAGAGAACAATGGTTTATTTCGACGAGCAATCGAGTTTGAATGTTAAGCTGGAAGAGCAGTTAAAGGTATCGCTTTCTCAGTTAGTGCAACGTGGTTGTGACTCTTTAGGCATTTTCCAAGGCTTACTATTGCATCTTGACCAGGACACGGTCAACGTTCTTGTAAAAGCATCATCAGCTTATCCACCCAATTTTAAATCAATCCCTTCTTACGCAAATTGTTCACCAGTAGACAATTGTTTTCCAATAAGTAGTGCTAAGTGTTCGACTGCATTTAAACAGTGGTTTAGCACCTATTTCAACGCGGAAAAATACATAAGAGGCAAAGTTCACAACCTCGACGGTGGGCAGGTCTGCCTAGTGTTCATCAATGCATGCCCAGACCAGCCAAGTAACTTGGACAAAGTGGCGTTGCTCGATGAATGGTTGTCCGTTACTTTGGAAAAGTTTCATATTGAAAAAGCTGAATCAACTCAAAACACACTTTATGAAAAACTACAAAGTGTTGCGAATATTGGTACGTGGGAAGTCGACCTTACTACCAATGAGCTAACATGGTCATCTCAAACTCGCATAATCCATGAAGTAGACGATAGCTACATGCCCTCGTTAGAAACGGCAATTAACTTCTACAAAGAAGGGTTTGATAGAGATGAAATAAGCCGCATTGTTTCTCATACCACCGAGACGGGGGAGCCTTGGAGCTCAACCCTCGAGCTTACAACCGCAAAAGGAAATTCGGTATGGATAGAAACCCACGGTATGGCAGAGATGAAGCATGGTAAATGCATTCGCTTGTTTGGTACCTGTCAAAACGTTAATAAATCGGTTCAACTTAGGTTAGAGTTGGACGCGCGACGTAAAGAAGCAGAAGCTGCGTCTAAAGAGCGTGGAATGTTGCTTTCACGTATAAGCCACGAGTTAAAAACACCGCTGAACGGCATCACAGGAATGCTTCAGGCCATAAAATTTGAAACAAAAGATAACGTTCGAATTAGAAAAGCTGACATTGCATTACACAGTGCGGATCGCTTGTTATCACTTATCAACGATGTACTGGATTACACGTCGATTATAAACGGTGAATTTACGTTAAAGCACAGTGATTTCTGTGTTCGCTCTTTATGCGAAGACATTGTCGATGTGTTCAAAACAAAATGTGCAGAAAAGGGCGTACGTTTCTATGCTGTGCTGTCTTTTGATGAAAAGACCTATGTGCATAGTGACGCGGCAAGGATAAGTCAGGTAATAACCAACTTATTGTCGAATGCCGTAAAGTTCACTGCAAAAGGCTACATTTCAGTACAGGTTACGCTTAAACATCAAGGCGACGTTCCTATTCTGCTGGCTTCAGTCGAAGACACCGGGGTAGGCATGAGCAACGACATTCTGTCGCGGGTGTTCCGACCGTTCCAAAACGATACCGACAGTGCTTGTGAAGAGCTCAATGGAAACGGATTAGGTCTTTCCATAGTGAGCCAACTCGTTGAAAAAATGGGTGGTGAACTTGAGGTGCGCTCGACGGTAGGCAAAGGAACCTGCTTTGACATTGTCATTCCAGTTGAAATGGCAACACTAAACGAGACGTCTAATGGTGAGATAACGCTTTCTTCTGAACTTTTAAGTGTGCCGTTAAATATTTTGGTTGTTGATGACAATGACATAAACCGCCTGGTTTTAGGGTCTATGCTAGAAAAGTTCAATTACATACCTGATGAAGCTGAAAACGGCGACGTAGCGGTACAAATGGCAAGGGCCAAGAAATACGATATTATTCTCATGGACTGTGCTATGCCGGTGCTTGATGGCGTAAGCGCAACGAAAATTATACTGCAAGAAGAGTTAATGCCTAAGCATGGGCGCATTATCGCGGTTACTGCTAACACCACAGCTGAAGATAAATCCAGTTGCAGCGAAGCGGGCATGCAAGACTTTCTGGCAAAACCCGTTGTACAAAATGATGTTACTTCACAGCTTAAGTTAGCGCTAGATGCAAAATCTGTAGTGGCTTAGTGGCTTAGAAGCTTAGTGGCTTAGAAGCTATTTAATGTTTTGAAGTGCTTTTAAAAGCCCCTAATAATCAGGTGACTAAACACCCGTGTTAACGCTGGCAGTACTAATAATAAGCAAGATTTGGCGGTTTGATTAATAACACCTTAATTAATTTCAACTCATTTAACTTCAACTAAGATATTGTACTTAAATCAATCGTTCTGACTGTTAGTCAGAAACGGGAATAGTGTGTTTTGCAGATTCCCAGTTCTCAACAATAGCATTAACAACACCAGAGCCAACTTTGTACGCAGCTTCAATTGCTGCGCCCATTGCAGCGTAGCCTTCACCAGAGCTTTCAAGTTTCAAGTTTTGCGCAGCACTTAACGAAGGCGGTTGCATGGTAAAATTACTTGCCGTTCTTAAAATCATCAAACGATCTTTATCTACTAAGCCAGCATTATCCAAATACGTTAAGCTTTGAAGTGTAGCTGAGTCTTCCATGCCTGATGTGACGAAGTTACCTTTGCCTTGCGTCCAGTAAGCTACCCATTCGTTAGCCCAGGTATTAAGTTTTTCCCCGTGCCAGAAAGTAGACGCAGATAAATGTGCTCCCATAGACACACTAGGAAGTGCTTTTGCATTGGGTGAGAGAGTATATTTTGCTCTTAGCATATCCATTGCTTCATTGTTTAAAAGCTTGGTGTCTTTTGTAAGAGAATAGGCCCATTTTGCCAATGGTAGGTTAAGCATGTAAACCTCACCATTTGGGCTGTTATTTACATCAACTAACTCGGCGTTTTCATAAGGTTCATGAGTAAAAAGAGGAAAGTAACCTGTTGGCCACTGTGAAGGAATTTCTCTTGCATCAATGTGATGTGCAAGGTCACCATCTACAACGTAATCAGTCCAAATAGCACTTCCGATAGTATTATCGGCAGGGTCGACACCTGCGATGCCTGCTACTAGCCAATAGGCTTTCGACAAATCGAAGCGAGGGTCAAGGCCCAGCGCCATTATTGCTGCTGAAGCACGCGCAATGCCCATACCCGTAACTACGCCAATTACGCCCGTCTCTGGGTTTGCGTAAATATCATGAAAGCCATGGGGTAGCGGGTATTTTGTTGTAAGCTTTTGACGTGCCTTCCATAACTGAAATTCGCCTGGTGCGTCGCCTTCATCATCGCCAATTTCAAACATACTCACTACTACCACTTTCACTTCCATCGGCGTTTCTTCGCCATTAGCGTAAGCATGGATAGATAAAACACTTATTACTAAGCCTATGAAAACAGCCAACACAGTTGGTTTACGAAAAGCTGAATTGCGACTTTTTTTAGTAATACTTAATAGCGGCTGCTGCGAAAAGTGGCGAATGAAATGGGGAAGAGGCATAAAATACTCCTAAAAAAAGAGCCCAGGTTAAAAAACTGAGCTCTTTAATGAATGTGATGCAGTGAATTAGATTGTCGAACTTCTACCTTGTGTAGAAGTTCGGCAACATCACAACTAAGCGTAATTAGAATGAATAAGTAAATTTAGCATTCCAGTGACGCGGTAGTTCAGGTAGAACGATTTGGCTTCCGAACAAATCAGGGAAGTTAGAGCGGAAGTAATCTTCATCAGTTAAGTTCTTAACTGTCAGATTAATGCTCCAATCTTCTGCCTGATATGAAAGTCCAGCATTAACCAAGGTGTAAGAAGGTAATGTAACCGCGCCAGAGAAGCCTGATGCTACCTCATCTGCATTTACAACACTTACGCTAGCCGCATAGCCATTTAGGAAATCATACGTAGCGGTTAAACCATACGTATTTTCAGGTATGCCCGCTTTAGTTGCCCCTGCATTACTATATGCAGTGTTACCATTTGGTGTGCCGCCAAAGAAAATAGACGGGTCGTCAATGTTCGCGAAATCGTCAGCACCGAAGAAGCCAAACTGGAAACCGTCGCCATCAAGCACGGTTAAGTTAGTTACCTCAATGTTGGTGTAAACAGCAGTAAGTACTAATTGTTCGTTTACCACCCAGCGAAGTTCAAATTCAGTACCTTCATTTAATGTAGTGTTATTCGTAACGGTAGACTGGGCATTAATATCGGTACGCTCTTGCTCGTAGATTGATAAAGCTACGTATAGGCTATCGTCCAAAAATGACCCTTTAACACCGTACTCAAAAAGCTCAGAGGTATCAAAGTATCCGCCTGGAATGTTTTCAACGTCAATGTTCGCGCCTTGACCTGCCACAATAGTTGCTTGCTCAGCAACGGTAATATAGGGGATTAAACCGAAATCTGTTTTGTATGAAACGCTCGCATTCCACGAAATACCATCTTCTTTATCTTCAACGGTCACGTCTTCATCGCCACCAAATAGCGTAATGCCTCCTGGTGTTGTGCTTTCAACGTCAACAGAGTCGTAGCGCAAACCAAGCACAATGTTCAAACCGTTTTCCCACGTTAGGTCGGTCATTGCTGCTATACCTAAGTTAAGGTAATTACCTACATCGTAGTTCGAGTAGCCGAAGCCTGCGCGGGTGGCTAGCAAACGTCTATCTAGCGCTGTAGATGGGCCTGTTAAGTCACGGCGGTCAAAGTATTCGTTTATAAAGTCGTCACCGCTTTCGAAATCTGTGTAACGAATTGAAGGAGAGAACTGGAACTGAGCAAATAAGCTATCGTTTTCGTATTCGGTAGCAAATACTACTTTGTCTTCAATCACATAAGCATCGTGAAACTGAGAGAAACCATAGGCATTTTCGTTAAGGTTTTCATAACTTTCGTAGAAGAACTGATTCTTTACTTCCCAGTCGTCTGCGAAATAAATCATATCGAAATAAAGTGTAGTTACTTCATTCTCTAGAACGTCATCAGCAGCAATTAAGGTTTGGTCGCGACCGAGTTGGGCTGTACCTACATCTACCAGCGCCATAGCGTCGCCAAAACTCGAACCGTCTTCCGTTAAAGGATCAACGCCTACAAACAAGTTACCTGCGAAGTATTCAAAGTGACTGATGCTTCCATCGCCATCAGCGTCTAGTGGTTTTGCGTTACCAGTGATGTAGGTGCCATTGTCAATTAAGTCTTGTGTAACACGGTTCCAGCCAGCGTTTTGGTTACCATCGTACTTGTGATACATACCACCAAATTCGATACTCAGGTTATCGGTCAAGTCCATATCAAATGCGGCTTGAACTACGGTTTGGTCAGTTTCACTGTTGCGATAGTAAGAGTCAGAGTTCTCTTGCTCAGCATAAATATAATAGCCAAGATCTTTACCGGCTAGTTTGCCCGGCCCACCGACTTCTGCGGTAAGGACATTCTTATCCCACGAGCCTGTTGTATAAGAAAATTGACCTGTAGGGTTATCTAAATATTGACCTCTACCTACTTTCGCTGATTTAGGATTGAAGTTAAGGTATCCGCCTATTTTAGAAGGGCCATAAATAGGAGAGGCGGGCCCACGAACAATATCTACACTGCTAGAGGCGCCAATTGGCGTTGGGTAGTTGCCAGGGTTATCTAAACGGCGAACCCCTCTAAAGTAAACTTCACCCGGCGTACCACGTACGTCAAGTGAACCAGCAACACCAAAGAAAGACTGGGTAAACGTACCCGGTGCAAATGCTACTAGCTCATCAATGTCAGAAACGTTAAAACGCTCCATTTGTTCTTGAGATATAGTTGATGCAGAACGTGGCGTTTCAAGAATAGACTTGCCAAAGCCAAACACAGACTCTACGTCTTGGCCTGGAAGACTGCCAAGCGAACCCGTTACTTGGATCTTCTCAACGTCTTTTTCTTGTACCTCTGTATCTTCCTGAGCAAAAGCTTGTGACGAAAGCGCAACCGCAGTGGTCATCGCAAACGCTTTTGCAAGAGGAGATAATTTGAATGTAGTGTTTTTCATGGTTTCCTCATTATTTTTAGTTGCCCTTTTTTAGGGCTTTTTTAACGAATTATTTTTATGATTCTTGTCGTTAGCAAGATAGTTAGCAGGATGGATGCCAACCACTTGTCCAGTTGGTCAACTTTTGACCTGTCTTTAAGTTGCTGAATTATAGGGGTAAAAAAATATAATGTTGTTCTTATATTGTTATTTTTATGTGAAATTTCGCAGTGTCGTCAGTATTTGCACCTTCAAAGTGATTTTTAGCGACTTTTTGCACCAAAAAGAGTAGGTGTGCTGTCAGCGTGCCTTTCAAAGCCTAAGGTTGTGTTAAGAGGTTTAGGCAGTGATACAGCTTCTCTGTTTTTGTCATTATCGCTACGCATGTTTGGAGAATGTCTTACATTGTCAGCGTCGTTATTTTTACGGCTAGTGATTGCGTCAGTAGTAGAAGAGGTAAGGACGTTGTCTTTAGGGCTTAGCAGTGACTTAGTATCAGAACTCTGTGCCTTACTCGACGGTTTTTTACCCGGCAGTGTTAGTTCTAAAATTACGGCAGTAAGGCCAGCTGATGTGACGGGGGAAAGAAGAATATTTTCTAGCCACGTTGGCAATTCAGCAAGTGCCTCTGGAACCATCATTACGCCTATTGCCATTCCAAGCGCGCAAGCAGTTACAAGGCTGCTGCGCCTATCAAGTGCGTAGCTGGCAAGAAGCTTTAAGCCGCCCACTGCTACCATAGCAAACATAACGAGTGTCGCTCCGCCTAATACCGGCTTAGGAATAGCCTGCAGCACGCCGCCAACAATAGGAAAACAGCCGATAAGAACAAATAGCGCTGCAACAAAAAAGCCCACTTTACGGCTAGCAATACCGGTTAACTGAATAACGCCATTGTTTTGGCCAAATGTGGTATTTGGAAACGTGTTGAACATGCCGGCAAGTAAAGAGTTGACGCCGTCACCCAAAATACCGCCCTTCACCCTCGCAAAATAAACTGGGCCGCTTACAGGTTGCTTGCAGAAAAGGCTGTTTGCCGTTAAATCTCCCGCCGTTTCTATTGCGCTAAACAAGTAAATAAGCGCGATAGGTAAAAACAAGTCAATGTCAAAGGCTATGCCAAAAACAAATGGGGTAGGGATTGCCACTAGTGAAAGCGAAGCAAGCCCAGAAAAATCAAGGCCTTTGGTAACGCCAACGTAGGTTGCACCTATTGCCATGCCAATGAAAATAGCGCTTAAGCGAAGCCAATGATTGCTAGACGCGTTTAAGAAAACGATAATAAGCAGTACGCCAAAGCCAACCGCTAGGTTCTCAGTGCTGGCAAAGTCAGCGGCATGAAAACCACCGGCAAGGTCGGTCATACCTACGTTTATCAAGCTAAGGCCTATGGCTGTGATCACAATGCCCGTAGTTAAAGGGGTAATAATGCGCTTGAGTTTATTTACGAATAGGCTGAACACCACCTCAACTAGCGCCCCAGCCATGGTGAGTCCAAACAGTAGGGCTAAAATATCCTCTGGCGTTCCGCCATTCGCTTTAACTTGGTTTCCAGCCAAAATCAACGCGCTAATAAATGCAAAGCTAGTACCTTGAATGGCTACCAAGCCACTGCCTACTGGTCCAATACGTTTTGTTTGAATTGCTGTGCCAAGGCCGCTAACAAACAGTGCCATGCTAATAAGATAAGGGGTGTATTCAGCAAGCCCCAGCGTTGACGTAACAATAAGAGTAGGGGTAATAACGCCAACAAAACTCGCCAATAAGTGTTGGAACGCCGCGGTAAGAGAGGGAAGAAAGGCTGGGCTATCATGTAAGTCGTAAAGTAATTCGCTGTGATTTGAAGACATGAGCAATTTTTCTTGATGACAGTTGCTCATTGGTTGCAATATGTTGACCAATTAGTCTGCTTTGTTGTGGGTTTTTAAGGCATTGTTTTTGTTATGTTTTTTAAAATTATCGAATGAAAGTAGAAGCGATGAGAACTCATTGAGCCCCAATTTGGTGCCTAAACAAAAAAATGCGCTAAATTAGCGCATTTTGTAAAGTTGCGTTGAGGAGAATTTAAAAGGTAACCCCTTCATCTAGCGTCACAAAAATTGAATGACGTACTTCATTGTACATGGCACGTGAGCAGTGGCCTTCACCTTCGGTATCTTCCAGTAACAGCACGTCGCCCGCCCCAAATACATGGCGCTCGCCGTTAGACACGGTAAATTCCGCGCGTCCTTTTAAAATGAAAAGTAACTGTCGCGCGGGGGCTGGGTGCCATTTAAAATCATAATCTGCGGGGGTTTCGCGAAAGATAATTTTATCTGCACCAAATTTTTCTGACAGCATCCCAATTGGGCCACCATCTTTCAGCGGTATTTTAACTTCGCCAAAGTGGCTTTTGCCCGCCTCATCGTTATAAATCCTTGTTATTTTCATTGTTAACCCTTAATTAAAACTTTACTGATAAGAACATTACGCGTGCTTAAGCGTGCTGATCGTTCTATAAAGCACCGACAAACTGGCTGCCACGTCATCATCGGTTATAGACTCAGCAGGGTGATGGCTAATACCACCCTTACAGCGCGTGAACAGCATGGCTACAGGGCAAATATCTGCAATAGCCATGGCATCATGCCCTGCACCAGATGCAAGGATTCGAGGAGCAACACCGCTTTCTTCAACGCCACGAACTAGCGCTTCTTTCAACTGGCTATCGCAATGTACTGCCGGCGCACTGTGGGTTTGCTCACGAGTGAGGGCTACTTGTCTAGATTGCGCAATGTCGTCAAATTTTTGCAATATTTCTGCCAATACTAAATCGCGTAAATCGTCATCTTCGCTTCGAATATCCAAGGAAAATCGTGTGCGCCCAGAAATCACGTTTACGCCGTTAGGTGCGTTTTCAATTTTCCCAACCGTGGCTACAACACCCGGACGTTGTAAGCTAATACTCTCTACAGCAAGTAGCATCTCAGCACTAGCGCACAGGGCGTCGCGGCGCATAGACATGGGCACAGTGCCGGCGTGGCCCGCCATACCTTCTACCGTAAAGTTAAAGCGTTTCGCGCCTGCGATGGCACTTACAACCCCTACAGGCAGGTTTTCTTGCTCTAAAACAGGGCCTTGTTCAATATGAAGCTCTATGTAGCCTAAAATGTCAGTGCGAGAAATAGTTGCACTGTTTACTGCATCGAAATTAAGCCCAAAGTTCGTCATGGCTTGCTCGAGGCTCACGCCATCTTCGTCTTTTAAGTGGCGCCATTGCTCTTGCCACTTGCCGGTTAACGCACGGCTTCCTAAAAGCGTAGTGCCGAAACGCGTGCCTTCCTCGTCACAAAAACCGACGATGTCGATGTGAAAGGGGAACTTAGTTTGTGTACCATCGAACATGGCCACTAAAGAAATAGCTGCGACCACGCCAAGCATTCCGTCGTACTTTCCGCCATTAGGTACCGTATCGAGGTGGCTGCCTAAAATTAGTCGCGGCGCGTTGGGCACGCTCGATGTGTAGCGACCCCAGATATTACCAACGGCGTCTTGCCACGTAGTCATACCTGCTTCAATCATCCAGCCAGACGTCAGTTGATTGGCAAGTTTGTGTTGCTCAGTCAAATACCGCCTGTCTAGACAAGAAGCGTCCTGGCTTAAGGTACCTAATGTTTCGCACCTTGCCATAACTTGCGTTGCCAATTCAGCAAATGCTGAGAACTCACTCATTCGCAGCTCCTGCCGCTTTGGCGTAAACGCTAAGCGCAGCATCTACCCCTTTACCCACAGGTAGCGCATGGCCTTGCATGCGAAGTACGGTTTCAAGCGATTGAAGTGTGTGAAGTACAGCATCTTCTCTGGCGTTGTAGCCCATCGTGCCAATGCGCCAAATTTTGCCTTTTAGCGGACCAAAGCTAGTGCCGATTTCGATATTAAAGCGCAGCAGTAGGGTTTCGCGAACTTCTTCGCCGTGCACACCGTCAGGAATATGAACACCTACCACGTTGTACATTTTGTGTTTCAGGTCACCGAATGGTTCTAGCCCCATAGCCTGAACACCCGCTAGCATGGCGTCGCCAGCCACTTTATGACGTGCGATAACGTTTTGCTGGCCTTCTTCTAAATGTAGGCGCGCGCATTCACGCGCACAATAAAGCATGCTGGCCGCTTCTGTGTGGTGGTTTAACCGCTCTTCGCCCCAATAATCCATGATCATCGGTAAGTCGAAATAGTTTGAGCGAATTTTAGGGCCGCGTGCGGCTTCGTGATGTGCATCGCGAATACCGGCTTCAACGTGATGGCGAGTTCGCACGGTTTTAACAAACTTGTCGCTAAGGGTAATAGGCGCACTGCCCGAAGGACCACCTAAACACTTTTGCAGGCCAACTGATACTGCATCTAACTTCCATGCGTCTACGTCTAGTGGGTTACCGCCTATTGACGCTGTAGCGTCGCAGTAAAATAAAACATCATGGGCTTCACAAATAGCACCAATATGCTCAAGCGGTTGAAGCATGGTGGTAGACGTATCGCCTTGCACAATGGCAAGTAGCTTAGGTTTTACTTCTTTTACAGCGGCTTCAATTTGTTCAGGCGTAAAGACTTCGCCCCAAGGTACTTCTATAGTGTGTACTTCAGCATCGGCACGCTCTGCAATTTCAGCAAGCAAGTGACCAAAGCGCCCAAATATAGGTACAAGTACCTTATCGCCCGGTTCTATAGCTGATACCAAAACGGCTTCAATGCCAGCGCGCGATGTGCCATCAACCAGAAAAGTTTGCTGGTTATTGGTATTAAAAACATCACGGTAAAGCTGCATTACCTCATTCATATAGCCAGTCATCACCGGGTCGTACTGGCCCACTAACTGGGTAGACATGGCACTTAGTACGCGTGGGTAGCAGTTAATTGGGCCAGGGCCCATTAGTAAGCGAGGTGGCGGAGAAAGCGGTGCGAAAGTACTTGTAGTCACTTCTTTATACATTTGGGCACTCCTAGATAAGCACTTGCGCCAACATGCGCAAGCCAGTGATGATAAGAACAACAGCGAAGATTTTCTTAAGTAAACCTGCGTCTAGCTTGTTGGCAATGGTCGCGCCGACTGGTGCAAACAGCACGGTAAGCGGAACAATGCAGGCAAAACCTAATAAATTGACGTAGCCGTAAGTTGCAAAGGGGGCGTCAGCAGGTGTGGTGCCTACGAATAACAATGTAAGTGCCGCAGGTAGCGAAATAATTAACCCTACCGCTGCAGCAGTTCCCACAGCTCTGTGCGCTGGGTAATTACAAAAAGTGAGTGTAGGCACGGTTAGCGTACCGCCACCAATACCCACCATAGAGCTAAACAAACCAATACATGTTGCCATTACTGACTGACCTGCACGGCCTGGTAACCCTTTAAATAGCGCATCTTTTTTGCCAATAAGCATGTTAATGGCTGATAAGGTTGCAATAATGCCAAACAGCAGGGTAAGGAATGTTGGGTTCACCACGATTACCGCATAGCTTCCCGCAAGTACCCCAATTAAAATGAATACTGCCCAGGCTTTTAGCAGCGCAAAGTCAACGTTGCCTTTACTGTGGTGAGCGCGAATAGAGCTAACTGACGTAGGGACAATGGTTGCCAATGATGTGGCCGTGGCAATAACCATGGCGCTTTCAGGCGACACGCCAAGGGCTTGAAATAAGAAAAACAGTACCGGCACAATTACAATGCCGCCACCTACGCCAAGCATACCTGCTAGTATGCCGGCAAATACGCCCGTTGCTGCGAGCGACAATATAACCGTTAGGTTATCCATTAAGAACTGCATGTGGTTTCTTTCTCTTTAACAATTATTGTTTATTTGATTTTGTGAGCGTGTAACTAAAATCCGTCTTTGCAGACCTATTCCAGCAAACGCACCCTAGTTGATGCGTTTACAAAGTTATCTCTAGCGGTAAAAAGCTAGCGATGGCCTAAATAGGCTTTACCATCACTTCTAGGATCGCTTGCGCCGCTTACGGTGCCTTCTGTGTCCCGAATAATCGCCCCAGCGTGACCCATAAGTTCGTTGCAAGGGTCTACCGTCACCATATCGTGGCCCCTTGCCAGTAAGCTCTCACCCACATATTCAACTAGATCTCGCTCTGCTTTTAAATTGTGACTTTGATCACCCCAGGTTCGACCAAGCAACCAGCGGCCAAGAGAAATCGCTTTGTCGATAGGCTGTCCGTGGTAAATATGTCGGGCGAAAAGTGCAGCCTGAGTCTGGGGCTGACCTTCACCGCCCATGGTTCCGTAGCTCATGCGGCGACCATCAATAAGTTCTGCAAACGCTGGGTTTAATGTGTGGAATGGTTTCAACCCCGGCGCTAAATATTGATTACTGTTCGGGTCTAGCGAAAACGAGGTGCCTCGGTTGTTCCAAACGATACCCGTTTGCGGGCTTACTATTCCCGAACCGAACTCCCAATAAAGTGATTGAATGTAGCTCACCATGCGCCCTTCCGAGTCGCAGCAGCCCATCCAAATAGTATCGCCATGCTTGGCTTCGTGCGGCCACGGCAATGCTTTATCCAGTGAAATGTTTTTCGCCATTTCATCAAGCGCGTCGTCACTTAACAGGCTCTGTAAATTAACCGGAGTTCGCGACGGGTCGGTTACATTTGCATTGCGGGCAATGAAAGCTTGTTTCGTACACTCAATAAGTAAGTGCACCATGTCGGCGTCGGTATTGCCTAAATGCTGAACTCTGTCATAAAGCGCTAAAATAATAAGCGACGCGACACCTTGGGTGGGGGCCGGTAGGTTATAAAGCTTGCCCTTGCTGGTAGAAACTGACAATGGCTCTACAATTGTTGCTTTATAATTGTTGAAATCTTCAAGGCGAATAGGGGAGCCTGCTGCTTCTAAATCTTCAGACAGTTTTGTTGCTAACTCACCGTGGTAAAAGTCATCAAGCCCTTTTTCTGCCAAGTGTTTTAAGGTTTCTGAAAGCTTTGTAAGTTTCAATATTTTACCCTTTTTAAGGGCCTTGCCTTTAATCAAAAACTGGGCGAAATTCTCATCCAAGCTTAATTCATCAAAGGTTTTATTGCTGGCATCCACTAAGCTTTGAGTAACTTCAATTCCCCAATTTGCTTGGCTTATCGCCGTATCGAACAATGTGCTTAAGGGCAAACCACTTTGCCATTCATGGCTTATTTCAAGGGCAGCTTGCCATCCAGCAACGGCGCCGGCCATAGTTAACGCAGACTTACCGCCTCGGCTAGGGATGGCATCGCATCCTTCGTAAAAAGATGGCGTTGCACCTTTTGATGCTACGCCAGATGCGTCAATACCAATAGGTTTTTTGCCCGGCTCACTAATTAGCCAAAACCCATCACCGCCCATACCGTTCATGTGCGGGTATTCAACCGCAATAGAGGCAGCAGCCGCCACCATAGCTTCAATCGCAGTACCGCCTTTTTCTAGTATGTTTAAACCCACTTGCGATGCAGCAAAGTGAGGGGCAGTAAACGCGATGTTTGGTTTTTCACTCATATTTATTTCCTTCTAAAACTCAGCAACCACGCCGTCAGCTTGAGCCCTAGTTAGTCAAGAGCTAGGCAAATTGACGCGCATTTAGGTCTTACTTCCGCTTTCTACTTTCAACTTGAGTGCGATAGGGCGCTTTATGCCTTATTTAAGTGCGATTTAACTGTGACTTAAATAAGACCAGCACACTGTGCACGTTTAGCGAGAGGTTAGCTTTTTTGCCAACGCGAGAAGTGCAAGATCGTTGCCTTTTTTGCCCACAAGCGATAATCCGCACGGGGCGTTGTGTAGGGTAAACAACGGCAAATGAAGCTGAGGTAAACCTGCAAGCCCAGCTATAGCAGTGAGTGCAAGCAAAGCGTTTCTATCATTTGCCAGAGTCGTTTCGTCGGCATCGCAACGAGGTGCAACACCGGGTGTTGTGGGAATAACCAATACATCTATTTTTTCAAATAGCGCATTTAAATGATTTATTACCACGGTTTGTTGCGCTTTAGCGTGTTGTATATCTTGGGTTGTTATAGTTTTACACCAATTCAAGCGCAACATAATGTCGTCAGCGATATCGGGTTGAGTATCTTCAATCCATTCGCCATGTTGCTGCCAAATTTCATCGCCTTGTAAGGTACGAAATGTAGCGGCGGTTTCTAACGTCTTTAAATTTAGTTGTGCTTCTGACAACTCTATGCAGTTGCTGTGTTCAGCAAGCGTCGCAAGCCAGGTTTTGCATAGCGAATTGTGAGCTGTTTGTTCGAACAAGTGTGCTGCTATACCAAATTTTGGTGCTTCTGATATTGTGCTTTGCGTAACGCTATCAACGCAAACGCTTGCAACCTTAGTTAACGTATCTAGGTCACGGGTCATCCAACCTACGGTATCAAACGAAGGCGCAAGAGCTACCATATTGTCACACGTGACTGCCCCATGGGTGGTGCGAAGTCCCCATAACCCTTGGTAGCTAGACGGTACCCGTATAGACCCGCCCGTATCGGTGCCAAGGCCAATATCGGCAAGGTGGGCACTAACGGCCACAGCAGAGCCCGACGAAGAACCACCCGGAATATGGGCCGGTGCCACGGGGTTTACCAGAGCGCCGTAATGCTTATTTTGCCCATGTAAGCTATAAGCCAGTTCATCAGTAATGGTTTTACCTTTAAACGAGGCACCTGCTTTAAGTATATTCGCCACACAACTATTGGTATTTTCGGGTATTGAGTGGGTTGCCAACCAGTCTGGGTTGCCCGCAGCAGTAGGTAAACCTCGAATATGAAACAAATCTTTTACCGCAAGCCCTAATCCGCTAAGCGGCTTTGCGGCATAACGCGCGACCGTTAAACCTTTGGTCACCCCTTGGCTTGCCGCACTATTTGACGAAGACGCCTTGCCTTCACTATTACTAGTGCCACCAAAGGTTACTTCAATATTTTCAATTGCCTGTGTGAACCTTGCATCACAGGGCTTAAGTACAAAAGGAGAGCTCACAGCGCGTTACTTTTAAGTTATCGTTTCTTCATTTGTCTTTACTCAATGAAACAACTGTTTCATTGAAAAGTCAAGAGAAACGATTGTTACTTTGCAATGATAAAAAATAACCGTGCTATTACATCAAGCAATATTTAAAGGGGCAACTTGCCAAGTTTGCTAGATGGCGAACCCAAGAGTGTAAGCTTGAACGAAAAGAGCGGCAGCAGTTAGCTTTAAGCCTGAATGGTAAAAACAGGTTAAGCTAAATAGTGAAGACAAGGCAGTTTAGAAACCTTGAGGTGTCTTCTTTAGGAAAGCAACTTCTTCAGAGGTAGACTTGCGCCCAAGAATTGTGTTTCGGTGTGGATAACGTCCAAATCTTTCAATAACCTGTTGATGACGTTTTTCAAACGTAAATTCCCGTTCTAATCCTTCTTGTGAGAACAGTTCCATTGCTACATCGTGAATAGCTAGAGATTCACTATGCATAAATGGCATGTAAAGAAAGGCAAGTTGTTGCGGTGTTAGTACTTTGTCGGCTTCTACGCTTACCGCTTCTTGAGCAAGCACTAGCGCGATACTGTCAGCACTGAATGCGTCAGGATGGTTGCGATAGATGTTTCGCGAAAATTGATCGAGAACGATGATTTCGGCTAGTCTACCTGATGCAGTTGCACGCCAAGGCCAGAGTTCTCCGCGCGTCGCAGCTTTGTGCAACGAATAAAATCGCGATGTAATTGTCTTATCTAGTGCAGCATCTTCCGTAAACCATTGTTCAGGCGATAATTCGCCAAACCAAAAGTCTACTACACCGTTAGCTTCTTCCATGACCACTTGCGTTTTTTCCATATATACTCCAACAACACGCTCAAAGCAGTAAAATTAAAGTCATCTAGACTTATACCTGACTTTGAGTAAAAAAGTTCCGTTTTCGCTTGCAAAATAGCAATAGTCTGCTATTTGCTATTGCATAGTATTGCTTAAAAAGTGTGCTATGTGAAGGGCTAACGTTTAGGGCTTTCTAGTTCATCCATCTGAATGTAGATATCAGTAATGGCGTCAACACGGTCGGCAGCCTTGCTACCTAATACTTCATAGGTCAGATTACACAGTGATGCTACTAGACTCATTGGCGCAGCATAGCTATCAAAAGGCGAGTCGCTGCCGATGTGGGTTACAACTAAGTGGTCTACATCGTTACGATAACCTTGGCCTGTAGGGTCGGTAATAAGTACGGTTTTACAGTGCTTAATACTATTTAAAACAAACTTGAATTGGCGGGTTCTACGGCGAAAGCCAAAAAGTACCACCAGGTCATTTTCGGTTAAGTCGATAATATCTTCGCTGAGCGTTTGACCTGGTTGGGGGAGGACGCGTACCGATGCCCTAATCTGTTTAAGCTGCTGCCTAAAATGGAGGGCTATGGGATAAGCGTTGCGAAACCCAATCAAAGTAACTTGACCCGCCGAGGCAAGCAATTTAGCTATATCACTTAGTGCTTCAGACGATGTGCCTTCGAACGTGTTGGCCAGGTTTTTACTATCACTTTCGTGTTGTAAAACGCCGCTTGACGGACTTACTACAGGTACGCCTTGCTCACGTAACTGCACAAGCGCTTCTTTGGCTTGTTGGTGCGAATCGAAGCCAAGTTGACGAAAGAACCGACTTACTGTTGCTTTCGACGTCCCTGTTTTTTCAGCAATGAGTGATGTGGATTGACTTAACACGGCAATGGGGTTTTGCTGAATATAATGCGCGATGGATTTGCCCGAAGGAGATAACGAGGCATAGTGTTTTTCGATTTGTTGTAAAACGTCGCTAGGGCTACTTTTAGTCATTGGTATCGCCTTATACATCTTGCGCAATTATTTCACGACTTTTGTGCGATATACAAACACAACGTGAAATCCTCCGTCTCCCTCCTTCAAATACAGATAAAGTGAAAGGTAAAACGATGTTGCATTAAGCGTATCTATTTCTTAAATTTTCGCAAAGTAAGCACTTTTTAGTGCCTTCGAAAATAAAAAGTTTAAATCTTATAATAGGTTACGCAAATAGCGTGTTTTATAGGCCTAAAGTATCACCTAATTAATAATTCAAACCCTGCAAACTGGCACTACACTTTCATACATACTAACCGTAAAAATTCATAAAAGTGTCATCGGTTGGTAATTATGTTGTTGGCCTTACTTGGATCTCGAAAGCGTAAATCTTTTTTTGCGGACCATTTTGCAGATCATAAAGCAGGGGCGACGTAACTAAGAGAAAGAGGTGAATTGTGGCAAAGCTTTGGTCTGAATTGATCTTGCTATTTGTAGCAGTTCCTTTTGCTGTTCTCTACTGGATTAAGCATTCTGCAGATTATCTCATGCCCATCTTAGGGGTAATGGGGCTTTGCTGTTTAGCTGTCTTGTTAGCAGATAAACAATTTAAACGTGTTAAATTGTGGCATTGGGAAGACTATCGAATACATCTTAAAAGTACGCTTAGGTTATTTCTGCCATGGGCAAGTTTACTAGCGCTGGTGGTTTACTTTTTAAAGCCTGAATTATTTCTGCATTGGCCTATGAACCAGCCGTGGATGTGGGTGGCTACCCTGCTTATTTATCCCATTGTTTCGGTTATTCCCCAAGAAATTATCTTTCGTACCTATTTCTTTCACCGCTATAAACAAATCTTGCCCTCAAAATACACGAGGTGGGCATTAAGTACTTTTTTATTCGGTCTCGCACATTTAGTGTACGGTAACTGGGTAGCGGTAGTGGTCTCTTGGATTGGCGGCGCCATATTTGGTTACCGATATATGCAAACAAAATCAACGCCCGTTGTGGTGGTCGAACATGCCCTGTGGGGAAGCTTCTTGTTTACCATTGGGTTGGGATCTTATTTGGTTATTGCATCGTAAATATTTGTATTAAAAATTTATTCACATGAACGCCAAGGAGTAAGGTTATGTTCAGTGTTCAGCAAATCGTAGTGCTTCATATGCTAGATAAGTGCATGGGGCTTCTCTTTCAGCATATTGAAACGCCCCTAAGTGAACGCTTTGTGCAATCTTTACTGCAGCAAAACGAAAATGGCGCAGCAATAAGCAGTTTATCAAGCGCACAGTCGCTACTTTCTCAGCTTTGGGAGAGCTTTGTTTATCGTTTACCTGGTTTGGCGCTAGGCATAGTTATCATGGTGGCGTTTATACTTTTAGCGCCACATATTGCAAACGTACTCGTCAAGCCGCTTACCAAAACTACCACTTCACCGTTATTACGTTCAGTAATTCAAAGAAGCGTTAGCCTAATTTTAATGCTGCTTGGTATTTATCTTTTTTTGTTTTTAGCTGGGCTGACCGGGTTTGCGATTGCGGTGGTAAGTGGCACAGGGGTAGTAGGGCTTATCCTTGGCTTTGCCTTTCGCGATATTGCAGAGAATTTTATATCAAGTTTACTACTTACTATTCAACGTCCATTCAGAATAGGTGACATCGTTCAAATTAACGACTTTACGGGCATTATTCAAAAAGTCACGGCGCGTGCCACTACCTTAGTTGATTTCGATGGTAATCATATTCAAATACCCAATGCCACCATATACAAAGGAGTAATTAAAAATTTAACGGCTAACCCGCTTATGCGCGGGCAGTTTGTTATTGGTGTGGGCTACGATGCAGACATACAAGAGGCTCAGCGAATAGCGCTAGAAATTACAGTGGGACAAGAAAATGTATTAAACGACCCTGAACCGCAAATTTTAATAGATGAATTAGGCTCCTCTACGTATAACGTTAAAGTGTATTTTTGGGTGGATGTAGAGAGAACCAGTGTGTTGAAAATGGCGTCTGTGTTAATGCGTAACATCACACAAGCGTTTTTAGACGCCAACATTAGTATGCCTGACGATGCGCGTGAGCGCATATTCCCAGAAGGCATACAACTTAGTGTTGAGAAAACTGAAAGCACAGGTTCACAGAGCGCCGAAGCAAGCCCAGTAAATCAACCAGAAGGCCAAGAAAGCCTATCTACGGAGGGAGCTGGTAGCAAGTCTGGTATCAGGGATTTGGCCGATGAAAACAGGGGGGGTGGTGCAACTAATGAAAATTGTCGGGCTAAAGGTAATCAAAGTGCGAACCCGTTAGGTCATGACGCAGCGGGTGATTATGGGGTTGAATCTGAAGGTACTACAGAGCAAGACAAAAAGCGTAAACAGCGAGCGCCAACGCAAGATGACACGTCTTCTGAAGCGCATGAAATAAGAGAACAGGCCCGTAGGTCAAGGGATCCAGAGGCGGGTGAGAATATTTTATAGTGCAAAGTGCTGCTGTGGTTTTAACGCTGCTGGAAACAATTAAGTCGTTGAGCTAAATATGCTTCAGCAGGCTTAAAGTATCAAAGTAGTGCTGCTTAAGCCTGCGATAACCCATCCAGTACACGCAGCAGCGTTAGACAGGTGGTACAGGCGAAAGGTTACATCTGCCAAGAAAATCTTGCCAGAGGTTTACATGGGCTTTCATGGCACGACTGTATTTATCAAAACCGTCTTGCGACTGTTGCCTGATATAGCGTTTGAATTCTTCATGTAGCGACGGCTGTTCAAGCCAGTCTTCCCACAATGGTGCTAGCTTGTAATGGTACTGGTTTACCAGGCTACCTACAGGCTGTATTTCTTCAATAAAAAACAAGTAAAACACATTGCGCAGTATTTCGGCTTTGTCGCTGGCACGGCCCTGTGGGCAGCTTACTGCATCAAGCTCAGTAACAAGCATATTCGTAAGTAGAGAAAGGTTTTGCGTTAAGGTTTGTTGTGTGTGCCAAAGGGTAGCGGGTAATCGTGCTGAGCGTATAATTTGTAGCTGCTGCTCTAGCTCGCTACTGTCTATTGGGTTTTGGTTTTCTAAATGTAAACTGTCAAGGTAATACAGCGCGTTCACGCTGGATAAAGCATCTTTATTGTGTTCGACCGACATTAGACGTTCAGGAGTATTCAGTGCTAAACGCAGTTCTTGGCTTCCTTGAATTAAGTTTGCCCATGTTTTGCTGTAATCTTGTGTTTTTTGTTCACGCCATGATGCGATGGTTGCTGCCAGCGCTGCGTTATTCTTATTCGTCTCGTTTTCTTTCGTGAGCGCTGCTTCACAGCTTTTAAGTACAGTCAGCAGCTTACTTTCATATACCAACCTTTGTGAAGGCAGCTGGCTTTTGCCTAACGACGTATTGCGCTCGGCCACAACAGTACCCAACTCACAATCTTGCAGCGCATAAAACTCGCGCAGGTTTATGCTCAGGCCTTCAATCGTTTGCTTCAGCGTGGCTGAGTCGGCAAGTTTGGGAAGCGGTGTGGTGATTTTATTGTTAAATGTATCTGGTAGAGGAGTATCAAGCACACGAGAAAGACGCTGCGCATAATCTTCAATACTGTGTTTCACGGTACTGCCACCAAAGCAGCCTAGCAGCGTAAATAAGCTAGCGCTGATAATTCCAACGCGGCACAAGTTTGTTGCTTCAGAGCCAAAGGCACTTTTTAGCTGCAATGTTCGCTGTTTAAGGTGGGGAGGCCACAATCGTTTAAGTCGCAAAGCAGGTTGCCAGCCAGCGTTGGGCTTTATTGTTTTTTGTTGAATAACTTTCACGCGGATGCACCGGTATAAAGGCCGCGCCCGCCATCAACATAAATGATTTGCCCAGTGATGTATGAAGCCGATGTTAAAAATGACAGGGTATTAGCGATATCGTTAGGTGTGCCGAGTTCGCCAAGAGGAATACTTGATAAAAGTTTGTCTTTCTCCTCGTCACCCATTTCACGTTCAGGCCACAATATCGCCCCTGGCGCAATACCATTAACGCGAACATGGGGCGCTAAGTCTATCGCTAAAGATTGAGTGAGCGAGGCAAGGCCCGACTTAGCAATTAAATAAACGCTATGCTTGGGAAGTGGGCGGTCAATGTGCATATCGACCATATTAATAATGCAGCCTTTACTTTCTTTTAATGCTTGAGCTAGCGCTTGAGATAAAAACAACGGGCCTTTTACGTTGCTGCCAACTAGCGAGGTCCAATCGTCTTGGGAAATTTCGCCAACAGGCGTTGGATAAAAGCTAGACGCATTGTTCACTAAAACATTAACTTGACCCCAAACACGTAATGCTTGCTGGCCTAGCGCATTTACCTCGTCGGCGTTACACAGGTTGGCTTGTAGGCAGGCGGCAGAATCTGCACGCCGACTATTAAGCTTGTCGGCCAGTGCAAAGGCATCGTCTTTAGAGTGCCCATAATGAATGATAATGCGATAGCCTTCGCTATGAAGCTTGCACGCCATGGCGGCGCCTATGCGTTTAGCTGCCCCAGTAATCAGTGCAACAGGAAGCGCTACAGGGCCTGAGTCTGTCATAATAAAAGCTACTCTCTATTTTAAATCTGTTTATGGCTAATTACAGCCTGCGATGATTTGCATAACGCACCTTGAATAACCAAATGCAAACGCTTTTGCAGCAGTTCGCTGTTAAAGCGGTTGGTATACAAACAACAAGGGTTAGGTTGCATGCCGCTTCCATTACTGCACTAATGGCTGTAAATTTCGTCAACTATTTGCTTGGCTTGCGCAATGTAATGCGCGCCGAATAATAACCCGTGATTTAAAATATGGTAAAGCTGGTAAATTGGTTTTCTTAATTTGTAATTTTTTTCAATTAGCGTGTGTTGGTTATAGCCTTCAAAGAAGGTTTGCGGAAAGCCACCAAACAGTTCTGCCATGGCAAGGTCGGTTTCGGCGTCACCAACATAGACGGCAGGGTCGAATAACACCGGCCCTTTTTTGTTAAAGCCCGCATTGCCAGCCCATAGATCGCCGTGCAGAAGTGAAGGGTGGGGCTGATGCAGACTCAAAAGATGCTTCACTTTAACAACAATACTTTCTACATCACCATTTTCTTTTGACCATAGCCCATTTGAAGCCAAGCGTTCAAGCATACTGCCGATGCGCTTTTCAGCAAAGAAGTCAGCCCACGATGCCATGCGCCCGTTGGTTTGCACGCTTGCACCTATGTAATTGTCATGGGGCCAACCATAGCTTGTGTAGGCGTTAACCGCATGAAGCGCAGCAAGCTGCTGTCCTAAAGTGAAATAGTCATTTACCACAGGCTCAATAAATCGAATGTGAGACAGTACCAAATATTCCATGTTCGGTGTTTCGTTAGCAGTAATGCCGTGACAGATGACCCGCGGTGTTGCTATGGTTTTGGTGTTAGCTATGGCGTTAATACCCTCGGCTTCATGAGATAATTGCTGGGTGTCGTCATACCTACGGGTTTTAACGAAATAGCGATGAGTGGAATCTTTTATTATGTAGCTGTCGTGTGTATCTCCGCCACTGACGCGATCGGCTTTCTGGCAGCTAAAAAATTGCTGGGTTTCATCTGAAATATGCTCGCTGATAAAATGCCACATATTGCACGCTCTGCTTGGTTTAATACTCTTGCCCAATGCATTTATTAAGCGAGAATGTACTAGTATTGTACTGCAGTAAAAGATGCTTGCTAAACGCACAGCAAAATTCAGTAACCTTGCCACTACAGCCAGCGGTCTCGCGTTAAACTAAAGTATGGGTTAAAAATAGTGAAATGCATAAATTCCTCTTCCAAAATTTTGCTTATCGGAAAACAAACCTGCACTAATTAGCCAATTCGGGCTTTTCAATATTGAAGTTGACCATACTCTGGTTATAATCCACCACTTGCTTTATGCAAGAAAGTTAGCGGTTGTGTTATATGTACTCATTATTGAGGTACAAACGCCGTTTATCTAAAACAAGCTTCTAAAAAATAAAGCAAGTTTCGAGTGCTTGGGCCTTTTGACCCTCGATAGCACGCTTAAATTTTTCAAAAATATGCATGTGGCGCAGAGTAGGCGTCACCACTGTAAAGGAATTAAAATGCCTGTAATTACCCTTCCTGATGGAAGCCAACGCGCTTTCGATAACGCTGTTTCTGTATTAGACGTTGCAAACGATATTGGCCCTGGTTTAGCCAAAGCAACCATTGCAGGAAAAGTAAACGGTGAGTTAGTTGACGCCGTTGATATGATTGACGCGGACGCACAACTTCAAATTATTACTGCAAAAGACGATGAAGGTTTAGAAATTCTTCGTCACAGTTGCGCGCACTTGTTAGGTCACGCTATCAAACAACTTTGGCCTAACACCAAAATGGCTATCGGCCCAGTTATCGACAACGGTTTCTATTACGACGTTGATATGGAAGAAAGCCTAACCCAGGAAGATTTAGCCAAACTAGAAAAGCGTATGCTTGAACTGGCTAAAACCAATTACAACGTGGTTAAAAACAAAGTGAGCTGGCAAGAAGCACGCGATGCATTTGAAGCACGCGGCGAAAGCTACAAAATGGAAATTCTTGATGAGAACATCAGCAAGGATGACCGCCCAGCACTTTATCACCACGAAGAATACACAGATATGTGTCGTGGTCCTCACGTGCCAAACATGAAGTTCTGTCATCACTTCAAATTAATGAAAGTGGCAGGCGCTTACTGGCGTGGCGACAGCGACAACAAAATGCTTCAGCGTATTTACGGCACTGCATGGGCTGACAAAAAGCAGCTGAAGTCTTACCTACAACGCCTAGAAGAAGCGGAAAAGCGCGACCACCGTAAAATTGGTAAAGCACTTAACTTATTCCATTGGCAAGAAGAAGCGCCAGGTATGGTATTCTGGCACAACGATGGTTGGTCGATTTACACCGAACTAGAAAGCTTTGTGCGTAAAAAGCTGCGTGAATATGACTACGATGAAGTAAAAGGCCCATTAATGATGGACCGCTCGCTTTGGGAAAAATCGGGTCACTGGGACAAATACGCTGAAAACATGTTCACCACTGAATCTGAAAAGCGTGAATATGCCGTTAAGCCGATGAACTGCCCAGGCCACGTACAAATTTTCAACCAAGGTTTGAAATCGTACCGTGATCTACCGCTTCGTATGGCTGAGTTTGGCTGCTGTCACCGTAACGAACCATCAGGTGCACTACACGGTCTAATGCGTGTTCGTGGCTTTACCCAAGACGATGCTCACATTTTCTGTACTGAAGAACAGATCCTAGATGAGGTGAGTGGCTGTATTAAGATGGTGTATGAGACATACGCAGCGTTTGGTTTCGAAAATATCAAAGTTAAGCTGTCTACCCGCCCTGAAAAGCGTGTAGGTGCTGACGAGATTTGGGACAAATCAGAAGCTGCGCTTGCAGATGCACTTAAAGCTAACGATATCGAATTCGATTATCAGCCAGGCGAAGGTGCGTTTTACGGGCCAAAAATTGAATTTACCCTGCACGATTGTTTAGACCGTGCATGGCAGTGCGGAACCGTACAGCTAGATTTCTCAATGCCAGGACGTTTAGGTTCTACTTATGTTGCTGAAGATGGCGAGCGTAAAGTACCGGTAATGATTCACCGCGCTATTTTGGGTTCATTAGAGCGCTTCATTGGTATTTTAACCGAAGAATTTGCAGGTTTCTTCCCACTTTGGTTAGCACCTCAGCAGGTTGTTGTGATGAACATTACTGACAAACAAGCTGATTACGCATCAAATTGTGTAAAAAAACTGCAAGATTTAGGGTTTAGAGCAAAGTCTGACTTGCGAAATGAGAAGATCGGCTTTAAAATCCGCGAGCACACATTAAAGCGTATTCCATATATGCTAGTAGTGGGCGATAAAGAAATGGAAGCGGGCGAAGTAGCAGTGCGCTCTCGTCGCGGCGACGACCTAGGCAAAATGCGCCTGGAAGACTTTATTGCCATGGCTCAACAAGAAGTTGTAGAAAAGACAATTAAATAGTTGAGCAATTTGTGTATAATGCACAAGTAAGGTGTCTGCTTTTGGTTTTACTTTAGGTCAATCGACCATCCCAGAAGCAGACAAAAGAATTAAATGTTTGGAGGAATAGCACATTAAAGGCGCTAACAACAAGGCTCAGGGCGACAAAGCCCGCATTAACGATGAGATTAAAGCCAGAGAAGTAAGATTAATTGGCAAAGACGGTGAACAGGTTGGTGTGGTTTCGCTAGCAGATGCTACGCGTGCCGCTGAAGAAGCGAGCCTAGATCTAGTAGAAATCAGTCCGAATGCCGAGCCGCCAGTCTGTAAAGTTATGGACTATGGCAAATTCCTCTTCGAAAAAAGTAAAGCTCAAAAAGAGCAGAAGAAAAAACAGAAGCAAATTCAGGTCAAGGAGATTAAATTTCGCCCTGGCACTGATGAAGGCGATTACCAGGTAAAACTGCGCAACCTGCGTCGCTTTCTTGAAGGTGGTGATAAAGCCAAAGTTACGATCCGCTTCCGCGGTCGTGAAATGGCGCACCAAGACATCGGTATCGATCTACTAAATCGCGTTAAAGGTGATTTGGAAGATATCGCTACCTGCGAGTCTTTCCCACGCCGTGTGGAAGGCCGTCAGATGATCATGGTGCTAGCCCCAAATAAGAAGTAGTAACGGTCTAAAGTTTTAAGGAATCTGCACCCTTAAACACCTTGCTGCTAAACATTAGCCGGTATGAAGTGACTGCAACACGAAAAATACCGATATTAAACAATGCGGAGTTTTAGCAATGCCTAAAATGAAAACTGTAAGCGGTGCCGCCAAACGTTTCAAGAAAACGGGTTCTGGCCGCTTTAAAAGCAAACAGTCTCACTTACGTCACATTCTGACTAAGAAGAGCTCTAAGCGTAAACGTCACCTTCGTGGCAAAAAACTGGTTCATGACTCTGATACCAAATTGGTTCAGCGCATGTTGCCTTACGTATAAGACTTAGGAGACTGATTAATGGCTAGAGTAAAACGCGGCACTATAGCACGTGCTCGTCACAAAAAAGTCCTCAAGCAGGCAAAAGGTTATTACGGCGCACGTTCACGTGTATATCGCGTAGCGGTACAAGCTGTAACTAAAGCTGGTCAATATGCTTACCGTGACCGTCGTCAGCGCAAGCGTCAATTCCGTCAACTATGGATTGCACGTATTAACGCTGCTGCTCGTCAAAATGGTATGTCATACAGCCGTTTCATTAACGGTTTGAAGAAAGCGTCTGTTGAAATCGATCGTAAGATCCTTGCCGACATCGCAGTACATGACAAAGCAGCTTTCAGCGCACTAGTCGAAGCGGCTAAAGGCGCATTAGCTTAATTATTAACTAATTAAGTTTAAGTTCTTTCGGAAAAAGGCGAGCAGGATGCTCGCCTTTTTTCGTTTTTGGGGTTTAGATAACTTACTCTCTTTATAGCGAATTTACCTTGTAGCCGATCTTATATTCCTTCAATTGGCGAATATGAACAACTTACTGAAAGCGTTGCTGCAAATATTTAATAATTTCTGAAGACTCGTACAACCATATATCCTTTTCAGGGGTTTGTATGCGCAAGCAGGGAGCTTGTACTTTTCCACCGCCTTCTGCTAATTCCTCACGATACGGCGACCCATTCGATACGCTGCGTTTACGAATAGGCAAGTTCATTTTGTATATAGCGCGGCGTGTTTTAATACAAAAAGGGCAAGCAAAAAATTGATAAAGTGTTAATTCTTGTGCGGCGTTTTCGACTTGCTGTTGCTCTTGTGGCAACCGTTTAAGCTTCGTGCCACGAGTTATTAAATCAAGTATGGCGATAGCACCACCAAGTGCGTTACGAATTAGGGAAATGAATAAGCGCAATTTTGTGTCTTTTTAAGTCAAGAAATAGAGCGACGCAGTATAGCAAAATTTCTATATAGGATTCTATGTGAAGGAAAATGTGAATAAGCTCCACGTGTAGAATCATAGCAAAAAAGTAAATCGCAACGACCCATACCGATAAGTTAACAAGTAAAATTAACGATAGTGGGTTTTCCGAAAATTGAAGCCTTACCCGTCAAAAGGTTTTCCTATCTCGGGTGGACGACCTGCTGCTGTAGCTTCAATTGCATTAAAGACAGGTGGGTAACTAGCTACGTGTCGTCATAAATAGTGACATTGCGCTGCCTCAAACCTCAATTGAGTGAGTTTACGGTGCGGTGCATTATTACTTACGGGCATAAAAAAAGCGGCTGATAGCCGCTTTTTTAAAGCTTTAATTAAAGTTATCAATAGGCGTTCTTATTAATAAAGCCATTGAATACGGTCATAAACACAATTTTTATATCAAACCAAATAGACCAGCGGTGTATGTAATCTAAGTCGTATTCTACGCGCTGTACCATTTTGTTAGTTGTTTCAGTTTCACCGCGTAGACCATTCACTTGTGCCCAGCCTGTGATTCCAGGTTTAACCTTATGGCGCAACATATAGCCTGTAATTATCTTACGGTATTCCTCGTTGTGCGCCACAGCGTGAGGACGAGGACCAACAATCGACATACGGCCTTGCAAAACATTAATAAACTGCGGAAGTTCATCTAAAGAGGTTCTTCTTAAGAAACCACCAATTTTAGTTAAACGCACGTCGTTTTTGGTGGCTTGTTTTACAACTGCACCGTTATCTTGCGTTGTCATAGACCGGAATTTGTAAACCGTAATTTGTTTACCATCTAATCCGTAACGCTTTTGTTTGAAAATTACGGGTCCTTTGGACGTAAGCTTAACCGCGGCCGCAATTGCTAACATAGGAACCGATATAAGCATTAGAATTAAGGTACTTAAAACAATATCCTCAAAGCGCTTCAATACGTCACTTGCACCCTGGAATGGGGTGTCGTAAACGCTCAGCGCTTGCACATTACCTACCGTTTGCCAGCGCGCATTTAGCAAGTTGTACATAAAGAAGTTTGGAATAACATAAACGTTCGCCGTAGTATCACTACACTGCTCTAAAATGCTGCGAATTCGGTTTTCTGCACTCATCGGAAGGGCGATATAGATGTAATCCACTTCATTACGCTTTGCCATTTCAATCGCAGCTTCTATATTTCCAAGCACTGCGCCTTGCATTTCGTGTGGCAGTCTTTCAGGTTCTCTATCATCATAAAGTCCGTTGAACTTTATACCCAAATGCTCGTTTTGTTGTATCTGAAGTGCGACATTTGCACCAAGTTGTGTAGCACCAATGATAATAGAGCGACGTGAGTTCAAACCACTTTTACGAATGCGAAACAGAAATTTACGCATTACAAAACGCCACATTATCAGCACAACAAATGACGATGCGAACCATAATAAAATTGCAGGTGGTGGGGTCTTGATTTCTTGAACAAAGAAATATCCCATCGTCATGGTGCCTAAAATACTTAATGCCCATGTGATGGCTGCTGCTCTTAACATCTCTTGGGTTCCATGCCCACGCCAAGACCTATAAAGCTCTACGCCTTCTGCTGAAATTTGAAAGCAAATTACATTAATAAATAAAAGGATAAGACTTGTAGTGTCTATCTGGTTTCCGTAATACGCAGCAGATGAGTAATAAAGAATGGTGACAAGGAAAAGGTCAATCAGCCTGTAAATCGTAGAAAAACCGCTTTGGTTTCTAACAGCTAAACCACCATTGGTATTAGGTTCTACCGGATGTGCTTTAATCGCTTTATTAGATTCTACTCTATTGTCCATTTAGGTAATCTCTAGGTGAAAAGTGAAGGCCGTTGTGGATGTGTTGGTTATCTTACTAACCTGATCCAAATATTACGTAAACAGTAAAAACAGCGAATACAATTGTCTAAAATTAAGCAAGAGTTATGCCTGAAAGAGTAGTCGTGTTTCACGCTCTTTCATCTATGCGCTTTGACGCTCTCATCTTAGTTTTCTAGATCCGCGATTTGCTATTGTAACAATATCGAACCGTTATTGTAATTTTATTACAGCAAACGATTTTATTTCGTACTAATTTGGTGCAGAAAGAGTAGAATGACGTCCATGTACTTTTCATTAGTTATATAAATACGCTAGCATACGAGGCAAAATAGCACGTCGACATATAGCTGAAACAATACCTAAGTACTTTAGCAAATACTTTTGTTTTGGTAGATGGGTCTGCTAGCAGCTGCTGGCTGAGCGAATGTAAGTTTGGCTACGTCCTGTACATTTAGGTAAAGGGTTTTAAAAACGGCACGTCTATTGCTGCTATCCCAATATGATTTAGGAATTCTGGTAAAAAACACCAAAAATTGTAAAAGATGCAGATTTTTCTCTTATTTGAGTCATGTTCTTTCGCAATAGGTGAACCGGAACAAAACTACTGTTAGTTGATTGTCATTCAAGATAGGTCATCGAAGGAAGGAAAAAAACATGTTTAAAAGGACCAAAGGCATCATAGCAATGTCGGTTATTTGCGCCACTCCGACACTATATGCCCAAGAGGCCGGTCGAATCCAAGCAGGGCAATTCGATTTAATACCATCATTTACTTCGTCGATGGCTTATGTCGATAACGTCGCAAATGCTAGAGATAATCAAAGTAAAATCTACAGCTGGCGAACAACACTTTCACCAGAGCTTATTGCTTCTACAGAGGTTGACGGAAACCCCGTACAAGTAGGGTATAGGTTAGAGCGAGGCGTTTACTTTTCTAGTAGTAATGACGATTACACCGATCATTTTGTAGAAGCATCGGGAGACTTTGAATTAAATAGCCGTCATCGCATCAGCGCACTTGCGCAATATGAAGACGGTCATGAAGACCGAGGCACTGGTTTTTCGATTGGTTCTGGCCTAGAAATAACAGCGCCAGATACATATAAGAGCAGCAATTTATATGGTGAATACAATTATGGTGCTGCTACAACAGACGGCATGATAACGCTAAAGGCACGTCGTCAAACTCTTGATTACGATAGAAGCGAAGATGCCTACATTATTCGTGACCGCGCTAAGAATATGATTGGCGCTGAGTTTGGTTACCAGATTGGTTCTGCAACAAGCATGGTTGTTGATGTAACGAAGACTTTCGTAAAATATGACGAACAACTTGATTTAATTACTCGTGATAATGATGAAACCCGTATTCTTGTAGGTGTCGTTTGGGAAAGTACTGCTGCAACTACCGGCTTTGCGAAAGTAGGCTACAAAGAAAAAGACTTTGATAACGAAGCCCGCGGCACTTTCTATGGTACAGACTGGGAAGTGGGTATCGATTGGCAGCCTGTTAGCTATTCAACTGTAAGAATTTCTACCAGTGCCGATACGTTTGAAACCAACGGAGAAGGTGACTTCATTCGCGGTCAAAATTATAGTGTGCGATGGAACCATGACTGGTTAGAACGAGTTAGCACATCTTTTAGTGTTACGCAGCAAAATGACGAATATGTATTCAATGAAGTAGATGTCATTAACAGAGACGACGAATTAATGAACTACTCAGCAGCACTAAATTACCAAGCACGTAGATGGTTAAAATTCAGCACATTTTATCAGTACACAGATAGAGATAGTAACAGAGATACTATCGGTTATGACAAAAGTGAAATTGGTGTAACAGTAGAGGTAACGCTGTGAAGCAAAAAGCAGTTAGCTTATTTTCATTAATATTCTTACTTTTTGGATCGTTACAAGTAATGGCCCAAGAGGGCAACTTAAGTATGAGCCAATACCAATTGGGTTCTGGTGATAGAATTCAAATAAGCGTTTTTGGTCAGGATGACCTTTCTATGGAAGTTCGTCTGCCAGATGTAGGTACTATCAACTACCCATTTTTAGGCGAAATAAAGCTTGTAGGTTTAACTGCAGCGCAAGTAGAGCAGCTAATTTACGATGGCCTATTAGGGGATTACCTTGTTAATCCTTCAGTATCTGTTGCCATTGTCGAATATCGTCCGTTCTTTATTGATGGTGAAGTTAAGCGCCCTGGTGGTTATGCATATCAACCTGGGCTTTCAGTTAATAAAGCCGCTGCGTTAGCAGGTGGGTATACCGAGCGCGCAGCGCGCGACAAAATTACCATCATACGCGAAAAAGACGGTAGAACTAACGAGTTCACAGTAACGGTTAGTGACATGATCCAGCCTGGTGACATTATCACCATTAATCAGCGTTTCTTCTAAATTACACGTAGCGTTCAGGAATAAAAATGGCAGTAAATAGCAGGGAAGAGTTAAACGCCGGTGTGTTTGAACATGAAACCATCGACATTGCTCACTATCTAGGAATTATAAAGCGTTACTCATTTCGTATTATCTCGCTGGCAATTGCGTTCACAATACTTGTGGCGCTGTTGGTAATGCGTATGACGCCAATGTTTACCTCTACCACCACTATTTTAGTAGAAGCAGACAAAGCAAATGTTGTTTCAATTGAAGAAGTCTATGGCTTAGATACTAAGCGCAAAGACTATATGCAAACTCAGTTTGAAATATTACAGTCGCGTCAAATTGCAGAGCGTACAGTAGAAAGCTTGTCATTATGGAATAATGAAGAGTTTATGCCAGCAAAAGAAAAGCCAGGGCTGGTAGATGAGCTTAAAGCCAGTCTTCTGGAGGCGCTGCCATTTTTGCCGCAGAAAGACCCAAAAGAGCTGACTGAAGAGCAAATTTTAGCGGCTAAAAAACGTAAAGCTACGTCTCTACTAATGAAAGCATTGTCCGTAGAGATGGTAGATAATACGCAAGTAATGCGTATTACCGTTACTACAGAATCTCCACAGCTTTCGGCTGAACTAGCTAACGCAGTTACAGACGTGTACATCGAGAACTACCTTCAAGCTAAGTTAGATATGACTGCAAAAGCAACGTCTTTTCTTACAGAAAGCTTAGAAGGATTGAAGCAAAAGCTAGATGTGGCTGAACGTAATTTAGCGAAGTTCTACGAAGAAAACCAAGTGGTAAATATTGATGGTGTAGTAGGGTTAGCGTCTGAAGAACTAGAGCAACTAAGTAAGCAGTTATTAGACGCACAGACTGCGCTTAAATTAAACGCGGTTATTTACAAACAAACACGTAATGATGTTTCATTAGATGACATTGCTCGCCTACCGGAGGTGCTGAATCACCCTACTATAAGAGACGTTCGCCGCGATGAAGCTAAGGCGATGACGCGCGTAAGCGAGCTTAGTAATGTGTACGGCCCTAAACACCCGCGTATGATTGCGGCAAACGCAGAGCTTTCATCAATAAGGGAAACCCTAAGCGGCCAAATACGTGACCTTATTAGAAGTATTACTACGCAATATGAAGTATCTGAAGACCGAGTAGCGCAGCTAGAGCGGGAAGTATCTCGTGCAAAAGCCGAATTCCGCGACTTGTCTGGATTGGACAATCAACGCAAAGCCCTTCAGCGTGAAGTGGATATAAACCAGCAGCTATATAATTCATTTTTCACACGATTAAAAGAAACAGACGAGCTAGGTGGGTTTGAATCTGCCAACGCTAGAGTATTGGATGAAGCGCTTCCAAATTACGTGCCTTCAAAACCAAACAAAAAGTTGTTGATTGGCGCAGCGTTCGTGTTTAGTGTCGGCTTTGGCGTGTTCTTAGCTATTGCTATGGAAACGCTTAACAGTGGTATACGTTCAGTGGAAGATGTAGAGCGCAAGCTTGGCCAACGTATGTTGGGGCTTATTCCATGGTTACCACATAAGAAAAAGACCGACTTGCCTGTTCGCTCATTCTTCGATGGTAAAAAGCATCAGTTTGCCGAGTCTGTTCGTACATTGCGTACTAGCTTATCTTTATTGAATTTAGACAAAGAGCAACAGGCAATAATGGTAACCTCGAGTGTACCAAAAGAAGGTAAAACAACGGTTTCTATTAACTTGGCTTTCGCACTTGGTCAGCTTGATAAAACTATTCTTATCGATGCAGACTTACGTCGTCCTAGTGTAGGTAAGCAATTTAACATTCCAAATTACCAGCCAGGTGTAGCGAATCTTATACTCAAATCTCATACATTCGACGAGTGTTTAGTAAGGGATGAAGAGTCTAATATTGATATTCTATCTGCTGGTACTATTCCTTCTAACCCGCAAGAGCTACTTTCAGATAAAGGTTTCAACGAGCTAATTCAACAGCTGAAAACACAGTATAAATATGTAGTAATTGATACTGCACCTACTCAAGCGGTAAGCGATTCTATGGTTATTGCTAATTCTTGTGACTCGGTCATTTACGTTGTACGTGCTGATAGTACCAGTGAAAAGCTAATCAATAATGGGTTGTCTCGCTTCTTACAAGTAGGTCATCGCCTTGATGGTGTAGTACTAAATCAAGTAGACTTACGCAAATCAGGAGCAGCACAAAGGTACGCTGGGTTTTATGATCAATATGGGTATACCAGTCATAAAAACAGCTAACAGCATTTATTGATAGACTTACATAGCCACATACTGCCTGGCATCGACGATGGTGCCAGGTCTTTAGACATCGCCTTAGAAATGGCGCAGCAAGCCGTAAATGGCGGGGTTCGCCATATGGTTTGTACACCACATATTCATAAAGGCTACTTCGACAATACATTACAGTCTATCGAACAAACTTTCTTAGAGTTTCAAAAAGAAGTAAATCGCGCGTCTATTCCTCTTTCTCTTTCTTTTGCCGCAGAAGTGCGCGTGAACGAGCTAATTCCTATTTGGTTCAAGCAACGGGAACTACCTTTTTTAGGCAAATATAATGGTAAGAACATTCTATTGCTTGAAATGCCACATAGCCACATACCGCAAGGTTTAGAAGTGCTTATAAAATGGCTTTTGAAAAATAACGTTCAGCCACTTATTGCACACCCAGAGCGCAACCGTGAGCTATTAGCAGAGCAGCACAAGTTTAACTGGTTGCAACGTCAAGGCTGTATGTTCCAAGTTACCGCAGGTGCGTTAACAGGCCGCTTTGGCGACAAGGTAGAAGATTTCGCCTTATCTATGATGCAAAACAAAGCATTTCATGTTGTAGCGTCAGATACCCATGATGTTGTGCGCCGACCTAACGATATGAGTGCCGCTTTCGACCTAGTGACAAAGTTTAGTGATGAATTTGCACAAGAGGTTTTTGTAACACGGCCTGGTGCGATAGTGTCGTTTGGCCAACAAAACGAAGTGATTAATGACTAGCCGTTTACTCAATACCTTCACAGATAACAGCTTAATACTGAAGTGGATAATGGTGTTGCTTGCAGGTTTTTGTTTTTTGTGGAGCTTCCAGCTTTTTATAGCGGGTAATGCATACTACAGCGTTAAAAATGATATTGAGGGGTGGCAACTAAGCCCTGACAAAGCTTCAATAAACAGAATTGACAGGGGCCTAGGTAAAATTGGCAGCGCTATCGATTATTTCCCAGATAACGCTCTGTATTATCAAATCCAGGGGCAGTTATTTGAGTGGAAAGCCGTTGTTGAAAAGAGAAGTAAAGAATCGGGCAGTGTGGAATTAGGCTTAAAAAACCATAGTGATAACTTAAATAATGCGGCACAAAGTTATGAAAAAAGCCTGTTATTGCGGCCTAGCTGGAGCGGCAGCTGGATTGGCTTAGCTTCTGTAAAGCTACAGCAGGGTGAGTTAGATAATGAGTTTTATCATTACGTAAAAAATGCCAAGCAAGCCGGTCCACAAGATGCCATAGTGCACAAGTTTATCGTGGAGTTCGGTTTAGAAATGTTTAGTGGAAGGTCTATCCACTACGTAAAAATTAAAGAGCAATTGAAACAGCATTTGAATTTAGGCATTCAGAACCCGCTAAGCAGAGACTTTGTTTTAAATACAATACAAAAGCATAATGCGAGTGAAACCGTTTGCAGATGGTTGCGCGACGCCAGTTACTCGGTTCGAAAGCGCATTCCTAACTGCATAACTTATGATTAGCTAGCCTTTTCCATTCAGCCAATCCCATAAGCCTAAAGAAAACCCTTCAAAAAGGTTTATACCCAGCCAGCTTTTTAAAATATACAACAGCACTAAGCCTAGCACTAAAGATACGCATAAGAATAAAGCAATAACCGCTGCCATCACCAGTTTGCCGATGCGACTTTCGGTACGCGATAGGTCGCGCTTATCTCGACCTGCCAGTAAAACAAAATAATATCGGCTTCGCAGTAAACCTATAGTGCCTCTTAGATCTACCTTGTGGCTGCCCCACCGCCGTCCAGCAAGGGCTGTATTTAAATGAAACAACTGGTCGTCGGTAAAGGAATCTGCAACATTTTTGGGCATACGCTCTAGCATGTGCTGAACGTTAGGCTCTTCTTTTATTGGTCGCTTTATCTTCAATACCACACAGGTCCCCTTGTGTCATAAAACTAATTGTGGCTATCTATCTCGCCGCCCCATAGGGATATCGCGACTTAACGCACCTAGTGCTAACAGTACAATAAATATAGCGGTATTTGCCGGTGCTTGCAGAGGAAAGTCTACCGTACTGTGTAAAGCCATTCCTATCACCGCCATAACAGTTGCAAAGGCTGTTCCCCTTGGCAGTGGGTGTCTTCGGTGTCGCATAGCGCTTAAGGCGCTTTTCGCGCACAGCAATACAAGCATGGCTATAATGGCTGCACCTACAATGCCAAACTCAATAGCAAATTGAAGGTATTCATTATGAGCATGATCGTAAAAGTGCTGAATCGATTCGCTTTGAACCTGAGGGTATACCGTATAAAAGGTGCCACCACCTGTACCTATAACTCCATATTGAGAGATAAGGGGCAGGGCATCAGTGATAACTTCATCGCGGCTTTCTTGGGTTAAATTTGTTTGCTCTATACGTTGCTGAACCTGCTTAAGCCCAAATAGACTACTTACAATAAGAATATCGATGACCAGCATACTAATAAACAGCACGACATAGCTTTTTTGGCGCGGCTTAAAGTAAATTAAGCCTAGTGTGGCGGTAATAGTCATAGCTATGAAAAAGGCGCTGTTACCCATTCTAGAGCGAGACATAACTAACGCAATAACCATAATAATAATGCCAATACGAAACAGCACTTTATTGCTTAACCAAAAACGCACGATTCTACGTAAACGCTCTCTAGGGCTAGAACCGCTTCGAACACGCAAACTCGCTATCATATAACCAATGGCAGCGCTTAAACAAAGCAAAAGAAAATTAGCGTAGTGGTTCTTATATACATAACTTCCCGTGGCGATATGCGAAACAGGTAACTTAAACACCAAGCTATATTGCAAACCAGACAATACTTCTAACGAGCCATATATAGCCTGAAACACGCCGGCAGCACTTATCACTATTAGTATATACCTAAGTCGCTTGCCGGAATTAACCAGAGTTAGCGTTATAAAAAATAAGAAACAATAGGCGAGGGACTTAAAGAATATTACGTCGCTTTGGCCCACATCGAAGCTAAGAGGGAGCCATTGCGAGCTTATACTTTCCATGCCCAGTGCATTTTTATTAAGTAGAAGACTTGCGCGTTCGGGGCGCAGAGTTTCAACCAAAGAAAAGGGCAGAGGGACTATATTGATAAGCTGCCACGTTAAGAATACTAACCAAACAATTACCAGCAGTTTATATTGTTTGTATAGCTTTGAAAGTAGAGACTCGCGAGTGAGTAATAAAATGCCGCCAAGAAAGAAAACCGACATTTGCATTAGTGCCCACGCCCACGGGCGGTTGGCACCTAGTGATAAAGGCAGCCAGAACAAGGTAAACAAAAGAAAACCGAAAAGAAACTTTTCGGTTTTCTGGGTATTAAAAATAGGCACTTACAACGTACTAGCGCAAAATTTAAATGTAATGGGCTTTAGTTCGCTGAAATAGTGGTATCGCCACCGCCAGCACCAGCAGCACCAGTACCTACACCTAGCGGAGAGAAGGTATTTCCAGCAGCGCCTGCAGCGGTTGCCGTTAAGGTGCTAGGGTCTACACCTGCATTAATAACTGCTAATAGCGCATCTTCTTCACTGATGACTTGCATCTGAAGGGCAATATTGTAAATTTCGTTAGCGTCTTCTGGGAACATCAAAATAGCGATAGTTACTACTTGTTCTGGTTGCTCAGGTAGTTCACCAAAACCTGCTATAGCAATTTCAAAGCCGGTTGCGTTGTCGTTCAGTAGGCTCACCATCAATTGATAAGCAGCTTGGTTCTCGCTTAAGTATGATAAGCCAGCGGCATCAAAAAACATACCTTCGTCAAGTACGGTCTGGCTTACTTCACTAGCGGCTTGCTCAACCGCGGCACCTTCTTCAATTTCAGTAACTAAAAGGTTTCTAACTTGTAGGCCTGGTACGCTACCTTCTTGTGCAAAAGAAACTGTCGAAAAAGCGATTAAAGCGCTTAAAAGCACAGATAAAAAAACGTTGCTACGCATAACTTATCCTTAGATTAAAAACGTCGGGTTAGCTTCTTGCTAACGCCATATGGCCATATTGTACAACAAGTAAACGTACAATATCTCGCTTTTGTTGTACATCTATTTACGTTTGCTTATTTTACGCGTGTATTAATACTGCCACAGCGAAGGTTTCGCGAAATAAAACCCTTGCTGATATGAAACATCTAACTTACACAAAGCGACACATTCCGCTTCATTCTCAACAAGCTCAGCAATAATGTTAATACTTAACCCACGAGCGATACTCAATAAACTACTTACAAACAGCTGACTGTCTTTGTCTGAGTGAATATCTTTCGTAAGTTTGCCGGAAATTTTTACAAAATGAGGCTGAATAGCCCTCAACCCAACTAACGATGCAAGATTGTCTCCAAAATGTTCAATGGTAATCTTGCAGCCTAAATTAACCAGCGACTTACAAAATGATACCGCGTCGTTCTTGTGGTGTATTAACGCAGAATCTTCTAATTCAAAGATCAAATAAGTGCATAGCGCTTCATTTTGGTTCAGTAAACCTAATAACCACTGTCTAAACGAAGCATTGGCTAGCGACGCGTTCGCAATGTTAATGGCAACATTGCGTTTATCTTTTGCTAGCTTATTAAGCACTAGGCTTACCACCAACTTATCTACCTCAGGAATTAAGTTCAAGCGCTCTGACGCCGGAATTAATTGAGACATTGGTATAGGGTTGCCAGTATCTTTATCTTTAAATCGTGCAAATGCTTCGAAATAAGCGGGCGTGTTTTGGTCAATGTTCATTACAGGCTGAATAAGTATATCGGCATACTGCTGGTGTAATATTTGGTTCAAACGCTCTTTCCACGCCGTATTACTGTGAATATGAGAAAGCTCAGACGCAAATTGCCAACCGTTTGGTTGTTTTGTAGCGGCCATAAGCGCGCTATCAGCATTTTCCATAATTTCAGAAAAAGACTGTTCATCATTAAAATGCGCAGCGCCAATCCATACCGCTTTACTGCCATCTTTAAGCGAGTTGCAGTGAGACAAAGTGGTATTGAGTACCTGCAGGTGCGCTTCGCATTCTTGCTTTGTCATTGCCTCTGTAACTAATACAAAATCAGCGCCCGATATCCTAAACAAAAATGATGTTTCTTGAGCGCTAGATGAGAAGTTTTTAAGCTCTTCAGCTACACCCGTAACGTACTTATCGCCATCTTGTGCGCCTAATGTCATGTTAATAGCGTTTAGTTGTGCAAGACGTATTAAAATTACATAGCCTTCATCCGAGGTGGCAGTTTTACTCAGTAGCGCGTTCATATGACGGGTAAAAGCGTTTCTATTTTGCACACCGGTCAGACTGTCTTCAAAAGCTTGAATTCTGAACTGCTCGGCTTTTTGGGTTAACTCTTTAAACATAACCTCAACAGACGAAGAAAGCCGGTTTACCGCCTGGGTTATAAAGGAAAGTTCTTTGGTGAAAGGTTCGTAGTTAATGTGGGAAAACTTTTGGTTTTGAATATCTTCAATTTTGTTCACTACAATGCGAAGCGGTTTCGTAATAGCAGTGATAATAAAGAGTAGGGCAATATAAGCAAAAACAAAGGCTGCAAAAAACATAAACGCACTTTGTTTAACGCTTTCCCATAAAGTTTCATTGGCAAGCCCCGGGTGACTTTGAACCGCAAGCTCGCCCGCCATCGTCCAACCATTATTTAATTCGGTTTTCTCTACCGGTGGTGTAACTTCCACAATATTAGTAAACCAGTCTGGCACCGAGTCAATGGTATTAGGGTTGCGCCTTTCAATTAGTAAATTCCCTTCCATATCCGTAATGGTTATGTATTGATAAAAACCTCTGTCGAAAATAGCGTTTACCATGGTTTCGGCTACCGCAATACCGTTGCCTTCACTTAAATATGGGGTGATAGATAGCCCCAACGAAGTCGCGGTATCTTGCGCGTGGGTGGCAAGCTGCTCGTTTACATATTCTCTGGTTAACTTAACGTTTATTATGAAAGAACCAGCAAACACTAGTATCAAAAAAACGAGTAAGCTTGTACTTAGTTGGGTAGATAGTCTCATTATTCTTCTTTATCTCCGTACATAACGCGGTCTAGCCGCTCTACCATATCGTCCCACATCTTCATCGGGCCGCTTCCCCTCAGCTTACGGCCCGTTCCCATAGCTTTTGCGGCCCACAAGCCGTTACCGTTAAAGCTATAAATGGGTGACAAATCTCTTCTTTTATTAGCAGGCAATATACGCCTATTTATATTATCCAAAACAAGTGGAATAGAGGTTGGGGTTTCATAATACGCCAAAACCATGTGGGGTTGGCGTAATTCTAAGGCGGTTACATACATTAATCGCAACTGTTGTTCAGGAACACCAAGTTCAATTAAGGAGAAGTATTTGGCTATAGTGTAGTCTTCACAGTCGCCCGCACCCGTGGAAATAAATTCAATTGGCGTTGCCCAATAATCTTTTTGTTGCCAGTGAACAAGGTCGTCTACAAAATCAAAACGATTGAAAAAGCGGTTTATTTCGTAAAGCTTTTCGTCTAGGTCTTCATTTTGTAATTCAGCAACTAATTGTCGCCAATTAGCAACGTCTTCGCTAGCTTCAGTGCCATAAATTGAACCAATACGTGCATAAACTTGCGGCGTAAATACGGTTTTTTGTTGGGCAATAGGCGATGTAACCGCTAGTAAGATAAGACCTACAACAACAGCCGAGCGAACAGCGGTTAACATGCTGCGCACAGTAAAACGGTTAAGAAAAGGAGAGTAAAAACGTTTCTTTTGGTGCAAACCGTGGCTACTTTATGCAATAGATTAAGGCAAGTGTAAAAAATCTTTCACCACTATGCGATAGCATAGCTTGCCGACCAATAAAGCAATGATGGCAAACTTATTAGGAACTTGAAAGGTATTTCAAATACCCAAAAGTTTTTTTGTTTGTTTTTGATCTTTTTGGCACATTTTATGTTTAATCTATCTTCGAATAGAGTTTTGAACATATAAGTAAAGGGTGTGGGTTATGCACTAACACACCTTCTGGTATCATTCCCCAGCTTTGTAGTAAATTTACAACGAAAAGGAACTTTCATGGAGTACTCAGCGCGTCCAGCGGTGTTTATCATTAATTCACTTGAAGGCGGTGGCGCTGAACGAGTAATGGTTAAACTGTTAACCATAATGCAATCTTATTTCGTTGCTAAAAACATTCCCGTACATCTTATTCTGCTAGATGACTTGCCTGAATCTCAAGTTTGCCCCGAGTACGTTAATAAAATAGTGCTTAATTCCCAGGGAAGTTTAGTTTCAGGTTATCAACAGCTTAAGCCCGTTGTAGCAGAATTAAACCCAGAATATTGCTTTAGCTTTTTAACGCGAAGTAACTTCTTAAACGTTACGTTAGCCAAGCGCTTAAAGTTTAAAGCTATAATTAGCGAGCGGGTTAATACAACAAGCCATCTTTCTGGCGGCCTAAAGGATGGTGTAAGCCGTTTGTTGGTTCGTTTGCTTTACAATAAAGCCGACAGCGTTGTAGCTGTATCTGAAGGCGTAAAAGCCGACCTTATCGATAACTATTCAGTATCAAGAGACAAGGTATCGGTGTTGTATAACCCTTACGATATAAATCAACTTCAGGCCCAGGCATCAGAAAGTGTGTCGGACCTACCCACTAAGCCTTACATTATTGGCGTAGGGCGCTTAGTTAAGAATAAAAACTTCTCCTTACTACTTAACGCCTACGCCAAAGCTAACATAGTCGAAAACCTGGTAATTCTGGGCGTGGGCGATGAAGAATCGAACCTTAAAGCGCTAGTTAAAGAACTAGGAATTGATAGCAAGGTTCAGTTTCTTGGCTTTAAAGCAAACCCATATCCTTATTTAAGCAATGCCGAATACTTTGTAAGTACGTCGAACGCTGAAGGCTTTCCTAATGCTATTGTTGAAGCTATGTGTTTAGAAAAAGCAGTAATAGCAACAAACTGTGAGTCGGGCCCTGCGGAAATTATTGCAAAACAATACCCTTACAGAGTAACTGGCGCTAGCGAGGAAAAAAACGGTATTCTGTGTGAGTTAAATAACGCTGAAGGCATTGCAAGAGCGTTAAGCTTATTCAGTAATGAAAGCGTTCGGGTATCTTACGCCGCAAAAAGCAAAATCTGTGCAAAGCAATTTTCTTACAATGCCTTTCAAGAAAAAGTAATAGCCATTATTGAAAAGGTTTGCAAATAAACATGTTTGAAGGGTTAAAGGTAGTTGTTGGCCTAATAAGCTTCATTATGGTGTATCGCACCATAACGGGGAACTGCAATAAATATTTAGCGTTTGCTATTTGCGCTATATGGCTGCGATTCTTTTTGTCTGCGTTTCATAGCATTACTTACCCGTCATTAGTAGCTGGATTTTCAATAAATGCTTTGGGAAGTATTGGGGTGGCTGGCTTAGGTTTGCTTTTAATACCTACCGCCGTTTTTACGTTAAGAAAACTATTTCCCTATTATCTTTTCTTCGCTGCGATAGCAGCAAGCGGCATAGTAAATTTAGAAATACCCGGTACCATCAATGTTTTAGTTAAATGGTGTTATTTCTTAGTTCTATCTGGTGCGCTGTTTCTTTCAATCCGCATGCAGGGGCATTCTGAAACGTTCAAAAAGCTTGTGGTTGCTTTTGTTATGCCTGTTACTTTACAAGCTTTTTCTCTGCTATTGGGTGAGGTTAAAGCTACTGAGGCAGATGGTTCGGCCAGCTACATTGGCGGTTATAATCATGAAGCGGCCTTTTCTATGATTATCGCAAGCTTCGTTTTTGTTATTGGATTAACTGAGCGGGGTAGTATTAGGTTTCGCAGCACATTGTTCACATTAGCCGTGATTTTACTTATGTTGGTTAATTATAGAACTGCAATGCTAGCAGTTTTGCCTATAGTTGCTGTTTTCTATTACAACCTCATTGAACAGCGAATTAAACCATCTCAGAAAGTATCAGTAATGACGCTTGTAACTATGGTTATTATTTTGTCCTTTATGGCGGTGTCTATATCAATGCGTGAGCGATTCGCTGACGTCGGAACCTTAATTTCAAACCTAGATTTGGTATTAAAAGCACCTATTTATTTTAGCGAGGCTGAAAAGGATATTATGTCAGCTAGAGTTTACATTTGGAGTTTGTATATAAATGCCTTTGTAAACGCTGATCTCTTAAATCAAGTTTTCGGATTTGGACCTGGTGCCTGGAACAAAGCATTTGACCTTTACGCCCACAACACATTTGTGTCTTATTTATATGAATACGGAGTTATTGGGCTTTCGCTATTTATACTGTTGTGCATTTCTATTGTACTTCAAGCAATCTCGGTATTTGATCAGGGATTGAGAAAGTTATTATTGCTATCATTCATAGGCTTTTTGACCATGAATATGGCTACAATGCCCTTGTGGAATATAGAAGGGCTTATTTTCTTTAGCTTAATAGGCGCTCAGGTTTTCGCAAGTAAACCGAATAACCAACGCAAAACACCAGCTTCGGGAATTGAGAAAATTATGGGAATCAATCCAACACAGGGAAATGCTACTTAATGAATATTGTTGTAATCGGGTTGCGCGGAATTCCTGACGTAATGGGCGGAATTGAGTCTCATTGCCAAAATATTTACCCTCGAATGAAAAGTGGTGATTTCAATATTACTGTTATTGGGCGCTCGCCGTATTTAAGTAAAAAAGCTTACGAGTATGAAGGCGTTGAAGTGCGGTCAGTTTGGGCAGTGCGAAACAAATTTCTAGAAACTTTTCTGCACACTTTTATCGCAATTTTTTATGCACGTTTGTTTTTGAAACCCGATGTCATTCATCTTCACGCTATAGGCCCAGCACTCTTCACACCTGTTGCACGATTGCTGGGTATGAAGGTTGTAGTTACCCATCATGGTGCAGATTACGACAGGCAAAAGTGGAATAGTTTTGCAAAAAGCATTTTAAAATTTGGGGAAAAAATGGGCGTTGTTTTTTCTCAGAAGATGTTTGTGGTTGGCAAGTCTCTAACAGCGCGGCTAAAAGAACAGTACCCAAAACATGCACACAAAATACACTATGTACCCAACGGTATGTTGCCATCGTTTACTGGCCAATCAACAGCGAGTGACTTGCCTGCTGAACTTAGCCTTACTAGTAACGGGTACATTGTAACTGTAGGGCGCTTAGTACCCGAGAAAGGTTTTCATAACCTAGTAAACGCTTATAAAAATGCAAACACCCAACTTAAACTAGTGATAGTAGGTAGTACCGACCACGAGGACGAATACTCAGCCTCGCTAAAAGCAATGGCATCTGAAAATATCATTTTCGCAGGGCGGCGTTCTGGCAGCGAACTAAAAGCATTGTACCAACATGCAAAAGTTTTCGTATTGCCTTCTTATCACGAAGGCCTTCCAATTGTTGCGTTAGAAGCAATCAGTTCAGGCACTAATGTATTACTAAGTAATATTACACCTAATTTAGATATAGAAGCGCCTGAAGATACGTACTTTGAAGTAGGCAACGAACAAATGCTTGCGGAAAAGATAGAAGAACTTGATGGTCTAGACCTGCATATAGACAGAGATAAATTTTTGATTCAGTTCGATTGGGATCAAATTGCGTTTTACACTAAAAAATACATCCGATCTGTAAATCAGAGCAATAGGAATGCTGATTAAATGAGAGACCTTAAAATAGATACTCTTCGTGGTTTAGCTTGCATCTTATTGGTTGCATATCACGTGGTAGGGAATAATCCTTCTATAGGGCTTCAATTAGAGTCGGGCTTCTTACGTGAAATAAGCGATCTCTTAAAAACGGTTAGAATGCCTTTATTCACTTTTTTGTCAGGCATGGTATACGCTTACCGCCCTCTTACCGAAAATTGGCCAACATTCATAAAAGGGAAAGCACGTAGGTTACTCATCCCCATGCTAGTAGTCGGAACTGCATTTGCCATTATACAATCGCTTGTTCCGGGCACTTCGAATAAGGTAGAAAACTGGTGGCTGTTGCATATTGTCCCAGTCCAACACTTTTGGTTTGTAGAGGCGTTGTTTTGGGTATTTATATTTATTATTCCTTTCGAATTAAAAAGGTTATTCGATAATAAGATCATCGTAGCGACAGTTATTTGCCTTTTTATCTTATTAGCACTCCAGCAACCTTATTCAAAATATTTTGGGTTCAAGGGATTCATTTATTTAGCGCCATTCTTTTTGTTCGGGATGAGTATGGTACGTTTTGAACTTCGTACACTGTCGGTATTGCAAAGTATTTTAGGGTGTACTTTGTTAATGCTTGCTGTTTATTTTTTCGTAAATGATGTGGACGGCAGAAGCTTTGTAGGCTGTATAACAGGTATGTTTGGCTGCTACTTTTTACTTGGGCTTAAACTTGAAGTTCGTTGGCTAGCTAAAATCGGAATCTACTCATACAGCATATACATTTTTCACGTATTTTTCACTGCAGGTAGCCGAATTATCTTGAAGCGACTACCAGAGTTTTACATAGAAGTAGACTTTTTAATCGGCTTAATACTGGGCATAGTCGGGCCAATAACTGTCTATTTCATCGCAAAAAGAATTCCTTTTGGACGCTTATTGTTACTAGGTGAAAAAGGTAAGAAAAAGACAGTTACACAGGGAGGTGCCTAGATGAAAATTTCAGTTGTAATAACGACATTTAATCGCCCCGACTTTTTGCAAGAAGCACTGATAGGTGTGAGCCAGCAAGAGCTCTCTGCTTACGAAATAATTATTATCGATGACTGTTCGACAAAATCATACGATGAGGTTTTTCCGTTGGTGGAAAAGCTGGATGCGCGATATTTGAAACAGAAATCAGGTGTGGGAGCAAATGCCGCCAGAAACATTGGTATTAAAGAATCGTCAGGTGACATCGTCGCCTTCTTAGATGATGACGATATTTGGTTGCCTAATTATCTCAAGGTGATTCATGAAGAATATTTGGGTGGTGCAGATGCTATTGTTAGTGGCTTTAAACAACTAGGCAAAGAAGAAGTAGTTGTAACAAATAAAGATTTAACTGTTACGAAATCTTCTCTTCTGAGAGGTAATACTTACTGCGGGATGAGTGGATTCAGTGCCAAGCGTGATTTACTTCTGCAAAATAGCTTCGACGAAACATTAAATAATGGGCAAGACTGGGACATGTATGTTCGGCTGTTCCAGAAAGAAATCAAATTTAAGAATATTCCAGAACCTATATTTTTATACCGTTTCCAAAATGAGGATGGTATAGGTGCAAAAGTACGTAAAATGAAACCCTCTGACATTGATAAAAGGCTAGGTTCTGCATATAAGCATAAGGTTTTTCTCGGTGACTATTGGTTTAAAAAACGTGTTTGTGAGCAAATCTTGTTTTCTCTGAAGCATAAGAATGAAAAGTCTCGCTGGATAATACAAGCTTTAAAAATGGCAGGTTTTAAAGCTACCTTCGTTTTCTTTTTTAATGCGTTGAGACGTAAAGTACTCAATAAGCCAATGTCCATATAAGAGTGTCTTACATGACTTCAAACGTAAAAGTTTCTGTAATTGTTCCCGTATGGAATGATGAACGAAGAGTTGTTAAATGCATTAAGGCGCTAAAGAATCAACAGTTTGCTCCTGAAGCTTACGAAATAATAATTATCGATAATGGCTCTACAGATAGGACTTTTGAAGAAATTCAAGGGATTGAAGGTATCACTGTTTTACAAGAGCTTAAGCCTGGTTCCTATGCTGCACGAAACAAAGGGCTTTCGGTTGCTAAAGGACACTACGTAGCATTTACAGACTCTGATTGCGTTCCAGATAAAAACTGGTTGGCTTCGCTTATTGAGTGTGCCGATACTCAGAGAGATATAGGTGTAGTCGCGGGTGATGTTAGCTTTTTCAAAGATGACGCTGAAACTATTGATGATGCATCTCTAGCATACGAGAGCTTTTTCTCAATGAATCAAGAAGATTATGCGAGGAAAGGCGTTTGCATCACAGCAAATTGGCTATCGAAAAAAGCGACACTTCTCGATTTAGGTGGGTTCAACGCCAAACTTAAATCGGGAGGAGATCATGATATGGCAAAGCGACTTACTAACAATGATTTAAGTGTTGTTTTTTGTAAGCAGGCAGTAGTTGCTCACCCAGCCAGAAATAAGCAAGAAATTCTTAAGAAAAGAAGGCGGGTTATCGGTGGCGCTTGGGATAAAACAGACGGCAAGCTCAAGTCCATAAAGCTGCTCTGGGAGGCCGTTAAACTATATATCAAACGTACGCTTCTTGTGTTTTTTTCGAATGAAGCCTCCCTTAAACAAAGGTTGTCGGTCTTTGGAATCATATCAGCGATATTCTTTGTATCGTTATCAGAAATAGTGAAGCTCACAGCTGGTCAACAAAGTACAAGAAGCTAAAAGGAATAATATAAATTGAGCAGGATAGTAAGTGCTACTTCATGGACGACATTATCTACTATTGTTAACCTGGCATTAACAATGATTCAGCTTGCTGTACTGGCGCGAATTCTCGCACCATCTGTATTTGGGCAGTTTGCCGTTATTAACATGGTAATGGAGATATTTGTTGCATTTGCACTTGGAGGTATTTCAAATTTCCTTATTTTTAGACAAGATGCAGATCAGAGTACTAATAATGCGATTTACTACTTAGCACTAGGAATTGGCAGTGTTTTCAGCGTAGTTTTTTACCTAGTTACACCAATATTAGCGACAGCGCTTGGCTATGAAGAAATAATACAAGAACTTAAGGTTGCGACCTTAATGTTGGTAATATCTTCTCTAGCCTCACAATATCAGGCTGTTGGAATGAAGTGTTTTAAGCATAAGCGCGTTGCACAGGTTGATATTATTGCTAAAACAGCTTCATTTATTTTTGCAATCAGCAACACACATTTAGGATTACTATGCTTGGTCGGAAGTGTTGTTATATACCAGTTGGTTAGATTGATTGGTTTTATGGCTGTACTGAGCAAAGATATGAATCTTTCACTTCATGTAAACAAGTCTATTTACCGAGAGGCATTTAATTATGGTATTTTTGATTTTGGTTCTCAAGCCCTCAATATTCTCGGCAGGCAGTTAGACGTTATCATCCTTTCTATTACTTTATCCAGCAGTCAGTTAGGGATATATCACGTACTTAAGCAGCTAGCAAGCAGGCCCGCCCAGGCATTACAGCCAGTAATCAACAAAGTAGCGTTGCCGGCGTTTGGAGAGATTAAAGAAGTCTTACAGAGGCTCAGTAGAACATACAAAGACTTTTATATTTTACAGCTGTTTGTTCTTGCATTCATTTATGTCCCTTTAATTATTTTCCCAGAACTAGTAGTTAGTCTATTCTTTGGGGAAGAGTACTCTTCCCAATATTTAGTATTTGCTCTTCTTTCCTGTTTTTGGTTTGTTAGAGTCTTTAGTTCAAATTTGGTAGGGCCGCTTGTTCAGGCTACAGGCCAAACTCGGAAGCACTTTATTTGGAATATAGCCATTCTTATACCAAATGCATGTGTTATCTATTTTTCTTCAAGTTATGGAGTTTTGCATTTAGTGGTGAGCATGCTCGCTTTTCAAACGATTCTTTTCCCTTTAGTCAATTATTATTTTGCTGGACCAATTGCCAACGTGACATTCAAATTTTCGTTTGGTGCAATGTTTATAGTTGTATCATTTATTACCGTTCCGTTACTAATCACAAGGTTTTTTATTACTAGGGTAGTTCCAGATGTCTTTCTGCTTAAGGAATCTTTAGTTGCCTTATTTACGGTCGGAGCTTCATTACTTTTATTTATTCAATACAAAGAAATAAAATCTTCTATTCAAAGAGTAAAAGGCTTTTAATATGTCTAATAACAAAAGAGTGTTATTTTTTGTTAGATCATTCCCTGTTTTATCTCAGACGTTTGTTCTAAACCAGGTAAAAGACCTCATTGCGAGGGGTATGGATGTTCACGTTCTTAGTGTTAATCCAACTATAGAAGCAGAAGTTACTCTTCGCTCTATCTTTGGCAGTAACTGGCGAGAAAAAGTCAGTTACCTTAAGCCATATAAAGAGTCTAAAATGTTTTATGTTTGGTCGCTACTAGGATTATTTTACTCATTAACATCAGTACACCGACTTAAGCTCGTTAAAGTTGCATTCTCTTTTGTCAAAAAGAAAAACTTTTTTCTAGCCAAAGAAATCCTCTCGATTGCTTGGTTGTTAAGAAATAAAGAGATAAATGCGAGTGTATGCATTGCTCACTTCGGTAGTAGCGGCGTCATATTTGATTATTTTCGCCAGGCCAAGCTTTTAAAATGCAACAGGCAGTTTACTATATTCCACGGATATGAAATAAGCCGATACGATGAATTGAAAGTATGGGAAAATGAATACGGCAAACTTGGAGGGGTTTTACTACCAATAAGTAACCATTGGAAAGAAAAGTTAATCTCTTTAGGCGTTAAAGAAAATTCAACTAAAGTTTTGCATATGGGGGTGAATGTCGAAAGGTTTACGTTTAACGATAAAGCAATCAGTAAGCCTTTACGCGTTCTTTCTGTTGCGAGGGCTACAGAGAAGAAAGGTCTTAAATATGCTATAGAAGCGATACTCGATTCTGACTTGGATGTTGAATACAATATTGTTGGAGATGGTAACCAACTTCCGGAGCTAAAGTCTTTAGCGTCGGCTCATGTAAATGGTTCGCGTATTAAGTTCAAAGGCGCTCAGTCTTCTGATTATGTTGCTCAGTCACTTGCATCTTCGGATGTATTTTTACTTCCTTCAATACGTGATAGCAACGGCGACAAAGAAGGTATACCCGTTTCATTAATGGAGGCTATGTCGTGCGGCGTAATTGCTTTATCAACTTATCACAGCGGAATTCCTGAACTAATAGAAGATAGAAAAACTGGCTTCTTGGTACCTGAAAAGTGTGCTGATGGTATTCAAAAAAAGTTAGTAGAAATAATTGAACATAAAAATTTAACTGATATAAGAAGACAGGCGCGAGTAAAGGTAGAAACAGAGTTTAACGCAAAAACCTTGATCGATGACCTAGTAAAAATTACCGAAATGAATCCTTAGTAATATCGAGGTTAGCTAGCACCTATCTTGATGACAAAATTATTCACCATTCAATAAAGCCCCAAGTTTGAAGAGGATTATATATTTAAACTTTTGGTGTCAGCTAAATTTACACTCTAATTAATCTTTATTTTGAATTTTAGGTAAGTTGTTGATGTATAGGTTGAATATTGGGTTGGCCTGTGTTTTGCTTTAATGTTTATCAGTTAGTGATAGTTCAAACAGTTATCGAGGTTAATAATGAAGAAGTACATAGCAGCGCTATTGGTTATGCTAACAACGACAGTATCCCATGCAGCGTTAATTGAATATAAATTTACCGCAGTAGACAGCACGTTTGACCCAAGCGAGAGTCTATTGGACTATATTAACAACAGTACGTCAGTAACGTCCTCTAATGTAACTTCGTTTGATATGGTGAACTCTGAAACTCAGTCTGTTTCACTTGTATCTTTTGAGTTCGATTTCTCATCTCTTGTCGAATTTACACTCTTTGCTGGACTTGACGCCGATTATGGTGCAGAAATCTACATCAACGGTGTTAACGTTTTAGACACAGAACAGAACCTTTGGTGGAGACGTTCATGGAATAATTCGTCTGTTCAAACCGTTGATGCAACAACTATCGGTCTGACACAAATTGACATAGTATGGGCAGAAGACTGCTGTGGTGGTCAAAGCAGCATAGCGTTTTCGTCAGATATTCTTGGTGGAGATTTGTTGGTTCTAAATGATCAAAATATTCAAGCGTTTAATGCTGCATCATCTAGCAATGCCACTCAAGTGCATGAGCCTTCAATTCTACTTCTTTCACTGATGGGAGCATTTTTCATCGGTGCTAGACGCCTAAAAAAGTAGTAAAACATATCAAATAAAAAAACCGCCTAGGCGGTTTTTTTTTGGTCAATATTCTTGTACTTAGTTGAATATCTTTTCATAAAGGTTGTTAGCAACGTATTACTTTCATATTGTTCAATTTTGATTCGCCTTTGGATCTTTACTAACACTTTCATAGTCAACCGAACTATTTAATTTCTGTAATTGTGATGTCACTGAAGTTAGCTCTATCAATATTCTTCCAGCTTTTAACATTGTCGTTATCCAACACAAGTATGAAGTAGTCTACTTCACCCGTTATGTATTTACCTACCGGAAATGACACTACCCCTGCATTCACATCGTAAAATGTTTCTGCTCTGATACCCCAAGCTTGTGTTCCGAAAAACTTAACTATTCGCGAACTACTTAATTTGTTATCGGTTTCGAAACCTACACCAACAATGTCTGGGTTCCCTTCAACTTCCAGAACCAAACTTAAAACTGAATCTTTTGTTAAAGTGAAGTCGACAGGAAACATTCGCCAATTATTACCAGTGAGCGTTACGGTGTTGTCTTCTGAAATTACGGTAGCACCATATCTGTATTGATTAGCAAAGCCAGAGTGTTCTATCTCGTAAGCGTTAAGTTGCCAAGAAGTTACACTTGGTCGCGTTGATAAAATAGGGTTCCCAGTAGGTGAAAAGTTTGGAATTCTGAATTCCTCTTGTACCTCTAGTTTAGGGGCGTTGGTATTTTTTAATTGCGCAATGTATTCATAGTTATCTGAATAAGGGTGTTCGACCAAATTATCCAAATCAAAATCGTATCTCGAATCCATAGCTGCTTCGTTATAGCAGAGGTCGTTATTTGATGAACTGCCTATGTATTTTTCCTTATCGAGGATGCAGTAACCCACGTTATTGTTCTTATATTTTGTAAAAACCATATTGTTCTGTGAAGTAATCCAAAATGTACTATCACCATTGACACCCGATGAAGCTATTCCATTACGATTTACATCTATAAAATTTTCAAATACATAGGTTCTTCCTCCTGGCTTTGACATCAAACCGCCTGCTTTAATAGCGGTCCATTCTTTTCCTCTGTCGTCACCTAAATTATGTATATGATTATGGAATATGTAGCTAGGTCCAAGCATGTTTGGCGCCACGCTAACCCCTGCATACCCCTGTTCCATTTCATTGTTATACACCAACACGTTTTGCTGGCCACCATCAATTTCGATTAAGTCATCATTGGCATAGGCTAGGTAGTTGCCATAAATTGCAGAATTACGGACAAAGCCACCGCGCCGTTCGAAATTCATTCGACCCTCAATGACGTCATTAAACCTGTGATTTGGAGCACCGTAAAAACGATTATTTCTTACTATAAATTCACCCCTGTACTCATTGCTGTCGTGATATGCCCAAACTTGAAGCGCGTTTGCACCTTTAGGGTGACCAACTGACCAGTTGTTTGCGCCTAGATTGGGGCTATGTATTTCACACTCTTCAATTACAGCAATTCCGCTTCGCTCTAGATAAATGCCAGAGTCGTAGTTTATGGGAGAACTGCTAGTAGGGCTTGAGTAAGCTTTACCGTTTCTAATATCAACGGCTTCTCTGCCATACTCAGATACGTTGCAGCCTTTGATCCATATATGATGTGCTTTTTTAGCAAATATACCGTAACGCTGCCCGCCCTTGACGGTGAGGTTTTCTAGCATTACGTACGAGTTGTTTCCAATATTCACTGCTGAAAGTACATCACTTCCAGCATCAATTATTGGGCCGTCACCTATTATTTTTGCGTAACCATTTACACTTCCCGCTATATTTAAGGCTTCTAGGTCCAATTGTCCGCCTGAATAAATCTCTGATAAGTAATAAACTTTGCTCGGATCAATAGGTGGGGTGTTGGCCTTTGTTTTAGTTTGAATGGTATGTTCCGCAATGTCGCCATTAACATTCGTAATTTGAACTTGAATGTCATAAGTTGTGTCTGCCTCAAGATACACTAAACTTCCAGCATAGGAGCCGTAAATTGGCTCCCAAGACAAGTCTAACCCTTTTTGCCAATTTGTTTCGTTATGCGCTTTAAACTGGACAGTGGCTACACTATCTTCATCCTGACCGTAAATAACTATACCGATAGAGTTAATAAGAGGAGTGGCAGTGTCGGCAAAGCCCGATGCCGAGGCAGCGAACACTATTGATGGATCTAACCCAGCCGCAATAGCAGATTCATAAATTTCATTTTTGCTTAGCATTGAATGAGTTGATACGATCCTCATCCATTTGGCGGTGTCTAAAGGAAATAATGCAAAAAGTGCTGTGACTTCTGCCGAGGAGAGTGAACTAATGTCCCCACCAATGCTGCTTTGGTTCCGTGAATCTGAATAGTTAAACACTTTTTTTTCATAGAGGCTTGCAATACTAGTATCATATTTTTCAATAAGTTGTACTAGCTTTTCGTCCCCAGTGTAATGTTTCAAAACGCTTTCGATGTTATGATCTGGTCCAGTATTAGTTTCAAGATATGCGTAGATTTTTTCACCTGGCTGAAAGGCGCTTGTTTCTCGGCTTTTTTCAGTCGAATGATTAGCGCAAGAGATGAGAAAAAGTGAGAGTAAGATAATAAGCCAGGCTTTGGCGTAGATTCTACAATATTCCATATAGATGCCCCGTCCACTTGATAGATGTAAAAAGAAAAAGTTGTCACACTTAAAAGGGTAGTGGTTAAGGTAATAGCTAGCAAGTAGGCAGCGATATTTTAAGCACGGTAGGAAAGTTAACCTAGCGAAGCATTAGCATATAAAGTGGAACTAATCTTGCGTAATTTCAGCTTTGCTATTCTGTACTCAAAAAGGCGAATAATGCCCTTCGTGTATCTGAGGTTTAATATTCTTGAAAGATTAATGCGTTAGAACTCTATCTAACTACTAAATATCAATACTTATTTAAAACGTATAACAACAGCTTTTTGTGCGACACATTGAAAAGGACAGTAGTGACGTGTTCGAAAACTTAGAATCATTTCTTAATAAACACCCGAGCGACAATATAGCTGCGAAGGATGGAGATCGCAGTGTTACTTATGCAGAGCTATTATTAGAAGCTAAGCAAGTAAGTGAAAATTTCTGTAGTGAAAGAAGTGTAATTATATTGGAATGTAACCCGTCTATTGATTGGCTGGTTGCGTACTTAGCGACATTAATGAGAAATCATGTTGCGTTACTATTACCCAATGATAAGCCAGACTTAAGTGCGCATTTTAGTGAGTTGTACGGTGCACGTTATATTGTAAATACTGATAATGAAATTTCGATTGCACTACAGAATAATGAAACTGCAATTTTAAATGATGACTTATGCATTATGCTGTCTACTTCGGGCTCTACTGGAAGCCCGAAATGTGTGAAATTGTCACACAGTAATTTGACATCGAACGCGGCGTCGATTGCTGAATATTTAAATATCACAACTGATGATGTCGGTGTTGTCAATCTTCCGACAAATTACTCCTATGGATTATCTATTGTTAATAGCCATTTATACATGGGAGGAGCAATTCTCTTTAACCAGTACTCTGTAGTTGATGATGAGTTTTGGCAACTCTGTGATAAAGAAAAAGCAACAAGCTTCGCTGGGGTTCCACATAGTTACGAACTACTATCAAGAACTAATTACCAGACAAAGATACCTCCATCAATGAGGTATTTCACGCAGGCCGGTGGAAAATTAAGTCGAGATAAAGTAATCGAGTTTTCGGACTTTGCGAAACAGAATAGTATGAAGTTTTTTGTGATGTATGGGCAAACTGAAGCATCCCCAAGAATTTCTTATTTATCGCCAGAAATTGCTTCTGAATACCCAGACTCAATAGGCCAAGCTATTCCCGGTGGTGAGCTGAAAGTGCTAAATGAAGCGGGTGAAGATGAAGTCGATGGAGCAGAAGGCGAGCTTGCCTATTTTGGGCCTAATGTGATGATGGGCTACGCAAGAAACCGCTTTGACTTGTCAAAGAGTAAAGAGTTAAGTTGCTTAATGACCGGTGATATCGCTAAGAAATTAGAGAATGGATTGTTTGTGATCACAGGACGGAAAAGCCGATTCATAAAATTGTTCGGTAACCGCGTGAGCCTTGATCAAGTTGAAGTTATTTTAAAGGCAGAGAAATTAAACTGTGTTGCTACAGGGCATGACGACAAACTGATTGTTTTTACAGTAGAGAAAGAAAAGTCTGATTTAATTGAAAAGCATCTGTCAGAAGTTTTAAAAATACCAACTAGTAGTATTCAGATTGTTTTCGGTAAAAATTTTCCAACGCTTCAAACAGGGAAAATAGACTACGCTTCAATTCTGGCCATTGCTTCCACAAATTCAGAAACTGACACGAGTTCGGTCATAGGTATTTTTTCAGAGATATTCGGAGCGGCTAAAATCGATCAAAATAAGTCATTTTCAGATTTAGGAGGTGACTCTTTAAATTACGTGAAAGTCTCTATTTACCTAGAAGAGCTTATTGGTGAGCTACCAGAAAATTGGGTACATTTAAAAATTCTAGAACTACAAGAATTAGCTAATAATGTTAAACAAAGCTCCGTTTCAAATAAACCAAAGGTTGCTAAGCTTGCAAACGTTGATACGCTGCGAGCGATTGTCTGTTTCTTGGTAGTGGCTTACCACGTTTTTGGTAGTACACCAGACTTTGGATTGAATATAGCCAAGGATTCGCCATATAGATCTGCATTTCAAATATTAGACTTAATTAGAATGCCATTGTTTACTGCCCTTGCCGGTATGCTATTCATTGCTATGGCACCAAACAAGCTTGAATTCCCAAAAATTGTTCTCAATCGAGTTTCTACTTTATTAGTCCCAGCCTTAGTGGTTTCGATTATATATTTCTATTTGAGAAGCTTGATAGGTAAAGAAGTGGGGGAGCTTACTACTGCGCTTTTACATGGTTATATGCATTTGTGGTACTTATATGCTCTATTTCTTATGGTTGTAGTAATAGGTGGTATTCAAGTTCTATTTAAACCATCACTTACAACCTACATGATTCTTATACCAGTTACTTTCGTAGTTTCGAGAGTGGTAAAAGAAATAGATTTCTTACGAATCGCAGAAGCTATTGAATTGACGCCTTATTTCATCTTAGGAATAGTTATTTATCAGCATACGCAATTGTTTTTGAAGAAAAGAGTTATCTACACTGCAGCGTTGATAACTGCTTTAGGGTGTGTATTAAAAGCGCTCCTATTTTTAAAAGTTGTTAACTTGCCATTTAACGCCTCTTTCCTATGGTTTGTAGTGTCAACAAGTTTTATAGTCACCTGCTATCAATTTGTTCCGAAATTATCTTCAATACAGTGGGTAGGAGTCTATACCTATGCCATTTATCTATGGCATCCGATGGCTAATGCCAGTGCTCGAACATTATTGACGAAACTCGGGTTAGATAATCAGTTATTTTTATTCATCGTAGGGCTTTTTGTAGGTGTGCTTGTTCCAATTATGATGTATAAGGCTGCAAATATATTACCTAAAGTTGTTAGACAGTCTCTGATGGGGAGGTAGGGAAATGGTTATGGTTAACAAACCTATGATTGACGGGATTCAAATTCTCAGAGGGCTGGCAGCATTCCTAGTTATTGTTAGGCATGGCACTAAAGAAATCGATGGCTTTAATTTTTCGGTAGGACAATTTGGTGTTGCCCTCTTTTTTGTTATTAGTGGCTTTGTTATTTATCTCACATCTAGAAATGTTGATTTGTCCACTTTCGCGACGAAAAGGCTAGTTAGAATAGTACCGTTATATTGGCTTGTACCACCTGATAGGCTGGAAGAACCACAATGAAATAGAACGACTGAAGCTACTGCAATAGTTCTTAACCCATCAATATCGGGCCTGTAATTTAGAGTATATTTCTATTCTGATTCTTAACTATAGTTTACATTACGCTTATCTAAATTATAGAAAAATTTTTTTCATTTTGTTAATTTAATGTTTTTTTAACTTAAGTGTCTCGACGGCGTAGCAAAATTTAAAATATTGTATGATAAAAGTCATATTATTAACTAAATGATTTTTATAAATACCTAGAAAGCACCTAGTCTTATCGTATAATGTGTCATAGACTAATACTATAATTAATTTACGTAATTCGATGCATAATCGTGCCGAAAAACTTTTCATCTAAGGAAACTGTTTTGGCTCAGAAAGGAAGTCATTCACTACTATCACTTTTTTCTAAATTCCTAACAGTAGGTATTGTGAACACCGCAATACACTGGATAACGTTCTACGTATTGTTGAAATTTGATTTCTCGCAGTCTTTTTCAAATTTATTTGCTTTTGCAACAGCTGTTACATTTTCTTTTTACGTAAATGGCAAGTACACATTTCAATCGAAGACTTCATTAAAAAGGTACGTGACTTTCACCGCGTTTATGGGTGTTATTGCTTTCACTTTTGGGTTAGCTTCAGATTATTTTAAGTTACCTGGTTTGGTAACATTAATATTATTCTCTGGAACGAGTTTGGTCATCGGTTTTCTGTTTTCAAAATACGTTGTTTTCAAAGAGGTCTAGGCAAAGCCATGGAAAAAATTTCTTTAGTCGTTCCTGTATTCAACGAAGAGGAAGTCATTGACATCTTTTATGACAAAGTCAAAGCAGAGCTGAGTCAGTACCAGGTACAGGTCGTTTTTATAGATGATGGCAGTTCTGACAAGACACTTGAAATCATTTCTCGAATAGCTGCTAGTGATGAAAATGTGAAAGCACTTTCCTTCATAAAAAACTTTGGCAAAGAACCCGCGCTATTTGCCGGTTTAGAGCACAGTGATGGTGACGCCGTTATTCCCATAGATGTTGACCTGCAAGATCCAATCGAAGTTGTCCATGAGTTGATTGCTAAGTGGCGAGAGGGCTACGAAATGGTGCTCGCTAAACGTGCCAATCGAGATTCAGATACTTACCTCAAGCGTAAAACAGCACAGTGGTTTTACTCTTTCCACAATAAAATAAGCAATACTAAAATAGAAGAAAACGTTGGCGATTTTAGGCTTCTAGATAAAAAGATAGTTCAAAGTATTATTCAGCTTGAAGAGCGTAATCTCTTTATGAAAGCTATTTTATCTTGGTGTGGCGGCAAAACCGCAATTGTAGAATACACTCGCGATGAACGTGCAGCTGGTACGACAAAGTTTAATGGCTGGAAGTTATGGAATCTGGCATTAGAGGGGATTACAGGTTTCTCAACAGTACCTCTTAGAATGTGGACCTATATTGGCTTCGCTATCTCTTCGCTGGCATTTGCCTACGGCTTGATGATGATTGTTGAAAAGCTTATATGGGGTAATGACGTTCCGGGATACCCGTCATTAATGGTATCTGTTCTTTTCCTAGGTGGAGTTCAACTTATAGGGATAGGTGTTCTTGGAGAATATATAGGTCGCATTTACGTAGAAACTAAAAAGCGCCCTAGGTATATTTTAAGAAGTAACAATAAATAGAAACATTCGTTTTTATCTGTATCTGCCAAATATAGGTAATCATTTGGAATCGCGCATTGTGTTTTAGGTTTTTTGCGTAAGTTTAAGCAGAGAAACAGGTGAATAGCTATTGTAACTATTATAACCAGATGCAGCTCTCTGTAACTGAAAAGAAAAAATGATAACCAGTTATTTCGATAAAATTGCCTCAACAGTAATTTATTTTGGGATAAAAGTTAGTTAGCGAATGAATAAGTTAAGGCGATTTGGTATTCATAATCGTTATTACAACTTTCTAAAACTGGGTACGGGAAGCTCCAAAGGTAGGATGATGTGACAGAAAGATTGAAATGGATAGATGCTCTTAAAGGAATCAGTATTATTCTAGTTGTGTATTTCCATGTCATTTTAATGGGATATAACGTACCTTTTGAATCAGAGATATTCAACAAGACTATTTTCGACAGAGTAAACTTTTTCATTGCATATAATTTGGTACCACTACGAATGCCTCTCTTTTTTCTCATCTCGGGCTTTTTGGCTAGTAGATCAGTCTTGGTTAAATCCTGGGGGCAGACCTTTCACTCAAAAATAGGTGTTAATATATACATAATAGCTATTTGGCTGGTAATACTTAATATTTCCTTTCTTTTGATAAATGAAATGAGCTTTGACAATCTCACCATGGCTAAGCTTTTTAATACAATAGAGATAGAAGGGATTACCCGAGCTATTTCCCTCGGTCGAAGTACTCTATGGTATCTGTATGCTTTAGTTATTTTTTTCACAGTAACAAAAATTTTTAGGAACAAAGTTCTGTCTCTTTTAGCTCTTGCACTGTTCCTAAACACGGTATCTCTTATAAAGGGTTGGAAATATGACTTAGGTCATATGTCATTTTGTTATCTCTTTTTTGTCGGCGGTGTATTTTGGGGAAAACTTATATTTCATAAAATAGAGGCCCTAAGATGGCGCGATAATCTATTTATATTTACAGTAGGAATGGTAATACTTCTGATTACACAATTTATGGGCCTTAGGTATAAAACATTCGAAAGTATATTTTCAATTTATATTGTGACTCTAACTGTAATCAAGTTATTTTCTTTTGGATTTAAATTCAGAGTGCTTTCGTATATAGGGAAGAATACATTGCCTATCTATATAATACACAGGCCTATAATTGAATTTTCTGCGGTATTTGTTGTCCCTTGGATAATTTGCTTACCTACTGCGTCAGGTCGCGGGCACGTTGTTTACTCACTATTTTTTCCGATTATTTTAACGTTAATGTGCACTTTTTTTGCTTTATTTATATGGAAAATAACTAATAAATCAATTGGTAGATACCTTTATAGTTATGAAGTTGTTAAAAATCAAGCGTAGGCGAAGGTGCCTTTGCAGTTCGACTAACTCGCTCGTAGTTCCAACTTTATCGTGAAAGCACGTACTATCAATTGTCTGTTTGTCTTGTTTAAAGTTGTAGAGCAATAAATATCTAATTCGACACACATTATTCACAATGTGTATAGTTTGTGTTAATAATTTTGAGTGCTTCCGGTTGCGCTTTTGACTCTTTGGCATCAATCAGTGTCCGGCAAGAAGGTGGCTGCTCACTAATAGTACATGAAGTCTTGTCATTATATAGATTGCTGTCTTTGCAGAATAAATCGTGCTTTGTTAAGTGATTTATATTTCCTTGACTGGCTTTGTACAAAATAAACCTTGCCAAGTTACGCTCTTTCCATGGTTCTTCAAGGTTAATATTCAATGTTTCATTTTTAATTACTTCTACTGCGTGTCTTACAATTTTATCTCTCTTATTGACTTCCTCTGTAAACACAAAAAAGCCAGAAATAGTTAACAACGTAAAAGCTATGTATGTTAGAGGGGCAATAATTACAAATTTGCTCGTTTTCGTACATACGATGTATATAGAAAAAGCTAAATATATTAAGTAATTATAATAAGTAAATGTGTTATAGGCCCCCATTGATTGGCTCACTAATAGACAGTAGAGCACCATGGGCATACAGGACAGTATCAGAACAGCGTATAGGTCAAATCGAGCTCTTACAGTCATAAATACTGCGATGATAGAAATTAAAGTCAACTCTATAAAATTGTCACTAACGTATTCTGTAAGACTATTATCTCTTTTGGCTACATATTCAGGGTTCAACTCTCCTCCCAGAAGAAAGAACGAGAGAAACCAGAGCAGGCAAGGTAAAAGGAATATAACCTCAACGTGAGCAAAAGGATTTTTTATATAATCTGAAATAACTTTGTAGTTAAAAGCTTTCAAAGCCTCAAAGTTTCTTAAAATGAAGATTAAGCCCAGGAATGAAGTTAAATACAGTATCGTAGTTTCTTTGAAATAAAGAGATATGAAAAATAATGACACTGAGAAAAATAAAGCTAATTTAGCATTTAATACCTCTTTTATACCTAGCCGTAAAAAGAGAGTACTAGCTACAAGAAAGAGAAGGATATTTCTTTCAGAGTAAATTGCTGAAGAATATATGTTAACAATTGGGGGAGAAACGGCGATTAAGCTTAGAAGCACAAAACGCCTGTTTTTAGGAATAAAATCAAAAGTAAAGTAGGCAAGTGTCATTAGAAGAATAAAATGAACTATCAGATATACTTTTAAAGCACTAAAACTTTTAAAAAACTTGAGCAGAACTGCATTGTCGACATGAGATAAGGGAAAGAACCTGCCGTTCCACATTTGAAATTTTATTTCATCTTTAATAAGAAAGTTTAGTTGAACGGACATGGAGTCGTAGTCGACACTAAAATCTGTGAAGTTATATGTACTCAAGCAAATCGAAACGGCACAGGATATTAATAGAAGGGGTAGAGCTGTTATCGAGACATCTTTGTTTTTTATATCTGGAGCATCAGAAACCTTTAGTTTGCCGAAGTTAACCGTGGAAAACTGACTAACTAGATAAATAAGTACTAAAGAAGCGAATAAAAATATAACAAGAGCTGCTGATGAAGACATCTAAATCCCTTTAAGTAAATCAACAGATTTAGTCTGTTAAAGGCGGTAAGTTAATCGAGTGGGTAAGGCTGAACTCGATAATAGTATAATGCCAAGATTAATCGCTGTTTGGTAGAGCTTTATCACGAAAATAAACGAAAATGAGACCTTACCTCGAGGCGAGCTTTGCATATGTCATATCTGACGTTCACTCTTGTTCCCACAAAATTTCGCCATTATCAGCTATATAAGGTAGCGGTAATGTCTGTCACTCGTATAACCTACCGCTTTTATTTCAGGCAAGCCTTAGCGCACAGAAAAATTTTTCCTATGCTTTGGCCATGTAGTCATCATGTAAATTGAGGAAAACATGGAGCTTGACGCTATTATCAACCAAGTACAAAGGCAGTCACTTCACCAAAACACACGTGACAGAAGGTAAGAATAACTGCGCAATCTTACGACCTTTATAGGAGTTTACGCCTTTCAGAAAGGTTTCCATTATTGAAAAGTAAAAGCGGGGCATCCGCACGTGAATGTTCTTCGCGCTCCAGTAATATTTAACCTGCTCGAAGCCCATGTCATCTACCGATTTAACTTCTTCAAATGTCCATTCTTTCAAGTGAAAGCACTCCGGAATATCAGAAAAATATTGAGATACGTCGTGTGGACCACAAAAGGCATGCGGCGTTCTGAAAGCGTAAGCTCCGCCCTTTTTCAAAATCTGGTTAACGATAATAAAGTGATGTTCAACATCTTCGTCGTGTAAATGCTCAATTAGTTGGTCACTAAAAACTAAATCTACGCTTTCATTTTCTATTTGAGATAAATCATAGCCGTCATACACTACAACAGAGGTGTTTTCTGGAAAATGTTCGCTTTCGTCCCTTTGGTCAGATATGTCTACACCGATTGCCCTTCGGCAATATTGAGATGCTTTCTTAAGCAGCCTGCCATCTCCGGAGGCAAATTCAACGAATACTTTATCTCGTTTAAGAAAGCGTTTTATAAAAGCCATTCTATGTCTTACTTTTTTACGACTTTCAGTTTCATCATTTCGTTTTGTTAAACGTGGATGGTCAGGAACTTTTGAGAACAGCTCATCATACATTTTGCTGTAGATTTCTTTACGTGACTCTCTGTTTGCAGCTTTTAGCTGCGAAGCGAGGTTTTTTTCAACTTGGTAATGGTTGAGTACCTGTTCGTATGTGCGGTTTGATGGAAGCGGTTTCCTTATCTGCATTCTACTATCCCTGTATATTTAAAACGCTTTTGTTCTTTTACTTAGGAGATATTAAAGAATGTGAAGAGATGTTCAAGGCATTTCTGCGGACAATAAGTTGATTGAAGAGATTGTGCACTAAATCCCATATGTTTGATCAAGAAATCGCTTCTCTCTCACGATTTCTATTATCCACTCACCAAAATTTCGCCATTATCAGCTATATAGGGTAGCGGTAATGTCTGTCACTCGTGTAAACTACCGCTTTTATTTCAGGCAAGCCTTAGCGCACAGAAAAATTCTTCCTATGCTTTGGCCATGCAGTCATCATGTAAATTGAGGAAAACATGGAGCTTGACGCTATTATCAATCAGGCACAAAGCCAGATTGACGCTGCACAAGATGCAGCCACATTAGACCAAGTTAGGGTCGAATTCATGGGTAAGAAAGGTAAACTTACCGACTTACTTAAAGGGCTTGGAAAGTTATCGAACGAAGAACGTCCTGCCGCAGGCCAAAAGATTAACCAAGCTAAGCAGGTTATTCAGCAAGCTATTTCTGCAAAAGGTGAGTTTTTACGCACTGAAGAGCTTAACAAAAAGCTAGCCGAAGAAGCCATTGATGTAACTTTGCCTGGTCGTACAGAAAAGCCAGGTAACTTGCACCCGGTTAGCCGCACTATTGCGCGTATTGAATCTTTCTTTGGTGAGCTTGGTTTCTCGGTAAAGACCGGCCCTGAAATTGAAGATGGTTTTCACAACTTCGACGCACTGAACATTCCTGCGAATCACCCAGCGCGTGCCGATCACGATACCTTCTATTTCAACCCAGACATGATGCTTCGTACGCAAACCTCTGGTGTTCAAATTCGCACCATGGAAGCGGAAAAGCCGCCATTGCGTATTATCTCGCCAGGGCGCGTGTATCGTAACGACTACGATCAAACTCACACGCCAATGTTCCACCAGGTGGAAGGTTTGATGGTTGATAAGAACGTTAGCTTTACCGACCTTAAAGGTATTCTGCACGACTTCTTACATCACTTCTTTGAAGAGTCGCTAGAAATTCGCTTCCGTCCGTCTTACTTCCCGTTTACAGAGCCTTCAGCTGAAGTAGACGTTATGGGTAAAAACGGTCAGTGGCTTGAAGTACTAGGCTGCGGCATGGTGCACCCAAATGTACTTAAAGCAGTGGGTATCGACCCAGAAGAGTACACAGGTTTTGCCTTTGGTATGGGCGTAGAGCGCTTAACTATGCTTCGTTACGGTGTTAACGACTTGCGCGCGTTCTTTGAAAACGATCTTCGTTTCCTTAAGCAGTTCAACTAAGGCAGAGAGTACACATGAAATTCAGTGAAAAATGGCTAAGAGAGTGGGTTAACCCGTCGCTGTCGGCACATGACCTGTCTGAACAGTTGAGCATGGCTGGCCTTGAAGTAGACGGCGTTGAGCCAGTAGCAGGCGATTTTAAAGGCGTGCTAGTAGGTGAAGTAGTGGAGTGCGGTCAGCACCCGAATGCCGATAAACTGCGCGTAACTAAAATTAACGTAGGTGGCGATGAACTGCTAGATATCGTTTGTGGTGCACCTAACTGTCGTCAGGGCATTAAAGTAGCGGTAGCGGTTGTTGGCGCAGTATTGCCAGGCGATTTTAAAATTAAAAAAGCGAAGCTTCGCGGCGAGCCGTCATTCGGCATGCTATGTAGCTTTTCTGAGCTAGGTATTAGCGACGACCACGACGGTATTATCGAGCTTCCAGCCGATGCCCCTATTGGCGAAGACATTCGCGATTACCTTGGTCTTGATGATAACGCTATTGAAGTAGACCTAACACCAAACCGTGCAGATTGTTTGGGTATTCGCGGTATTGCCCGTGAAGTAGGCGTGCTTAATAACCTTGACGTGTGCGAGCCTGAAGTAGCATCTGTAGAGGCTACTATTGATGATAAATTATCAATTACGTTAAGCGCGGATGACGCATGCCCACGTTATTTAGGCCGTGTGGTTAAAGGCGTTAACGTAAAAGCAGCATCGCCACTATGGTTGGTTGAAAAGCTACGTCGTTGCGGTATTCGCAGCATCGACCCCATTGTAGATGTGACTAACTTTGTATTGCTAGAGCTTGGCCAGCCAATGCACGCGTTTAACCTTGCCAGCATTGAAGGCAACATTAACGTGCGTATGGCGAATGAAGGCGAAGCCCTTACGCTACTTGATGAAACCGAAGCTAAGCTGCAAAGCAATACGTTAGTTATTGCTGATGACAACAAAGCGCTAGCAATGGCGGGTATTTTCGGTGGCCTACACTCTGGTGTAACTACTGAAACCCAAGATATTTTGCTTGAAAGTGCGTTCTTTAGCCGTGATGCCATTATGGGCCGTGCCCGTCAGTACGGTTTGCATACCGATGCCTCACACCGCTATGAGCGTGGTGTAGACCCGCTACTTCAGCGTAAAGCCATGGAGCGCGCTACTGCACTAGTTCTTGAAATTTGTGGTGGTGAAGCTGGCCCTGTGGTTGAAGCTGTGGCTGAAGACAAGCTACCTAAGCAGGCAACGGTTACGCTTCATCGCGAACGTTTAGCGCGTGTACTAGGTATTAGCATTGACGATGCAAAAGTAACAGAAATGCTTAACCGCCTTGGTTTAGACGTTACACAAACTGAAGCAGGCTGGGAAGCGGTTGCACCAAGCTATCGTTTTGATATTTCAATTGAAGAAGATTTGATTGAAGAAATTGCGCGCGTTTATGGCTACAACAACATTCCAAACGTGGCGCCAAAAGCTACGCTAGCAATGCTACCTTCGCAAGAAGCTAAGTTGCCGCTAAACACTATGAAGTCGTTGCTACTTAGCCGTGGCTACAATGAAGCAATTACTTACTCGTTTGTAGACCCTAAAATTCAAAACGCATTGTTCCCAGACGTGAAAGGCATGGTGTTACCACACCCAATTTCATCTGATATGTCGGTAATGCGCGTAAGTTTATGGCCGGGTTTGCTAGGTGCTACTGCTTATAATCAGAAGCGTCAGCAACAACGTGTTCGCATGTTTGAAACCGGATTACGCTTTATTCCTCAACAAGATGCGCCTAATGGTGTATTGCAACAGCAAGTAATTGGTGGTGTAGTAGCAGGGCGTCGTAATGAAGAACATTGGGACTTGGGCGATAGCCCGGTTGATTTCTTCGATGCAAAAGCCGATGTTGAGGCGTTGTTGGCACTTACAGGTAAAACCGGTGAGTTCCAGTTCGTTACAGGGCAACATAGTGCGTTGCACCCTGGCATGACGGCAAAAATTTTGCTTAATGATGAAGAAGTTGGCTATATTGGTGCTATACACCCGCAGTTTACTAAATTGCTTGGTGTCAACGGCCGCGTATTTGTGTTCGAACTAGTGGTAGATGCCATTACCGATCGTAAATTACCGTCAGCCGTACCAGTATCGCGCTTCCCATCGAATCGCCGTGATATTGCTATTACGGTTAAAGATGAAGTGCGTGTAGGAAATGTTCTTTCTTACATAGAAAATATTGGCGTAAATCAACTAGTTGCTCTAAACTTGTTCGATGAGTACAAAGGCAAGGGAATTGAGCCTGGCTATAAGAGCCTTGCTTTGTCACTTCATTTACAAGATCCGGATAAAACCTTGGAAGAAGCTGAAATTCAGCAAGCTGTAGATACTGTGGTTAAAGGTCTGGAATCTGAGTTTGGGGCCGCGTTAAGAGAGTAAACTATGGCATTGACCAAAGCCGAGATGGCTGAACACCTATTCGAGAAACTAGGCATTAACAAGCGTGATGCGAAGGATCTGGTAGAGCTTTTTTTCGAAGAGATTAAAGGCGCTCTGGAATCTGGTGAGCAAGTAAAACTGTCAGGTTTTGGTAACTTTGACCTGCGTGATAAAAACGAACGTCCTGGCCGTAATCCTAAAACCGGCGAAGACATTCCAATTAAAGCGCGCCGCGTGGTTACATTCCGCCCGGGTCAAAAACTGAAAAGCCGAGTTGAAAACTCTGAGCCTGTCGACCAATAATCTTTAGGTCGTTACAATACTGAAAAAGAGCGAGATCTCTCGCTTTTTTTGTATTGCTTCTTTTTTACAGTGCACCCGCACTGATTTCTATATGCAATGTTTTTGGAGGAAAGTGTGAAAAAAGCACTTGTCGTTCTTGCTATTATTATTGCCGCTACCTTTTCATGGTTTGCTTATTTGTCGCTAGATGCAGACAAGCGAGATCAAGACGCAGCGCAAGTTCCGCTTATTACAGTGATGGAAATTCTTCACGCCAGCGATTTGCAGCAAGGTGTAAAGCAAGCTGTTAAAGAAGGGAATGTTGAAGCTGTAGATTCATGGATGGAGCAAGCCCGTGAAGTAGGGCAGGCCGCTAATTTATCTGCAGAAGATTTGGATTATCTTAATTCGGAAACCGCAAAAGACTACGTGGTATTTAATGCTAAACGTCAGCTATATAACGAAGCATTTGAAGCGCGCTATTATGCCTTAGAAGATGTTGTATCGTTGAAGGCTGAATATCCTGAAGCCAAAGATTTATTTCCACGCACTGATGCGCTGATTAAAAAGCGCGACGCAATTATTCAGCAAATTGCTGTAGCTATTTCGGGCAACGAACAGCCCGATGAAGCAGCGCTTGAGGAAGCGCGCAAGCAGTGGTTAGCGCAGGCGAGTAACTAGGCTATGTCTAAGGCTATGTCTTAGGCTATTGCTCGCGCTGCATTCAAACACTCATCAGAAACCTATACCACAGACCAGCTTCATACCCCTTCCTACTTTTCATACTATAAATTTATTGAAAGCTTAATTTGAAAGTGTACGCAAGTTGGCGTACATTTGGGGTGCTTGATGGGTTACAAGGAAATAAAGCGACAGGTCATTGATTGTCTAAATAAAGGATGCGTTTCCCATGAGCAGAGAAACGATTATTCTTCCAGCGTTCATCATTTTGATAGCGGTATTACAGTACATGTAATTAAGACAAGGCTAGCCGGCCATAATTGGTATGTTAAATGGTATTTCGTAGAGCCGAATAGCGTTTTTATTAGCGTCCATCATTAAGGAAAAGATATGAAAATTTTCAAAGTAGGCGAGTCGCAGAAAGCGGCATGCAATACGTGCCAGTCATTTGAAAATGCGACATTTCAATTAAGAGATGTGCCTTTCAGTGATGGTACGGGTGTGGTTAAAAAGGTCTTGGTGGGGGTATGTGATAAGTGTGAAAGTGTGACTGTGTTACCTCACCAATCTACACCTGCGGTTAAACGTCAATATGAAGCAAAGCGAAAGCCAGTGGAAGGACGTTTACCAGCGCATTTAATCGATATTCTAAATTTAGCGACAATGGAAATTGGTGCAACTATAGACTTTGTTCCAAGCATGATGAAGTACTACATTCACTCATTGTCTGAAGATGAAAAGTCAGCGAAAAAGATAGCGAGTTATCTTCAAAGTGACTTGGCAAAAGGTAGATCAGAAAAGCGCCTATCGCTAAAAGGGCGTAAGATTTTCGAAGACATAGAGCATCTTAAGTCACTATCGCACATAGAAAATACTACTGATTTACTGAAAGGTATTATCCTTAAGATAAACGAAGATGTGTTGATTAAAAAAAGGCTTAAACCAATCGAAAACCTTAAGAACATAATGGCAGCAGTCGCATAACCAAATAACGCGTAATTAGTTTTTGCTAGCGCAGTTAACGATGTTTTAAATTGCGCTAAGTTAACTTACCGAAATATCTGCAAATTTAGCGCTTGTTAGCGAAGCTAAATCGGCAGGGGCTAGGGCCACTTCTAACCCTCGTTTCCCGGCACTCACGTGCATAGTAGTAAGGCTTTCAGCGCTTTTATGAATTACGCTGGCTAACCGTTTTTTCTGGCCCAACGGGCTTACTCCACCTAACACATACCCCGTGGCAACCATTACCGCGTTTGCCTGTGCCATTTCTACCTTTTTTACACCTAATGCTTTTGCCATTTTCTTTTCGCTTAGCTTGGTGTTAACGGGTACTACAGCAACAGCCAGTGTTTTGGAATTTGTACTCACCACTAAGGTTTTAAATACGGTATTCGCGTCTAGGTTTAGCTTTTCAACCGCTTCTAGCCCGTAGGATGCTGAGTTTGCATCGTGGTCATACTTTAATACCTTGTGGGCTATACGCTTTTTGGTAAGTAGTGTGATTGCAGGTGTCATTCAGCCTCTTTTTTATAGAATGTTCGACTGTGTATAGGTTCGCTCGGTAGTAGAGGCGTTGCCGCATGGGTGGCATAGTCGTTGAAACCTGCTGTAAAAAAATCTGACAGCGGGTGTCCGCTCTGCCCACCAGGTAAGGTTAAAATGGCATCTTCTAAATGACCAGGGCTCACAAAGAATCGTTCCGATGCACCAAAGCTAGGCGCTTGAACTGCAGGCATATAGGTATCGCCAAAGCCTTCTACTTGCTGCATATTCAACATGCTTCCTACTAGAGGAATTTGGCTAGCGAAAGGGTGCTCTACTGATAAAGCGTTGACCTTACCCCAGGCTAAGGTTTCCATGTCAGCCTCTACTGGGGAATACTTATCTAATAATTTGTGTTTGGCGCGTCTGTAAGCATCTACTAATAACTCGTCAAAACTTTCAGTGTCGGCGGGCAGCCAAGAGTCTGGCTGGCTATGAATAAGCTGCCAGGTGGCTGGTTCAATGCCTCTAAGCAACGTGCGGCTGTTTACATCTTGTTGGTCTAAGTGTGAAAGCATCCCACCAAAAAGAGTTTGTATTACCTCGCGCCTAAAATGCTTGACTAAGGTGTAGCCAACCGAGTCTTCACACGCGCACTCTTTCCAAGTGTTTAGATAAGCAAGGTCTGGTTTGAACTCAATGTCTTGCATATTTAACAAGCCGTACAATAGATGTTGCCATGGAATTAGGAAGCGAGCGTGATTATCTAGCTGAATAGCGTAAAAGTCGGTTTCACTGAAGGTGTCTTTTTCGAAAAGCCTGTCTCTTATTTGTTGCCCGCGGGCACCAAGGGCATAGCCACCGTCGCCCCATACTTTAAAATCTTCGGCCGATATAACTCTGGCATTCGCTGTCCATATTCTTCCCGTTTCTGGGTTTACTACCATGGGAAGCTTTGCTGCCCGTTGTGGCGGTGTGTTTAGTGCGCTTTGTTCTTGTATGGCCGTGAACGATGCTTGTTGCCTATCCATCACAGCGCCGCCAGGTAGCCACGCAGCACTGCCGTTTTCATCAACAATAACCAGGTTCTGAGTAGGGATGGCGATGCGCTGGCCTGTTCTTACTGCCGCTTGAACACTTTTTACGGTACCAAAATTGATAATACCCAAATTAGCCGCAAAAGGATGGTGCGCAACCCAGTTCAGCGCGTAGCGTTTGCCGTTGAGTTCTTTTACCGGGCCGTATTTGCTTACTTCAAATGTGAATTCATGTTCGCCATCGGGTAGGGGAATACGCTCTGTTACCGTGTTGGTAGGCGTTGTTTCCTCTAATTCAATCCAGTCCACATTATCTAGATTTGCGTTAGTGAAACCCCACGCGATATGACCGTTCGTGCCTACTACTACGCCCGGAATACCAGGCAAAGACACGCCTGTTACCTGCACATCGTTACCCGATTCTTGGTAGTTAAGCTGGGCGCGATACCAAATGATAGGTACACGCAAGCCTAAATGCATATCGTTCGCTAAAAGGCCAGCGCCGGTAGCGGTGTGACTCCCGGTAACCGCCCAGTTATTGCTGCCGATGTCAGGAAGCTCTGTGCCGTTATATTGAGCACGAGCAATCGCTGTGTTGTTGTTATCCCTGTAGCTCGCCGTAGTTGCGGTAGGGGCATCAGCAATTTCTTCAGTGCTTTGGTTGCTTTCGTTATTTTGTTTGTTGCTAGTAGAGCGAAGGGAAACGGGGTAGGGTGGGATCTCGGCCTCGAGCAAGGGAATTTCGCTAGCATCTAATGCTGCTTGATAGTTACTTGGCTGCGTAATAAAACTATAAATATCGTTCCCAAACGTGGTGAGTAAAGCTTCTCTCGCTAAATCAATTTCTACCTGCGTACCTTGTAAGTCTAAATACATGCTGTAAATAACTAGAATGCTGTCGGTGGGTTGCCACTGTTCTATGTCAACGCCAGCAGCTACGTACTCAAACGGCGGCAGGGTGAATTCCGACAGAGCGTCATTAACACCGTGCGCATAGCGAACCAAAAGCTCTTGTTGTTTAGAGGGAAGATGATCAAACACGGCTTTTGCTCGTTTTTCAAATTGGTGAAAGCGAGCTTTTTTATCGATATCAAGTGCCACGTCGCCTACCCACCGCGACAAACCACCCGACGCGGCGCGGCGCTGAAGGTCCATTTGAAAAATGCGGTCTTGGGCGTGAGCAAAGCCCAGAGCGTAGGCAGCATCAAAAATATCGTCGGCTTTAATAACGGCGTGACCTAAGCTGTCGCGGCTTAATTTGGTAGGGGCGTTTACGTGATAAGTAGTGCTATTCCCATCGAGCGCAGGCAAACTTAGGCGAAGGGACATATAAAGCCCCAAAGCCGCTAATAAAAGCAGTGTTAAAACACTTAAAACCAACCACTTGAACCAATTTATCACGTGTAAAACTCCCTATTTTTCTCTATCCTAACCACAGAATTAGCAAAATTGAAGTGATGTTTTATGACACATACTAAGGCGGTACTGTGGGGCCATTAATGTTGGACTGTCAGGCTGAAGAACTTGCGCCTGAAGAAAAGGAAAAGTTAGCACACCCAGTGGTAGGGGGCGTAATTTTATTTAGCCGTAACTATCATGATAAACACCAGCTTTTTGCGCTGGTTAAAGATATAAGACGCTATGCAAAACGGCCAGTGTTAATAGCGGTCGATCACGAAGGGGGCCGCGTTCAGCGCTTTCGCGAGGGTTTTACTGCAGTACCTGCAATGGGTGATATTTTAAGGCAGTCTGAGCATAAAGATGAAAGCGCTGCGTATGCTAAAGCATGTGGTTTAGTGCTGGCACATGAACTTAAAACCTTAGATATCGATTTTAGTTTTGCACCTGTGCTTGATATAAACGGTGTATCACAAGTCATTGGCGATAGGGCATTTGCAGATAACGCAAATGAAGTCATACGCCTGGCAACGCATCTTGTTCAAGGCTTGAAAGCCGTAAATATGCCAGCTATTGGGAAACACTTTCCGGGTCACGGCAGCGTGGCTCCCGATTCTCATGTAGCGCTTCCGGTTGATGAGCGAGACTTCGATGAGATTCGCAGTACAGATATGGTGGTGTTTGAACGCTTAATTGAGCGCGCAATGCTAGATGGTGTTATGCCTGCCCATGTTATTTATAACAAGGTGTGCGATAAGCCGGCAGGTTTTTCACCGAAATGGCTGCAAGATGTGCTTAAGCGCGACTTGAGCTTTGGTGGCGCTATGTTTTCTGATGATTTGTCTATGCATGGTGCGAGCGTCGCGGGAAGCTACTTAGAGCGTGCTGAAGCTGCGCTCGATGCTGGTTGTGACATGGTACTTGCTTGCAATAACCCTGAAGGGGCTGAGAGTATTCTGGATGGATTAGAAACACGCTTTTCTCGCTTAAATGAGGTCGATTCACAGAAGCAAGAGCGTGTTATGGCGCTTTATGGGCGGGTTATGCCCGCAGGTCTTAAAGATAAATACGACAGTGCGGTTGAATTGGTAAAGCGTCTGAACGAACGGTAGGTGTTATGCCTACCGTTTTATTCTTCGTTTATGCAAGCAAGTTATCTCGGTGTACGTTTGCCTGTTTTATCGCTGATTTTAAGGCTGCCTGTTTCTCTGGGCGCATCATTGGTAAGTCGATACCGATACCGGCACTTTACACCTTAGTTTCGTCTTCCCCGGCTTCAACATTCATTAAGCGCGCAAATGTGAATAGGAAATCGCTTAAACGGTTCAAATACGCGTGTACCACTTCGGGTACGTCGTAGTGTTTAGAAAGGCTGATAACCGCGCGTTCAGCACGGCGACATACAGCACGACAGACATGTGCCTGCGCGGCAGCTTTACATCCTCCGGGCAGCACAAATGAAGTGTTAGGCGGCATTTGATTAGTTAAACTGTCTATCTGGTTTTCTAAGCTTTCAACGTCGGCATGTTTAAGTGTGGAACTTGCAGAGATAGCGAAGCCAGCTTGGAACAGGTTACGCTGAATATCGTGCAGCATAGGCTTATGCTGCTCAGCAACATAGGCCGCTAGTAAACCAATATGGCTATTAAGTTCGTCCATGTCGCCGTAGCTTTGCACTACCAAATCGTCTTTATCAACACGTACGGCTTTGTCAGCATAAATTTGGGTGCTGCCTTTATCGCCAGTGCGAGTGTAAATCTTCATAAAACCTTTTTCTCTTAACTAAATCTTTTGCTGTTTCTATCCGTTGCCATAACTTGATGCTGAAAACTAGCAGCTAGAAAACTTTGCAACGTAGAAAACGTCCAAGCTTAAGCGAGCGCGCAAAGCGCTACTCGCTGACATCTGGTCGATTGTAACGGCGAATTTGTACCACAAAGCCAAATAGAGGGTGGTCGAAATAGTGTAGCTGAGTACTTATTACTCGACGTTGCTCGGCTAGCGGAACTGAAACCAATTTATACTCAGTCGGCGTTGCTTGACCGTTCGCAGTACTGCTAATTGCTTCATTACTGAAATAGCTTAGTGGTACAGGCTGGCGATAAAACATTTCACCATCTATGTGCAGATAGGGCACGCGGTTAATGTATTTAAGAAAGACTTTTATGGTGCCGTCAATTTCCCAAATAGGGGTTCTTAACGATGCATTTGTTGCGTCGTCTTGATCTTGCTCCACAATCATGGCCGTATCCAGTGCTTTCAAGGCTTCATAATCGATAGCTTGTGGGTTCGATAAGCGACGGTCTAGGTCTGCAAAAATATCTGTAGTGGGCACAAGTTTACTGGCATTTCGAGCCGTTGACACACTTGCTTTAACTGCGAGTCTGTTGTCTGCAGTCCTTTCGGCAAGCGGGGAGCCTACCTCACTTATACTAAGCGCATTTTGATTGCTTTCACTGTTATTCAAATCTGCGGTTGCGTCATAGCCAAATTCCGCCTTGCTATTGGTCGAGCCAACAAGCACTGCGCTAGTTTGTTGCGCCCGCATGTCGCCATTTAAGTCAAACCGCTGCGCGTAGTTTTGACCGCCGTATAGGCGAACGTTAAAGGCCTTGTTTTTGCCAAACATTACAGGCTGGCGCCAAGTTGCATGAAACAGGCGCTCTAAATCTCGATTTGAACGTATTTGGCGGGATATAGACGATAACGCCTGTTGCTCACTGGTAAGTAGGTGCGCTTTTGAAGCTAGAGGCCAGTCGTGCCCTTCAATAACAATGGGGAGGCTCGCAGGAGCGGGCAGTCTGTTGTCAGGCTTGTTAACCTTCCATACAATAGCTGGTTTCAGTGCAGACTGAATTGAGGGTGTTTGGTCTGAGGTACCGTTTGCTAGTGCCTTGTTGGTTACGTCACTCTCTGTTGATGCCATAACGCTTAGTACAGTGGTAACTTCTGCGCTGAGCCAAGGTTTTTCTTCTTCACAATATTTAAATTTGGGAACACTAACAGGCTTGGTTTCTTTTACCCCAAAGAACCATGTCCAGTAGCTTGCGATAGTTGCTGCATCTGGCGCGTCACTTATATCAGTGTATTCATTTGAATAACCTGCATCGCTTGCAAAACCCTTCGATGAATAAGGCTGGTTATCTTGGCTGGTATTGAAACCTTCGTTACTTTGCGTGCCTACGTTAAACGCAGCTGAAGAGGCCGTTTCCGCATGGCTTGAAGCATTAGTGTCGCTGCCGGTATCGTCAGAGTATGAAACATCAGTCTTATCACCATACTGTGCAGTGTCTTGAGTACTGTTTGGAATATACCCTTGAGCGCTATCTTGCTGTGCGCTGTTGACAATAGGATGCAACAAGAAATCAATGTCTTTTGAAGGAATATCAAAAAGGGTCTCGTTTGGCCATTTTATCGAAACATCTGCGCCACAAACGGCTAAGCCTTGCTTCAAATAGCTAATATCTGGCGCAATAACGTCGCTGATGATGTCTGCCTGTGCGCGAGGAGTTGACAGGTCGTCAGCCAATAAAAACTGCTCTTCTAACTCAGTAAGCGCCATATTGCGCTTAAACGCGATCACTTCCACATCAAACCACCAATTGTCATTGGCGTGGGCCGTGGTTGAAAATGTTGTTAGCAATACGGCGCTAATTGATGCGACTAACGGGCACCAGCGAGATAACTTCATGTTATCGCGACTCCTTTGCAAAATCGGCAATAATATCGCTAATAAACGCGATGCGCTCTTTAGCTGTTTCGGTCTTCTTCACCAAACGTAGTTTTTGGCTTCCTTCAAACTTAAAGGTATTCGGTTTGGTTTGCACAAGGCTAATAATATAGCCTGGGTTGACCTTAGTGGTTTCTTTAAACTCTATGGTACCGCCTTGGGCCGACAAGTCTACTTTTAGAATGCCTAAGGCTTGGGCTTTTATTTTAATTTCAGCCACTTCTATCAAGTTTCTAGCAGGCTCTGGCAATAGACCAAAGCGGTCAATACATTCTACCTGAAACTCATCAATATCGTCTTGCGTCGTGCAGCTTGCTAGGCGCTTATATAGCGATAGGCGAGTATTCACGTCGGCAATATAATCTTCAGGCAACAGGGCTGGAATACGTAATTCGACTTCGGTATGGCCTGACGTTGCATCATCTAGTGACGGCTCTCGACCTTCTTTAAGTGCGTTAACGGCCTTATCAAGCATGTCCATGTACAAACTAAAACCAATGCTGGCGATTTGCCCTGACTGGTCGTCACCTAAAAGCTCACCGGCACCACGAATTTCCAAGTCGTGAGTGGCAAGGGCGAAACCAGCACCTAAATCTTCAAGTTGAGATATAGCTTCTAAGCGTTTCACTGCATCTTTGGTCATACGCTTTGGATGCGGTGTTAGCAGGTAAGCGTAGGCTTGGTGATGCGAACGACCCACTCGGCCGCGAAGCTGGTGCAGCTGCGCTAAGCCTAAATGATCGGCCCTGTCCATAATAATGGTGTTTGCGCTTGGTACGTCGATACCGGTTTCGATGATAGTGGTACAAACCAGTACATTGTAGCGCTGGTGGTAGAAGTCGCTCATTACGCCTTCCAGTTCGCGCTCGCGCATTTGACCGTGCCCCATTGCAATGCGTGCTTCAGGAACAATTTCGGCTATTTCTTCCACGGTTCGAGCAATGCTTTCCACTTCATTGTGAAGGAAATAAACCTGACCACCACGTAAAATTTCGCGCATGATGGCCTCGCGAATAACGGCTTTGTTACGCTGCTGTACAAAGGTTTTAATTGATAAACGGCGGGCAGGCGCTGTAGCGATAATAGATAAGTCGCGCATGCCTGATAACGCCATGTTTAGCGTACGAGGAATAGGCGTTGCTGTAAGGGTGAGAATATCAACATCTGCACGTAACGATTTAAGCTTTTCTTTTTGACGCACACCAAAGCGGTGTTCTTCGTCGATGATCACAAGGCCTAAGTCTTTGTACTTGATATCGCTAGATAGCAACTTATGTGTGCCTACCACGATATCAACTTTACCTTCGCCAATACGCTCAACCACAGCCTTTTGCGCTTTGCCGCTTACAAATCGGCTCATGACTTCAATTTCAAACGGCCATGCCGCGAAACGGTCTTTAAAGTTCTCATAGTGTTGCTGCGCAAGCAGGGTGGTAGGCACTAATATGGCCACCTGTTTACCAGCATTAGCGGCAAGGAAGGCTGCGCGCATAGCAACTTCTGTCTTACCAAAGCCTACGTCGCCGCATACTAAGCGGTCCATCGCTGAAGGACTGCCCATATCGTGCATAACCGCAGCAATGGCTTGAGCCTGATCAGGCGTTTCTTCAAATGGGAAACTGTCTGAAAACGCTTGGTAGTCATCCCAATTTATATTGTAAGCGAAACCGGGCTTAGCAGCGCGGCGGGCATATACATCAAGCAGTTCGGCAGCCACATCACGGACTTTTTCAGCGGCTTTTTGCTTGGCTTTCGTCCAGGCGTCAGAACCTAAAGCACTTACTGGTGCGCTATCTGCGTCTCCGCCCGTGTAGCGCGAAATCAAGTGAAGTGAGGCAACGGGTACGTACAATTTTGATTGTTTGGCGTACTCAATACACAAGTATTCGGTTGCTACACCGCCCGCATCGAGTGTTTGTAGCCCTAGGTAACGGCCAACGCCATGGTCTAAATGCACGACCGGTTGCCCAATAGAGAGCTCGGCTAGGTTGCGAATAATCGCGCTCTCATCGGTGGCCGTGCGCTTATCGCGCAGACGGCGCTGGCTTACTTTTTGGCCTAGTAACTCTGTTTCCGTAATAAATAACAGCTCGCCTTCCTGGGTTTGCCAGCGGAAGCTGTTATCAACCATACCTACGGTAATACCAATGTTGTCGTGGCTTGCAATAAAATCACTAAAGCTATCGACTATATTTGGCTTAATGCCCGCTTTGGCAAGTACTGTAAGCAAACCTTCTCGTCTGCCTTGGGTTTCAGCACAAAACAGTACTTTAGCCCCGTTGTCAGTGGCGTGATTTACGGTTTTAATAAGTCGTTCAGCAGGTACTTTTTTCTGCGAGTTAATCGCAATGTCATCAAGCTTTTCACACTGAAGGTTGCTAGAACCTTGTTTTTCTTCAAGTATCTTGCTGGAAAGAGATGCTCTAGGCCACTGTTTAATAGCACCGAATAACTCGTTAATAGGTAAAAATAGCTCATCTGGCGCAAGCAATGGGCGGGCTAGGTTGTAGCGGTATTGTTCGTAGCGTTCTTGCACGTCGGCCCAAAAAAATTCGCTAGCGTCTTGCACGTCGCCGTGAAGTAATAGCAGGCTTTTTGGGTGAAGGTAGTCAAAAAGCGTAGCGGTTTTTTCGAAGAAAAGGGGGAGGTAATACTCCACACCGCTTGGCATAGTGCCCTTGCTTACCTGAGAAAATACGCTTTCAGATGCATTGTTTGCGTCGAACTTTTCTAAAAACTGCTGGCGGAAAAGGGTGATTGCTTCTTTATCTGTTGGGAACTCACGAGCCGGTAGTAAGCGAATTTTGTTTACCGCTTCGCCTGAGCGTTGGCTTTCCGTATCGAAATAGCGAATAGAGTCGATTTCATCGTCGAATAAGTCTATTCGAAACGGCTGGTCGCTTCCCATTGGGAACAGGTCGATAATGCTGCCGCGTACTGAGAACTCGCTGTGGCTCATCACCTGGCTTACGTGTAGGTAGCCAGCTTGCTCTAGGTTGCGCCTAAATTGATCTCTATCTAATGTATCGCCCTTATTTAGCATCAATAGGTATTTTGCTAAATAGTCGGTAGGGGCAAGGCGCTGCATTAGCGTGTTAACAGGCACAATGAATATGCCATCGCCTTGTTGCGTAAAGCGGAACAGGGTTTCTAATCGCTGAGAAACAATGTCTTGATGAGGCGAAAACGAATCGTAGGGCAGTGTTTCCCAATCTGGGAATAAAGTAATGGGCGTATTCTTTTGATCATCGCTTAAGAAAAACGCTATTTCTTTTTCAAGCTTCATTGCCGATGGCGTATCGGCAGTGATTAACACAATAGGGCCTTTATACTGGCTGAGGGCTTGGCTAATGCAGAGCGCAGCGCTGCTGCCTTGAAGTTGGCCCCATTGTTTGTGATCTTGTGATGAGGCTTCTTTTTTAGGCGCAGGTAATGGTAGCGATAATAAAGTGGCTGTCATGACGTCCTGTTTTTAAGTGCAAGAAAAGTTTTACGGCTTATATACTGTTTTTGGGGGTTATTCAGATCCCGCCTTTTTTTCTTTCGCCCGTTTTCTTAGTTGTTGCGTTTGAATATGCAAACTGGCTCGAACCAAAAGCTCTTGGTCTTGCTCTCGAATGGTATTAAAAATAAAGGCGATATGGTAACTGTCTTCAACTTGCTCGCAAGTAATTACTTCGCCAAAACAAAAGATTGCTGCGGCTTCGGCATCTAGGAAAAGTTTAAGTTCAGCGTGTGTGCCTATTTCTAGTGGATCACTCGATTCGATAATAACGCCACCGCCGCCAAGTTTCACCGTTTTGAAGCGATATTCTGGTTCGTCTTGCTGGTGCAATACAAACGACATCATCAGGTCAATTTTACGGGACTGATGATTAAGGTATTCGGCCAAGGTTTCAGCGTGATCGCCCAAGTTTCTCAAAGGGCGGATTGCTTGTGCTTCTAGGGCAGCCATTTCACTGGCAATGCGAAATGCATAGGGCATCGACTCTTCAAGGTTTTCTTCATCAGGTACTTTTTCATCATTGGCTAATGGGCGCACGTTTGCATTAATACTGTGTGCGATAGAAAAGTACTCATCGAATTGGGCTTTTTTTTGTTCTAGGCTTAGTTCGCTCACATTATTCCTCTGCCACTAATTCTTGTGCAGTTAGTAACTTATAAGTAGTATACCGACCACGTAGTATACCCACTTTACTATTTTGGGGTTAACCCGTCATCTCGCCTTTGGGCTACTTATCTGAATTTTTTATTCATTAAGCATAGCTAAATGTAAGGCAGATTACCGTATTACTGAAAAGCAAGGCGCTATGTTTTATCCTCTTTCTGCATTCATTGCTTATCGTTATGCCAAGTCTAACAAAGCAAGCCAAACCAGTTTTGTCTCATTTATCAACCGATTTTCAGTGGCGGGCATCGCATTAGGTCTAATGGCACTTATCATTGTCGTATCAGTGATGAACGGCCTAGAAGGCCAGCTAAAACAGCGCATACTAGGCATAGTCCCTCATATCGAAATTACAAAGACACCCATCGCAACAGAAAACCTTAACAAGACACCCATTCAAAACGACGTTACAGAGACACCCACCTCAACAACTCGAAAGTCAGAAATTACAGAGACACCCACCTCTACGATGAATACGAACAAGGATGGCAATAGGGCAGTAAGCAAGACACCCACTCAAAAAACGTCCAACTCGAAGCTTTTAGCTATAGAGGAAATTAGCATGACACCCATGGAAGATGTTGTGACCACCATGGGTTACAGAGAGGCAGAGGCAGTTGTGCAATCTCGCTCAGACCTTCGCGGCGTGCAGGTTCACGGCGTTCAACCCGATGTGATGATTGAGCATACTTTGGTTGCAAATCATATGGAACAAGGTCGATTTAACGATTTAACGGAAGGGAGCTTCGCCGCCATAATTGGGCGCTCTCTTGCCATTAAGCTTGAAGCGCGCGTTGGCGACCGCTTGCGAGTTATGGTTGCTGGCGCCAGTGTGTATACCCCATTGGGAAGAATGCCTAGTCAACGGCTTGTTACAGTGGTGGGTGTCTTCGATATGGGCTCACAGATGGATGATAAGGTGATGTACATGAACCTTGCCGATGTGAATCGCCTAATGCGTGACCCTAAAGGAGGCGAACAATCGCTTCGGTTGTTTTTAAATGATGCGTTTAACTACCAAGCGGTGGTTGATGAATTAGTTGATAGGGTGGGTGTCTCTGCAAACAATATTATAACGTGGCGTGAGCGTCAGGGGCCATTATTTGACGCGGTGAAAATGGAAAAGAACATGATGACGCTTATGCTGCTGCTTATAATTGCGGTGGCGGCGTTTAACATAGTGTCGGCACTGGTAATGGTAGTTACCGAAAAGCAGGGCGATATTGCGGTACTTCAAACTCAGGGCATGTTGCCGAGTTCAGTAATGTGGATATTTGTCTTAAATGGTTTGTTTAACGGGGTGAAAGGTGCGGGTATTGGTCTGCTTTTAGGTGTAATTATTACGCTAAATCTCAACAATATCTTGGACGCGATAGGATCGCCATTAGCGCTTGCCGCAGACGGTAGCGGCTTGCCAATTGACATGGATGTAGTGCAAATAATAAGCATCACATTATTGTCTTTATTGTTATGCGTTTTAGCCAGTGTTTATCCTGCACGCAAAGCGATGAAAATAGCACCATCACAAGCACTTCAAAACGAATAAATAGTTGAATTTACCGTGCAAAAGGCCGCGAAATTCACTATACTCGCGGTCTTTTAAACTTTGCCCAGTGAGACGTCATGAACAAGAATTTTATCACCTCGCAATCGCTTCTACAGGATTCCTTTCGCTTAGCGGCAAAGGTGTATGAAGACGGATTCCGCCCTGACTTTATTATTGGTATTTGGCGTGGTGGTGCTCCAATTGGTATCGCAGTTCAAGAGTTCTTCGAATTCAAGAATACGTCAACCGACCACATCGCAGTACGTACATCGTCTTACTATGGAATCAATAAACAGTCGAAAGAAATCCGTGTTCATGGGTTGCATTACTTGGTTGAAAATGCCAATGCTGACGACAAGCTATTGATTGTTGACGATGTTTTCGATTCAGGCCGAAGTGTTGACGCACTTATCAAGCAAATTAATAAGCTTATGCGCCTAAACATGCCAAAAGATATTCGCATTGCATGTCCATGGTACAAGCCTCAAAACAACACTACTGATATCGTGCCAGATTACTACGTTAATGAAAGTGACGAGTGGCTTGTGTTCCCTCATGAAATAGCAGGTTTGTCAGAAGAAGAAATTCGCGAAGGCAAAGGCGAGCTGTCTGACGTTATGGATATTTTGTTCCAAAAGTAGCTGCTATATAGCGCTTGCAGCTATCAAGAATCGCTATCAAACGTATCTAAACCGCACGAAGGTGCGGTTTTTTTATTGGCGTTCGTTGACGGGAAAGAAAGTGTAAAAGTGGTACCAACGTTAACTTCGCTATCAACGGCAATAGTGCCCCCCATGGCTTCTACAATAGAAAAAGAAATATACAGGCCCAGTCCAGTCCCTTTTCCCGTAGGTTTGGTGGTGTAAAAAGGCTCAAAAAGCTTTTGAAGCGCATGTTTTTCGATGCCACATCCCGTATCTTTTACCGTAATAACGGTATTGTTGCCTTCTTCATATGAAGAAATCGTAAGCTTGTCTCCATCCTCCATTGCTTGCGCGGCGTTGACAAAAAGATTAACCAGAACCTGGTTTAGCTTACCTGTCTTACCTTTGATGAAAGCTACGTCATTCAGGTGCTGCTGTATTTTTATGCGGTGCTTTAACTCACTGTTTACGAGCCTCAGGGCATGCGCAATGCAATCGTTCACATTGATGGTTTCGTCATCAGGGATATCTGCATCATGTGAGAAAGAACGAAGGCTTGTTATAATGTCGGTTACTCTGTTTAAACCTTCTTCGGACTCCCCACAAATATCAGCGATTTCGTCACTGAGTGAATCAATTTTATTGTGCGATTTCCACAATATTGCTGCTTCGGCAACCTCTGCTCTTTCTTCAGAGCTAGAGCTAGACGCCAGTTTCAATACGATTTCCTGCATTTGTGATAGTGCAGGCAGTACGTTTCTAAGGAAATGAATATTGCTGTTAATAAATGCAATGGGGTTGTTAATTTCATGAGCAACGCCTGCGGCTAGCAAACCAAGCGAAGCCATTTTTTCAGAATCGATTAGACTTTTTTCTACCCTAGCTTTTTCTTCTTTCAACCTGACGGTTTCTAACGCCATTAACTTTGCCTGCATCCCCATAGCCATCTGTTCAGTGAAAGTTCGGTATCTATTTGCCATATCGACATATTCTTGGGTGTAGTAACCCAATGATTGATGGCAGAAAACAATAACGGCCTGTTGTTGGTGCACTTTAAATGGGCAATAAAGTACAGATGTAACAGGGGTTTCAAATAAGGAGATGTGCTGTTGCCACGTTGGCTGCTGTTGAATGTTGAACAAAGCTACGGGTTCACTTTTCACGGCACGGGAAAGCGTGTCGTCTATTTTCCATATAGTATTTAACAAAGCGTCATTAGTGCTATTAATACACCTCATTTTACCTGCACTTTCATTCTCTAAGACAAAGCATACTTCATAGTTATAAAGCCCTTTAAAAACGCTAAACATTTTCTTGTAAAGATCTGCTTCATCCTCAGCGGTAAGGAGTACTCGCGTACCTTCAAGTAAAGCGTCGCTTTCTTTTTTATGCGCTTCAGCTTGCTGTTTTAAGCGGTAAACAAGCGCTAGATCTTCTAAAACATTTTCGTAATCTTTATTCATCGAGAAAACACTACTGCTGAAATCATTAGGTTGCCATGCCTGTTCATACCGTCTAAGAATCGCCCTTGTTCGCCAAAAGTAAATGGCCCGCAAATGGGTAATGATGAGAATCGTTTTTGTAATGACTCCAGCATCGAATTTATTTCAGCGCCGACCATCAACCGGCACCCTGCACAGTAAATCATCAATACGCCAATTGGCTTCTTGTTTTCAGGTAATAGCATGATCGCGTTATTAATAACGCGCTCGGCGCGTGAGGTGAGGCTAGAGATGCTTCCCTCCATCAACACAAGGTCTTCGCCTTCCTTTACTTCAGAAAAAACATTTAACGCACCATGTTCAACAGAGTCGGGGTGGCAAAGAAGGTAATTTACAGCGCTATTGTCCAACTCTACTGGCCTGCCTAATGGTGCTGAAGAAGTTAGCCCCAAGATTTGTCCACCGTCAAGCTGGTGTGAGATTAAACCTTTCGTTGCTTGATTGTAGGCGATACTCGCTTGTTCATTATTAAGTTGTTGTATTTGCCGCCCCTGGGCTTTTGTGGTTCTTAGCACAGTATCGGTAGGTTTATAACCAGAACTATAACTTGAGCCAAGCGGTGTTGAAGGATATAAAACGGCTACCGCAATGGTTTCAGGTCCCGCTGATGTTTTTGTGATCGTACGCCAGTTGCCTTCAACCGTATTGTCTGCCATGGAGCCACCAAAGATAGGAACTTTTGCTCCTACAACGCTGGCAAACCCTTCTAGTATCAGTTCTTCATTACCTGGGGGGAGCGCACACCAAATAAGTGCAGGGCTTTCGTAAGGCCTTTCGGCACTTGCTAGCGCTTGCTGCAACGCTGTTGCTCCTGCCTCAAACGGGCCGTACTCAGATACATCAGCACTGCCTACACCGTAAGCGCCACTATCGTCATTGATGCAAAACAGCGCTAAGTCGCATTTGGCGGATACCGTTTTATCGTCGCAAAGCAAAGCGCCTAAGCAAGAGCTAGAAATGAAAAAGGGGAGTGTCGAGACGCCTATTATTGATGGAAGTGCTTCTAAAGGAAAATCGGTATTGCCATAACCTATGAGTAATGAAGGCTTCTCATTGTCTAATACAGACGTCATTTCCGAAGTTAAGCTTTCTATATCATTGCACTTCAATGCAAATGTCTGAATTTTCATATCAGCCCACCAATCAAACACACTCTTTAATAGTAGATTGAATTCAGGATAACCTTATTAACCATTAGTTTAAAAAGTTTCAAAAGTGAAATGAAAAGAGACGATAAACTGTTTAATTGTCTAGATAAAATTTGTCGTGAAAGGTGTACACCCACGTAGGTTGGTATATGACAAGAAGGGTAATAGCCATGCCGTTGAGTAGTGCTTCTGGAAACACCAATAGCGGGATAAGTAAAATATAGTTATCAAAAACAATGTCCCACGTGTACGTACCCTCAATGTAGTAGAAGGCACCTAACGAGAGTGTTTTTAGTGCAATTGAAAGGGCGGCAGGAAAGAATGCACACAGGAATATGTAGACAAAAAGCTGTCGAGGTATGCGGTGAAACGACAGCATATAGAAAAGGTACGTGATGCCTATAGGGAGGATAGTGCCTAATAGACCGTTGACCCCAAAATTCTCCCACGTTCCATAGCCCGCTACGTTTGCCCCTAAAAGCGCGATAAATGAAGCAATGATGGCGTTTCTAAAACCTAACATCAATGTGAGTACGGAAAGGCCAAGAAAATGCACATCTAGGCCTTCAAAAATTCCCGCTTTAAACAACCACAGCACAAATAAACAAGCAGCAGTGCCGAAGATGAGGTGTTGTTGCTGCTTGTTTCGCGTAAAGTAAGTAAAGTCGATATGCTTCACTGCGCCCAAACAAAATGCGCCATAAATCAGCCATGCAAACAACTGTAATGAACTCACTGTTACTCCTCTATCGGCGCTGCTTTTATTCGCAATCGACCAACTACTTCTTATATTCAGCCCAAATGGGGGCGTGGTCAGACGGCTTTTCAATGCCCCTTAACTCATAATCGATGCCTGCGTCATGAAGGCTGGCGTGCAAAGGTTTGGTGGCAAGTATCAGGTCTATACGCAGGCCGCGATTGTCGTTGAAACCTTTCGAGCGATAGTCAAACCACGAAAACTTGTCATTAGTTTCTGGATTAAGCGTTCGAAAGCTATCTTCGAAGCCCCAGTCTATGAGTGTATTCAACCATTCGCGCTCTTCTGGTAGGAAGCTACACTTACCTGTTCTCAGCCAGCGTTTTTTGTTTCCCTCTCCAATACCGATGTCTAAATCTGTATGAGAAATGTTCACATCACCCATCACAATCACGTTTTCGTCTGGCGTATGGTTATCATTTAAGTAGGTCATTAAGTCTTTGTAAAACTTACGTTTGGCGGGGTACTTTGTCTCGTGCTTTTCATTCTCGCCTTGAGGAAAGTAACCATTAAGAACCGTCACTGGCTCTCCAGCTTCATCAGTGGTTTTTAATATAATCATTCTGCGCTGGGCGTCTTCATCATCGGTTGGGAAGCCCATTGCCACAGAAGCAGGCTCTTTCTTCGCTAAAAATGCAACGCCATAATGGCTTTTCTGGCCGTGAAAATAAACGTGATAGCCCATGGCCTCTACTGCTTCAACGGGAAATTGCTCGTTGTGAACTTTAATTTCCTGCAAACCAATAATGTCTGGTTGGTGGGCATCAATAACCGCTTGAAGCTGATGGAGGCGAGCACGGATACCGTTTATATTAAATGAGATTACTTTCATGTTTTATATTAATGTTGTTTCTAGGTTAGTTTAAGTTTACCAGAAACTAAGCGACCGCTTAACGATGAACTGACGTTATAATAATGCATTCAGCCGATAGACTAAATTAAGTTTATTTATAGCTTTAAAGTTGAGTGGTTATAAAAACTGGGGGGCATCAGCCTAACCGCAGGCAATGTTAGACTGAAGATAGGCTAAAAGGCCCTATTGAAGGGCGTTATTGAATCGTAAAGCCTTTTGAAGGTGATAACTCGCTTAACTCTATATCAATGCGTCTACCTTAAGCCTCATCTCTCCTTTTACAACGTCAGCGAGTGAAATCAAATGCTCAAACCAAGCATTTGCATCCTCAACTATATCTTCTACAAAGCCTTCTTCGTTTTTGGCGAGCTCAGGTAGAAGAGATTCAACTTCTTGTTTGAAAGACACCCATGCTTTCGCGCAACCTGCCATGGCCTGATAGTAATTCGTGGGTACGTTTTGCTCCATCGCGTTTAATCTTCTTACGATGATATTTGCGCCCATTGAGGAACCCAACCATACGTAAATCGCTGCAATGGCTTGGCTAGTCGACGAATTGCAGCTTGGAATTAACAGACCCTCTGAGTGGGTGCCTTGATTAGACGATTGTAATGATAAGGCCTCAGATGTCTTTGCATGGGAGTCAACACAAAGCGTCTGAATGTCTGTATTCAGAGCGCTTAGAACTGCGTTGCTATTTATCATACTGGAGACTTTGGAAAGAATAGGCGCACTGCTCTGTGCTTGCTGAACGGCGTCAGCAGTCGCTTGATGGAACAATGTCATTATCTTCAAAATAGCGAGATAGGCGGTGTCATCAAATACATTGTCGTTGTGATAGATGGAAAAAGGAAACGTATTTTCCAAAATACTGTGGTTGACGTGAGTGTCTTGCTTTAGAGCAGTAAATAGGTTTCGCATGAGGTACAGATCTTTGCGTTTAAACGTTTCGTGATGGTGAACAACTTTAGCATGGGTGTCAGTGTAAGGGGTAGGGAATTGAATAGCCGTTTAAATTTTAGAGAAACTTTTTATGAGCGTGTGGTTAAGGTGGGTGCCTTTATAAGAAGTATTTTGGTGACTATTACATTGCGCCTTGTGCTGGGGAGGGTATACTTGCCGCAAATTTTAAGATAGGTGAATAAACGTGTTCCCAGAAACAACTGCCGACAAGTTAAGCGATGCTGTCATCGAACAAGCCATGAAATTAAATGCGGAAGACCGTCAAGAACTTGTTGTTAGCTATATTGCAAAAGCAAACGAAGTTTGGATGGTACAGGGTACTGAAGGTTTTGTAATGTTCGAAGGTGGTGATAGTGTTCAGTTACCCGTTTTTCCTCATCGCGATTTGGCGCAAAAGTTTGTGGAAATAAACGACATTGAAGGTCAGTGTGTGAGTGTATCACTTGACGAGTTTGCACAAACTTGGTTGCCAGGCCTTACCAAAAACGGTGTGGAGTTGGTTATGTTTCCAACTACCAGTGACGTTGAAAACCTTGTAATGACTGCAGAAGATTTGGCTTCTGAACTAAGCGGTAATTAAGCTGGGCGTTTAGCAAATGAGTACGGATGACACCTTGCTTCCTCTTGCTTCTTCACTTGCCAATTCAAAGGGATGGGATGATTTTACGCGCACGCTTATGCTAGCGGGCAAGTCTTTAACGCCTCTCCCTATAGATGAACGCACTTCCGACACTGCCGTTGATGGGTGCGAAAGCCCTGTGTGGTTGGCTTATCTCACGGAACAAAGTAGCTTAATGGCATATTCGCCCAGCAAAGTTATTCGCGGTGTGCTTGCTGTATTACTAGAAAAGGCCAATGCATTGACCGACGAGGAGCGTCGTAATTTCGATTTCGAAGATTATTTGTCTCGCTGTCAACTAGGGCGTTACCTTAGTCAGTCGCGCGGAAATGGGATCAAGTCTGTTATCTCTCGGTTGAAGGGCATTTAGGCGCTAAGCCAGCAGGTGCCTCCTTTACTTTCCGACTCACTTGTTCTTTGCTTCAATCCATTGGCTCATATATTTACTCGCAGTAAGCGTTTGATGCCACAACAAACTTTGCATAAACAAACTGCTTCTGTGCTTGCCTAGGGTTTGCTGTAAGTTACACATCCTTTCGATGAATGGCACATCTGGCTGCTTGTTTTCAAATGAAGTAAGCACGCTCTTGCTCATTATACTCGCCAAAGTCCAACTGTTTTCATCGTTATAGAGGGCGATGGCTTTATCAACATAGTCCTGCACTGCGTTCAATTCAGATGTGCGCGTGCTGCAAAGAGCACCGGGCCACAGCCTAGTATCTGCGCTTTCATCAGTGTCTAAAATTTGATCACTTGAAATAATACCTTCTGCACCTATCCAGGTTGTAATACTTGGCGTAGCACAGCGCATCGCATCAAGTAATTTTCCTTTTATTCCTGCGCCAAATCGCAATGGGGCTATCAGCACCTTAGCGTTTGCCATTACCGTTTCAACATCTTTTGCCCATCCTTTTACCAAAAAACCTTGTTTCTCGTTGTGAAGCTGTGTCGCTTTTTTCGGTGGGTAAGCGCCGTATATATGCAGCTCGGCACGGGGTAACGCTTTTTTGATTGAAGGCCAAAGGTGTTGCTTTAGCTGTAACACCGCATCCCAGTTTGGCGCGTGACGGAAGTTGCCAATATGAACGAAGTGCGAACGTTCCTTAAACGATGGAGTAGGGGCAATAGACCTCCCAACTGCAAGCGGATGATACTGAAGCTGGGACTCTGGTATTGCGTAATGTTCTTTCAACAATGCCATTTCTCGTTTTGAAATCACTAAGGTGAGATCACTTCGTATGATGGCAGCGACTTCCCGCTGTGCTAGTTCGGTATTAAGTTGCCCCAGACGTGCGTCACCGTGCTGCTTTACCGCGTCGTGTCTTGCTTGGCGGAGGCTGTGAAGGTCTTCGGTATTAAGAATTCGAAGAGCATTAGGGCAAACCTCTTTTACACGCCAAGAAAACTGCTCCTCTGTCATGTAGCGGTCGAAGATGACGACATCAGGCAATATTTGCTCTAAAAGGGTATTAAACGAGCTGCAGTTTAACGCTACGGGCTTCACGCTTACGCCGATTGCTTCAAGATCTGCTTTATGTTCACTATCGGTGGCTGATGTTAAAAACGTCACGTTGAAATTAGCCACTAAGCAACGTTCGATAATAGACAGCATGTTCTGCCCAGCAGCAGAGGAGTTTGGCTCGGGCCATACATAACCAATGACGACAACATTTAACATGGAAAATATTACAACTTTTACGTAAAGAACTAGGAGGTACAGCACTGTTATTTCATACGAGATGCTACCACAAAATTGCAATCGTCATTACTTTAAAGATGTACTCCTTAGAAATTCTAATTCTTGTAGGTAGTTACCCTAAGTTTTTCTTAAAAATCGTATTTTGGTTAGGTATTAATATGCGGCTCGTTATAATGCCTGAGTTTCCGTGCGGGTTGGGAAACGCCAACATGTTTTTTCAGTCTACGGTATTGGCTTAATTGATAATGCTCAAATTTGAACAAACCGCTTATACTAGCCAATAAGTAGTAATGAAAAATGATTCAATTACGTTTTTTTAACTTTCTGATTAGTAAAGAAATCATACTTTTTTACTAGGTGAAAATAATTGACCTCCTAGGTTTTACCGCCTATACCTTACATGAGTAAGGCGAATGGAGGTGCCTTAACACGATGATTATAAAGGCTGCATTGAAGAGAGTGCACGAATGAATTTAGATGAATTAGTTTCGAAAGCGGAAGACCTCTTTGTATTACCTGATTCGGTAACGCGACTTAAAGCTTGTATGGATGATGAAGCTTCAAGTATTGACGATATCGGTGACATTATTGCTTTCGACCCGTCATTGGCCACGCAATTACTGAGGGTGGCAAATTCGGCGCTTTATCGGTTTCCTAATAAAATAGATACGGTAACAAAAGCCATTCAGGTCGTGGGTACACGCTCTACCTACGACCTCGCTCTTGCGTATGGTGTAAGCCAGGCATTTAGTGATGTCGACGGTCAATCTATAGACCTAGACAAATTCTGGGAACAGAGCGTTTCCTGCGGACTGCTTGCGAAGTATTTTGCCGACATGCGCAGTATTCGTGAGCCGGAGCGTCTTTTCGTATCAGGATTGCTGCACAACATTGGAGAACTGATAACGGTTTCGGTCATGCCCGAGTCGGCTACTCGTTGTCAGGCATTCAATACCCGTGTAAGCCCTGCTGAGCTTCAATTTGGCGTTTTAGGGTTCACTTACACAGAGCTGTCTGCAAGACTTATAGAAAAGTGGGGTATCCCAAGCTCGATTTACTTGCCTATTGCCAGCATTCATAAAGGCGAAGACGCGGTAACGGGTATAGAAGAGTCAATTCTTCAACTGTCTTATGTGTTGGCGTTAGATAACGTAAATCCGGAAATCTACCCAAGCTATCACAACTTAAAGCCTGAACTTCACGAAGCGTTATCGCTCGAACGTGAAGATTTGGAAGACGCGCTAGATATAACCAATTTGCAATGTATATCTGTTATCTCACTGTTTAACCCCAACGCGTTTATGCTTTACTAGGCTTTACAGCTTAGACAAAAGCCATTGCCGTAGCGATTAATCGAAAATCGCTACGGTTTGTCTGCTAATTGCAATGACTTCGTTATCTTTGTCCCAAATTGTCGCCTCTGTATGGCCATAACCATCTGCTGCCTGCCTGGTATGCGCTTTGTAACCAAACCAATCCGTGGGGCTTACCGGCTTATGTGGATGAATGAATTCTAAATTCCAGCTCACGGTGCTTGCAGGAGCTGGCAATTTCATCATTTGTAAAAGCGTGGGCGGCCATGCATCTATCATGGTGATGATGTGTGCATCAGTTATGGCCTCTGGCGCTTGCTTAAATCGCATGAAACCGTGGTAATGACTGGTTTTTCGTCGGGTAAATGGTATACCACCATCTTCAATAGCTAAGTCAAAGTAGCGCAAGAACTTCGGTGTTACTTTTGGTATCTGCGGGATGAATTTTGCTTTGCTAGGCAAAGGCATATCGTGCTTTTCTGTATTCTCAACGCTTATACCTGAAGCTCTCGCCACGCCAAAGCAAGCCTGTGAGAAAACACAGCTTTTGCCGTCTTGAATGGCATGTGCAGTGTATTGTGAGACGTTTTTACCTGTTCTTAAAAGGGTAACTTCGATAGAAAAGGGCGATTCAAGAGATAGAGGACCGACAAAATTTGTAGTAAACGAGCGTAAAACGCGGTTATCAGTAACTTGTTGCTTTACTGCCGTGTACAACATGCCGGCAGAGATGCCGCCAAACGCGGTTCTTCCTTGTCCCCAGGTTTTAGGAATAACGAGCCCATCAACCTTCCAAGTGTTTTCCGATGTTTGTGATAATTGGGGAATATTGAGTAATTCATCTACTGTCATAGCTGTGCATCTGGTCTGATGAGTTGGGTGAGTGTCATCCTACCTTAAGCGCTATAGAACGAAAAGCCTCTGTTAGAAATTTTCGTTATGTTAACAAATAAGTAACAATTAGTTGTTTATTTTTTTACCTAGTGCGTAGACTGGGGTTATCGTCACTTAAAAGGACTGTTATGGCCCATACGCACGTTGAAGGTATTCCAGCAAGTGAAGCTGGAGCATCTAGAAGTTACCGCAATTACGTTCTATTCATATTAACCTTGGTATACGCTTTTAACTTTATTGATAGGCAAATTATTGGGATATTGTCGCCTTTTATAAAAGCTGACTTGGGATTAGATGACGCTCAACTCGGATGGCTTAAAGGCATATATTTCGCGCTTCTATACACGGTGATGGGCATTCCAATCGCTTGGCTCGCCGACCGTTACAGCCGAGTGAATATTATCGCTATTTCTCTAACGCTCTGGAGTGGCTTTACTGCTGCGTCTGGTTTAGCGGCAAACTATATGCAACTGGCTATTGCACGTATCGGTGTGGGGATTGGCGAGGCAGGGGGAAGTCCACCGTCACACAGCATTATTTCCGATCTTTTCCCTAAAGAAAAACGCGCTGGCGCACTGGCAATATATTCTTTAGGTATTCCGTTTGGTGTAATGCTTGCGTTTTTTGCCTCAGCATTTTTTCTACAGGGCGGTTCAGCCGATTGGCGCACGGTAATGTACAGTGTTGGTATACCCGGAGTGTTGCTTGCTATCTTGCTAAAGCTTACGGTTAAAGAGCCTGCAAGAACGGTCTCAGCTCCAACGGGCGATGAAGCTAACAAGCCAAGTGTAAAGTCATCTTTGAGAATGCTGCTGAAAATTCCAACATGGTGGGGAATGGCGCTTGGCATATCGTTTGGCTCGTTCGGTAACTATGCGATATCGACTTGGGTTATCGATTACTACGTGCGCGCGTTTGCAGGGTTAGATATTACACAACTGCTTATTGTATTTGGCATCATAAACGGAACAGCCTACGCACTGGGCGTGTGGCTTGGCGGCTACATTGCTGACAGATGGGGTAAGCATAACAAGAAAGCGTATGCTCTATTACCAGCTATTGCCCTTATTATTGGGGTTCCTGCATTGTATGCATCATTACAGGTGCAAGACTTATGGTTGTCGGTAGGACTTATGGCATTGTTGCTATTTACGAGTGGCTCTTATTTAGGGCCGAGTTTTGCGATGGCACAAACGCTTGCACCAATTAATGTTAGGGCTATGTCGACGGCACTGTTCTTCTTTGTTTTGAACATTATTGCATTGGGCGGCGGGCCCACACTGACTGGTATAATTAGTCAATCACTGGTTCCGTCACTTGGCGAGACAGAAGCTTTGAGACAAGCACTCCTTTACTTGGTCGTGCCCTATGCGATATCAATCGCGGTGTTCTTATGGACCAGTACCAAGATAGTGAAAGATTGGGAAATGGCAGAAGCCAGAGGCTTGTAGTAATATCGAATATTCATTCTAAGGGGCTGATTTAAAGCCCCTTTGTTGTTTGGATATTAAGGAGAATGTTGGTGTCCTCGACCGAGTTGAGTTTTCATTTTGCCCATGCGAACGGGTTTCCTGCAGGAAGCTACAATGCCATGTTTTCTGCGTTACCTAGCCACTTTAACCGTTTGCATGTTGATCGTTTTGGTCACGACCCACAGCTTCCGGTAAATGGCAACTGGCGCAACCAAGTTCAAGAATTAATCAAACATATAAGAAGAGAGAATACCGATGCTCGCGGTGTCTATGGAATCGGACATTCATTTGGTGCCGTCATTACCTACATGGCTGCGTGCGAGGCACCTGAATTATTCAGAGGCGTTATTTTATTCGACCCGCCGTTAGTGGTTGGTCCGCTTAGTTACTTTTTCAAATTCGCAAAACATACGCCGTTAATTAACAAATTGACACCGGCAAAGCTAGCACAGACGCGCAATACCAGTTGGCCAAGCAACACGGATATGGTGTCATACTTTCATGGTAAAGCGCTTTTCAGGGATATGGATAAGCGATGTGTTCGCGATTACGTGAAATCCGTGACAGCGGTAAAAGGTGACAAAATCTCGCTCACGTTTCGAGCGGATGTTGAAGCAGAGTTATTCCGCAATGTCCCTCACAACTTAGGAAAATACAAGGGCAAGCTGAAGTGTCCGGCAATATTGGCTACGGGTAACAAAAGCAATGTATGCAAACCTGAAATGTATTCACGCCTTATGAAACATAATGCGATTGAACATGTAGCTTTAGAAGGTGGTCATATGTTTCCGTTGGAGCACCCTGAGAAAGTTGCCAGCTTTATAGAGCAAACGCTAGAGCAGTGGAATCGTGCGGAGTAGTTGTTACGGGTTTAGGCTGGCGTATGGCTTAAATTATTGGTGCAGCGAGATGATGTGAGAGATAAAGGTAAGAAGGTTAGTCAGTGTTTTTGTTTGCTCTTAACCAGGATGAGGAGATTGATATTGGTGTAGGGGCCAATATCAATCTGATTAACTTCTAACGCGACTATCAATCTTGCTTTGTTGACTTGCTAAGGCCGCCTACAGGCTGACCTAGCATTTCGCGGGTTACGAGTACTACGCCTTTTTCAGAGACGCGGAAACCTCGCGCTCTATCTTGCTCATGGTCGTAACCAATTGTAGTTCCTTCGGGTATCACACAGCCGCGGTCTATGATGACTTTTTTCAATTTACAATGGCGCTTAATTTCCACGTCAGGAAGAATAACCGCATCTTCAATAAGTCCGTAAGAGTGTACTCGAACATTAGAAAAACAAATAGAAGAGCGCAGTGTAGAGCCGGATATAATACAGCCGCCTGAGACGACAGAGTTAATGGCCTCGCCTCGTCTGTCGTGGTCTTCCCAGACAAATTTTGCTGGTGGAAGTTGCTCTTGATAGGTCCATATGGGCCACTTCCTATCGTATAAGTTCAGCTGAGGCACTGGCGCCACCATTTCCATATTGGCTTCCCAGAAAGAATCAATGGTACCTACGTCACGCCAGTAAGCGTTATCGCCACCGCTTTGTTCAAATGGATAGGCATAAACCGGGTGGTCAGCAATGATTGAAGGAATAATATCTTTACCAAAGTCACGCTGAGAGCCCATGTTTTCAGAGTCTACTCTTAGCTGTTCAAACAAAAATTCTGTGTCGAATACATAGTTGCCCATAGACGCTAAGCAACGAGTGGGATCGTTAGGTAACGGCGTAGGGTTGGCTGGTTTTTCTTCAAAACCGTTGATACGATAATTTTCGTCTACAGACATCACGCCAAACGCGCTTGCCGCTTCTTCTAGCGGGACAGACATACATGAAACCGTCATTTTTGCGCCAGATTCCTTGTGTTTCGCAAGCATATCACCGTAATCCATACGATAGATATGGTCGCCGGAAAGGATCATAACGTACTTGGGGAGTTCGTCGCGAATGATGTCAATATTCTGAAAAACAGCATCGGCCGTGCCCTCGTACCAGCTATCAGAAAAGCGCTGTGAAGCGGGGAGGATTTCTACTGATTCACCCAGTTCTTTTTTGAAGTGCCCCCAACCTCTAACAAGGTGACGAATAAGTGAATGAGACTTGTATTGTGTTACTACGCCAATTCGTCTTATCCCTGAGTTAACACAATTTGATAGAGGAAAGTCGATGATTCTAAACTTACCGCCGAAATAAAGCGCCGGCTTGGCTCGCCAGTTAGTGAGTTCGTGTAATCTTGAACCTTTGCCCCCAGCTAGAATAAGCGCATATGTATCGCGAGTAAGGTTACTGATGTAACGAGAGCTTTGATCTGCCATTTCCTATAAACTCCTGTAAAAAAGCGACAACTGTGTATCGATAGAAATATAAAAAGAAAACGAAGTGTTGCGATTGAGTGCGCTATGCATGATAGGCCCGTGTGAACAGACTTTCCTGATAACCTAAACCCATATTACACAAGATATTTTATAATAACAGCCGGATTTTTCTGCTTTGTGATGAAATGGTTAAATTTTTTAAACTTATGTGGCTGGTACGAATTTTCTTAGCAAGACACCCATCATAAGTTCAACATGAATCATCAACACGATTATAAAAATCCTAAAAAAGACACCCACGCTCTATTATATGAAATAAGCAAAATATAAATTAAGCAAGACACCCATCCAACGGAGCAAAAGCATGGTGATATTTGCTTAAAATAATGCATTGGTGCCTTATTGTTGTGAGATAAAAATAGTCACTAAGATTTAAATTTCAAAAAATGTAGAAGACATCCGTTCAGATGCGGTACTAACGATAGCTAGAGGTTATCTAACTATTTTAAGAGACATCCACGATAAGATTTAAATAGTTTGACGTAGCATTAATGTGGGCAATTGCGATGAAAATGTTTGGATGGGTGTCTATCTAACGCAAAGATCAAAAAAGAGGTCAATGCTACTTTAAGTGACAAATGTTAATTAGATGTTATATTTGGAGCACCGATTTGTCTTGGAGTGTCAGATGAGAGCATTAAAAAAACTATTAGTTGTCGTGGGTACTGTAATTTTATTGTTTGTTGTTACAAGCTTTTTTATTCCTAATGATTACAGTGTAGAAAGGAAAGTCAATATTGATGCTCAGCCATCTGAAATATATCCGTATGTCGTGGACTTAAGAGAGTGGCAAAAATGGGGCGTGTGGTTCAAACGTGACCCAAGTATGAAACTTGACTACTCTGGCCCTGATAGAGCAATTGGGATGCGCTCGGAATGGAAAAGCGAGACAGAAGGCAATGGTGAAATGGAAATTACGCAACTAGAACACAACAAACGTGTTCTCTATCGCTTATATTTCCCTGAGTTTGACATGGGCTCATCAGGTGTGGTTGAAATTGAGTCTATCGATGATGGGTCTATAGTTACCTGGAGAGACGAAGGCTCCGTTGATAACAACCCAATAAACAAACTTTTTGTCTTAATGATGGACAGCATGATTGGGCCCGACTTCGAAATGGGGCTTGAAAACCTTAAGGTGCTCGTTGAGAACAATGGTTAATAAACATAAGGTTCTGATCTAAATATATTAAAGTACCGTAATTACAGGATTAAATTACGGTACACGCCTATCGTTTATGAAAGAAAAAAATCTCCTCGTAGCGGGCCTCTCTCTTAACAAGCTTGCCGACTTACTTATCTCAGCTAAAACAACCTTAACCGCAATTCTTGTAAGCGTTGGGGCTCCGATTTGGATGGTGGGCTGGTTAGTACCAATCAGAGAGTCGGGGGCACTTCTTCCTCAGGTTTTTATCAGTATTTATCTTCGCAAACATACTCAAAGGCATGTCGTCTGGCGTGTGGGTATGGTGGTGCAGGCATTTTCAGTACTCACAATGCTGTTATCTGTCGTGTATTTTTCTGGCTTTACAGCGGGAGCCCTGCTTCTTTTTGCACTAGTATTTCTAAGTCTAGGCCGCTCAGCTTGTTCACTAACCGTTAAAGACATGGAGGCTGATGTTGCGAAAAAGGGCGAGCGAGGTAACCTTATTGGGATAGCGTCTACTGCATCTGGTGTTGTGACCTTAGCAATAGCGATACCTTTAGTTATTTTCAATAAGGCATTCTCGTCCAATGTTCTACTATTTATTTTAGGTGGAAGCCTGCTCTCATTTGTGCTGACGTTGATTTGTGTATGGCCAGTGAAGACACATGTAAATACCGGAAAAGACGAGGGGCAAGCATTAAATGTTAATTTTGACTCTACCGTTTATAAGTTCATTTTTGTAAGAGGGCTTTTTGTCCATTCGGCACTTGTGGCTCCTTATTTCATGATTGAACGAAGTGGAGATGCGAAAGAGCTTCTTCCCATATATATAGGCGCTGAAGCTTTGGCAGCGCTCTTGTCGTCTATTATTTGGGGAAAAGTCGCAGATAAAAGCGCTCGGTTAACTCTACAATTGTCAGGGGTGTTAGCATTGAGCGCATGTGGCGCACTTCTTTTCTTGAAGTCCACTTCAATTATTACTTCAGCAATTTTGTTTTTCCTGCTTTCAATTGCTCACACAGGTGTACGAACAGGTAGAAAGACTTATAGCTTAGATGTTAAAGATGGCCATGAAAGAACCGAACTTGTTGGCTTTTCTAACACTGCAATAGGGATAATATTGTTATCATTTGGTGCGCTCTATGCAGCGCTAACGCCTGTTCTACCGTTTTCTGTTGTTTATATCATGACAGGTATGCTCTTGATTGCAGTTGTTACGACCATTATTCTACCCTCTGAAAAGTAGGCTAGGCAGTATCAAAGCAAAGCGTGGCAGATTTTTGTTTAGCTAACCGCTTCCTATTAGTGTGTATTTTAAACTTTTGCATAGAGGCCGTGTCTCCAGCAGCGATCGAGAACGCACTCTCAAAATGTCTTATTGCCTGAGTCCACTGAGTTTGGTTTAGGCCAACTAGCCCCAGCTTCAGCTCCAAGTGATTTCCCTTTGGTGAGGCGTTCTCGTCGTGGTTACGCAGTGATTTAATTGAGCAGTTTAAAAGCTCATAATAGCGTTTCAGAGTAAAGTTTAAACAGCGTCGATTTTGGCTTATTATTTGGCATTTAAATGGCATAAATCCTTTTTCGGAGTTATTGTTAGACATATGAAGAGTCAATCTTTTATGAATGCTCGTATTAAGTGATTCTTCTAGGCTCGCTGCAGCTTCTGCTCGTATCGGGTTTAAATCAACATAAGCCATGCACGATAATAAAGCCTTTTCTGTTAACAATGCTTGAGAGCGAAATCGGCCTTCCCAGAACCTGCCTGTACAGTCATCCTCTTGGTTCGCTTTCCTTGCAATAAACTCGTTTAAGTTCCTCATGAACCAACTAATGTCATAGAGTCTTTTTCTATATACTTCAGCAGTACTTTTCACCGTTTCTAACTCCATTTTGCTAAGGACTTCGCCTTTCATGTATTTTTGCGTTAAAAGGGTACCTTTGTGCATTTTATGCCACTGTTTTAGCACCGTGTTTATTGACCAGGAAAGTGCCGCGTTTTTGTTAACGCACAAAATAATATGTACATGGTTGCTCATTACTGCGTAAGCACAGATTTCAATGGCGAAGACTTTGCTCAAAAACAACAGCCTTTGTTCAACCCATGATTTTCTGTGCTCGTAACTGATGTTTGTAACGCGGTCGAATCCGCAAAGGTAGCTTCGTCTTACGCAGCGAGATATACAATGGTAATAAGGCGTGTCTTGAAGACTAATAAGTGACTTCCTGCTTTGTGCCATGTCCAATTTTTCATCTAGGTAGTATCAAAGATATTAACTTACCATTGCATGGGGGAAGCTGTGACCTGAACGATAGGGCGGTTTTACGCATGAAAACTGGTTGTTTGGTAAGAGGTGGAGCGCTATGAAGACACCCAACATATCAGTGCGTTACAAAGACACCCCAAATATCAGCAACGTATATACTTAGTGAGGTGTTGCATAGACACCCAATACATCAGAGACATATATGCTTAATATGGGTGTCTACGTAATAAAGGAGGTTAAATAAAAAATGACTATTTAGTTAAAAGCGCATTGGCTGCTTTCGATACGGGTGAGCGCCCTAAAACTTCAGATATATATGAAGTTGCCGAAAGCAATTTTTCAATACTCACCCCAGTTGTGATACCCATACCGTTGAGCATATAAACAACATCTTCAGTGGCTACATTTCCACTTGCTCCTTTGGCATACGGGCAGCCTCCGAGGCCAGCGACAGCTGAATCTATAGTAGCTACACCGTACCCCAAAGCTGTATATAAATTTACTAACGCTTGTCCATATGTATCATGGAAATGGGCGGCAACTTTGTTGACATTAATCTCTTTCAATACGTCATCTAATAGCAATCTTGTAGACATTGGTGTGCCTACGCCGATAGTATCGCCAAGGGATACCTCGTAACACCCCATGTCAATGAGTTCCTTACTTACCTGTGTTACGGCGCTAGGTGAAATTTCACCTTCGTAAGGACACCCCATTACGCATGAAACATAGCCCCTCACTTTGATTTTGTTTTCGCTTGCCAGGTCAAAGACAGCCTCGAAACGCTTTAAGCTCTCGCTTATAGAGCAGTTAATGTTCTTTTGTGAAAAGGATTCAGAAGCCGCACCAAATACTGCAACCTCTTTCGCTCCCGCATCAATAGCTGCTTCTAAGCCTTTAAGATTGGGTGTCAATGCAGAATAATGAATCTTGTCTTCGGGGCTAAGCGCCCTAAAAACTGCATCCGAGTTCGCCATTTGGGGCACCCATTTGGGAGAAACAAAGCTTCCTGCTTCGATACGATTAAGGCCAGTCAGTGAAAGAAGTCTTATAAGTTCAATTTTTTGGTCAGCGTTTAACGCTTCTTTTTCATTTTGAAGGCCGTCTCGGGGGCCAACTTCAACAATACTTACTGCATTTGGAAACATCACTTTAGCCCTCTGAAGTTTCTTTCGCTGAAAATGCTAAAAGTGTGGCGCCACCGTCAACTAACTCACCAGGGTTGAAAAAGAACTCTTCCACTGCACCATCGTGCGGGGCGATGATGCTGTGCTCCATTTTCATCGCTTCCATGACCAGTATAGGCTCGCCTTTTCTGACCAACACACCCTTTTCGACCAAATGTGCCACTATAGTTCCGTTCATCGGGGCACTGAAGTTAGCATCATCAGCATCGCCACTATCATCACCTAGCGATGCTGAGATTATGTTGAATGTAGCATGGGTGTCTTTGTTAAAAAGAGTGAACGTATCGTTGTTGTTTGAAAACGTGAATGTTGATTTGTAGCCATCAATCGTTGCTTGCAAATTATTGTCTACAAGTTTTCCGTCTACGTTATAAGTATTGTCGTCTACAGACACCTCCCAAACATCTTCACTTCCGGTACGCTGGTGTTTAACCTCAATATGCACTTCTTCTTGGTTGCAAAGCAAGATGAGAGTTTCTGTATGATTTGCATTAGCCCGCCACGCACCTGCAGTTGACCACACCGCTGGGGTCTTATTACTTCCTGAAGCCTTTCTATTTAAAAGCGAAAGCAATGCCATTGCAGGAATGTTAGTGTGGATGTCATTGCTAGTTTCATCGTTAGCGGTTGCACTAAACAACGAGTCATGGTGTTTCTCCACAAACGTAGTTGTAAGCTCAGCGCTAACGAACGCAGGGTGTGTAACGACACGCTTTAAGAAGTCGATGTTTGTGCTTACACCGTCAATATAGTAGTCACCCAATGCACTAATTAGGCGCTTGAGCGCTATCTCACGGTTCTCTCCCCAAACCACAAGCTTGGCAATCATAGGGTCGTAAAAAACGCTTACCTCATCACCTTCAATAACGCCGGTATCAACGCGAACTACGTCGTTTTCTTTTGGCGTACGTAAAAGGCACAGCGTGCCGGTAGAAGGCAGAAACTCGTTGTTTGGATCTTCAGCATAAATGCGCGCTTCGAATGCGTGTCCTGTTAACGTGAGTTCATTTTGTTGTTTAGGAAGGGGCTTTCCTTCGGCAATAGTCAATTGCCAGTGAACCAAATCCTCACGGGTAATCATTTCGGTGACAGGGTGTTCAACTTGCAAGCGCGTATTCATTTCCATGAAGTAAAATGAACCGTCTTCATCAAGTAAAAACTCAACCGTTCCCGCACCTACGTAGTTAATGGCTTTCGCTGCGAGTATCGCCGCTTCACCCATTTTTTCTCTCACTGACTGAGACATATTGGGGGCAGGGGCTTCTTCGATAATCTTTTGGTGTCGGCGTTGAACCGAACAATCACGTTCAAAAAGGTACACGCCGTTGCCATGGGTGTCACAGAAAACTTGAATTTCAACGTGACGAGGACGCGTGAGGTACTTTTCAACCAGCATGTGGTCGTCACCAAAGCTCGCCATAGATTCACGTTTAGCTGCGTTTAATGCTTGAGAAAACTCTTTTTCACTCCAAACTTGGCGCATGCCTTTACCGCCACCGCCAGCAGCGGCTTTTAGAAGGACTGGGTATCCCATTTCATCGGCAGCGCCTTTTAATATCGCTTCACTTTGATCGTCGCCATGATAGCCTGGAACTAAAGGAACACCTGCTTTTTCCATAATGTGTTTAGCGGCAGACTTAGACCCCATCGCTTCAATTGCAGATGCTGGTGGGCCTACAAAGATAATATTGTTTTTGGCGCATAGATTCGCAAACTCAGCATTTTCCGAGAGAAAGCCGTAGCCTGGGTGGATAGCGTTTACACCAAGCTCCTTTGCTTTTTCAATGATCAACTCGCCTCGTAAATAACTTTCCTTCGACGGAGATGGCCCTAGATAAACAGCTTCATCAGCCATTTGTACATGAAGGGCATTTTTGTCGGCGTCAGAGTAAACGGCTACCGTCTTTACACCTTGAGTGTTGGCTGTCTTTATAACGCGGCATGCAATTTCACCACGGTTTGCAATTAGTAATTTATTTATCATTCTTAACCTCCACCCATGAAGCACTGCGCTTTTCTAAAAAGGCTGACAGACCTTCTTGACCTTCTATAGATGTCCTAACTTGTGCGATAAGTTTGCTTGTCTTTGTGAGAAGGGCATCGTTAATCTCTTGCGTAGACACCCATTGCACTAAGTCTTTTGCTTTCGCCACTGCTTGGGGGCCGTTTTTCAGTATGTTTGATAAAATATTGTCGATAGTGCTATCGAGTTCGTCTTCTGTTACTGATTCGCTCAAAAGTCCAAGTCGTCTTGCTCTGCGCGCAGAAAATACTTCAGCGGACTGGAAGTAGCGTCGGCATACTCGTGCGCCCATAGCTTCAACAACGTAAGGGCTGATGGTTGCCGGAATAAGGCCAATTTTAACTTCACTTAAGCAAAATTTACTGAGCTTGCTTCCAATAGCAATATCGCAACATGCAATTAAACCAACAGCACCGCCAAAAGCTGCGCCTTGTACTCTTGCTATCGTGGGCTTCGGCATTTTATAAAGCGTCTGCAGCATGGTGGCTAATGCAAGTGCATCACTTTCATTTTGCGCTTCGGTATAACTGGCCATTTTTTTCATCCAGTTAAGATCGGCCCCTGCACTGAAACTTTTGCCTTCCGCTCGTAAAATTAGAGCGCGAACGTTTGCGTCTTCACCCGCTTTTTTAAAAACGCGAGTAAGCTCGTTTATCATTTCGTCGTCAAAGGCATTATGTTTTTCAGCTCTGTTTAAAGTAACAGTGGCAATGTTTCTTTCATCTACGCTGTAAATCACTGATTGTTCCATTTCCAGCACTCCTACATTCTAAATATGCCAAATTGGGTGTCTTCGATAGGCTTGTTAAGCGCCGCTGAAAGCGATAGGCCAAGCACTAATCGCGTATCCGCTGGGTCAATAACGCCATCATCCCAAAGCCTTGCAGACGCATAGTATGGATGTCCTTGTTTTTCGTACGTATCGATAACAGGTTGTTTAAATGCCTTTTCTTCTTCTTCCGACCATGACTCGCCTGAGCGCTCTTTTTGGTCGCGCTTAACCTGGGCGAGTACGCCAGCAGCTTGTTCACCACCCATTACAGAGATTCGAGCGTTTGGCCACATGAAAAGGAAGCGTGGGTCATAGGCTCGGCCACACATGCCATAGTTACCTGCACCGAAACTGCCGCCGATAAGCACTGTGAGCTTTGGCACATTCGCACATGCAACAGCGGTTACCATTTTTGCGCCGTGTTTTGCGATACCGCCGTGCTCGTATCGCTTACCGACCATAAAGCCTGTGATGTTTTGCAAAAACACGAGAGGTATTTTTCGCATGGCGCATAGTTCGACAAAATGCGCACCTTTAAGTGCGCTTTCACCGAAAAGTATGCCGTTGTTAGCCACAATGCCTACAGGGAAACCGAAAATGCGTGCAAAACCACAAACTAATGTTGTGCCGTAAAGGGGTTTGAACTCATCAAAGTCTGAATCATCCACAATACGCGCAATGATTTCTCTTACATCGTATGTCTGACGACTATCAGCAGGCACAATACCGTAAATCTCTTTGGTGTCGTAGCGTGGTGGTTTTACCTCTGCCACGTCCAGACCTTCTGGCTTCTTCCTGTTTAGTCTGGAGACAGCATTACGCGCCAATGAAAGCGCGTGGTGGTCGTTGTTAGCAAGATGGTCGGCAACGCCTGAAATTCGAGTATGAACGTCACCGCCGCCAAGCTCTTCTGCGGTAACCACTTCACCTGTTGCTGCTTTAACAAGCGGTGGGCCGCCTAGGAAAATAGTCGCTTGTTCTTTTACAATAATGCTTTCATCAGCCATAGCGGGAACATAAGCACCACCAGCTGTACAGGAACCCATTACTACCGCAATTTGAGGGATATTCTTAGCAGACATATTCGCTTGATTAAAAAAGATGCGGCCAAAGTGCTCTCTGTCTGGGAATACATCATCTTGGCGAGGTAAGTTAGCACCACCTGAATCTACTAGATAGATACAAGGCAGGTTATTTTGCTCTGCAATTGTTTGCGCTCTAAGGTGTTTTTTTACGGTTAAAGGGTAGTAAGTACCGCCCTTAACGGTGGCATCATTAGCTACAATCATACACTCGATGCCAGCAACAATACCTATACCGGCAACAACGCCTGCACAAGGTACGTAGTCTTCGTAGACTTCCCATGCTGCCAGTTGGCCTATTTCTAGGAAAGGCGTGTCTGGGTCAATCAGTGCATTGATTCGGTCGCGCGGTAGTAGCTTACCTCGAGACACGTGGCGCTCAGCTGCTTTTTCTCCACCACCTTGGCAAATTTGTTCGATTTTTTCGAGGAGATCATTTACCTGAGCCTGCATGTGTTCGGCATTTGCGATAAATGTTTCAGATTTCGTATTTATACTTGAGCGAAGAACGGGCATAACCCCTCCTTGTGTTGGGCCTATGCGACGGCTGTCGCGTTAGCCACTAGTTAGCAAGATGATTGGCAAGACACCCATGCTTAGCGCCTTCGCTGCGGTGGGTGTCTTTGCAATTCATTAGCCTATTAATAAAGTTCAGCTTTTCTAAATCTACTTAAAATAGAGTAGGGTGGGTGTCTTTATAACTTCTATGACTCAAAGAGCGCCTAGCCTTTCTTGACGCAAACGAAGTTATCTTTCACCCATAACTACTTATTATTTAGATTCGTTAAATAGCTCGCGGCCTATAAGCATTCGGCGAATTTCAGACGTTCCGGCGCCAATTTCATATAGCTTGGCGTCACGTAATAGGCGACCTGTTGGGTATTCGTTGATATAACCATTACCACCTAACAGCTGAATGGCATCTAACGCCATTTTGGTTGCCAGTTCTGCTGAGTAAAGAATCGCGCCAGCAGCATCTTTTCGCGTTGTTTCACCGCGATCGCATGACTGTGCAACGGTGTAAACATACGCGCGTGCAGCATTCATTTGCGTGTACATGTCAGCTACTTTCCCTTGTACTAGCTGGAATTGACCAATTGATTGGCCAAATTGCTGACGGTCGTGAATGTAAGGTACTACGATATCCATGCACGACTGCATGATGCCTAGCGGGCCACCGGATAAAACAAGGCGCTCGTAATCAAGGCCGCTCATAAGTACGCGAACGCCTTCACCTTCGTTGCCTAGAATATTCTCTGCAGGTACTTCACAATCTTCGAAAACTAATTCACAGGTATTAGATGAGCGCATACCCAGTTTGTCGAGTTTCTGTGCGCGGCTGAAGCCAGGGAAGTCACGCTCTACGATAAAAGCTGTGATCCCTCTTGGCCCTGCGTTAGGGTCAGTCTTAGCGTAGATAACAAAAGTGTGTGCATCAGGACCGTTCGTGATCCACATCTTGTTACCGTTAAGGATGTATTTGTCGCCACGTTTTTCAGCCTTCAGCTTCATGCTAACAACGTCTGAGCCTGCATTAGGCTCACTCATCGCCAATGCACCAATATGTTCACCGCTTACTAATCTAGGCAGGTACTTTTCACGCTGGGCATCACTACCATTTTTAAAGATTTGGTTAACACAAAGATTCGAATGTGCGCCATAGCTCAATCCAATACCACCTGACGCGCGGCTCACTTCTTCCATTGCGATAGTGTGCGCAAGGTAGCCCATATCAGAGCCACCATATTGCTCTGAAACAGTAACGCCCAACAGGCCCATATCGCCAAGCTTTGTCCACAATTGGTTTGGGAATTGGTTATCTGCATCTGCTTGTTCAGCAAGAGGAGCAATCTCATTTTGTGCAAATTGATAGACCTGATCACGTAACATCTCGATGTCTTCGCCAAGTCCAAAATTTAAAGTAGGGTAGGAGGTGTTCATGCGATATTTCCTCGTTTAAGTTCTGCGAGTTCTTCACGGCAACGTGCTTCAACATCATCTAGTTCAGACATTAGCATCTGGATATCTTCTAGCTGCTGTTTCAGCACTGCTCTTTTCTGTTCAGTCATTTCAAGCATGGCTTCTAACTGAATGGCCGAATTGGGGTTAGTGTCGTACATGTCGAACAGAGTCTTGACTTCAGCAAGGGAAAATCCCAGCCGTTTTCCTCGCAAGATCAGCTTTAAGCGCACTCTATCTTTGTTCAGATAAACGCGATTTTGTCCCGTTCTTGACGGTGACATTAGTCCTTGTTCTTCGTAAAAACGAATTGAACGGGGAGTAATGTCAAACTCTCGAGCGAGTTCGCCTATGGCATATGTTGTTTCGTCGTCGTACTTGCTCATTACACGTACCTTGTATTTCAGCGCTGTCTTAACACCTCTGTTTTAACGTGGGTGTCTTTGTAATTAAATTATCTGTAGTTCGGTGGGTGTCTTTGCTTTAACACTATTGTCTTACGGTAGGTGTTTTTACATACCGTGAGATTAAAACGTAGTGTTTGGTTGACACATACTTTGTACAGGTTTACGTTAACGTTAATTACATTTTACGTTAAGGTAAAGTAACATTTTACTAACGTCAATTTTTCATGGTGAAGGTAAGGCGTTGTAGCTGTTAGGGGTGTTTACTTTTGTATACATCTACGTAGTTTTCTTCACTTAACTCTATAATTTAAATGAATTTTAAGGGCACGGTTATGAGTAACGAATCAGTAGTTATTGTCGCGGCTAAACGCACACCAATGGGTGGTTTCAACGGAAATTTGTCTTCGCTTACTGCGACCAAACTTGGAGAAGTTGCGATTAAATCAGCCTGTGAAGAGATGGATGTCTCTGTAATTGATGAAGTCATAATGGGATGTGTATTACCTGCTGGTCTTGGTCAATCTCCTGCGCGTCAAGCTTCACTGGGTGCGGGGCTTCCATTAAGCGCTGGTGTGACAACTATCAACAAAGTATGCGGTTCGGGCTTAAAAGCGGTAATGATGGCGCACGACTTGATAAAAGCGGGCAGTGCTACGGCAGTCGTGGCAGGTGGAATGGAAAGCATGAGTAATGCACCATACATGTTGCCTAAAGCTAGAACAGGATATCGTATGGGGCACGGTCAAGTGCTTGATCATATGATGCTAGATGGTCTGGAAAATGCCTATGACGGCAAAGCAATGGGCTGCTTCGCGCAGGACACTGCTGATGAAGAAAATATTTCTCGCGGCGAAATGGATGAGTTTGCTCTAAGCTCGCTTTCCAAGGCACACGAAGCAATAAACAGCGGAACTTTCGTCGATGAAATAGTACCTGTTACGGTTTCTTCTCGTAAGGGCGATACTGTTGTTGATACCGATGAAGGCCCAGGTTCGGCTCGCCCTGAAAAAATTCCAACACTAAGAGCGGCTTTCAAAAAAGACGGTACGGTCACGGCTGCTAACTCAAGCTCAATCTCTGACGGAGCAGCGGCACTGGTTGTAATGAGCGAAAACAAAGCAAATGAACTTGGTCTAGCACCACTTGCGCGCGTTGTTGCTCACGCTACAAATTCTATTGAACCTGAAAACTTCACCGTTGCACCTGTTGGCGCTATGAAAAAAGTGCTGGATAAAGCAGGTTGGACGAAAGAAGAAGTCGATCTTTTTGAAATTAACGAAGCATTCGCCATGGTAACTATGTTGGCAGTCAAGAAACTTGGACTAGATGAAAGTAAAGTAAACGTAAAAGGCGGCGCTTGTGCATTGGGTCACCCAATTGGAGCCTCTGGTGCACGCATTTTGGTAACGCTTCTACACGCACTGAAACAACGCGGCGGTCGAAAAGGTATCGCATCTTTATGTATTGGCGGTGGTGAGGGTGTAGCACTTGCCGTTGAGATGCTCTAGCTTGAAACAATCGTAAACATGTCAAAAAATTAATCATAGAGTGCCATCACATCGTTGGTACTCTATGGTTTAATGAAAATAAAACTGACTAATATGAAATTGCTCCTCAATCCAATCCGTATAACCTTATTAACGGCGCTCATTACTTTTGCACCTGTAACTTATACTCACGCGACGCCAATACAGAAAGCGGATATCAATTTAAGTTACAAAGACACCCACGTTAATAAATTGGGTTCTGGCTCGAATGACACCCATTCAAACTCAACATCGATTACTCACGCTCACGCTGCTTCTACGGTTGATGTCTTTCAAACAGCTTTAAATTACAAGGACACCCACGTTAATCAACGGAAGTCGCCCTTGAATCGTTCTTCCAGTGACACCCACGCCTACATCCATCCAAACCAAGATCCGAATGCAAACTCACACTTCCTAACTCAGGTTTCATATTCTGCGTTGGGTGTCTTGCCAACGAGGGAGCATGATTCGCAGTTCAGTTATGGTGAAGACCCGCTTCAGACAGTGTATGTGTGGCATGGCCGCAATGGTGTTCAAAGTAGGATTGCTGGGGACGCCATAATTTTTGTGCATGGCGGATGCTGGCTAAACGCATATGGATACGACCATGCTAAAGGGTTTTATAACGCGTTGTCGGAGTTAGGGATGGGTGTCTTTGCAATAGAATACCGGCGTGTTGGCGATGAGGGAGGTGGCTGGCCTGGTAGTCTGAATGATGTAACAACAGCAGTGAAAGCATCGCTAGAAAAAATAGTTACGGCAGATGATTACCGCAATATTTTTGTGGTAGGTCACTCTGCAGGTGGCCATCTTGGCTTGCTCGCTGCACAGCAACTATCGCGCAGTGATTTAGGTAAAAGCATCAAGCAAGTGATAGGGCTTGCCGCTATTACGAATGTGAAAAGTTATGCACTTGGAGAAAATAGCTGTCAGACCGCTACGCCTCAATTTATGCAGGGCTTACCCTCTGAGAAGGAACACGAGTACCAACTGGCCACGCCAGTAGCTACTGATATTCAACCTTCAGTCACCTTACTGCAAGGTAACGAAGATAGCATTGTTCCCGAACACCACGCTACAATACCCGGCGCAAAAAATAGAATAATAAAAAACGGTGGGCATTTTGACTGGCTCCACCCCGACTCATCATCCTTTGATGCTTTACTTGAGGTTTTAGGTGAACATGATAAATAAGGTTTTTACTGCCAAGCAACTTGATGAAAAAGATCCACTTTCTTGTAAAGCGGATGCCTTTTTACTGCCAGAAAATACGATATATCTTGACGGTAATTCACTGGGGCCATTGCCAAAAAACGCAGAAAAGCGGGCGAGTGAAGTGGTCAAAATGCAGTGGGGTGAAAGCCTTATTACAAGCTGGAATAAACATCAGTGGATCTCATTACCGCAACAGGTGGGTGACAAAATAGGTACGCTCGTCGGTGCGAAGCAAGGGCAAGTGATATGTTGCGACTCTATTTCTATTAACCTTTTTAAGGTACTTAGCGCTGCTTTGAGAATGCACCCCGAGAGAAAAGTGATCGCGACAACAAGGGATAATTTCCCCACCGATATTTATATGGTGCAAGGTTTGCTGGATTTACTGGGCGATGATTACAGTATTCGATATGTGGATGAAAGCAATATTAGCGCTCAGCTGACCGATGATATTGCGGTACTAATGTTAACTCAGGTCAATTTTAGAAGTGGCTTTAAGCTTGATATGAAAGCTATTACTGAGCAAGCGCAAAGTAAGGGGATTCTGACACTGTGGGATTTGGCCCATAGTGCTGGGGCATTCCCCGTGTACCTGGATGACTGTAATGTAGACTTTGCTGTAGGCTGCACCTATAAGTACTTAAATGGAGGCCCTGGTGCTCCAGCTTTCATTTATGTTGCTCGTCGCCATCAGGCTAGGTACAAACAGCCGTTATCTGGTTGGATGGGCCACAACTCGCCATTTTCTTTTTTTCCGGACTACACACCTGATACCTCTGTTAAACAAAACCTGTGCGGAACGCCGGGTATTATCGGAATGAGCATCTTAGATGCAGCACTTGATGTGTTCGATGATGTGTCACTAAAGACTATTGATGAAAAGTCGAAAAAACTACAGGCATTTTTCATAGCTGAGGCTAAAAGGGCGAGTCTTCTAGAGGAACTCAAAGTTGTAAGCCCGCCGCTGGATAACAGAGGAAGCCAAATTGCTTTTGTACATGAGGACGCCTATGCCATTTGCCAAGCATGGATTGCAGAAGGTGTTATTGCCGATTTTCGTGCACCTAATATTCTTCGCATTGGCTTTGCGCCGTTGTACTTGAGTTTTGCTGATATTGAAAAAGCCGTTATGTCATTGGCAGCAATTATTAAAGAAAAACGATATGATCAGGCTGTATTCAAGCAGCGACAGAGTGTTACGTAGACAAAGAATGAGGTAATAAGCGAATTTATTGCTTTTTTTGAGTTTACCCTTAATACTTCGCGGTTGATTTGTTGTTGATCTATTTACATTTTTTGGGTGTGCAGTTGAAAAAAATAAGAAAAAATCTGCTTAACACAGTAGTGTTACTGGTAACCACTTTTTTTAGTACGCTTTCACAGTCGGAATTTCAGGAACCAGCAGCCTCTCAAAAAACAAACGAAGTAACCTATTGTATCGACCCGAACTGGGCGCCTTATGAAGCGATAAGAAATGGGATTCACGTTGGTATTTCAGCCCAATACATGCAGCTTATCGCTGAACTTGCCGACCTTAAGTTTACGCTCGTCCCAACACAAAGCTGGCAAGAAAGCTTAGAGTTTATTCAACAAGGCAAATGCCAGGTTATTCCTATGTTGAACACGTCCGACTACCGCAAGCAGTTCTTAGATTTTAGTATGCCGTATTTCGAAGCGCCCAACGTGCTTGTTGCCCGTGCAGGTATGCCAATGTTACAAGGTTATTCCGGCATTGGTAACCGCACAGTTGGGATAGTGCAGGGATATCGTCAGGTCGAGTATATTTCGCGCTATTACCCTGGTCTGCGACTAAAGCTAATCCCTTCTGAAGAAGAAGGGTTAAAGCAACTAGTAAGCGGTGAATTTGATGTGATGGTAGGCTCCCTGATGAGCGTGAACATGCACATTAACAATTTGGAACTCGAAGATTTGGACATCGTAGGTTACGCTGAGCCTTTTGACTCTCTAGCATTTGGTATCAACAAGTCTTACAGCTACTTGGTAGACAAGCTAAACACAGCAATAGAACGCATTCCAGAGACGCGAAAAGTAGAAATTTATAAACAATGGAATAATGTGCAAATTCGATACAGCCGCAATTATACCGTAATGATACTGAGCTCTATCATTGTATTGATGGGGCTGCTATGGCTAATTTCGAGAAACCGTCATGTTGGTGGGTACAAGCGCATAATTCAGCAAAAGAATGAGGAAATAAGCGCGCTTCAAGCTAATTTGCTGGAAAAAAACAAAACATTAGGTTTTCTTTCGGCACACGACAATATTACTGGGTTGTACAATCGTAATCATATGATCCAACGTGCGGAAGAAGAGATTTCACGTTTCCATCGTTTCCATACTACTGCAACCTTAATCGCTATCGATTTAACGCCGGTTGATGAAGGTTTATATACGCACGACCCGACTATTCGAGAAGAAGCGTTAAAAGCGGTAGCCCAAAACTGCCTTGATACGGTACGAGAGGTGGATGTTGTATCTCGATTCGATGGGGAGCAGTTTGTGGTGCTTTGCCCCCAGACCCAATTAGATTCAGCAAACATCCTCGCAGACAGGCTACTTGAATGCCTAATTGCGCATTTCCTTTTAGGGGAAAAATTCAATGTTGCTATTGGTATGTCTGAATTGCGAGACGCAGAAGAGTTTCCCGATTGGCTGGAGCGCACCATTAAAGCCTTGTTTCAATCTAAGCGACAAGGCTATGGCAACGTGAGCATTGCTCAGTAGGAAATAAGAATTAAATGACGTGATTAAAATCGAAAGGAGCTTAGCTTTAAAAGGTTAAATTAAAGCTAAGCGCTAACTAAATAATTGGCTCATAATGCCACTGATGAGAGTCATAATGAATTTTAGCGCGGTCATATTCCCTTTCAGAACGCCAGTTTCTGTTATTTAACTTGGCAGAAACACCAGGGTAGAGCCTTTTATTAGCAATAAGCTTGATATCCGCTTGATAGTGCTCTTTCGCTGCCTTTACATCATTCGCTTTGTTTTCCAACCACTCAAGCAATGCACTTTCGTTGTTAAAAAGCTCAAGGGCTTCAGCGGCTTTACGCTGCAGCTCTTTAGGTATTTTTTTCCCTTGAATTAAATCAATCTTCTCTTTGTGTTTTAAGTTGTTTTCGCGAATTTGTCTTAATAGTTCGTCAAGCGAGTCTTTACGCTCTAATAACTGATTAAAACCAGGGCTGAAATCCACTTTTAAAGTACTGCCAGAAACGGCGCCTAGGGTACCCGCTTCAACACGGTCTTGGCTCATAATGTCACAAGCAAATAAATTTCCCATAGGCTTATCAATTTGCCCCACAATTACCGCTCCGCCACAGCGCAGGCGGCTGTATGCAAGTTGTCTTCCGACAGTAATATTGCCAGAGCACTGGATATCGATACCTTGCCCGTGCTGAACGTGAATACTTCCCGCTGCCACCAGTCTGCACTGGAAATCACCTTGCTTATCATTCACCTTTCCCATGGCGCCTTCAGTGATAATAATATCGCCACCAGATTCAATGTAAGCCGATTCAACAAAGCCGTTTATTGTGACATCACCCGCTGCTTTAATTTGCATTTTCTCGGTAACATCGCCATTGACTAATACAGCACCCTCATAGTTTACGTGCCCTGTACCGACGTTTACGCCGTTACAGATAAAGGTGTCATCAATATTCATAACTTGATCGCGGTATTTTGGCATTCCTGAAATTGACGACATTAATAGGTTTGCGTCGCTGTCAGACACCACCGTGCCTGTCCCCATTTTGAAATCTATCCATTCTCCTTGAACAGCAGGAAGCGTGTTTCCTTTCACATCAAAGCCTGTACGGCCCTTTGTCGGTGGTGTACGGCGCAGAACAGGCGTGTTTACCTTCACGCAAATGACTTCGCCCAGGTTGCGCATATCAACCCGTTCACCTTCGTTAGTTTGGGGCCTAAGCACCCGTTCTAGCGCGTTGGGGACAAGTGGAACAAATTTGGAATTTTTGCCATTTCTAGCGGGAAGGCCTTTGGCAATGGTTTCTTCTAAAACTGTACCGGGCGCTTCATTTCTAGCTGCATTCAGCATGGCCTCTATTTTTTTAGTGCTGACACCACGAACAACTCTGTTTTTAACGGCTAGCGACTTTACTGTTGCAAGGGAAGGGAGCTTACCGCCGTATGGCGTGGTAAGAACTAAATTTGCCATCATGCCGTCTTCAGGCAAACGAAATTCAATTTCTGCATTTTTTCGTTCGCCTATGCGTTCCTGAACCACGGTACCATCACCCGTTTTAAAGTAATGGTTGGCCGTTTCACAGGCTGATTTTAACGCTTTTTCTGACACATACAGACGCTTGGTTTCGCCACTTTCCAACTGTTGTCTAACATCACGGATATCCACCTCTGATGCAAATTCAGAAGGATTGAGCATAATGTTTATATAGGTTCTTGATTTGTCGAAGCTTATTGTAACGCCATTCATGACTACTTATTCCCTTGCGCACGTGTATTGTTATTATCGGCGGAGGTCATCAATTCCTTGACTACGTTTTATCCTTTACCGCCTTAGTTCAACTATCATTAATTTATGATGTTATAAAACCTCCGTCAAAGGTTTTTAGCATACTGATACAGTGCGCGCAGTATAGCCTGCTTGTCGGGGTTGTCGCTGTGCTCGTGAGCTAACGCTTCAAGCCTCATCATGTAGTTTTCTAATGTAATCGAGCCGCCAAATGCGGAGTCCGTTAGTCGAGCCTGACGGTGATATTGCCACTTTGTCATCTCGTCAGCGGTAAGAGTATTAGGGTAGTTGCGCGCGCGGTAACGAAACAGTTGTTTGCGCAACCTTTCGTGCTGGGTTTCATCGCCCAAGGTGGCAAGGTCGTCAGGCGCAGCATCAATAACACGCTCACACCAACGTCTATCTTCATCATTCAAGAAACCACCACTATACAAGGCATGGTCTACGTCAAGCTCTGTATTGTTGGGCTCTTCGTCGTACACATTCACAAGTTTAGCCGCGAGTTCGTTAGTGCTTGCGAGTGTTTTGTAATTGTCTAGGCAACGTTCACGATCAAGACCTAACCTAGCGGCGTTTTCCTCAGTCATTGCTTTGGCTGTGGTAAGAAAAGGGGAGCGATTAATGTGGATAAGTTTAAGACCAGGTCGTTCTTTAGTATCTGAATACGTATCCGCTGGCGCGTAAAGCGCCTGTCTTATTTCTTCGGCTGAGTCGTTTATTAAGCTGTCGATATCATGCGACAAGTCTATAGCAATGATGGCATTTGAATTGGTAGGGTGCTTTGCGATGGGCATCACCCAGGTACAGCAACCCTGTGATGCCGGTAATTTCGATGATATATGCAGAAGTACTGAGGGTTTGCTCAAGTCAATTTGCTGCATCACCGTGTGTTTATTGCGAAGCGAAAGTGCGTAATCAAATAAACGAGGTTGCTTTTCTTTGATAAGCTTTGCCAAAGCGATGGTTGCATAGACATCGCTCAGCGCATCGTGAGCATTTTCGTGGCCGATGTTATTAGCTGCAGTGAGCGATTCTAATTTGAAGCTAGGCGTACCATCTTCTCGTTCTGGCCAATTGATTCCTTCCGGTCTAAGCGCATAACACGCTCTTGCTACATCAATAATATCCCAGCGGCTGTTCCCGTTTCGCCACTCTCGTGAATAGGGGTCGTAAAAATTACGGTAAAACAAATAGCGCGACACTTCATCGTCAAAGCGAATACTGTTAAATCCTACACTACAAGTGTTTGGTGTAGACATCTCTTGGTAAATTCGCGCTGCAAAATCCGCTTCGTTTGACCCATCTCTTATGGTTTGCTGTGGCGTAATGCCGGTAACCAAACATGCCTCTGGGTGAGGTAGATAATCATTAGCAATGGCGCTCATAATGTTGATGGGCTTTCCAACAACATTTAAATCCATATCTGTTCTGACCGCGGCAAATTGGCAGGGGAGATCTTTTTGTGGGCTGGTGCCAAATGTTTCAAAATCGTGCCACAAAAATGTAGGTGCGTGCATAACCACCATTGCTTATTAGTAAAACCTTGCACGCAGTGTACACCGCGATAATTTTAATACCAAATGCTGTTGGTTTTGTGCCCAATAATTCAACCGTTTGAAAGGCCAGAGTGACGTTGTAACTTACGGTTTTATTGTTTGTTTTTATATGAAATTTTTAAACTGTAAACTTGCGAAACAAACCATCTCTGACTAGTTTTAGGTTATTACAAGTTATACGGAAATTATTGGCTTGTCAGTCCTTCCATCTAAACCTACGTTTAACGAAGCTAAAAGTACCTTTATATTGGCTACTGTGCTTGCTACCTTACTGATTGTGTTGGTTGTTAGTTTGTTTGAAAGCAGTATAAAAGCGACGGCGGAGAGTCAGGCGTTTGAGGCCTTAGAGAAAAGCGCATTAAGCGTGGAAAATGTCGCCGAAACTCAGCTAGTCAAACATCTCAACGCCCTTAATTTTTTGCACCAAACGCCGCCGATAAGCGGAATAGTTAGAGCCACACAGAACAATAAGTTAGACCCTAAAGATGGCACTACGCTTGATCAGTGGAAGCACCGCTTAGAAACTATATTCGTTGCTTTTATCGAAAATAACAGCGAAATCGATCAGTTAAGAGTCATTAAGGCTGATGAAGAAGGGAACGAGTTCTTAAGGGTCGAGCGCGAAGGCGGGAGTGTTTTAATCGCCAGCAACACTGACTTACAGACAAAAGCAACACGAAATTATTTCATTGAAAGCGCCAAAAGTAATAAAGGACAATTTTACATATCTGATATCAACTTGAATCGGGAATATGGAAGATTAGAATACCCCTACAAAAGCGTCATTCGGCTTTCCTTACCAATCTTTAGTGAAAGTGGCGAGCGTTACGGAATGTTAATTATGAACGTTAACGCGCAGTACATGCTTTCTCAAATGACCCAATCCTTAACGAGCAACCAGTCGCTCTATGTCACTGACCGTGATGGTTATTTTGTAGTACATCCCGATAGCCAAAAATCCTTTTCTAAAGACTTAAACCCGTCTGTAACATGGCAAAGCGAATTCTCAGTATCTCAATTCAACGGGCGCGGCAAGATTACCTCCAAAAATGAAAGCCAGGGCGTAAATTACGCTGTTTCAAGGGCGTTCACGCTAGGTGCGCAAGGTCAGGGCTCAGGCTTTTACTTACACATACTACTACCGCAATCTCAAGTGAGTGCGCTGATAAATGAAAAGCGGCTGAGCGTTTACAGCGTGATTGGTGTCATATCAATTATCTTTGTAAGCATTCTGCTTTTTGTATATCGCAGTAATAAAAAGAATATTGAGCTAGCCAAAGTGCGTGGCGAATCAGCTGCTATTGTGGATATTTCAAAAGATGCCATTTTTAGTGTGGACTCTACGGGTATTGTCAAAAGTTGGAACAAAGCTGCGGAGTCACTTTTCGGGATCCCCTCCCAAATAATCCTCAATCAGCATTATTCATCTTTCGAACCACTATCCTTATCTGGGTTAGAGGATGAGCTTGTTAAAGGTGGCAAGCAAGTTACTTTCACCTCTCATTATGTCGATGATGATAAAAATGAGCATTCACTATTGATAACTACCTCAACGATATGGGGAGAGCATTCACAGTTTTCTGGCGTAGCTGTAGTAATTAGAGACATTACGGATGAACAAAAAGCGAAAGATGCCATTGAGCGAGTCAACTTAAAGCTTGAAGAGAAAGTGGTAAGTAGAACGAAAGAGTTGGTTGAGGCAACACAAGAAGCGCGTAAAGCAAGTAAGGTAAAGAGTTCATTCATTTCTAATATCAGTCATGAAATGCGCACGCCCCTGAACGGGGTAGTTGGCTCTTTAGCTTTATTAAAACGCCAACCGCTTAACGAAAAGGCTGAGCAGTTAGTTTCCATGATGGAAATCAGCTGTAACAACTTAAACGTGCTTATAAACGATGTACTAGACCTTTCTAAAATAGAGGCGGGTAAGTTGGAAATTAACCAGCAACGTTTTGAACTACTCTCTCTTATCGAGTCTATCGCCAAAGTGTTCGCTATTAAGGCGGCAGGTAAAGGCCTAGAGTTGCTGGTGGATACCTCAGAAGTACCAAGGATAGAAGTTCACTCAGATCCTCACAGAATTAACCAAGTATTGAGTAATCTACTTAACAATGCGATTAAGTTTACCAAAACAGGGCACGTCAAACTCTCGCTTTTTCTAAGCGAACCGGCGTCTGAGGTTCACCAGTTACATTTCAGCATTGAAGATACAGGTGTTGGAATAGCGAAAGACAATCAGCCCAAGCTTTTTTCTGCGTTCACGCAGGCTGATGCCTCAGTGGCTACACAATACGGGGGTACAGGGCTAGGACTATCTATTTGCAAGCAGTTATGCCAATTATTAGGTGGGGATATTACCTTTGAGTCGGAGTTAGGAAAGGGGAGTAAGTTTTCGTTTTATATTTCCCTTCCCGATACTGCATTAGATAAGCCAGCAGATTCTGACCAAGTTGGCCAGGAAGAAAAGTCACTACTTAATAAGGTTAAAGTTGGCGTTTCATCTGCTTACTTACCGCTACAAACGCATATTTGCAAACTTGCTGCATATGTAGGTGCTACTCCTGAAGTCTTAGATGGGCCCGCTAGTGCTATACAGTGGCAAGATTACAATGTAATTTTACTTGATGAATCCAGCGTTTTAATTGGTGAAATAGACAGAGAATGGGAGCGAAGTGAAAAGGGCGGAAAGGATAGCAAAATGCCCGTGGTTTATATTCTTCAAAAGCTAGAGGGGGCACCCTATGAGTTTACGCATTTGACGCCTCTGTACCTACCCAAACCCCTTTTCCGCTCTACGTTTATAACGGTAAAGCAAGGACTAGATGTTGTTAAATATGGTGGCTTGACTAAAAAAGTCACCACTGAAGAAAGCCATAGTAGTGCATCAGAAGCCGAAAATTGGGCTGAAGACCAAATTAAATCGCACATTTCAATTGAAAATACTCGCTTACTTATCGTTGATGACAACCTGATAAATAGGGAAGTGGCTAAGGGCGTACTAGAGTACTTACCTTGTAAATTATATACCTGCGCAGACGGAGAAGAGGTGGTTGCTTTTCTGCGTAAATGCGATGAAAAAGGGCGTCGTATTCATAGTATTTTAATGGATTGCCAAATGCCTAAAATGAATGGTTACGAGGCGACTCGTGCTATTCGAGAGGGAAAAGCTGGTGCAATGCATGCCGATGTTCCCATTATAGCCATGACGGCAAACGCTATGCTGGGCGAGAAGGAAAAATGCTTAGAAGCAGGGATGGACGACTTTGCCACTAAACCGGTTATTGCAGATGTAGTAATCCCAAAAGTCAGGCAGTGGCTCGTTAATCAAGTTACCAAGGTGGCTGGCACCGAGCTTGAAAATTCAGATATTGATTCCCAAAGCGCTGAACGCAACAACACTTCTTATTCAGAACCCGCCGATAAAACAAGTAATAGTGCGTCGTTGCCCCCCTTAGTAGACAGCCTGCTTGGCGCTATTGATAGAGATTTAGCGTACAGTACAGAGTGTATGCGCTCAATAGACGATTCACAGGAACACAATGCTAGTGATGATGTTCTTGTTCACTCTGAGGCTACCGACGCATTAGGTAAGCCGGAGGTTATTTCTAACGAGCAGGCGAATACAGTAAGTGACGGCTGTTGGGAAAAAGAGAACGCTATAGCACGAATTATGGGTGATAAAGCTTTGTTCTCTCGGGTTTGTGAGCTCTATTCTCAAAGCGCACCTGAAAAATTTAAACTTTTACAAAGGGCTGTAGAGCACCAAGACTTTTCACAAATACAAATTCTGTCGCTTAAACTCAAAGGAATGTCTGCTGATATTGGTGCCGTGCAGCTGAGAAAAGATTTTGAATCACTTTGGGAGTTATCAAAAGTAGCTGATTGGGAGAAAGTAAAGGCGTTGCTTCCATCTATCGGCGACGATCTTAATACCTTTTTAGAACTTCTTGAAGTAGCCTAGATTATCATCTTTTAGTGTGTCATCTTAATTCGCTATAAATACGATAATCACATCGCTCGTTTGTGTTGGTTTCATCTGCCACGGAGCAAAGCGGTGTTTTATAACTTTAAAGGAGTTAACCGTTTGAACCTTCCTCGCATTTTTCGTCAGTCCAATAAAGTTCAAAATACGTTATGTGTAATCAGTGCCTTAGTAGCTTCGCTAACGCTCGTTAGTGCTAACGCATCGGCGGCTGATACTCACCAAGAAAGCTCACGGGTTGCCATCGCTATTCATGGCGGAGCCGGCACTATTTTAAAGTCTTCGATGACGGCTGAAAAAGAGGCGGCGTATAAAAAGGTGTTAACCCAAGCAGTACAGCACGGTTATTCCTTGCTGCAAGACGGTGTCAAAGGTGAAGTCGCGGTGGTTGAAACCATTAAAATTCTTGAAAGCTCACCTTTGTTTAACGCCGGCATTGGTGCCGTGTATACCTTTGACGGAGAGCATGAACTAGACGCGTCTATTATGCATGGTGGAAGTAAAAACGCAGGTGCGGTTGCGGGTGTTAAGACAATTCGAAGCCCGATAGAGGCAGCGCTGTTGGTAATGAATGAATCTCCACACGTTATGCTTTCCGGTGAAGGCGCGGAAGACTATGCAAAACAAAGCGGCCTTGAGCAAGTGGACAATTCGGTTTTCGACACTGAGTTTCGCAAGCAGGCTCTAGATAAAGCGAAAGCCCGTATGGAGCAGGCTTCAAATGGTTATGGTTTACAGCAGGGCAATGAGCGCTTTGGAACCGTAGGGGCAGTGGTACTAGATGGCGAGGGCAACATTGTTGCCGGAACATCCACCGGCGGAATGACGGCTAAACGATATGGACGTATTGGTGATTCACCGGTGATTGGTGCTGGCACCTATGCCGACAATGCAAGCTGTGCGGTATCGGCTACTGGACATGGTGAATATTTTATTCGATACAATGTGGCAGCAGATATTTGCGCGCGGATGAAGTATCAGGGCTTAACGTTAAACGACGCTGCTAATACAGTGATTAACGACGTGTTAGTGAAAGCTGGTGGTGATGGCGGTGTAATTGCTATTGACGCAAAAGGTAATGTTGCAATGCCGTTTAATTCAGCGGGTATGTACCGCGCGAGCATTGATGTAAATGGCAATGTGAAAGTGGCAATTTACAGAGATTAACCACTGTAAAATCTATTTGTTGTTTTAATGTTAAATATGCTGGCTTGTAGGCAACGAAAGGTCTAATCTTAAAGTGTGGGGGAATGTTACTTTCACATGTGGTTAAAAATAATTGAAGTGCCGTAACGCCAAATAAGTCGCAGTATCGGTCACATTAGGCGCCACGGCTGGAGAATTGAAAATGGAATCGTTGCAAGTCAGTGATTATATGAATACTCACCCAGTGAAGCTTAATGTCGATATGCCCGTTGCGCAGGCTGTCGAAGCGTTGTTAGCCAGTGGGCAAAGTGGTGGACCAGTGCTTGACGTAAAGGGAAAGGTCGTGGGCTTTTTATCCGAGCAAGACTGTATCGCTCAAATGATAGCTTCAAGCTACTATCGCGAACAAATTTGTAGGGTCGGGGAAATCATGAAAACGCCGGTGGTTTCGGTTAAACCTTACATGTCTGTAATAGAGTTAGCGCAATTGCTGCTTAAAGAGAAGCCGCGGGTTTACCCGGTAGTAGATGATGATGGTGTGCTTTTAGGCTCAATTAACCGAACGGCCGTGCTTCGTGCCATTGACGTTCAATTAAATGATGGCTATCAGCGAGCAGGCTAGTTGATATTAGATTTTGCGCTGCCTATGTAAGCTTGTCTGCAAAACCTAAAGCTGTCTACAAAACCTAGGGCTGTCTGCAAAATCTAAGGTGGTATTTGCGATGTTTTAGCTAATGCAACCTTAAGCGCAATTAAGCTACAGCGATAAGTCAGCAAGTTTTGAGAGTAAAGGGAGAGGTTAAGCTTTAAACTTCCCCCTTTCTCTATTATCGACGTGGGTGTTGATGGTTACTCACACCATGTGCCTTTAACCTTGTCTGTTTACTAAATCTCTTATTGCGTTTTTTAGCGTCGTACCTGCGACAAGTTTAAAGTTTTGCTTTTGGCTTGGCATTACGTTTCGGCCATCTTGTACTACCCACAGTCCTTCAGTAAAAGCACCGCCAAGGTTGGCATTTGTTGCTTCTAGCCCGTCAGTTTCCGATACCCCGTCAATTTGTTTTGCCTTGTCAGCAGCAATTTGAACTAGCCCCATAAATGTTAACGTTTCAGGGTTTTCTTCATCTATATGATAGATGGCATAGCTGTTATTGCCCTGACTTGATGCAATGAGGTATTTCTTGTCATCAACGGTAAATAGTGCCAAGCCCTCTACATCAGCTTCAACGGGTGGTGTTATTGCTGAAATAAATGTAGGTGTATTATCAGTAGAGCTGATATCCAGCGCCCAGATGCCTGTGGCCTCTTCACCAAGGTAAGCGGTATTGGTGTGGGTGTCTACCACGCAGCCTTCAGGCTGTGAGGGAAGAGAGAAGCTCTGACTTAACTTTCCTTCAACTGCTTTGCCTTGGTTGATTGATAATTCATATCGCTCGAAGCGACCACTGGTATCGTTCGCAAAAACATGAGCTATACCGTTATTGGTAAAAAGACACATACCATAAATGTCGCTAAGCGTTGTTTTAATCTCACCTAAATGGGCGAGGTTACCGTTATGATCTATTTCCAAAACAGACAAGCTGTTATGTGTTCGGTTTGAAGCAACGGCAATATCAGTAAACTCATTTTTACTGCCGATGTTCACAGTGTTTACCGCAACCCGGTACCCAACATCAACGTTGTTGACTCTTCCTATCGGCAGGCTCTGAAGTTGCTTGCCGGTAAGATCGTAGGTATTCAATGCGCCTTTTTTGTCGGTGCCAACTATGCGACTGTCTGAAGGGGCCTGTGAGTTAACCCAAATAGCAGGGTCGTCAGCTGCATCACCATAGTTTTGCACAGGCTGAGTTTGCGCGAATGGTGAAACAGTGGCCACCTTATGTTGGGCAGAAGTATAGGAACCACTTTGAGTGTCATCGCCTTTTTTAGCAAGACACCCATCGTTAAGATATGCGGCGGCCAAACTAGCCGGCAGTTCTACAGAATAAACCCTGCCCGATGCATCATCATCTACTACCACAGAGATTCCTTGCCCTTCCTTATTTGCAAAAGTAGCTAACTGAATAAATTCAGGTTCTATGCTTTCTGCGGTCCCATCTTCATCGAGCATCAAAGTTACGAACTCAGCATGACATTGACTTTGAAGCCATACGCCGCTTTTATCTGGGCTTACCCAACCGACAAGACTGCTATTTGAACTTAGGGTTGTAGAGGGTAAGACGCTCACGCCTTCGACTGGTGTATCTGCGTCATGAAAGATAAGCGTTTTCTCTAACTCACTTTCTATATGGGCGTTAATCTTCCATACCCCGGCGAACTCATCCGCCAAATAGATGTTTTGCGTATCTAGGTCAACACTGCAACTTTTAATGCCAGGGCCTATGGCGAAACTGCGTAGCGATAAAAACTCATCATGGTGTAGTTCATATTGATTGAGGGTGCCTGTGGCATCCACATTGATAATGTGAGGGTGTCCTTGCGCACTCATTGCTGCGCAAATGGCCTCAGAGCCTTTGGCGGCTTGGCTAAGCAGCCGTTGCACTGTCAGGGTGTCAACAGATATGCGATATGCTTCAATATGTTGCGTGTTGTTATTAAACACTACCAAAGACACCCATTGTTTGTTCGTAGAGTTAGCTACTTCAGCGTGAGCAAACGTGTAGCTGCCTTCAATAAATTGAGTTTTACCTTGGCTGTTAGTAAGTGAAATGCCTTTATGCTCGTTTATTTGAAGGTCAATAACATGGGTGTCTTCGAAAGAATGACTTTTCTTTGACTGCGCTACTTTAAGCGTATGATTGCCATGGGGGTCATCGTAAGACGCTACTGGCATGGGTGTCTTTGTAAGCGCTGTGTTTTTTGTGCTGTTAGCATGGGTGTCTTTGTTAGCGTTAGCCTGGGTGTATTTATAAGTGTGATCATTGTTTTGGTAATAAAGCGTTTGCTCAAAACCTTTTTTAAGATGTGTAAGCGTAAGTACAGTGCCTGTAGGCTCGATTTGGTTTTTTGTGGCTGTTATATTTTGAGCTGCACAGCTAAAGAGTGTTGCTAGAGCACCGGTAAAAACGACGGTCTTTGCTACTGCTCGGTGTAGCCCTTTTGTTTTTTGGTTATCCATTGTCATCATTAATCCTGAATCGTGTTCGGCGAAGATACTGTGCGGGCGTTATTCATTGTGTGGGTGTAAATCGTCTTCCCTTTGTGATCGATGTAATTAAGGAAGATGTTTTTAGCTGTCATGCTTACACTGACAAAGCCGCCGGTCGATTTTGCAAATTGCGTAAAGTCGTAGTTACTAACAGGGCGCACTTCTGAGCCGCCACCGGACACTACGTGCACTAGGCCATCCCCGGGTAATTGGTTGTGTTGAAGGTCGTGCTCGTGCCCAGCAACATAAAGGTTGACGCCATGTTTGTGGAAAATGGGTTCTAACACGTCTTTGATAGCTTTTGTTTTACCGTAGCGTTTACCACTTGAATAAAGTGGATGATGGCCAATGACAACTTTCCAGGTATATTGCTCTTTGGCCAACATAGTATTTATCCAATCAAGCTGCTCAGACGCTCCTTGTGAGTAGGCTTCCTGGTATTTAGCTTCGCCTGCATAGTCGGGGTTTAGCGGAGACGTATCGATAAACAACAAGAGAGCTGAGCTTCCATCGTCAAGCTTTAGAGTCTTACTGTAATACTGCGCCGGCATTTCCCATCGTCGACTCTTAGTGCTGTAATCTATTTGCGCCTGCCAGTTTCCTCGATAGTCATGGTTACCCAACACAGGGTACCAGTCGATGAATAAATGAGGTTGATGATAAATAGCTTCGTAAGAAGACAGCCAGTAAGGGTCGTCAATTGAGGCAACACCGTTGTCGTAGAAGTTATCGCCGGTGGTTGCGATAAATTCGGCATCTAGTTGATAGCTTGCAACATCTAGCCATTTTGCAACGTGTTTTTGATAAAAGTGGCCGTTGCGGCCCCAATCACCTAACGTTAAAAAAGAAACCGCGTCATCCGGTACCGATAAACCTTCAATAGTGGTGTGCACATAATAATCATGTGAATACTGCTCGTTGGTAGCCTTCGCATTTTCAATAGCTACGTTAGTTTTTGCCGCGGAGTAAGCGGGGCTTGTTTGCTCTGCCTTTACAAATTCTGAGGTAAGGCAGCAGGTGAAACAAAACGCAACCGCAAACAAGGTTGCGAATGTTGGCTTTGTGGTTGGGGCGAGTGTGGGTAAACCGTGCATGAAAGACTCTCAAATGCAGATGACGCAAGCCCCATGTTAGAAGCTTGCGAACATCTGAATATTAACAACAAATAAAAGTGACTAGTTAAGCTGCCAAGTGAAACCTAGCTCAAAGGTACGGCCATACTCTTCGTACTGCGCGTTTTGACTGCGCGTATCAAAGTAGTTATAGAAAGGCTCGTCACCTAGGTTTATGCCGTTGAAATACACCTGCATGCTGTCGTTAATGTAATAGCGGGCCATGAAATCAATTTGTACATGGTCATCTTCAAATCTCAGCATATCACCGTCAATTTCTTCGAAGTTTTCACTTTTATACGTGGTAGCAAGTCGTACACTGAAATCATTCGCTTCGTAACCAATGGTTAAGTTGCCAATGCGATCTGACTGGTTAGGTAACTGAGTTTCGAACGTTTCACCGTCTAAGAATGTAGTGGCTTCGGAGTCTGTGAACGTTGCGTTCGCAGATACAATAAACCCGTTATTGAAGGCTTTGACCCAAGAAAGTTCCAGACCAGTCAAGTCAGCAGAGTCGCCATTTATTGGCTGAATAACTTCTTCAAAACCTTCCCAGCCAGTGGTACCTGCAACATCGGCATACACAACAAAGTTGTCGATATTCTTATAGAACAATCCTGCTGAAATTACACCAATGTCACCAGGGTAGTATTCAACTGACAAATCAACGTTTTGCGCTTCATAAGGCTGAAGCTCTGGGTTGCCCACTTCTGCCTCACGTTCCGTAACGAAAACGCCATCGTCTTCTTCGGTTTTACTTTCGATAATTTGAAACGCAGCCACATCTTCAAATTTTGGACGTGAAATGGTTTGCGTGTAGGCGGCACGAAGCTGTAGCTTGTCAGAAAATGTATATCTGGCGTTTACACTCGGTAGCCAGTAGTCATAGTCGCGTTCAGCTTCCCATGGTGTGTTGACCACTTCTTCTACATCGGTTTGTTCATTTTCAACAAGCTCTACGCGCATGCCTGACGTTGAAAAGTCGGTACGCTCATAGCGAACACCGGCGACTAAGTGAAGCTTTTCAATATCAACGCTGCCCATCACGTAGGCGGCAAAAATATCTTCTTCATTTACATACGTGGCACCGCGAGATTCAACTTCTGAATTAAGGCTGTCTACTTCGAGGCTTGAGCGGTTATCGTTAAAGTAGCTGCGCATAACGCCGCGATTAAGCCCTGGCCCGAAATTATCGAGTGCATACTCTGGGCTAGCAGTACCAAACTGAGAGGCATCTAGCCCGTCAAAGTCGCCATCAAAGATTGTGATGCTGCTGTCTCTGTCTTTTTCTCGGCTGCGGTATTTTGAACCAAATTTGAATTCACCAATGTATCCGCCTACGTTAACAGGGCGTGATGCGTCAAATTTAATACTGGTTTCTGTATCTTTGGTGTAGTTATCTTCAAAACTGATTTCATCTACCTCGTAGGTAGATAAGTCCATGGCATCAGCGTTTTGCGACACTGTTGGGCGCATGGTATTTAAATCAGCGTCAATGCTGTCGTTTTCCGTTTTAAAAACGTAATACAAAGCGTCTGGTTCGTCTTCATCAGACTTCGCATAACCAAGTTGCCAGTTTGCTCTCCACGTCTTTAACTGATGCTCACCACCTAGTGCCACTGTAAAGATGCTTTGGCTTTCGTAACGATCTTTACTTTCTCTTTCTATTTCCGAGTCTTCACCGTCAAAAGTGAAAATGTTGGCCTGACGGTATTCGTCATCAGAAAATTCACTATATAGTGTGCGAAGGAAATACTGGTTGTTGAAGTCGGGACGGAAATCAATGTTCAGCGCACTACCTAAACGTTCGCGAGTGATTGTGTAGTCACGTTGCTCAAGCTCGTCATCACCGTTACTTTCAACGTTATCCGAACCAAAGTCTCTGTCAAAGTAAGAGATAGCGCCGGCCACACCCCATTCAGATGAAAGCTTTTTAGTAAAGGTGCCAGACAGCTTTGGGCTGGTTTTATCCACTAAATCATTCTGACTTGCTTGTACAGTAACGCTTGCGGTATCACGGGCTTTATCAAAGGCACTTACGCTTTTTACCGCCACCGAGCCACCAATGGCGTCGCCATCCATATCTGGGGTTACAGATTTCGATACCTCTAACGTTTGAATAAGTTCTGAGGGAATAACGTCAAGCGCAACAGAGCGCACGCCAGACTCCGGCGAAGGAATATTTAGCCCGTTGATGGTTACGTTATTAAGGTTTGGGTCGATACCGCGAATTCCCACAAAGCGACCTTCGCCTTGGTCACGTTCTATAGAGAGGCCGGGCAAACGTTGTAGCGATTCCGCAGCATTCTGATCAGGAAATTGACCAATAGCGTCTGCCGAAACAATAGACGAGATACGGTCAGATACGCGTTGCTGGTTAATGGCGCTTGCCTGTCCGCTTCGTTGGCCGCGCACCAGAATCTCATCAATGGTATCGCCGCTACCAAATTCGACGGCAGCGCGGGCAATACCATTGTCTGTCACGTTAATCGTTTGCGTGACGGTATCTTCACCAAGATAAGAGATTTCTAGTGTGTAAGTACCTTCAGGAATAGAAGGGAAGCGAAACGTGCCGTCTCTACCTGCTTCGGTCACAAGCCCTAGCTCGACAATTCTAATTTGTGCGCCTGTATAGCTGCGTGCTTTGGCGGCGTCTTTTACTGAACCAATAATGATACCATCCGCCGCTAAAGCAGGCGATGCAACGCTAAGGCCTAGCGCCGCTATGCAGGCAAGTGTAAGAGAAGAGTACGCGGTTTTAATTTTCATTTATTTTCCAATCAATTAAGCAGTCAATAGGAGTGTGAAGTAAGTGCTAAGTTAATGACTAAGTACCCTAAGAATGCTCCATGACAGTTATATGACGATTTGATGGAGCAATGGGCTTACTTTCGGCAATTGTCGCTAACTCTCAAATCGATGAGCTAAATTGACCCTGTCTTAAGTTCATGATTTTACTTGGTTTGTGTTTCTTTTTTCACGTTCCTTGAAATATTTGCCATCAAGATGTCACATTGATGAGCCAAACTGACCCTCGACAGTTTCAACAAATTTGGGCAAGACTCTCGTTTTGTTTTAAGCGCTGGAAGCCGCTGGACTGACGCGTGATGTATTCAATATTAGAGATATCCAAAGAGAGCATTATGTTTACCTTTACAAATTCAACACAATTTAGACATCACAAGCTTTGGCTGGTATTTACGTTTTGCGTGGTAACCTTGGCGGTGTGCCTAGCTTTTATGTTTGGCAATGCAAAAGAAAGCACCGTGATATATGGCCTAGATATTGTGGGGGAGGGGAGCATCGCTTTCTTAACGCTTGCGTGGATGCTAGCAGCGCTCGCTAGCCGTCCTCCTGGAAAAGTGACTAGCCTTCTTATTATAGGGCTAGGCTTTTTCTTGTTTTCTGTCAGTTTAGATTTCTTAGACGAATTTTTTCATTACCCCGAGGCGGCTTACTGGATAAGTATGATTGAGTCTTACCCTGCGGCGGTGGGGATGGTAGTGATGACCGCGGCACTTTATCAATGGCACCTAGAGCAGCGTGCGTTAAATTTGCAATTACGACGTCGTGAATGGGACGTTCGGGATCACGATGCTATCGATCCGATTACTCAGCTTTACCGTGCAGAGTATTGGAAAGCACAAATAAATAAATTACAGCAATCCGGGAAGTCGGCTGTAATTGCCATCATCGATATCAACAATTTTTCATTGTTCAATCAAAAGCATGGGTATACAGAAGGCGACAGGTATCTGCACGACATTGCGCAATTGGTGATCATGAATTTGCGCCAGCAAGATCTAGCGTGTCGTTACGCGGGTGATAGGTTTGCTATTTTGATGCCAGACGTCTCGCCCATGCAGGCCGATGTTATTCTGAATGATATCAAAGTAAGTATTCAGCATCTGTCTTTTAGACATAGCCTCAATGCCAACGCTATTTACACCACCGCACGCAGTGCTCAAGTGACGCTGTTACCTAATCAGCGCCTTGCGACTGTGCTAAACACCATGCTGTTAGAGCTTGAGTGTTCTCATGACAGTGCAGCGTAGTTTGGTCAGATTGGTGAAAATAGCTGGTGTATGTGCACGAAGATGCCTGCGGTGAATGTCTAATGGATTTAACGTTACCACGAATTAACGCACTAGAAGATTCTGCAAACGAAAATGCAGCGGCAGGTGCTGAGCGTTGCCATTCAACCCGTGTATGTAGCGTGGGTGTCACTGGTAGTGACAATGTAGTGATGTCGAGCCAAGATAAAGTGATCGCTGGGTATTGGCTGGTAAAGGCAGCGCTCAATGTGGCACTCTCTCGTGGCGGTAATAAGAATAAGCTCTTGCGCGGTACAGGTATTTTTGAGGAGTCGTTACAACCCAATTCGCTAGTAAGCATAAACCAGTATTCATCGCTGTTAGGCAATGTTCACAGCCAAACCAAAGGTAACGATGTCAGTTTTTTATTGGGTGGTGCTTTAGCCTCGCAGTGGCTTACTAGTCCGCTACATGTGCTTAAAGCATGCGAAAATATTGATCAGCTACTTCTACACCTTACTCAACGCCAAACATTTAGGTGGTATAGCTTACCGCTATGTCAGTTTCAGCGGTTTGAAAGTGCCGACAAAATAATGCTAGTGCCTCAGTTTACTGGCGCAAGCAGCAAACAGCTTCAATTCACTCTTGAAGTTGCATTTTCAACGCTGGTGGCGCTCATTAAAAGTATTACGAATAAGCGAATACCTTTGTCTTTTACCTTCACAGGCAGTCGACCGAAGAATATCGCTGACTATGAAACGCACCTTGGGCTTAAATTATCGTTTAATGGCCGCTTTAACAGTATTTGCATTGAAAAAAGGGTAACAAGCCAACCCTTAGGGCTGACAACTCAGCCGATAGACTCTGTTGAATTGCACGCATCTATGGAAGATTTACCAAGTAACAGCGCAACGCAAACGAAAGAAAGGAGTTCTATTGAACAGCAAAACCGCTTGTCTTTGCCTGACTTTGTGAGACGTTACGTTTGTGCTTCGTCTAACACGCACTCGCCTAATATCGGATTGCCTGAATTGGCGGAAACCCTAGACGTCAGCGTAGCAACGCTGAAACGGAAATTAAAAGAGTTCGGCACTAGCTATCGCGCTCTGTCTGAAGAAGTTCAGCGCAATCATGCGCTTTTACTTTTATCGGTGCACAAGGTGAGTAACGAGGCTGCGGCCAATGCAATGGGCATTAACGATTTGCCTAACTTTCGTCGTACAGTAAAACGACTAACAGGTAAAACCCCTAGCGAACTTAGAAGTTAATCAGAGACCGTAAATCGTGTTCGCCCCTTATGTGTCGAACATAAGACCTCTGTAATTAACATCTCAGTGCACTATCAACCCTACGATATAACTATGTGACGCTGCCCCCCAGCAGCAAGGTGGTTGTGGTCCACTTCTTAAAAAAGCAATACTCTTTGTCGCGTCAGCTTAACGTAGAACTACTATGCCTGCTGTAATACGACGCAATTACAAACTTTGTAAGTCTCATTGAGAGGGTAATTCTCTGTACGGTCTGTTATGACATAATCATTGGAAAGTAAATGTCTTTTCAATATCGTTAAAACCTTTTATCCTTTGCAGCCTTAGCTTTGCATCGTCAAAGACCAAAAAGATATGGTCTTGTTGAAGCTTGTTTTACGCACTCACACCCTTAAGGTGGCTTTTCCGCGTAGCCTTTAAACTTTTGCTGTTACGCAATAAAAACCAAAAGAGAGTTTTCTGTGCACGAAAATAACGACATTGCACCAAATTCTATCGCACCCAACCCGTTAGGTTTAACGCCTATTTTGCTTTTTGTAATTCTTGTTGTAGTGACAGGAATTACCACAAACGATATTACTGCGATGCCTATTTTGGTGGCGTTTTTTATCAGCGCTGGGTATGGCCTATGTTTAAATCCGAAAGGTAAAAAGGTCAGCTTCTCTGAAAAAGTACAAACCTTTTGTAAAGGCGGTGGCGATAAGAATATTATTCTTTTGGTGCTGATATTTCTGCTGGCTGGTGCGTTTTATGCCGTGACTATTGATATTGGTGCACGAGATGCCACAGTTAATATGGCGCTACAATTTGTGCCTTCTGCACTTATTTTGCCAGGCCTGTTTTTGATTTGCTGTTTTATATCATTTTCCATGGGCACGTCCATGGGCACCATTACTGCGCTCTCACCCATAGGTGCAGGCCTTGCCACAAGCCTCGGGCTGCCGGTGGAAATGGCGCTGGGTATTGTCGTGGGCGGCGCTATGTTTGGTGACAACCTTTCGTTTGTTTCAGACACCACCATTGCAGCAACCCGTACGCAAGGCGTACAGCTTAAAGACAAGTTTAAGGCAAACTTAATGGTGGCTGTACCGGCCTGCATCGTTACCATGGCATTACTGCTTATGGTCGATGTTGATACTTCTGGCATTGTTGAAGGCGGCAGCTACGATTTTTGGCGCATAGTGCCGTACCTGTGCATTATTGCTTTCGCGCTAACAGGGTTTAACGTCATCAGCGTACTTGCAGTGGGTATTGCCAGTGCTTGCGTAGTGGGCTTGCTGCAAGGCAGCTTTACGCCACTTTCCATGATGCAAAGCATCCAAAAAGGGATGGGCTGGATGCAGGACTTGGCGATGATTGCCATAACCATAGGTGGCATTGTAGCGCTCATGCACGCTAATGGCGGTATAACCTGGTTAATCGAACGCTTGACCCGCAAAGTTACATCAAAGAAAGGCGCGGAATTTAGTATTGCAGGCTTGGTCAGCTTTTTAGACATTACAACGGCGAACAATACCATTGCCATTGTTACTGCAGGCCCAATTGCTAAAGACCTGAACGAAAAATACGGCGTAGACCCACGCCGTACAGCGTCATTACTGGATATCTTTTCGTGCAGCTTTCAAGGCTTGGTTCCCTATGGCGCGCAGCTTTTAAGTGCAGCGGCCGTAGTGGGCATTTCACCTTTGGCCATTACGCCTTATTGCTGGTACCCCATGCTTATTTTTGTGTTTGGCGTGGCGGCCATTTGGTTTGGCTTTCCCCGTTTTAAAACTCCGCAGGACGATGAATTAACCCAAAGCGCTTAAATTCTCGTAACGCTTAACACGCTGGCTTTTTAGGGCGGTATCTTCTAGGATCACCGCCCGAATTTTATTGATGATTAAAACCTCGCTTTAGGATGTCACTTTGTCTTCACCACTTGCTATAAAACCTCTTTACAACAAACTAGACGATTGTTTAAGCGCAGATAAGTTTCGCTTAAAGCGCCGTATTACGCAGCTTGCACAAAAAGTGAACGGTACATCTGGTGTTGACGGAAAAGGCGCGGAGAAAAAGGCAGATAATCACAAAGATTCAGAACGTGACAACGTAGTTAGCAAAGAAAACTTAAACGCCCAGTTTGAAAAACTAGAAAGCGACATCAACACATCAATAGAGAAGCGTAATTGGCGCAAGGACAATCTTCCTAACGTTGAATACCCACCGCTGCCGGTTAGCGATAAAAAAGAAGACATCAAAGAAGCGATAGCAAACAATCAGGTCGTGATTGTTGCGGGTGAAACCGGGTCGGGTAAAACGACACAGCTACCTAAGATATGCTTAGAGTTAGGCCGCGGTGTAAACGGCATGATAGCCCACACTCAGCCTAGACGACTAGCGGCACGAAGCGTAGCGACTCGAATAGCCGAAGAGCTAAACACGCCCCTTGGCGAAAAGGTGGGCTTTAAAATTCGCTTTAGCGATCAGGTAAGCGAGCGAAGCTACGTTAAGCTTATGACCGACGGTATGCTGCTAGCTGAAATGCAGCAAGACCGCTTCTTAAATCAGTACGATACTATCATCATTGATGAGGCCCACGAGCGAAGCCTTAATATCGACTTCTTGTTAGGTTATCTGCGCCAGCTGTTAGATAAGCGCCCTGATCTGAAGCTTATTATTACGTCAGCTACCATCGACCCGGAACGCTTTTCTAAACACTTTAATAATGCGCCAATTATTGAAGTGAGCGGACGTACCTATCCGGTTGAGATTCGTTATCACGCGCCAGAAGATAATAATGACGATATAGATCAAAGTGATGCCATCGTAAACGCTGTCGACGAGCTAATGCGTGAGGCGCCAGGCGATATCTTAGTGTTCTTAAGCGGGGAGCGCGAGATACGTGACACCCAAGATGCTTTGAGCAAACAGCATTATCGCAATACTGAAATTGTTCCGCTTTACGCCAGGTTGTCGGCGGCAGAGCAAAACCGCATATTTCAGTCTCACAGCGGCAGGCGCATTGTGCTTGCTACCAATGTGGCCGAGACATCGCTAACGGTTCCTGGCATTAAATACGTAATTGACCCAGGCTTTGCCCGTATTTCACGCTACAGCGCTAGAAGTAAAGTGCAGCGACTGCCTATTGAGCCAATTTCTCAAGCGTCAGCGAATCAGCGGGCAGGGCGATGCGGCCGTGTGTCTGACGGTATCTGTATCCGCCTATACAGTGAAGAAGACTATCTAGGCCGCCCAGAATTTACTGACCCAGAGATACTGCGAACCAACCTTGCATCGGTTATCTTGCAAATGCTTGCGTTAGGGTTAGGCGATATTGCTGCTTTTCCGTTTGTACAGCCGCCTGATAACCGTAATATTAACGACGGTTTCCGTTTACTTGAAGAAATCCAAGCTATTGCGAAAGGCAAAGCTAATAGAAAAACGAAGCAAAGTGGCAAGATGCAGCTTACCCCGCTGGGTCGTCAGGTAGCACGATTGCCCATCGACCCACGCTATGCACGCATGGTGATAGAAGCCGAGCGTACAAACGCGCTCAGCGAAGTTATGGTGATTGCAGCCGGGCTTTCAATTCAAGACCCACGAGAGCGACCACAGGAAAAACGCCAGCAAGCAGACGAGAAGCACAGCGAATACCACGATAAAGATTCTGACTTTATCAGTCTTTACAACTTGTGGGTGGCGTTTAGAGAGCAACAAAACGCGCTGAGCCAAAACCAATTGCGCAAATGGTGTAAGCAAAATTTCATCAACTATTTACGTATGCGTGAGTGGCAAGACATTGTTAGCCAACTCAAAAAATCTATTGCTGAACTGGGCTTTGGCATTTCAAAGCAAGAAGCCGATTATCAGGCTATTCACCAAGCTATTGCTAGCGGTTTGCTGTCGCACATGGGTTTTAAAGACAAAGAGCGCGAGTATATGGGGTCACGCAATTCACGCTTTTTAATTTTTCCAGGCTCAGGGTTATCAAAGTCTCAGCCAAAATGGGTAATGGCAGCCGAGCTTGTAGAAACCTCTAAGTTATTTGCACGCATGGTGGCAAAAATAGACCCAGCATGGGTAGAGCCTTTGGCCGAGCATGTTGTGCAACGAAGCTATTCAGAGCCACACTGGTCGAAGAAACGCGGTGCGGTGATTGCCTTCGAGAAAGTAACCTTGTTCGGGTTACCCATAGTGATGAAGCGTGCGAAGGTTTATAGCCTTATCGACCCACCAATCTGCCACGAGTTATTTATCCGTGAAGCGTTAGTAGAGGGCAATACTAAGCTCAATTACAGCTTCTTACAGGAAAATCAGGCACTGCTGGAACAAGCAGATGAATTTGAACAAAAGACCCGTCGTCGCGATTTGATTGTTGATGATGAAGAACTCGTTAGTTTCTATGCCAAGCGTATCCCAGTTGAAGCCAATAACGATGCGGCGTTTAAAAAGTGGTTTAGACAGCACGGAAGCAACGACAGTTTAACGTTTAAAGAAGAAGACGTGTATCGTCAGCAGCCTGGGCAGTCAGTAGCAAATGTTTTCCCTGATGTATGGCGCCAAGGCAATATTACGCTGCCGCTACGCTATAACTTTGAACCGAACGCTGAAGATGATGGCGTAACGGTAGTGATCCCGCTACCTGTACTCAATCAAGTTGATAACGTAGGTTTTGATTGGCTGGTGCCGGGGCTAAGGCACGACCTCATAGTAGGTTTAATCAAAACCTTGCCCAAACGTTTGCGCCGTAATTTTGTGCCTGCGCCTAATTTTGCTGAAGCGTGTCTTGCTGATATCAGCGAAACGGATAAAAACAATCGCCCTGTGCCTTTGATTGCAGCCGTAACCGATAAACTGCGTAAAATGACAGGCGTTATCATTGAAAGTGAAGAATGGAATTTACCCCAGCTTGATAAGCATTTAAAAATGCACTTTGCGGTAGTGAACGACAAAGGTGATGATATTGCCAAAGGTGACGACCTGCATGCGCTTAAACAGCAGTGTGAAGGGCAGGTTAAGCAAACCTTTGAGAAAGCCGCAACACCGGAGTTAGAGCGAAATAACATAGAACAATGGGATTTTGAAACTCTACCGGAAACCTTTGTGCAAAAGGTAGGCGGATTTGAAGTTCAGGCGTTTCCTGCATTGGTGCAAAAGGGCGATAAAGTAGATATTGCGCTCATTGAAGAAGCGGATAAAGCCCAAGTTCTGCATAAGCAAGGCGTGAATGTCTTGATTAAAAACGCGATGCCGTCGCCGCTTAATTATTTGCAAAGCAAATTACCCAACAAAGCCAAACTGGGTTTGTATTTCAACCCATTCGGGCAAGTGAAGGCACTGATTGATGACTGTATTTTTGCCGGTATTGACGCCATTGTCGGTGATTACTGCAAAACCAATAACACCGACATTCGCAGCAAAGCCGACTTTGAAGCCTGTTTAGAGATTGCTCGTGCGAACATTAACGAAAGGGTGTTAGAGATTGCAAAACAAGTGGAGCTGGGGCTTACCCTTGCGCACCAGTGCCAGAAGCAAATGAAAGGTAACGTGCCGCTGACCATGATAAACGCTTTAGGTGACTGTAAAGCCCACTTGGCATCGTTAGTGTTTCCTGGTTTTGTTTCTGAAATTGGTGAGAGCAGGTTAGAAGATTGGAACCGCTATATTAAAGGCTTGGCCCGTCGTCTTGAGAAGCTACCTATTGACCCCAACAAAGACCGAATGCATCAGGTAACCGTAGAAAAGTCGATTAAAGAGTGGGAAAAAACGTGCAGTAAGTACCCCAAAGGTAAGGTGCCTCAAGCCCTTGATGATGTGCGCTGGATGATAGAAGAACTGCGTGTTTCTTTGTTTGCGCAACAGCTTGGTACGGCCTACCCCATATCAGCGAAGCGCATTACGCTTCATTTGGCGGACTTTTAATAAGGCTCTTGATGTAGACAATGGGTAACGCCTAGCTTTCCAAACAGGAAGCGCTTCTACTTAGAATGATTAATCAATTAAAGCGCCGTAGAACATAGTGTCGCAGGGCTTAATTATTTGTAAATAATAGAAGCAAGGTATGCTGTTTTGTCGATTGCAGCACATTACCATAAAGTTATTGAGGTAAGACCAATATCATTTTTACAACATTGCTGAATAAATTTTGGACAGTTCGATTGACAAGTTATCGTCATCACCCTATAACAACAGTGTAGTCGAAAGCGTAAAGCTAAAAATCGGGAGAAGTAGACATGTTGGGATACGACGATAAGCGAAATTTTTTCAGGATGATGGTAAATTCGCCGTGTCAGTTGCAAATTACTGACGATGAGTCGAGCCGCACCATGCAGGCAATGTGTAGAGATATCAGCGCTACTGGTATGTCTTTAGAGGTTGATGAACCCTCGATTGAAGTAGGCACTCAGGTGAGTGTTGCTATCGAATCATCTAGTTCTCAAATTCCTTCTTTGGCCGCGTTGGCGACCGTTGTACGCTGTAAGCCAGAATCTGAGTCTAGTTGCATAATAGGTGTTGAAATTTCTCAGATGAAGTAGTCACTTTCCTGTTATTTAGGCGAAGCTCCCCCCTTCGCCCCATTCAGTCGTAATACACGAGAGTTTCTTCAATAGTATTTTCGACATATATTCGCCGAAATTACACTGATTACCAGTCTTTATGGATGGTCTCCTGTGAATGACGGCATCGTCTCTCATCATCATTTCCATTCAGTATTCCGAATAAGCCGTTCAATTTTTTCTATTTTAATGTTTGTCTACAATTGATAATAATTCTCATTAATGCGAAAGCAAACAGAATTCAACTTTTGATAGAGCGATTATTATGAAAAAGACAATTACCTTTGCCTTTATGCACTTTTCAGTAGCCTTTACGGTAGCCTACCTACTTACGGGTAGCTTGGTAGTAGGCGGTGCGGTAGCACTAGTTGAGCCTGCAATTAATACTGTGGCGTTTTACTTCCACGAAATGGTATGGAAAAAATTAGATAGTAAAGAGGAGGCTACTGAAGGGAAAGTAAGTGAATCTTCACAGCCGCTATCGAATGGCTTTTCAAATAATAGTGACTTTTCAAACAATATAACCTTCGCTTCTTAGAATGTAAGGTTTATTGCTCGCTTTCTAAGCTATTTAAATCACCTATCGTTAATTCAATAAGTGAAATCAGCGCCCAAGTTCTTATAAGAACGAGGGCGCTTTTTCATTTCTAATCGTCGGTGACTTCGCAGACTAAACCTTTCAGGTAATAGCCTTCGGGGTAGCTACCAATAATAGGGTGGTCAGACGCTTGATTTAGCCTTGCAATGATTTTTATTGTGCGGCCAGCATCGAGCGCAGCGTCGGCGACAACCTTCTGGAATAAATCTGCAGGCATAAGACCTGAACAGCTAAAAGTCAGCAACAATCCACCAGATTTAACCGCATGGATACCGTACATATTAATGTCTTTATAGCCGCGGGCAGCACGGTTTAATGTAGCTTTGCTGTCAACAAACTTTGGTGGGTCGAGTATGACCATATCGAACTGTTTGCCCTTTTCGTGATACTCCCTTAGCGCTTTGAATACATCTTTGTTGATGAAATGCGCTTTGTCCTCACTTAGTCCATTAATTGCCACATGATGTTTAGCCAAATCTAAAGCAGGTTGAGACACATCAACGTTAGTCACTGACTTGGCACCGCCAGAAAGGGCATAACACGAGAACGTACCTGTGTAGCTAAAACAGTTGAGTACGTCGGCATCTTTCGCGTAGTGTGCAGCGGCGGCACGACTATCACGCTGGTCGAGATAAAAACCGGTTTTATGACCATGTTCTATATCAACAACAATATTAATGCCGTTTTCTTTTACTGTAACCTGCATGGGTGGCTCGCCGTGAAGCACGCCTGTTACCGGCTCTAGCCCCTCTTTTTTGCGTACATCAACGTCACTGCGCTCATAGACGTGAACATCAGGCATTAGCTTGGTGATTGCCCATACTATCTTATCTCGGTGCTTTTCACCGCCAGCGCTAAGAAGCTGCACCACGGCAACATTGTCGTACAGGTCTATAGTAATACCGGGAAGACCATCGCTTTCTGACGCTATCCAACGAAACGCATTTGTTTTAGTTGGGTCGAACAAGCGCTTACGCAGCGTTAGCGCAGTTTCTAAACGGCGTAAGAAAAAGCCGTTATCAATGCTTTCATCTTTTTTAAACGTCCACATGCGAACGCGAATTTTAGAATTTGGAGAATAAGCGCCTCTTCCTAACCAATCGCCTTCAGAGTCGAAAACATCTACCGTATCACCAACTCGAGCACGGCCTTTTAACTCAGCCACGGCGCTCTCGAAAATCCAAGGGTGTTTACGGCGAAGTGATTTATCTCTGGACGGTTGTAATATGACCTGTGCTGACATGTAGGCTCTCGTGGCAATTTAGACAATATATATTTGATGTAAGCCATTCTAGATGCTTACGGTAATGGCCGCGATTATACGCATTTTCAAAGGTTCTGTGTTGAATATTATCAATGCCCACTGTTATAAACTTAGAAGAAACCCAAACTGATTGATAGAGAAGTACGTAGACAAATTACGATTAAAATTTTAAGACTAGGATTGGATGCAAAGTATGCGCTATGTGGATTTTGAAAAAGGATGCAGCCCAAGCGAACTGACTGTTAAGGAATGTGATGGGTTATCGCTTACATCGGGAAAAGTAAAAGTAGAGGTAAAAGCATTCGGTGTAAATCGAGCAGATACGTTACAGCGTCAAGGTAGTTATCCACCACCGCCAGGGGAAAGTGAAATCCTCGGGTTAGAGGTAGCGGGCGTTGTAACAGAAGTTGCTAGTGATGTTAGTACCTTTAAAGAAGGTGATGAAGTATTTGGTTTGGTCGCAGGTGGTGGCTATGCCACTGAAGTCATTGTCAATCCTGCTCACCTAATGATTATCCCTAAGGGCATGCCATTTTTTGAAGCTGCAGGTCTTGCCGAAGTTTTCCTTACCGCATTTCAGTGTTTACGCACGATTGCTCATATTAAGCCCGCTGAACGAGCCTTGATACACGGGGGCGCAAGTGGTGTGGGGTTGGCCGCCACTCAGCTATGTCGATATTGGGGCGTGCATAGTGCTGTAACGGCTTCAAGCCAAGACAAGCTTTCCCTTTGTGAAAGCAATGGCGCAGAGTATCTTATTAACTACAAACAGCAGAAGTTTGATGACGTTCTAAAAAAAGTATGGCCTGAAGGCGTTGATATGGTGCTTGATATGGTTGGTGGCGATTATCTTAACCGAAACCTCAAAGTGCTGAAGCAAGACGGCAAAGTAGTTTACCTAGCCATGCTAGCAGGTCGGTATGCTGATAACCTTGATATGGCCTTACTTTTAGGAAAGAGAGCCTCGATTATTGGGACAACACTGAGAAATCGAAGCGACGACTATAAAGCAGACTTGATACGTGACTTCTCTAACGTATGTTTGCCCGCTTTTGAAAATGAAGAGCTGAATGTAAATATCGATACTCACTATAGTATTGATGATATCGATAAGCCTCATGCGCGATTGGAAAACAACGACACACAGGGCAAGTTGGTCATTTCTTGGTAAAAGCGCGTGGTAACAAGCTCTTGGTAAAAGCTCATGTCAAAAGCTTGTGGTAAACGTCCTCACTAAAAGCTATTGGTGAGAGCTTTTAGTAAAGACTCTCACTAAAGACGCTTTGCTAAGGTATTTTACTTTCCAACAAAGCCTTCATCTGGCTTTGTTGGGTTTGCTTCTGCAGCACCGCGGGCAAGGTCATCACAACGCTCATTTTCAGGGTGTCCTGAATGACCTTTCACCCAATGCCAGTTTATTTTGTGCTTTTTCACCGCTTCGTCTAAACGCTGCCACAAATCTGCGTTTTTAACCGGCTTTTTATCAGCAGTGCGCCAGCCGTTTTTACGCCAGTTATGGATCCACTGATTAATACCATTTTTTACATACTGACTGTCGGTAGTTAACTCAACGTTGCACGGCTCGTTTAAGCTATTGAGTGCTTCAATCGGGGCAAGCAGTTCCATACGATTATTCGTGGTGTGGGCAAAGCCATCGCTCAACTCTTTTCTATGCTGTTTGTAAATTAGTACAGCACCGTAGCCGCCCGGGCCAGGGTTACCTAGACACGAGCCGTCGGTATAAATGTGAATGGTCTTTTGAGCCACAGCGTTTCCTTTAGTTTAACTCGCTTAATTTATCTTGTGTTTTCCCTTAGCGGATTGCGAAGGGGTTGATATACTATCAAAAAATGAAAGTGTAATTATAGTAGAGGTTCCATGCGCCAAATTGTTCTCGATACTGAAACCACAGGTATTGACCCCAAAGAAGGCCACCGCATTATCGAAATAGGGTGTGTTGAAGTTGTTAACCGCCGTTTGACGGGGAATCACTTTCACGTTTACATCAACCCAGGCCGGCATATTGAACAAGAGGCAATTGAAGTTCACGGTATAACCAATGAATTTCTTGCCGACAAGCCTACATTTTCTCAAGTTGCTCAGGAATTTGTAAGTTTTATCAAAGGGGCACAACTTGTTATTCACAACGCACCATTTGACGTGGGCTTCATGGATCACGAGTTTGGAATGGAAGCCTCAACAAAAGGCGTCATCACCAGCCAGATGTGTGATGTCCTTGATACGCTGACCCTTGCTCGCCAAATGCACCCTGGGCAGAAAAACAACCTCGATGCACTGTGTAAACGCTATGGCATAGACAACAGCCACCGTACGCTTCACGGGGCTTTGCTGGATGCTGAAATTCTTGCCGACGTCTATTTATTAATGACCGGTGGGCAGACTAAGCTTAAATTGGCATCAAGTTCGGGTAATGATGCTGACTCAACCGCTGTTCGCAGGGTCAAGCGAGGCGCAAATAAATTAAAGGTTATTAAAGCTACCGCCGATGAAATAACACAGCATGAAGCTCGCTTGGACATTGTAGAAAAAGCGGGTGGCAAATGCTTATGGCGTCCTCAGCCAGAAGAGGTGTCTTAGCCAAACGCATTTAAATCGAAATAAAATAGCCAAATAGTGCAGGAGCAGCGTAGCGTGAGAGTGTGGTTTTATTGGGTAATTCTTTTATCATCGTTTATACACTTAAGCGCTGGCGCTCAGTCGCAAGAAGACGAGCGCGACGCCGCTAGGCAACTCGCAGATAGTGCGGTACAAAACCCTCAGTCAAATAATCAAAATGTTGATACCTCGCCCCTTACTGACTTAGGCGACAGCTACACAAACTCAATCAAACTTCTACAAAACCGGTTTCGTGTTGATTACAACGTTGAAGAAATCACTATGGTTTTCTTCAGAGAGTATGGCTCTGCCCCCGTAGTACTTGTAAGGCCTGATGGGTCTAAACTGTTTCAAGGGCGAGTGGACGAAGAGAAAGTAGAGTGGTTTGATGCCGACACCTTCGACATGATTACCATCAAAAACCCAGTTGCTGGGCCGTGGCAGGCCGTTGGCCAGGTGTTGCCAGAGAGCCGCGTCATGGTGATATCGAACATAGAGCTGCATGCAGACCCGTTACCTGACGTTTTATTTGCAGGTGAAATTTTAAAATCTACGGCGTATCTCACTAATAACGGCGAGTCTATTGATAACAAGCAGTTTAGAGATGTGGTCGAGCTCGATATTGAATTTAAAAGTACGAACAATCCTAATTTCGGAAATTTTGGTTCAGGCGATCAAAATATTGCTACGTTTCAAGACGACGGCCGAGGAATGGACGAACGCCCAGCAGATGGTGTCTTTACCGGGCAATTTAATTTAAAAATACCGGCGGGTGAGTGGAAGCCTGTTTTTCGCGTTATTACTCCCATGTATACCCGTGAGCAAGAAAGCCAACCGATTGTCTTACATAACAACCCTGTTTCTATTGACGTCGAAATGAATGGCGGTGGTGATGGCTATCACAAGATCATAATTGATGTTGATCGGGAGCTCGTGGATATTGATTCTTTACTTGTGGATGGAAAAGTAAAGTTCCCCAATGCAGACATGCAGAACTTTTCTTTGACTGAAGGGGGGAGTGAGCCTCGTGAGCATCTAATCGTTGCCTATGAGGAAGGCATTTTTAGAGTAAAGATTACGGCATATGGAACAACAGTGAACGGGCGAGACTTCATTTTAGATGTGCCTGAATTTAGTTTTGTTGCTGAGGGGCCTCAAGAACTTGAAGTTGAAGATCCATTAATAGATGGTAAAGACCCGATAGTTAACGGAAGTGCACCATTAGTTGCGTCACCTGAGCTGGACCCTGCCACTATGACGCAAAATAAAGAATTCTCGCAAGAGGGGCAAGAAGAAATGGATAATGGAACTTTGACCATTATCTTGATAGCGGTTAATGGGTCAATTGTACTTATCGGTGTTATTGCTGCTGCGGTTATTATTTTTATGCGCAAAAAGCGTACGTCTTCTAAACCGTCGTCTTCACCTGCAAAGCAACCTCCTGCTACGACTGATGCCGATCTTTCTTTGGAGGAAAAGCCGAAAGGTTTTAAAAAGTTACTGGGTATGTTTAAGAAAGGGAGCAAACCAGAAAATTCTTAATGCGTGTTTTGTCACAGTTTTGATTATGCGATGTTAAATTGTTCACTTTGAATTTTATTTCGACATAATGTCTATTTAACAGGCAAACAAACCGCAGATGACAATTTTATTAATAAAAAGCGTTGACTCCACATGGGGGAATACGTATTATCTGCGCCGCAGTCAGGGGACAGGGCAACAACAGCCAAGTCAACTCACTGATAACATTGAAGATGTGGAGCGGTAGTTCAGTTGGTTAGAATACCGGCCTGTCACGCCGGGGGTCGCGGGTTCGAGTCCCGTCCGCTCCGCCATTAATGATATGCTTTCTATTACACATTCCCCGTTCGGGGTTATCTCCAAATTACATCTATTTTCTTCAGTCATAATTCAAATACGACGCTAGTGTTTCGCTTGTCTTATTTCAAATGCGCCTTACCAAGATTTACATTGCTTTTATCTTTCGTTACTTAAGCACCTTGCTTTATGCAGGCTGGCATTATGCCCTCAACAGCAGTACGTCAAAAACTACCCGACAAACAGTAATATGTGACCTAAAATCGTAGTGTGTTTTTTTGAATTTGTACTACATTTAGGGCGTTAGTGCATAAAAACAATGGAAACTATGAATAAAAGCGATCAAAAACGGTATTTCCTTGCAGATAACTTAAAAGCGATTGGCGTTTCTCTATTAAGCGTAGCTTTGGTAACACTTATCCTTGCCATCGTTATGTTTGTGTTTATCAAAGAACAAGAAGAAAGCCGAGCCAAAGAAATTCTGGACAATGTTCGTCTTGTCTTCAGAGATGCTGAAATTACTCTCGATTACCTTAACGCATTGCCTTACCAGTCCTGCGAACTCGATAATTTGGCCGAAATGCGCAAAACCTTATTTCGGTCTCGCTTTGTTAAAGAGATTGGTTTTTATGAGAATAATGAACTTAAGTGTAGTACTTATCTTGGAATTCTAGAAACACCGTTTAAAGAAGCTGAGCCCGACTTTTATACGCAGATTGGCGATGCATTCTGGATAAATACACCCTTGCAACTTTTCGATAAGCAGGCTACTGGCACCATTGTACAGCGTGGGCGCTACAACGCCGTATTAGATATGGACAGTGTAATTGGCTACAGCTACACACAAGATTGGCAGCTTTTTTACAATGGCGATCAATTTTATCATATAGCAGGTAACCCTGGCTTGGTTGACACAAGACTTAGTGAGGATGAAATGAATGCGCGCACTGGCTATTTCTCATTACAATTTATATTGTGTGACGAGCGCTACAACAACACTTGCTTAAAAGTGAAATCTGATCACGGCAGAGTATTAGACTTACACTCAGGGAAAATCGTCTTATTTGTCTTTGCCATGTTGATGACCGCAGCGTTAACGCATATGTTAATGTTTAATTATTTACGCCGTCGCCGCTCTTTGGAATCTCGTGTGAGTAAAGGCCTGCAAGAACATAAGTTCTATAGCCTCTATCAGCCTTTCGTTGATTTAGATACCGGCAAAGTAATTGGTTGTGAAGTACTGAGTAGGTTTGAAGACGAATTCGGGCCTATTTATCCTGATGAGTTTATTCCTCAAGTCAAAGAGCAGGACATGACGTGGGAATTCACCGTAGATATGATAACAACAGCGATGAAAGAGCTTAACGAAAACCCGAATATTCCTGAAGGGTTCAAAGTGTCGTTTAACCTTTTCCCTTTTGATTTTACAAGAGAAGATTGTTTAGACTTAGATTTTGTTCTTGAGATGAACGTCAAAAACTTTAAGTTGGTTTTGGAAATTACTGAGGACGAACAGATAGCTACTCATAGTGCCGTTAAACATATCAAGTCTCTCAAAAGCAAAGGCTTCTTATTTGCTATTGATGACTTTGGTGTTGGTTACTCCAACTTAAGTCAGCTTAAAACATTGAACTGTGACTATCTTAAAATTGACCGAAGTTTCGTAATGGATATGGAAGATAACAGTATTCGTTCGTCACTTATTCCACATATTGTCAGCATCGCCGAGGGGTTAAACGTCGACCTGATTGCAGAAGGCGTCGAAAATACCGAACAGTGTAATGAACTGAAGGGCTTGACTATCGGGTTTGGCCAAGGGTGGTTGTTTGGCAAGCCTCAGTCTGCCGATGCGCTAGCTAAAAGCGTCCAAGACACACAATAACACGTTTTAGCGCTGTTATTTTTCAGTTGGTGTTGGTAGTGTTTAGCGCTACCATTCACCGTCTGGAAAATTAAGAAGAACAGTCGCATGCAGGACGTGCTAATTTGCCGCAATATTAACAAAACCTATCAAGATGGCAGTAATGCCACCCCCGTATTACACGATGTTTCTCTTTCAATAAAAACTGGCGAACATGTTGCCATTTTAGGAAGCTCTGGTTCGGGGAAAAGTACGTTATTACATATACTTGGGGGATTAGATAAGCCTTCTAATGGCGAAGTTGAATTCAATGGTAAAGCATTGGGTAAATTAAGTGGTAATGCGCTGGCGAAACTTCGCAATGATGAGATGGGTTTCATTTATCAGTTCCACCATTTGCTTGGTGAATTCACTGCGCTAGAAAACGTAGCCATGCCGCTGAGAATAAGAGGATTGCCGACAAAAGCAGCACACAGTAAAGCTAAGGTTATGTTAGACGAAGTTGGACTTTCTCATCGCGCCGATCACTTACCCTCGACGATGTCGGGAGGCGAGAGGCAGCGTGTGGCAATAGCACGGGCATTAGTTACCGAACCCTCTGTTGTGCTTGCAGATGAGCCTACTGGGAATTTGGATGATTCTACGGGTGAGCAAATTTATAAGCTTTTGACAAGTTTAAGCGAGAAAAAGGGCACTGCTTTTGTGGTGGTGACTCACGATATTGCTCTTGCTGGAAAAATGGATAGGGTGTTGAAAATTAAAGATGGCCGGTTAGTTAGTGAAGCTTTGTCAAAGGAGGAGCAAAATGCTCGCCCTTGAACTGGCTAAAAGATTTAGGAAGACACGTTCAGAACAGCGCTTCATTTCCTTCATCTCTATGTCTTCCACCATAGGTATAGGGTTAGGCTGTTTCGTTCTTATTGTTTTGCTAAGCGTTATGAACGGTTTTGAAAAAGAACTGACGAGTCGTATTTTGAGCGTAGTCCCACACGGAGAGATATACAGCAAAAGCGAGAGTGGAATCGAGAATTTAGATGCGCAGCTTTACCGGTTCTCCCAAGATAGCAGAATCGCATCAGTGACGCCCTACACAAATTTAACGGGTATGCTGCAGTCGAAAGGTGAGTTAAAAGCCATTAGCGTGACAGGTATACCGGTAACGCAAGTTGCCGATAAATATGCCGAAAGGGTGACGAATAAGGATTGGGAACGGTTTTCAGCACAAGAAAATGGCCTCATTGTAGGTAAGGGCATAATGTCATCGATGGGCCTAGTTGTTGGGGACACAGTGCAAATATTGATTCCTCAGACTACCCTAGATTTGACCTTTAAAGCGCCTCGCTCCATTACGTTAACTATCGCAGGTATGCTGTCTGTTGGTGGAGAGTTAGACAACCAGCTTGGGCTAATGCATTTAGCAACGGCATCGGACTCTATCGGTATTACATCTAAAGCCCAGGGTATTCAGTTTACTCTTAATGACCCGTTTTCTGCCTACGATACTATGCGAGATATTGGTTATAGTTACCCCCAAGCCGTTTATATGTCTGATTGGACACGTACCCAAGGGCATCTATATAACGACATTCAGCTTGTTAGGGCTGTGGTCTATATAGCGCTTATTCTCGTTATATCCGTAGCTTGTTTTAACATAGTGTCGTCATTAGTTATGGCTGTCAGAGACAAACAGGCCGCTATTGCGATATTGAAAACAATGGGAGCCTCTGACCGCTTAATACGCAGAACTTTTGTATTGCAGGGGGCCATTAACGGGCTCATTGGCATTGTAGTTGGCGTAACGCTTGCCGTACTCGTCGCACCAAATCTTTCGGATATTGTTCGTTTTATCGAATTAGCCTTAGGCGTAGAGATACTCTCCGGAGATATATACTTTATTGACTTTCTACCTTCAAGCTTACATTGGCAAGATGTTGTGATAACAGTTTTGGTCGCCATGTTTTTGAGTATTGGCGCAACTTTATATCCGGCGCAAAAAGCAGCAAAAGTGTCGCCGTCTTCAGCGCTTCACTAGCGAGTAACATAGCCAATGACTTAGCCAATGACATAGCCAATAACGCACCAACTTGTTAAACCCTACGTTAGTTTGTCTAGGCTTTGCTGTTTGGCCATATAGAAAACTGACGGTTTCTCTGGCAGAAAGGCGGTATCGAACTAATGCGGGTGATGGCTGTAGCTAAACTCATGCAGTACAGCAGCAAAAAAAGGCCAGCGAATAATGCTGGCCTTGTTTTACGGTTAGTTTGTACGCTGCTGCAACACTGGCTTTGTGTGAGCATTACACCCAACTGGTGCTATGTATGGGCTATTTGTTCCTTTCGAAATGTTCGAAATCAACATCTTCTTGTTTTAACCCTGCTTTAGGGTCGTTGTAGACACTTTCATCTAATGCGCCTTCGCTCTTCGCAACGACGCAAGACACCATACAGTCACCCGTAATGTTTACTGCCGTACGTGTCATATCCAATAGCCTATCTACGCCGATAATAAGCGCTATACCTTCAACGGGTAAATTCACTTGCTGCAACACCATTGCAAGCATAATAAGGCCAACACCAGGTACACCAGCGGTTCCGATAGAAGCAAGAGTGGCGGTAAGTACTACCATCATATAGTCACTTAGACTTAAATCGACAGCGTAAACCTGGGCGATGAATACCGTCGCAACGCCTTGCATGATGGCGGTACCGTCCATGTTAATTGTTGCGCCCAAAGGCAGCGTGAATGAAGAAACTGAATTACCAACACCTAATTTGTTTTTAGCGGTTTCCATAGTAACAGGCAGAGTAGCGCTGCTGCTCGACGTACTAAAAGCAAAAAGTGCAGCGTCGCGCATTTTCTTCATCAATATAATGGGGTTCAGCCCTGCCAAGGCTTTTAGCAGAACAGAGTAGGTTACGAGGCCGTGAAGAATTAACACGCCAAATACTAAGAAGAAATACTTCGCCAAACTTAATATAGTTTCGCCGCCTATTGTTGAAAATAGCTTCGCCATCAACACGTACACGCCGTAAGGCGCTAGGTTCATGATGATTGTCACCAAACGCATGATTACCGTATTGATGTCTTCAAAAATAGCGGTAAGGCGCTTGCCAGCATCACCCGTCATTGCCATTGCTATACCGAACAGTACTGCAAAAACGATGATTTGAAGCATATTGCCCTGTGCCATCGAGTTTATTGGGTTACTAGGAAACATATTGACAATAACGTCTGAAAGGCTAGGAGCCTCTTTCGCTTGGAACGTGGTTTCAGTAGTAAGATTGAGTCCGTCACCAGGAGAAACGACTAAAGCTATACTCATGGCTAGTGTTATGGCGATTGCGGTTGTGACAACATAGAGTCCGACTGACTTAGCGCCAAGTCTTCCTAGCTTGCTTGGATCTGATAAAGTACTAGTGCCACAAATAAGGGATACGAAGACAAGGGGAACCACCAGCATTTTTAAGCTAGCGATAAATATTTGTCCGAGAGTAGAAAATATACCTTCGACAAGAATGTTATACGTTGAGAGCTCTAAACCGAATATCGAAAAAGTAAAATCTCCGCTATCATCAAACAATAATTGGAGAAAGACACCAGTCAAGATACCGGCAGCCATGCCGATAAATATGCGAGCGGTTAAACTATATTTATGTGCAGATGAAGACATTAATGTTTCCTGTGCATTTTTATATTTTTAATCTTTCGTAGTGTGCCAGATTCAGTTGATTTTTAAACATAAAAAACGACGCAATTGTCAATAAAAGAGGTTCAGGAACGAATTATGTCGACATTAGCGAGAGTGCTAAGCTTAATTAGCGCAATATTTATGCTAACAGCATGTGGTGGGGGCGGCTCTTCAGTCTCTCGGGATAACACGGATAATGGAAGCGGAGACGGCGGTACAACCACGCCTACCTATTCAATTGCCTTATCGTTAGAAAATGAAAGTGGCGCAAGCGACAACAACTTATCAGAAAACAACAGCCTGTTTGCGGTAGCGACTGTGACAGATGAAGACGGGAATCCGCACTCAGATGCTCTGCTAACTTTTACCCTGAGTAACGAGGAACTTGCCGAGTTTGGAAATGATACCGGCACTGCAAGAACTAACTCAAGCGGTGTCGCCAGAATTCGTTTAGATGCAAGCACGGCTTCGGGTGATGGTGAAATTACCGCAGCGCTAGGCAGTGGCGAAACAGGAACGACAACGTTTTCTGCGACCGCAGTTACCGGCACAGACCCTTCTACAATTAGCGTTTCTCTCTCGTTGCAAAATGATAGCGGCGAGGCTGATAACAACCTTTCATCGAGCAATGCGTTGACGGCAGTTGCAACGGTAACAAATTCACTGGGTGAACCTCAGGCAGATCTGTTGCTTACCTTTTCACTAAGTAACGATGAGCTGGCTACCTTTTCAAATGACACAGCGACTGCACTTACTAACGCAGAAGGTATTGCAACAATAGGTATGTCGGTAGGAAGCGCGTCTGGTGACGGCGAAGTAACGGCTACTTTACCTACTGGTGAAACAGACTCGACGACTTTTAGTTCTGAAGGCAGTACAACGGTAAGTGAAAACCCGGCATCTCTGGAGCTTTTCGCTGACAGTATTCAGCTGGCTTCAAGCGGTAGTGATGAAGTCGAACTCATTGCACTAGTTAAAAATGAGCAAAGCGTGTTGATGGAAGGGGTTGAGGTAAGCTTCTCGGCAGCGACAGGCGATGGCGTTGAGCTTCAGCTCACGCAACCCGTTACCCTTTCAGATGGTACCGCCCGTGCAATACTGACGTCGCAAAACGATAAATCAAACCGTACGATTACTATTACAGCCGGCGCGGGCAGCCTTACTGAGTCGGTTAATATTACAATTGCCGGAACAGAAGTAACTATCAACGGCGCGTCTTCAGTCATTTTAAATGACACTGTTGATTATACTATCCGCCTTCAAGACTCAGATGGCGAGTCTATAAAAAATGAAGATGTTGCCTTAAGTGCCACAAACGGCACCCTTAGCAGCGCCACGGTTAATACCGGGGCTAACGGACAAGCTACTGTGTCATATACAGCATCTGCCTCTGGAGAAAATACCATTACTGCATCAGCACTTAATGCTGAAACAAGCTTTACGGTGCAGGTACAGCAGGATGAATTTAACTTCGTTAACTTACCAACAGAAGAAGTGCCGTTAGGGCAAACACAGACTATCACCGTGCAATGGCGTCAAAACAACACGCCAGTAGTAGGCCAAGAGGTGACCTTTAGCGCATCACGAGGCGTAATTGACGGCAACTCTTCAGTACAAACCGATTCAGAAGGACAAGCAAGTATTGATATTAGCGCCAACAATGCTGGCATCTCTTCAATCACCGCAACGGCAAGCGATGGAAGCGGTAACGTGTTGGTTTCAGCACTCACTCAAATTGAGTTCATAGCTACTACACCGCACACGCTTATTGCTGATGCATCGCCTGATATTTTAGGCCCTGATGGACAAACCAGCACGATTAGCGCGGTGGTTCGCGATGTAGATGGTAATTTGGTAAAAAACAGTGTGGTTAACTTTACTGTCTCTGACGTGTCTACCGGATTCGTATCGCCCTCTCAAGCAACTACCGACAGTAAGGGAATAGCTACAACAGTCTTTACGTCAGGCTCGGTTTCAACCCTAGAGTCTGTAGTTGTTACTGCCTTTGTTGCTGAAGATTCAGCGATCGATGATCAAGTTACCTTGACCGTAGGTGCTCGTGCATTCGATATCTCTTTGGGAACGGGTAATGAGCTCGAAGAACCTACATCTACATCATACTTAAAGCGCTTCAGTGTATTTGTCTCAGACTCTGCTGGGCAGCCAGTCAGAGGTGTGAGTTTAACTGCATCGGTCGCGCCGGCAAAATATGTGGATAATGGTGAATATCGCACAGGGTTCTGGGTATATGATGATGATGAATCACAATGGATAGCCATAGTTAACCAGAATTGTCTCACGGAAGATATCAACGATAACGGCATCTTGGATACAACTCCAACCAATGAAGACACTAACGGCGACGAGATGCTCACGCCTGGATTAGTGGGAACTATAACCTTTGCTAACGGCAACGCTGAAACAGATGAAAATGGCTATGCAGAATTGGAGTACCGTTATCCGAGCAGTTATGCGGTTTGGTATGATGCTGTTATTTCCGTTTTCGGCCAGTCTACCGGTAGTGAAGCACAGGCTTCGATGAATTATACATTAAGTATATCGGCTGAAGATGTGACCGATGAAGGCGCATCACCGCCGGCTAACCCGTTTGGTGTGACCGACCAGTGTACCTTGGTTACGCCGTAACGTTACGTACCATTTAAAGCATTAAAAAGCCGGCTAATAGCCGGCTTTCTTTTTGGTTTTTAACTGTTTAGATATTACGCCTGCTGGAACGGATAAACCGAACCAATCTTCAGAATTTGCGTAAGCTCATCTAGAGCAGTGCGCGACTCAATCAGTAGCTGAGGATCGCGAAGGTCATCTTCACTAAGCTCATCGCGATAGTGCTTGTCGACCCAGGTATTTAAGCGAGCAAACTGGGTATCGTTGATTAACGTATTTTGATTAACCGCGGAAAGTTCTTGGTCATTCATTGCAACGCGCAAACGCAAACACGCCGGGCCGCCGCCATTGCGCATACTTTGTTTAACATCGAAATAGTTAACCGACTTAATTGGCGTACCTAGTGTAACTAGCTTGTCTAAATAACGCTTAACGGCTTCGTTTTCCTGACATTCAGTTGGCGCTATTATGGTCATATCGCCACCTGGAAGCGTTATAATTTGCGTATTGAACAAGTAGGTTTTTACTGCGTCTTGAACAGAAACTTCAGCAGTAGGTACTTCAATGAAGTGAAGTGGCTGGCTGCCAAATTTTGCCTGAAGCTCTTTGAAGCCCGCTTCTTTTTGATAAAACGCCTGCTCATGGAAAAACAACACGTTTTGGTTACCTACGGCAATCACATCGTTGTGAAACACACCTTGGTCGATAACATTAGGATTTTGCTGCATGTAAACTACGCCATCGTCGTCTAGACCGTGTAAGCGAGCGACTGCTTGGCATGCTTCTAATGTTTGGCGAGCCGGGTATTTTGTCGGTGCAGGTTTGCTGGTATCAAATGCGTGACGACCATAAACAAACAACTCAACGCCAGCCTGCCCATAATTGCTGCATAGGCGTGTATGGTTGGCTGCACCTTCGTCACCAAAATGCTCGTTATCTGGCAGGTGCTGATGGTGGGCAAAATGTTTTTCATTGGCGAATGTGCCGCGCAAAATATTGCCTGTAACCTGAGGCTCTAGTGAGCGATGAAACTTGTTCGTTAAGTTTGCAGGGGTAAAGTGAACGCGACCATCGGCAGTATCGGCACTAGGAGACACAGTGGCGGCGTTTGCAGTCCACATGCTACTAGCAGAGCAACATGCCAAGAAAATCTCGCGAGACTGCTTTGCAGCGCTTTCTAGCACGCGGGCATCAGAACCGGTAAAGCCTAATCGACGAAGTGCCGCAATATCAGGGCGTTCTTGCGGAGCTAATACACCTTGAACCATTCCCATATCGGCCAACGCTTTTGCTTTTGCAAGACCCTGCTTTGCAGCCTGCTTAGGGCTGCTTTTGGCATTCGCATTGTTTAGGGAAGCGACATTGCCAAACGATAAGCCGGCATAGTTGTGGGTAGGGCCAACAAGACCATCAAAGTTAACTTCAAACTGCTTCATACTTTCCCTCATTCTTGTAGTTTTTGCTGTTGACCCCATATGCTACATTCTTAAAGATACTGCGAATAAGTTCATAGCAACGGTAACGCTTTCGCTTTTCTCAGAGTCAAACACGGCACGTCTTTAAACCTGAGTGCGTTGTAAGGTCAGGTTGGAATGGCTGGCATTATACGGCTTTTAAGACCGATGCCAATCGCACTGCTCATTTAATGTGCAGTTTTTGTGCGCGTTTAGAGCGGTGGGAAGAATAAGTATGAAGAAGATCTTGTTTTCCATTCACTTTGTAGATATATGTTAAAAAAGAGCGAGTACCCTATATATAGTGTCGGGCTGCTCCAGTTTTCAGAAATTGACGTAAATAGTCATTAAAAATCAATAGGTTTAGTTCAATTATATGGCAAAATCACTGGTCATAGTCGAGTCACCAGCCAAAGCAAAAACGATAAATAAATATCTTGGCAAAGATTTTATCGTAAAAAGTTCGGTTGGCCATGTTCGAGATCTTCCGACGAAGGCGTTAGGCAAAGTAGAGCCTAAAAAACCGGCTAAAGAACTCAAAACTTTAGGCGAAGAAGAGCGTCAAGAATATCTTCGTCGTCACGAATACTTAAAACTTGTAGACAGAATGGGCGTTGATCCAGAGAAAGACTGGAAGGCTCACTATCAGGTGCTGCAGGGTAAAGAAAAGGTAGTCAACGAACTTAAAAAGCTCGCAAAAGACGCTGACACTATCTATCTCGCAACGGATTTGGACCGCGAGGGAGAAGCGATTGCGTGGCATTTACAAGAGCTGCTAGGCAAAAAAGATAAGATATATCAGCGGGTAGTGTTCAACGAAATTACTAAAAATGCGATTCAAGAAGCATTTTCAGACCCGGGCGAGCTAAATATATCGCGTGTCAATGCGCAGCAAGCACGCCGATTCCTAGACCGCGTTGTGGGCTTTATGGTGTCGCCATTGCTGTGGAAAAAGATTGCGCGCGGCCTTTCAGCTGGGCGTGTTCAATCGGTAGCGGTTAGGCTTGTTGTCGAGCGAGAGCGCGAAATAAAAGCCTTCGTCCCAGAAGAGTTCTGGGATGTACATGCAGACTTGACCAGTCAACAAAAAGCAGCGCTTCGTATGTTGGTTGCCAAGCATCAAGGTAATGCATTTAAGCCTAAAAACAAAGCTGAAACAGACAAAGCACTTGCTGAATTAGAAAGGGCTAGCTACACGGTAGAAAGCCGCGAGTCGAAGCCAACGCAAAGTCGTCCTTCTGCGCCATTTATTACCTCTACGCTGCAACAAGCAGCGAGCACACGTTTGGGCTTCGGTGTTAAGAAAACCATGATGATGGCTCAGCGCCTTTATGAGGCGGGTTACATCACCTATATGCGTACTGATTCGACCAATTTGAGTCAAGAGGCAGTAGATAGCGCGCGAGCTTATATCTCAGATAATTTTGGTGATAAGTATTTACCAGATTCGCCTAACCGCTATGGAAGTAAAGAGGGTGCGCAGGAAGCGCACGAAGCGATTCGACCTTCAAATGTGAGCATTAGTGCTGCAAGTCTAGGTGATATGGAGCGCGATGCACAGCGTCTATATGAGCTTATTTGGCGCCAGTTTTTAGCGTGTCAAATGACGCCGGCAAAGTACGATGCAACTACCATCAAAGTAGCGGCAGGGGACTACGAACTTACAGCAAAAGGCCGAGTACTTAAGTTTGACGGTTGGACGCGCGTGCAGCCTCAGCTTCGCAAAAAAGGCGAAGAAGAGCTTATGTTGCCCGATGTTCAAAAAGGTGATGTGCTTGACTTAAAAGCGCTTGATCCTAAGCAACACTTCACTAAGCCAATAGCGCGATTTAACGAAGCGTCTTTGGTGAAAGAGCTTGAAAAACGCGGCATTGGTCGTCCTTCTACGTATGCTAGTATCATTTCAACCATACAAGACCGCGGCTATGTGCGTTTGGAAAATAAACGTTTCTACGCCGAGAAAATGGGAGAGATAGTCAACGATCGTCTGATGGAAAACTTCGACGATTTAATGAGCTACGATTTCACGGCAAACATGGAACAGCATCTTGATGATATTGCTGAAGGCAATAAAGATTGGAAAGATGTTCTTAATGAATTCTACAGCGGCTTCTATGGGAAACTGCTGAACGCCGAAAAAGATCCTGAAGAGGGCGGTATGCGCCTAAATCAGGCAATACCTACGGATATTGCATGCGACAAATGCGGCCGCGAAATGAATGTGAGAACGGCTTCAACCGGCGTATTTTTGGGCTGTTCAGGTTATAACTTACCGCCTAAAGAGCGTTGCACCAACACCATGAACCTAACGCCTGGTGATGAAGTGGTGAAGGTAGATGACGAGGAAGAGCTTGAAACAGAAGCGCTTCGCTCTAAAAAGCGTTGCCCTAAATGTGGCACTGCTATGGACAGTTATTTGGTAGACGAGACCCGTAAGCTTCACGTTTGTGGTAACAACCCCACCTGTGATGGCATCTTGGTTGAGACGGGAACATTTAAAATTAAAGGCTACGACGGCCCCATTATCGAATGCGATAAATGCGGCAGTGATATGGAGCTTAAGAACGGTCGGTTTGGTAAATACTTCGGCTGTACTAACGAAGAATGTAAGAATACCCGTAAGCTGCTAAGAAACGGGGAAGCTGCGCCACCTAAAGAAGATCCGGTCGATTTACCTGAGCTTCCGTGTGAAAAGTCTGACGCTCACTTTATGCTACGCGATGGGGCGTCGGGCATTTTCTTGGCAGCGCATAACTTCCCTAAGTCACGCGAGACTCGTGCGCCGAAAGTGGAAGAACTTGCCCGCTTTAGAGATAGAATATCGCCGAAATTCTATTATCTTGCTGATGCGCCAAAAACAGACCCTGATGGTAACCCTGCAATAGTTCGCTACAGCAGAAAGACCAAACAGCAGTATGTGATGTCCGAAAACGAAAACGGAAAAGCCACCGGGTGGTCGGCGTGGCACGACAACGGCAAGTGGCAGGAGCAGGCAGCGAAAAAGCCGGCGGCTAAGTCAAAAGCCAAGAAAAAGTAATTCAAAGTTAATATAATACTTTAAAGACTAAGCAATAAGCCCGGATTTATTCGGGCTTATTACGTCATAAGATGTCTTTTAGCGTCTTGCTGCACGCACAATGCAAGGCTCGTTAATAAATCAATAGAGAGTGAGTTATGGCCTCTTTACAAGATCAACTTCTAAAAGCCGGATTGGCTGATAAAGCGTCTGCAAAGCAAGCGCGAGCGGATAAACGCAAAAAACAAAAGCAAAAAAACAAGCAAAGTCAACCTGTTGTAGATGAGGCGACGATTGCAGCTCAAAAAGCCGCAGAAGAGAAAAAAGCGCGTTCACGAGAGCTAAATCAACTTCAACAGCAAGAAAGGGAGAAGCGCTCGATAGCCGCACAGGTCAGGCAACTTATTACAGTAAACAAACAACCGCGTAACGGCGAAACGCTTCTCAACTTTACTCACGACAATGTCGTTAAACGGATGTACGTAAGCGAAGAAATGCACAGGCAGGTCACAAAGGGTCGTTTGACCGTGGTATTGCTAGACGATGCTTACGAGCTGGTTCCTACGCCGGTTGCTGACAAGATTGCTCAGCGTGATGAAGCTTCAATAATCTATCGTGCTGATTTGGACAAGAGTGGTAATGACGGTAAAGACGAAGCAGAAGACGACTGGTATGCCGATTATGAAATCCCAGATGATTTGACCTGGTAGCCGGTTTGTTCTCACCACCTTTTGGCGTGGAATTAGGTGGTGAGTAAATTTTCTTAGTCTTTATTTTACTTGCTCATCATCATACACACTGCCGCAAACACTATTTCTGCTTATACCTTTATATTGCAACTGGCTTAACTGCCTTTTTAAACCCCATTTTTTGCTGTAACAGATTGCATTTGGCAAGCGTTGTTAAAAAATTTTCTTTAGAATTTATTTGCTTAGCCGTTACATAGTTAAACTTAAAAGATCATCTAACCTCGACTCTCTCGACTATAGTTTTAAAAGCGCACAAGCATTGCTGGTTATCTTTTTTGCAGTGGAAGTTTTTTAATTCAGGAGTGAAGCTATGAAAGGTTTACCGAAGCTGGTTTTAGGTGTCGCAGTAACACTGTGTATGTCACTACCTGTAAGTGCTGGGCTATTCAACATTTCTATTACTAATCTTGGAGGGTTAACACCCTCACAATCTAGTGCATTTGACGACGCAATAGCCTATTGGGAATCATACTTAATAGGCGTTCAAAGCTCTTTTGACCATAGTATTATTATAGAGGCGAGTGGAGTACCGATTGATGGTACGGGCGGGGTACTAGGTAGTGCCGGCCCGTCGAGTATTACTCAGTTTTCCGATAGTACTTATGTTTATGCTAATAAAGGTCGCATGCGGTTTGATACGGCAGATCTAATTAACATGGAAAATAACGGCACACTTTTCGATGTTATCGTGCACGAAATGGCTCATGTTATTGGGTTTGGCACTTTGTGGACGACTGATTTTTTTATCGCGGGGAGCCAGTCTAATTACGTCAATGGCACAGGGCGCTACACTGGAGAATACGCTTTGGAAATCTACCGCCGTGAGTTTGTCGAAGACGCCACCTTTATTCCTGTTGAACTTGGCGGTGGCGCAGGTACTGCCAACAGTCATTGGGACGAGCTGTGGCCCGGTGGTTCTTCTGACTTAATGACAGGGTATCTCGGGCCCTATCCAATTACACTAAGTGATACCACTGTAGCTTCGTTTGCTGATATTGGCTATTTAACTACTGTTACCCATTCGGTGAGTGAAGCCGCAACAGTATGGCTGTTTCTACTTTCATTCTACTTAATATTCAGAAAAAAGCCTCTACGAAGTAGTGCGCGCCTTCTGCAATCTGTGTAACCTAACCTAGGCCTAGCTTTCTATGGCTAAGCAGTGTTTTGAATTTTCAAAATAAAGAATGAGGGAAAGCTTGATAAGACAGAAACATAAAGTGAATAAAACTCTTATCGGACTCGTGTTAGCGGGTGGCCAGTCGCGCAGAATGGGACAAGATAAAGCCCTTATGCGTTATCAGGGTAGCACGCTTATTGAGCATGCTTCATCACTGTTAAAGGCTGCAGGGTGTGATGAGGTATTAATCAGCCGTAATGCGCCAAATTTTTTAAATGATAAAATTGACGATGCGGGTCCACTGGGTGGTGTGCATGCGGCACTGGATGTTTTATGTAATTCAAATGAGGGCAACGGCAGCCCTATCGAATTGCTTGTCCTTCCCGTGGATATGCCCCAGATGACGCCTGAGCTTTTGAAAACGCTAGTATCATCTGGGCGGGAAGCCCAACGGTCGGTTTACGTGAAAAAACGCTTTCTGCCTTTCTACTTGTCTGTTATGCACAATACTAACGCTTTGCTAACTCACTACTTGGTTACTCAAAACAAGCGACGTGTAGTGGGGTTTTTAGAAAGCCTAAAAGCCATTGCTCTTGAAGAAGCTAATCTTGCGCACACAAAAAGGGTAGATGGCGAGCAAGGAAAACAGGGCGAAAAAACAACCCGTGTGGACGAGGCACAATGGCTTAATGTTAATACGCCAGGTGATTGGCCTGATGACATATAACGCTGAACACCAAGCATTAGTTTTAGATGGTAAATCTGAAACTCAACGTTTTACTCTTGCTGAAGAGGTCGCATTAAGCATTAGTTACAACGGTATCAACTATGCAGTAATGCTTATTACGCCAAAACATATTGAAGATTTCATCATAGGCTTCAGTTTAAGCAACGACGTTATCGAGCATCCTCGTCAGCTTTACAGTATCGAATTGACCCACCACAAAGAACACATTAATGCTGAAGTTGAAATTGCCAATCAGGCGTTCTGGAAGTTAAAGGAAAATAAACGGCAATTGGCGGGTAATTCTGGCTGTGGGCTCTGCGGCGTTGAGGCGTTAGACAACGCTATGCCTCAATTAACGCCTATTAGAGTATCACCTTTACCCGATGTGAGCTGGTTTAAAGGTTTGCGTAGCCTTATAAGCAACGCTCAAGCATTAGCGCAGCAGAGCGGTGCAGTACACGGCGCACTTTATATTGATGCCGAGCGCAATGTATTGGCATGTCGTGAAGATATAGGAAGACATAACGCATTTGATAAATTAATTGGGGCAATCGCGGCTAATAAACTTTATCAGAAGGATTGCCTTGTAGTACTAACCAGTCGCTGTAGCTTAGAACTAGTACAAAAAGCGATAAGAGCAAAATTACCTTTGGTAGTAACGCTTTCTGCTCCTACAGCGTTATCAGTAAAGTGGGCAAGCCGTTACGGTCTCACCCTGATCCATGTACCTAAGTATGACCCTCCAAGAGCTTACGCACCGCAAGAAAAGTAGTGCGCAGCGAGCCAGTTAGATTTAAAGGGCCAATACTGATAAGTACGAGATAAGCATCGAAAAGCTTACACCGCAGAGACTGCTATTCGGCCATCTGATACAGATTTCGAAAGTTTGATCGCGATAAATTTCGATGTTGGTGTGAACGTGCCATCACCGTAGCTTTCTAGTGGTACTAACGGATTAGTTTCGGGGTAATATGCTGCCGCTTGACCTTGCGGGATGTCGTAAGCCACCAACATAAACTGTTTAACTTGGCGTGTTTTGCCGTCGTTCCAGAGTGACGTAATGTCGACTTTATCGCCATCGTTAAATCCCAGCTTCTGAATATCACGTTCATTAACAAAAAGAACGTCCCGCGCGCCAAACACGTTTCTATAGCGGTCGTCCATACCATAGATGGTTGTGTTGTACTGATCGTGAGAGCGCAGTGTTTGTAAAATGAGGTCCGGCTTTTCACCTTTCGCAACAAGGTCAGCATTTAACAGTGAATCAGGCAGGGCGTTAGCGGCAAACTCGGCTTTGCCCGATGGTGTTAACCAGCGTCTCTCACCTGCTGCATTACCTAAATGAAAACCACCTGGTTGAGCGAGTTTGGTGTTAAAGTCTTTAAAACCGTCGATGGTGTCGGCAATGAGCTCACGAATATTGTCGTAATCGCTTATTAAGAAGTCCCAGTTTACCGGTGTGTTGCCTAACGTAGCCTTCGCGATACCAGCAATAATAGCGGGTTCAGAGCGAAGTTCGGGCGAGCTTGGCGGAAGTAGGCCATAAGAGATATGTACCATAGAAAACGTATCTTCCACAGTCACGCCTTGTTGCCCGCTAGCCTGCATGTCGACTTCAGTTCTACCTAAGCATGGCAAAATGAGCGCATTTTTACCTGTGGTTAGGTGAGAACGATTTAATTTGGTGGCGATATGAACGGTTAAGTCGCATTGTGACAGCGCAGCGTGAGTACGCGGCGTATCTGGCGTCGCCTGGGCGAAATTACCGCCTAGGCCGATGAAAACTTTGGATTCACCACTTTCCATAGCCTGGATAGCTTGAATCGTATTGTGACCTCTTTCTCGCGGTACGGCGAAGTTAAACTTGCATTCTAGCGCGTCGAGCAAGGCTTTAGGCGGTACTTCGTTAATACCCACGGTTCTATCACCTTGTACATTACTATGGCCTCTAACAGGCGATAGCCCTGCGCCAGGCTTGCCGACGTTTCCGCGCAATAACTGTACATTCACAATTTCTTGGACCGTAGCAACAGAGTGCTTGTGCTGTGTAATTCCCATAGCCCAGCACATAATGACCCGTTCTCCACGTTTGTACATTGTGGCCGCGTGACGTATTTCGTCTTTTGATAAACCGCTTTGTGCTTCAATATGCTCCCAGCTCGTCGCTTCAACGGTTCTCAGATAGTCATCCATGCCATTGGTATGTGCATTAATAAAGTCGTGGTCGAATACGGGGGCATCATTGTTCGCCCTGGCTTCATGTTCCCAAGTCAAAAGCCATTTAGCGATGCCGCGCATAACCGCCATGTCACCACCAAGAGCAGGCCTGAAATAGGCGGTATTTGTGGGAGTTGAACCATTGGTCAGCATCTCGATAGGGTGCTGAGGATGCTGGAACTTTTCTAAACCGCGTTCTTTTAGCGGGTTAAAGCAAACTACCTGAGCGCCTCTTCTAACAGCATCGCGAAGCGGCTCTAGCATCCGAGGGTGGTTAGTCCCCGGGTTTTGGCCTATAACAAATATGGTGTCGGCCTTTTCGAAATCGTTAAACGTGACCGTACCTTTACCCACACCTATGGTTGGTTTCATCCCTTGGCCCGACGCTTCGTGACACATATTTGAACAGTCGGGAAAATTATTGGTGCCAAATGCGCGTACGAATAACTGGTAGAGATAGGCGGCTTCGTTACTCGCGCGTCCAGAGGTATAAAATTCTGCTTGGTGAGGTGAAGGTAAAGCATTTAGATGTTTAGCGATAAGTGCAAAGGCATCGTCCCATGATACGAGTTCATAGTGGTCAGTCTGAGCATTGAAGCGCATAGGGTGGGTGAGTCTACCTTGTGATTCTAACCAATAGTCAGTGTGCTTCTTGAGTGAGCCTACAGAATGGTTTGAGAAAAACGCCGGGTCGACATAACGGCCTGTAGACTCCCAATTCACTGCTTTAGCACCATTTTCACAAAACTTCACTAATCCACTTTCTGGCGACTCACCCCAAGCACATCCAGGACAGTCAAACCCTTTGTCTTGGTTGGTTTTGAGCATTGCTCGCAAATTTTTAAGCGGCTTTTCGCTTTGGATCCAGCTTTGGGTGACACTTTTCAAAGCGCCCCATCCGCCAGCGGGTTTGTCGTAAGTTTTGATGTTGCGCTTATCACTCATTTATTGCCCCTGTTTCGAAGTGGTGTTTGTCTTAGAAGACAGTGTTAATTTCCACGACATTTTCTTTATACACAATAACCATTCTTGTTACAGTGTTCCAATTGATTACGCCAACCAAATGATTGAGTTCATCAAAAAACTGCTTATTTACCGTTACCTTGCTGTCGGAAAAAGGGGATGAAGCTTCTGATTGAGAAGTGTAGTACTAGTACGAAGTATAATGGCGCAGTGTATAGTTAATTAATTTGGTTGCGTTACGCTACACCAATCGTTATCGTCACAAAGCGCTTAATATTAGCTTACTGACACTGGTATCTAGATATCAGGATCGTATAACCAGTATCGTTAAAGGCCACATTAAAGGCGCTGCTCAATCATTAATTATAAAAACTCATCGAGGCAACATGGTTTCTTGGCAATCGCTCACATTTAATGAACTTACGAATCACCAACTTTTCGAACTGCTTAAGCTGCGAGTCGATGTTTTTGTTGTTGAACAAAACTGTGCTTATCCTGAGCTTGATGAAAAAGACCGCCACCCGCAAACACACCATTTAATGGGATTTCAAGACAACAAATTGGTGGCGTGTGCACGATTACTTGTCGAAGGGGTAAGTTATCCATCGGTCAGTATAGGCCGAGTGGCTACCAGCGAAACCTTCAGAGGGAAGGGGGCTGGTAAAGCGCTTATGCGTGAAGCCCTTGATCATTGCGAGGCGCTATGGCCGGGCTGTGATATTGAAATTGGCGCGCAAGAATATTTAAAAGGCTTTTATGAAAGCTTTGGGTTTGAAGCCACTTCGACTATGTACTTGGAAGACGATATTCCTCACATCGATATGAAAAGAGCAGGTACGGCAAAAGCCTAGTTCGAAAAATCGGTTGGCATTAGCCTTGGCTCAGGCGTTTAGCCTGAGTATTAAGCCAAGACGCTTGTGCGCGCCAACCGATAAGCTGTGCTTTTGAGTGCACCTTGATACTAGCTTGATAACATAGACCCTAACGCTTATTTGACATCGGGTAATTGGGAGACTAATTCATCTAGTCCGCTTACCACAGTATCGGGCGCTATTGCTAACGGGTAAAGTACCTTACCGGGGCGTGCAATGAACGCGGCTTGCCAGCCTGCCTGTTTAGCACCAGCAATATCCCAACCGTGTGCCGCCACTAACATAGCGTCTTCTGCTTCTATCCCCATTTTTTCAATAGCCCACTCATACGTGCGTGTATCGGGCTTGTACAGATTGATGTCTTCTACACTTAGTCGCTCGTCGAAGTAAGATAAAAGATCAGCATTCTTAAATTGTGTATATACGCCTTGATTAGAAGAGTTGGTAAGGCTTACCAGTTTATAGCCCTTGTCTTTTAGTGCCTGTAAGCCATCGCGCACGTCAGGATGGGGTGGTAGGCTTCGCAATGGCGTGACGATAGCTGTTTTAGCTTGCTCTTTGGTTAATTCAATACCTTCAATCTCAGCGACCATCAATAGTGAGGCAACGCCAATTTCTCCAAAGGTATGAAAGCGGCCAGTCGTTGAATCAACCAGTGAATGATGCAGCATAGTAGAGAACCACAGTGGCAACAAATCATCTCGACCGCCCAAGGCTTCGCCTACCGAACTGCGCATGGCGGTCAGGTCAAGCAAGGTCTCATTAACATCGAAAAAGATAACCTTTGGTGCTCGCAATTCCCGTGCAGACATTGCTGTATTCTTATCAGGCTGCGCGGCATCTCTGGTGTCTGTCTGAGCGAAGACAGGTGATGACAATAGACTAATGCCTACAGCGGTTGCGCAACATAGCTTTGAGAGTAATGAAGCAGGTGAGAGAGCCATAATTATCCTTTATATAAATTTGAACGAGTGTTCAAATTAGGCGGGATAACACATGAATGCAATAGCTAATGAGACGAAACAACTATTTTCTGGTGGTCAACCGGTAGCCGTTGCCTCTAAGAGTTTCAATAAATATGGCATCACTGCTGTGAAGCTTTTGTCGCAGCCTACTGATATACACATCAACAACATTAGTTAGCGGATCGCTGTGGCTTCGCCATACTCGACTTAATATGCGTTCTCGAGACAGCACTTTTTCAGCATTTTCGGCGAAGTAGTTGAGCATGTCGTATTCTAGTTTGGTGAGTGAAATCTCTTCCCCAGACAATGTCGCAATACGTGACTCGTCATCGATGTTTAACGGTCCGATGGTGAGTCCTAATTGGGAAACCGGTGTATTCGTCACTCTTCGGCTTAAGGCCGTTATGCGCGCAAGTAGTTCGTCAAAGTCAAATGGCTTGCACAAATAGTCATCCGCGCCTTGTTTTAAACCATTCACGCGCTCGCGTACTTCGTCCACCGCGGTTAGCAACAAAACCATAGGGGCATGGGGAAGCGACTTGATTGCGGGCAGCAGCTCTACGCTATCCTCATCACCAAACATGCGATCAAGTACAATAATGGCAGGGGCTTCATGGCGAATGCGCGTGACTAAGTTGTGCAATGCCGACTCTTCGATGCACTCAAAACCTTCAGCGCTTAAGCCTCGTGATAGAAAGCGTAGCAAGGGGGCTTCGTCATCAGCAATAAGAATTTTCATTGTTGTTATGATCCTAGTCGTTCGATGTTACTTAACGGTTGTTATTAATCTAATGACGTCGCGTGGTCTTGTAACACCGGCAGCGTCAACGTGAACTGCGAGCCTTTACCTAATGTGGAATGCGCACTCAATGTACCGCGGTGGGCTTCTGCTATCGCTTTAGCGATAGACAAACCTAGCCCCATTCCATTGCCTTTGCGCTTTAACCTAACGAAGCGTTCAAAAACGTGCTGCAAATCACTTGACGAAATGCCTTCACCGCTATCAATGACTGATACGTTGATATTCGGGCCTTCGCTCTCAACGCGCAGCACAATGGGCGTATCGGGATAAGAATATTTGTGTGCGTTTTCGATAAGGATGGTCAGTACCTGCGCAATTCTGTCTTTGTCGATGAGCACTTGGACCTCATTATTGGCAAGCCATTTAAGATCTAAGTCTCTTGGCTTTGTGAGCTTTTGCCATAACGCCATATTTTGTGTAAGCAGGTTATGTAAGTCAGATTTAACCAGATCTACAGTAAATTCGTGCATCTCGGCACGCGCTAGCAGCAGCAAATCATCAACCAACTTACTTAAGTTCACGGCTTGCTCAAGTATGGTTTCTAGCGTTTCTTTATAAATCTCGTTGCTAGCCGCAGCCTGCCTAAGGGTTACCTGCGCTTCGCCACGAATAATGGTTAACGGAGTGCGCAATTCGTGACTTACATCAGCCATAAATTGTCGGCGCTTTGCGTCCAGCTGAGTGAGTTTATTGTTGGCTTTTTTTAAAGCCCGGGTTCGGCTCTCCACTTCAAACTCTAAGTGCTTACGATGGGCATCAGCTTGGTCTTCGTGTTCTTGTAGTCGCGCTATCATGGAATTTAGTGCTTTGACCAAGTCAGTAAATTCGCTATCCAGGGTTTCAGGCAATCGATAGTGGTAGTTTCCCGAGGCAATGGCATCGGTACCCGTGCGAATAACTGTAAGCGGCTGATACAGGGCATTGAATAGCCAATAACAACCCAGCAGAATAAAAGGACAGGTGATAAGGCCTAAACTGATAGTAAACCACACAATGCTGCTGTTTAGCGTTTCAATGCTAGCGTTAATGCGCGATACAACGCCTGTTTGGCGGTTTACTGCAGAGTTGATGGCCTCCCTAAACTGGTTGTCGATAGTTACTTCAAGTAATGTTTGAAGGCGCTGCTGTTGATTAAGTGGAGTACTGTCGTTACTTAGCGCAATAGCTCTAAACTCTTCCACAATGCCTTGAATCAGCGCTTCAAGTTCATCGGTATCTTCAACACTTCCTAATGTTGCCTCAAGCCCTAGCGCTTCGCGTTGGGCAAGTTCCAGAGATTTTATACGGTTCAACGAGTTTTCTATTTGTTGTTGTTTGTTTCTCACTTTCGCTTGGTTCGCATTCTTGCCAAAAATAAGCTCATCGGTTAGCTGTTTGAAAAGCCTGTAGGAAATACTTGATAACTGCTGGTGCTCTGACAGCAGGGATTGAGCGAGTTGAGCTTGCGCTAAGTTAGTGCGCGTTAAATGCGCAGATATGGCTGCACTGGCTAAAGCAATCAACAGAATAAAAGTGGAAAGTAGCCCAAAAAGGTAGAGTTTACGTTTGTACATTGGCAGCAGCGTTATGATTATTTGTCACTATATACGCTAAACGTAATTTGATGGTGCAGTTTCACTGCAATAAAATAGTAAGTCTGAGCAGATGGGCTACCAGCGACATGTCGTCTGAACTGGTGTAAAAATAGAACAAAAAAAGGCGCGAGAGAGAGGAAAAAAGTACGTTCATAAAAGTCGTGATCACTATGAAAACGTAAACGTTTAAGCCGTGCGCTCAAGAATAGACAAGGCAATATCTGTTTGATATTGGAGCTCTTCATCTATTTTCCAGTGTTCGGGGCTCCAACCCGCTAAGAACCGATAAAAGTCAGCGCAGGCGAAGGGGTACAGGTACTTCCATTCAGCAATGATAAGCGCAATATCAGCACGCTTGAAACAAGCCGAACTATCATTGTTAGCCAATCGAGTGTGTAGCGCATCTTCGAGCGCTTGAAAGTAGGTATTGAGCAGTGCATCACGATGCTTCATGTGGGTTTGGGTTGATAGCGCACTGCCCAAAAAATACGCCACGTCCTTTATGCCTGCGCCATAACCCACATACTGAAAGTCGACAGCTGCACAGTCAGAAAAATCTTCGGTAAAACAAAAGTTAGCCACTTTAGCATCGCCGTGCACCAAAGTGTGATAGTGAGCGTCGCCTAACGTGGTAGATATATCGACAGCATGTTGCTTTAGTAATCCATCCGACATGGCGTTGAACTCATCTTCACGGGTTGCCAAGTGCCAATACGTCCCTTCAGGCCATAATTGTAAATTTCGGCTATCAAATTCATCTCTCACATTGACAAAGCGTGCATGAAAGTTGGCAAGCCATTCTAGAACAGTGATGCATTGCGCAGCGGTAAGTGAAGAGGCCGTGCGAGAATAGCCACTGTGTGCTAAGTCTTCCATAACAAGAAGGGAGGCTTCGCCCTGTTGGCTGTGCCCTAAGCATTTAGCTGTACGGCAGGGGGCGTCAGTTTGCGTTTGAAGATTGCTGTAAAAACAGTTCTCTACCTTAAAAGATTGGCACTTACGGTTGTGGCTAGCTTCACCATTCCAGCCTTTGGGGTGTGAGAGGCTGTGTGGCGGAGTGGCGCATTTCACGACTACTTTTAGCGCTGCTCCGTCTACACCGTGTTGTATGCTAAGTGGGTTTTGTAGCGCTTGGTGATGCTGGCTTTCTCGGAAAGGGCGACTCTCGTCGTCATTCTTCGAAAAAGTATTATTTGGATAGCCCAAAGTGGCACGAAAGCACGCACCGTAGCCACTCCAAAGAGGTTGAATCATTTGTGTGTCTAATACCTGCGCGTTACATACTTGGCTTAACCAATCTATATACTGCTGATTTACCGTATCTGACATTTTATTCTCAACTCGGACTCGATGTTAAACGTACACTAACAAACAAAAAAGCCGCTCGAAAGCGGCTTTTACGTCAATTAGCTAGTAGCGCACTAGCGGCTGAAACTTATTCAGCCTCGGCTGCCACATCGCCAACTTCATCAACTGATTTAGGAAGCGTAGTTACTGCTGAAGCGCGCGAGGTAACGTGCGACATTGCCGCAGTTTTACCTGATACTGCGAGTGCAGGTCGTGTGTCGTCTGCTTTAGCGGTAAGTGCTACATCAACAAACGCGTCGTTTACTGACGCTGGCAATGCCATAGGGTGCGATGCACCACGCTTACCTTTGCCACTTGCTGCTAGGCTGGTAGAAGGCATTGCTTTTTCTAGCGCTTTTTCTTTTGACGCTGGCGTATCTGCTTTCGCTTCTTGCGCTGCTGATTCAGATTCAGCATCTGCAGGTGCGTCAGCCAAGTTTATTTCAACTTGCTCTGGCGATGCTGCTTCGTCTTTAGCTTCTGGCGCTATGGCTGCCTGGGCAGTATCAGCTTGCGTTGCTTTAGCTTCAACCGCTGGTTCGGCTTGTGCTGCCGGTACCTTTTCTTCGGCGCTGCTTTGTTGCACAGAAGTTCCGGTCTCATTAGCAGATTCGGCTTCAGTCGCCTCGTTGTCGCCCGCTGACGTTACTTCTTCCGCTGAAGATTTTTCGTTAGCTGAAGCTTTATCGTCCGCTGAAGGCTCTATACCCGCTGAAGGCTCTATACCCGCTGAAGGCTCTGCATCAAACTGAAGTTCGTCCTGAACAGCTTCAACATCAAGCTTAGCGTTTTCTTGCTTATCTTGTTTAGAAACAGGTTGCTCGTCAGCCGGGGCTAGTTGTCCAGGCTCTTGTGCTTGTGTTTCTTCAACAACAGGTGCATCTGTCTTAGCTGTCGATTCAACTTCAACTTCTGTCTGCTGTGGTGACAGTTCACCAGGCTGTTTAGCTTGCGTGTCTGTATCGTCAACTTGCTGCGACTCTTTCTTACGACGTTGACCTGCTGCGCGAACGTGACGTGGAGAGCGGCGTGAACGGCCACGGCCTTCACGTTTCTGACCTTGCTCTTCACTATTAGTGTCGGTATTTGCATCGGTATTTTCAACGGCATCACTGGTTACCGCAGATGAGCCATCATCACCCTTCACAGCATCGGTTAGTGGCTTCGCTTCAACAGGTTTTTCAGCTGACTTTTTCTCTGCTTTCACTGTTGGCTTTTGCGTATCCTGCTTCGGCTCAGTCGTGTTTTCAACCGGAGTCTCTGCCTTCGGCTTAGTGTCAGCTTTAGCTTTCTGCTGCACTGGCGCTTCTTTGGCTACTGGTGCGGCCTGCGCTTTGTTTTGATCAGCAGTATTTACCGCGTTGTCATCCTTTTTCACACGAACGCTGCGGCGCTTATCGCGACGTTTTCTACGCTCAGCAACTTCACGCTTCTTCTGCGCTTGGTTTTCTTGCTGCTCGCCATCTTGCTTCTCGTGCTTAGGCTTTTGTTGCTCATCGCGAGGTTGCTGTGCCTTACGAGGCTTACGACCTTTGTTATTACGCTTGTCGTCTTGGTCTGACCGTTGTTCTTGACGCTGGTCTTTTCGCTGATCGCCGCGCGGTTTGCGATTATCGTGCTGCTCACCTTCGCGATTTTGATCTTTACCTTGGTCTCTGTTTTGAGACTGATTGCCACGACGATTGTTTTTATTACGAGGCTTGCGGCGACGGTCGTCATTATTGCGGCTGCGGTTGTTTCTATTTTTATTATCAGACTGTGGCTTCTTGTCTTTATTGGTTTCTTCTTCGCTTCCGCTACCGAACAAATCACTAATCCACTTACCAAATCGGGCAAATAGCGAAGGCACGTCATCGGCTTTCTTTGCTGGCTCTTCTTTTGGTGCTACAACAGGCGCAGCCGTCGGCGCGACAAGACCTTTAAGCGCGGGTTCTTCACGCTTAACGGGGGTTGAAGTTGTGGTTTCTGTTTCTGCTTCTACCGCAGGCATAAGCTCTACGTCATAGCTCGCTTCAGATACTACGTCATCCGGGCGTCTGCGCAATACCTGGTAATGCGGTGTATCTAAATTGGCGTTAGGAATAAGCAGTAAATTAACGCCGTGGCGCTTTTCAAGCAGCTGAATAGACTTACGCTTTTCGTTAAGTAAATAGGTCGCTACTGGAACAGGTAATTGCGCTTCAATTTGCCCCGTGTTCTCTTTAATACTCTCTTCTTCCAGAATACGAAGAATAGACAGTGCCAAAGATTCAGTGCCGCGAATGGTTCCGTGCCCCGAACAACGCGGGCACACATGGTGTGCAGATTCACCCAGAGAAGGGCGTAAACGCTGGCGAGACATTTCAAGAAGACCAAAGCGAGAAATGCGGCCTAACTGTACTCGTGCTCTGTCGCTTCTTACCGCGTCTTTCATGCGGTTTTCAACTTCACGTTGGTGACGAACTGGTGTCATATCAATAAAGTCGATAACAACCAAACCGCCTAAGTCGCGAAGACGCAATTGACGGGCAATCTCGTCTGCTGCTTCCAAGTTAGTATTTAGTGCTGTCTCTTCAATATCGCCACCCTTGGTTGCTCGGGCTGAGTTGATATCAATTGAGGTTAGTGCTTCAGTAGGGTCAATAACAATTGAGCCACCAGATGGTAAGCGAACTTCGCGTTGGAAAGCAGACTCAATTTGGCTTTCGATTTGGTAGTGGCTAAATAATGGAACTTCACCACGATATAGTTTTACGCGGTTTGCAAAGTCAGGGCGTACTAGTTGAATGTGCTGTAACGCTTGTTCGTAGATACTGGTTTTATCAATAAGGATTTCGCCAATATCGCGACGTAGGTAGTCACGAATAGCGCGTACGATAACGTTACTTTCCTGGTGAATTAAGAAAGGTGCTTCTCGCTCTTCTGCTACCTCTGAAATCGCTTCCCAGTGTTTAAGCAAGACTTTTAAATCCCACTCTAACTCTTCGTAAGATTTACCTACACCAGCAGTACGGACAATAAGGCCCATGCCGTCAGGAAGATCTAACTTGCTAAGTGACTCTTTAAGCTCTGTACGCTCGTCACCTTCAATACGGCGAGAGATGCCGCCAGCGCGTGGGTTATTTGGCATAAGTACCAAGTAACTGCCCGCAAGCGATAGGAATGTAGTTAAAGCTGCGCCTTTTTGGCCGCGTTCTTCTTTGTCAATTTGAACAATGACTTCTTGGCCTTCTTTAATCACATCTTTGATGTTTGGGCGGCCTTCGAATTTGTAACCTTTAGGGAAGTAAGTGCGGGCAATTTCTTTAAGGGGAAGGAAACCGTGACGCTCTGCGCCGTAGTCAACAAAAGCGGCTTCTAAGCTAGGTTCAACACGGGTAATTTTACCTTTGTAGATGTTCGCTTTTTTCTGCTCGTGCCCTGGGCTTTCAATATCTAAATCGTACAACCGTTGCCCATCAACGAGGGCAACGCGCAACTCTTCTTGCTGAGTTGCATTAATTAACATTCTTTTCATTGTATCTAACTCTGTTTTCGTACAGCCGTTAAGACACAAAATTAAAGTGACATGTGCAAACCCTCACCGCGCAACCTCACGGCTGGACGGGGACCTTGTTGTTTCGTCGCATTATCCCTGGTGGGTGACCACATTAGCGCCGTTTTTAGCGCTCAAATTCAATTAAATTAACTTGTGTCTTATTTTCAGACAAACTCGCAAGTAAATTGTAATGGCCACACTGCTTTAAGGATGTCGGGAGCGACTAGCCCTTATTACTGTATTCTTTTTTACAAGCAATTTAATTGCTTGCGTGTCATTTAATTCTGTTAGTTAACGGCAAACTTATTTTATGTTCGCAAGCAATGGCGGTTGCTTTATCACGGCAGTGTAGTCGTTGCCTCTCTAGCTTGGTTGGCCTGAAAAACATTTTTTCATTGCGGATGCTACCAACACGAACGCCATACTTTTTCGTTTTACAAGTTTGAGCAGCATCGTCATTCTTTATAGATTGCTGTCTCTTTCTTGATTGTTGTTTTTATAACGCTGAGTTTCACGTTTCTGAAAGGGCGTTTTGTTACCACTTACTGTCAAAAACTAAATTGTGAATATTACCGTTCAAAAAACGTCGTTAATTATCGCACCAAAACTGCAAATTTAGCAAGGAAAGCAAGTGAATAAATTGTGTATATGTCAATAATTAGGCTGTGTACTGAGCACAGACGAATGGCAAAAAATGTCTTTGGTTAAAATTGCGACGATAAATGCTTTTTTCAATTATTTATCACTTTCAATTAGCCCAGAGAAATACCAATGAGGTATACTCTGGGCATGAAAGAAGAAGCTCCCCAAAAAGTACGTTTTGTAACGGTTGAAGCCGACTTGGCTGGTCAACGTATCGATAATTTTTTGCGCACCCAGCTAAAAGGTGTGCCGAAAAGCATGATTTATCGCATTTTACGCAAAGGTGAAGTGCGGGTGAATAAAGGTCGTGTTAAGCCTGAATATAAGTTACAAGCCGACGATTTAATCAGAATTCCACCGGTTCGCGTGTCGGAAGGTGCGCCTGCGCCATCGCCAAAGCTCGATAAAATTGCATCATTAGAGTCGCATATCCTTTTCGAGGACGACCGTATACTTGTTATCAACAAGCCATCGGGAATGGCAGTTCACGGGGGAAGCGGCTTAAGCTTTGGTCTAATTGAAGGCCTAAGAGCCTTGCGTCCCGATGCCAAATTTATGGAATTGGTACATCGACTAGACCGTGACACATCAGGCTGTATTTTAATTGCTAAAAAACGTTCTGCCCTTCGCCACATGCATGAGCAGCTTCGCACGGGTAAAATGGACAAGCGATATAATGCGCTAGTTGTAGGTGAGTGGCCTAAAACTCGATTTAAAGTTAAAGCGCCGCTTCGTAAAAATGTGCTGCAATCGGGTGAGCGCATGGTAAGTGTAAGCGACGATGGTAAACCGTCAGAAACTCGCTATCGCATATTAGAGGAATACGCAGGTGCAACCTTGGTTGAAGCGTCGCCTATTACAGGTAGAACCCACCAAATTCGCGTTCACTGTTTGCATGCGGGTCATCCTATTGCTTGTGACCCAAAATACGGCGATGCGGATTTCGACGCGGCAATGCGCCAAAAAGGGCTGAACAGACTGTTCCTTCACGCTCGCAGTATTTCACTGCTGCACCCAGCGACTGAAGAGCGCGTCACATTTACCGCGCCATTAGACGACACTCTCTCAAATACACTTAAAGCGCTGTAAGTTATGCATTCAAAAAAACAGGCTGTGGAAACACAGCCTTTCATTTCGTTAGATAAAAAACTGCCTAAGTACAAACTTGTTATCTTTGATTGGGATGGCACGCTCATGGATTCGGCGGCAAAAATTGTTAGCTGCATGCAGCTTGCCGCAAAGCAGTGTGATATGCCTGTTCCTACCTACGACGAAGTAGGCCACATTATTGGTATAAGTTTAAAGCCCGCCATCAAGCAACTTTTTAAAATTGAAGACGATGAGTTAGCCGATCGTTTAGTGGCAGCGTACAAAGAAGCGTTTGTTACCCGCGATACAACACCGTGCCCGCTATTTGAGGGCGTGGAGCAGCTACTTGTTAATTTGAAAGAAGCAGGATGTACACTAGCCGTGGCGACAGGTAAAGCGCGCCGCGGTCTTGATCGAGCGTGGGCACAAACAGGGACGGGACCTTTCTTTAGTGCGTCACGTACCGCCGATGAGGCAGAATCAAAGCCTTCGCCCGACATGCTGCTACAGTTACTTGATGAACTGGGCTATGAAATAAAAGATGCCGTGATGATTGGCGACACAACCTACGACATGCAAATGGCGAAAACGATTGGTATGGATAGGATAGGTGTGTCATATGGCGTTCACGCGCAGGTTCATTTAGAAGCGTTGTTACCTGTTGCAATTGTACACTCTATAAGTGAACTAGAAACCGCGCTATTCAAATAGCGCTGGTTTGTAGCAATGCTTTGATACAACTGCTCTGACAGAATTAGTGGCTTACTGTGCAGCCATTGCTAATAAATCGACATCGAAGTGTGCGCCCAGTAATTCATTTAGCAGCATTATCGGAAGACCGATTAAACTGTTAGGGTCGCGGCTTTCTATTTTATCGAACAGTAATACACCCAAACCTTCGCTTTTAAAACTGCCAGCGCAATCAAGTGGTTGCTCTTTATCTACATAGGCGCGAATGGCAGCTTCACTGTTATGGCGAAAGAAAACGCGTGTTTCATCTACCTGTGTTATTGTTTTATTGGCGCTAGGTTGGTGAAGGCAAAGTGCAGTATAAAATGACACTTGCTTACCTTGGCATGCCATTAGCTGGTTTACTGCATTTTCTAACGTGCCAGGCTTGCCAAGTAACTGCGGGCCCGCATCGGTTTGGACCAAAGCGACTTGATCACTACCTATAATAATGGTGTCGTTATTTACCTTTTCTAATTCAGCGGCAACCTTGTGCGCCTTTTGTTCGGCTAAACGTAAACTCAATGCAGTAGGGCTTTCGTTCGCAAAGGGCGTTTCGTCAATATCCGGTGCGTGGGTGTCTACCTGAATACCAATGTTGGCGAGCAACATTTTTCGGTATTGCGATGATGAGGCAAGAACAAGGGAGGCCACAATTACTCCTTTTATAAAATCAATATGTTGCGTACTTTCAGTTAGTAGTACAATGTTACATTATCACTGCGCACCACATACAGCGTTTTATTGTAGGTTAAAACGCAATTTTGCTTTGACAGGGAGGGGTTGACCCTATATCATGCGCGCCCTATGCAGAAAGTGAAACTCCCTCATTCGGTTGAACCGACTAAAAGTGCCATGAAACGTTCCGATTACCGGGGCGTGATTGCGTCTAAAGATATGGAACGATTGAGTGAAGCAGTTGTCCGATGCAATGACTATGTGGACGCAGAAGTACAGTTCGAAAAAGACGCGCAGGGTCTTACTGTCTTTCACGGCCATCTAGCCACGCAGGTAACACTTATCTGTCAAAGGTGTAATGGTGAACTCGATTATCCCGTGGAAGCGGAATTCTGTTTTACTCCAGTGCAGGGAGAAGAACAGGAAAGCGATGACATCATTCCCGAGGCTTACGAACCGGTAGAGGTCAACGACCACGGAGAAGTTAATCTGCTTCAAATTTTTGAAGACGAGCTACTGTTATCTTTGCCAATTGTGCCCCTTCATGCAGAGTCGGAGTGTACAGTGAAGCAGGACGATATGTCGTTTGGAAAGATTGAACCGGAACAAGAGCGACAAAACCCTTTCGCGGTTTTGAAAGAACTTAAGCGAGACCAGGAGTAAGTTATGGCAGTACAACAAAATCGTAAAACGCGTTCTAAGCGCGGTATGCGTCGCTCACACGATGCATTGACAGGCGCGACTTTGTCTGTCGATTCAACGTCGGGCGAAACTCACCGTCGTCACCACGTGACCGCTGACGGTTATTACAAAGGCAAGAAAGTAATCGGCGCGTAATACGGCGACTACATTTTGTCTAAACTAACCATCGCGTTAGATATCATGGGGGGCGATCATGGTCCCCCTGTTATCCTTTCCGCAGCCGTAAAGGCTATTCAACTTCACCCAGACGTGCACTTCACGCTATGCGGTGATGAAGATACCATCAAAGCAGGTATACAGCCCCTTACTGATTCTGAGCGCAACCGCGTTACTATTGTCCATTGCTCACAAGTGGTTGAGATGGGCGAAGCGCCTACGTCAGCGCTACGAAATAAGAAAGATTCTTCTATGCGTCGCGTTATTGAGCTTGTCGAAAGTGGCGAGGCTAACGCGTGTGTAAGCGCAGGTAATACCGGTGCATTGCTTACCTTATCGTTCTATTTGCTTAAAACCTTATCAGGTATCGATAGGCCCGCACTTATTAATATGATGCCTACAACAGGGCACCATAACGTTTTTCTCCTTGATTTAGGCGCTAACGTAAACTGCACGCCTGAAATACTTTTCCAATACGGCGTTATGGGCTCAGTGCTTGCGCAAGAGGTGGCGGGCATAGCATCGCCACGGGTTGCCTTATTGAACGTGGGCGAAGAAGATATTAAAGGTAACGCGCAGGTAAAATCTGCCGACCAGCTTTTTAAAGACGCGCCAGGCATAAACTATATTGGTTATGTAGAAGGTGACGACATTTTCACCGATCATGCCGATGTAGTGGTAACTGACGGTTTTACCGGAAATGTAGCGCTTAAATCAAGCGAAGGACTGGCTAAGTTAGTGATAAACGAAGTAAAACGCCAGTCACAGAAGAACTTTTATACCCGATTATTGGCAAAAATTGCCTTCCCGTTACTGAAATCTATCTATAACAGCGTGAACCCCGACCAGTATAACGGTGCGAGTCTGATAGGATTGCGCGGCATTGTTATCAAGAGTCACGGAAATGCACAAAAAGACGCCTTTTATTACGCCATCGTGCAAGCAATGAAAGAAGCAAAGATGCATTTACCTGAAAAGATAAAGACAAAGATAGAAACGGTATTGTTGGAGCAGCTTTGAGCAAATATTCACGCTTTATAGGAACAGGTAGCTATTATCCCAGCGACGTGCGTACAAACGCAGATTTAGAGCAAATGGTGGACACCAGTGACGAATGGATCACTGACCGTACCGGGATAAAAGAGCGACGTATTATTGGAGCAGATGAAACCGCTGCTACCATGGGGGCAGAAGCCAGTAAGAAAGCCATTGAAATGGCTGGCATAGACCCGAAATCTATCGACATGATTGTGTGCGCTACCACGAGTGGTCGCTATGCGCTTCCAAGCACAGCATGTGAAATTCAACGCATTCTAGATATTGACGGTATTCCTGCATTTGACGTAGCTGCTGCGTGTGCAGGCTATTGCTACGCATTAAGTGTTGCCGATCAATACATTAAGTCTGGCATGGCGAAACGTATTCTTGTAGTCGGTACCGACTGTTTGAGCCGCTTGATAAACCCTGAAGACAGAACCATGGTTATCTTGTTTGGCGATGCGGCAGGCGCGACGATTATTGAAGCAAGTGATGAACCTGGCATTCTTTCCACACATATCAACGCATCAGGCTCTCACGGCGATTTGCTGTACGTGGGTAATCCAACCCGTGGTGACGAGCAGTCGGTTCACGAGAACTGGGGTGTGATGCGTGGTAATGAGGTCTTTAAGGTTGCGGTAACCAAGCTTTCAGAAGTGGTAGAACAAACCCTTGCTGCCAACGGTATGCAAAAATCTGATCTTGACTGGTTAGTACCTCACCAAGCAAACTTTAGAATTATTAAAGCGACAGCTAAAAAGCTGAATATGTCTCTTGATCAAGTAGTGCTTACGTTAGAGCAGTATGGTAATACCTCTGCTGCTACTGTGCCTACAGCGCTTGATACCGCTATCAGAGACGGGCGCATTCAACGCGGACAGCATTTATTACTAGAAGCATTCGGAGGCGGATTTGCTTGGGCATCGGCGCTTGTACGCTATTAGCCTTGCAGATATTTGCTTTGGTGATATTTGCCTCGATAGGGGCACTCCAACTCCGACGTTTTCTCGCTTCTAGTAAATTAAAAATAATAAGGAATCGACATGACAAAGACAGCCTGTGTATTTCCAGGACAAGGTTCTCAAAGCGTAGGTATGCTAAAGGAACTTGCTGAGACTTCTCCTATTATCGAAGCGACGTTTAAAGAAGCCTCTGACGCGCTCGGCTACGATCTGTGGGATTTAGTCCAAAATGATACAGACGGTAAACTAAACGAAACGCATATCACTCAACCAGCGTTGCTTGCTGCTAGCGTAGCAATTTGGCGTGTTATTCGCGAGCAGGGCATCGATGTAGATTACCTAGCGGGTCACAGCCTTGGTGAGTACTCAGCATTAGTATGTGGCGGCGCCATGGATTTTGCTGATGCTATCAAGCTTGTGGAAGCTCGTGGTAAATACATGCAAGAAGCTGTACCAGCAGGTGCAGGTGCCATGTATGCCATTATCGGATTAGACGATGCCGCCATTGCTGATATTTGTCAGCAAACTGCTATTGCTACAGGCGATGTGGTTGCACCAGTTAACTTTAACTCTCCAGGCCAAGTGGTTATTGCAGGGGAAAAGAGCGCCGCCGAGCAAGCCGCTAATGCGTGTAAAGAAGCGGGCGCTAAGCGCGCACTTCCTCTTGCGGTGAGCGTTCCTTCACACTGTGAGTTAATGCGTCCTGCAGCAGACAAGTTAGAAGACGCGTTATCGTCATTGAACGTTAATGAGCCTGCAATCAATATCGTGAATAATGTTGATGTCACTATTGAAACCCAAGGTGATGCAATCAAGAACGCATTAGTGAGACAACTATATTGCCCCGTTCAATGGACGCGTACTGTTGAATACTTGGCGGCTGCGGACGTTGAGCGCGTTATTGAAGTAGGTCCAGGTAAAGTACTTACTGGATTGAACAAACGTATCGACAAGAGCCTAGAATCTCTTGCAGTTAATACACCTGATGGTGTTGAAGCATTAAAACAATAAGGAAACGCAATGAGTCAATTAGACGGTAAAATTGCGCTTGTTACCGGCGCAAGCCGAGGTATAGGCAAAGCGATTGCCACGCAGCTTGCTCAGCAAGGTGCTACGGTTATCGGAACCGCAACCAGTGAAAATGGTGCGCAAGCGATCAGCGATTATCTTTCTGAATTCGGTGGCAAGGGTTTTGCGCTTAATGTCACTGACAAAGAAAGTGTAGATACAACATTAAAAGCAATTAACGAAGCTTTTGGTAGCATCGATATATTGGTCAATAATGCAGGTATCACACGTGATAATCTACTAATGCGCATGAAAGATGACGAGTGGCAGGACATTATCGACACCAACTTAACTTCAATTTTCACACTGTCAAAAGCGGTACTTCGCGGTATGATGAAGAAGCGTTTTGGTCGCATCGTGAATATTGGTTCAGTGGTGGGCAGTGCAGGTAACGCCGGACAAGCAAACTATGCTGCAGCGAAAGCAGGGGTCATTGGTTTTTCTAAATCAATGGCTCGTGAAGTGGCTTCTCGTGGTATCACCATCAACGTTGTAGCGCCTGGTTTTATCGATACAGATATGACAAAAGCGCTGACCGATGACCAAAAAGAAGCCATTTTCAAAGATATTCCGGCGAACCGTTTAGGTGCGCCTGATGAAATTGCAGCCACTGTTGCCTTTTTAGTGAGCGATGGTGCAGCCTATATTACAGGCGAAACTATCCACGTAAATGGTGGTATGTATATGGGGTAAATTCGCAAAAATTGCGAATTTTCCTTAGTTTGGGGTGGTATTTACCCGAACTTGGATGTAAAAATAGTATTTTACGAATTTCGAATGTCGCTGGTTTGACCAGAAAATTTGTTTAAACTGGTGCTTGCAAGGATGCACCTTGCAAAATAAACTAGCGGCACTTTTATTATCTAGTGACGTTTAAGGGAAACCTAGAATTATGAGTAACATTGAAGAACGCGTTAAGAAAATCATTGTTGAACAACTTGGCGTGAAAGAAGAAGAAGTAAAAGCAGAAGCTTCATTCGTTGACGATTTAGGCGCTGATTCACTTGACACTGTTGAGCTAGTGATGGCTTTGGAAGAAGAATTCGATACTGAAATTCCTGACGAAGAAGCAGAAAAAATTACTACTGTTCAGTCTGCAATTGACTACATCAACGCTAACAAAGACGCTTAAGTCTTAAGTAGCGACAAAGCGGCTCTTCTTACAGAGCCGTTTTTGTATCTCCTACCTTAGTTCCAAAGCGAGGGCTTTTTGTGACAAAACGTCGCGTAGTGGTTACTGGTCTTGGAATGCTTTCACCATTAGGTCTTAATAGCGAAGACACATGGCGCAAATTGCTCGCGGGCGAAAGCGGCATTGGTGAAATCACCCATTTCGATTGTAGTAACTATTCAACCCGTTTCGCAGGTCAAATTAACGATTTTGATCCGCAGGAATACATTGAAAAGAAAGAAACCAAGAAAATGGACCGCTTTATCCAGCTGGGTATTGCAGCAGGCAAGCAAGCCTTGGTCGATTCTGGTTTAACTGTTTCACAAGATAATGCGCATCGCGTAGGTGTAGCTATTGGTTCAGGTATTGGTGGTTTAGAGCAAATTGAACAAAACCATTTAAAACTGACAAATAGCGGACCTAAGCGCGTATCGCCATTCTTTGTACCTTCAACCATTACCAACATGATTTCAGGCTTTTTGTCTATCATGGAAGGGCTGAAAGGACCGAATTTAAACGTTGTGACTGCTTGTACAACAGGCGTTCACAACATTGGTATTGCCGCAAGAACAATTGCTTATGGCGATGCTGATGCCATGCTAGCCGGAGGCGCAGAAGCGTCTATTACTCCGCTAGGCATGGCTGGTTTTGCCGCAGCACGTGCTTTGTCATCTCGCAACGACAACCCACAAGCAGCAAGCCGCCCATGGGATAAGGACCGCGATGGTTTTGTTATGGGTGAGGGCGCTGGCGTGGTAATGCTGGAAGAATACGAAGCAGCTAAGGCACGTGGCGCGACCATTTATGCAGAACTGGTTGGTTTTGGTATGAGTGGCGACGCGTACCACATGACATCTCCACCTGAAGATGGTGAAGGCGCGGCCGCATCTATGCAAAACGCAATAAACGACGCGAAGATGGATGCAAGCGAAATTGGCTATGTTAACGCACATGGCACGTCTACGCCCGCAGGTGATATAGCTGAAGTAGCTGCGGTAAAACGTGTGTTTAACGATCACGCTCACAAGTTACTTGTTAGTTCTACCAAGTCAATGACAGGTCATTTACTTGGTGCAGCGGGTTCGGTTGAGGCAATTTTCACTATTTTGGCACTGCGTGACAAAATGGCGCCGCCAACCATTAACTTGGATGAACCAGGTGAAGGCTGCGACTTAGACTTTGTTGCACACAAAGCGAAAGCATTCAATGAAGACTACGCACTGTGTAACTCATTCGGGTTTGGCGGTACGAACGGCTCATTGATTTTCAAGCGTATCTAATACGGCGTAACTAATATAGCGTAATTATCGCTGATTAAGTGAACTTCACGCAAAGTTAAAAGGCAGCTTCGGCTGCCTTTTGTTGTTTATACAGTTAAATCTCACAGTGAATATCATAAAACTCAGGTCTCTTTGAGCACCGCTACAGCCAAATCAATTCAGCTAGTCATTGTTTGACAAACGCAAGTTGGTATACTTCCCTCAACCACAATAACGGCGAACAAGAGTAGGCAGTGAGAATTATTCCTAGCGCTACGCCTATTTCATCAAGTGACAGGGCGTTTAACTATGGCGACGGTGTGTTTACCACATTGTTGGTAAGTGAACATCAAGTAGAATTATTGCCTTATCATATTTCACGTTTAGAGCACGATGCGGCAGCCATCAAGCTCAATATTGATATCCGCGCGCTTGAAGTTGCAATTGCTGAACAAGTTAAGGCCATAAAGAACGGTTCAGGTGATAACGCGTCTTTAAAATATGTGCTAAAAGTTCACGTGTCGGGAGGTCAAGCCGGAAGAGGGTATGCGCGAAGCGAAGACAGTGAAGCATTAATCAGATTTAGCCAGCACCCTTACCCTGTCCATTACGATAGTCTTACGAATGAAGGGGTAACTGTAATTTGCGCTCAAACACGGTTAGCCATTCAACCATTGCTTGCGGGTGTAAAGCATATGAACAGGCTAGAACAAGTCTTAGTTAAGCACGAAGTAGACGATGCTGGCGCACACGATGCTATTGTTTGCGATACCCAAGATAACATTATTGAAGCGAGTGCTGGCAATGTATTTTTCTACCTCAATGAACAATGGTATACCCCGTCTTTGAAAGGAAGCGGTGTCAATGGCGTAGTCAGGCAGTGCCTTATTGATTCGCTGTTAAACGACAATTGTTCGCTTCACGTGGGGGAATATGACCTTTCTTATTTGCGAAAAGCGAGTGCAGTGGTAATTACCAATGCACTAATGGGCGTTATGCCGGTACAGCAAATACGAATGCCGGATTTCTCTTATGTAGATTTTGACGTAACTAGCGATGCGATTGTAGCGCTAAAGACAAGGCTTCAGACTGCGCTTAAAAATTAACTAAAACGCACTTCTTACAACAGGGTTCGTCAACGTTTTACGAGCTTCACCAAATTGGTAGTAAAAAGAAACAAAATGGAATGTAGAGCAATGAAAAAAGGGGAAGTTCAAGCATGAAGCGGGTAATTGTTATTCTATTATCTCTTGTCATGCTTGCCGTTGTTGGGGCAGCCTCTGGCGTAATGTATGTCTCGAGCAAGGTTACCGATGAACTAGCATTAAAAAGTGAAATCTTATTTACGATAGAGCGCGGCAGTAACGCTTATCGTACCGTGAAACACCTGCGTAAAATAGGCATGACCGATGTGTCGCCCTTTGTTGCGAAGGTGTGGCTCAAATTCTTCGCAGGCAGTACGTCTGTTAAGTCTGGCACCTACATGCTGCGCCCAGGGCAGTCACTGGTAGATGTGTTTACCTTGTTTACCGAGGGCGATGAGCATCTGTTTGCAGTGAGTTTAGTTGAAGGACTAACCCTTGCACAGTGGCTTGAGGCGCTTAAACAAAACTCAGATTTGGTGTTTGATTTAAACGAAGGGAAATTAAACCAGCTCACTCAGGATAATGGCGTAGATTGGTGTTGCGAAAACGTTTCGCAGACAGAGGGCGTATATTTGGCTGATACGTATTTCTTTACCAAAGGCACAACCGCAAGCGAGGTATTGAAAAGAGCACACCGCGCGCTAATTGACTTTGTCTCTAGCGAATGGGAGTTACGGGATGCCGAACTGCCGTTAGCCACACCTTACGAGGCTCTTATCTTGGCGAGTATCATTGAAAAAGAAACGGCTGTGCCTGCGGAACGTGACATGATTTCAGGCGTTTTCGTCAATAGGCTCAACGGAAATATGCGTCTTCAAACCGATCCCACCGTGATTTATGGTATCGGCCCCACGTTTGACGGAAACATTACCCGTAAGCACCTGCGAACAGCAACGCCTTACAATACCTATGTTATTAAAGGGCTTCCACCTACGCCTATCGCGATGGCAGGCAAGGCCGCCATTCACGCTGCGCTGCACCCGCTAAAAACGGATGCACTATATTTTGTGGCGAAGGGCGATGGCAGCCATCAATTTTCTACAACACTAGCTGAGCACAATGCAGCTGTGCGAAAATACCAGTTAAAACGATAGCCGTATTGATGCAGACAACCGATACGTTATAGCTAAATAAAAACAGAGTTTAAAAAGTAATGCGCGGAAAGTTTATTGTAGTTGAAGGCCTTGAAGGGGCAGGAAAAAGCTCAGTGATTGGGCTGATTGTTCAAGCATTAAAAGGTGCAGGAAAGCACGTTGAGCAAACTCGTGAGCCAGGCGGCACACCGATGGCAGAAGCCATTCGAGAATGTGTAAAACACGACTGGGATGAGACCGTGAGTGAGGAGACTGAACTACTTCTTATGTATGCGGCTCGTGTGCAATTACTTACCAATAAAATCTTACCTTCACTTGATGCTGGTGCGTGGGTGGTAGGTGACAGACACGACCTGTCATCTCAAGCCTATCAAGGCGGTGGTCGGGGCGTCAGTGGAAAAACAATGTCGGCCATCAGCGATATCGCCCTTAAAGGGTTTAAGCCAGATTTAACTCTATATCTGGATGTCGAGCCTGCGGTTGGACTAGAGCGCGCCCGCGGGCGAGGGGAGCTTGACCGCATTGAGCAAGCGGGGCTCGCCTTTTTCGAACGAACTCGTGCAAAATACTTGTCTCTTGCTAAGCAAGATGAATCTATCGTCGTGGTTAGTGCAATGCAGCCTATGGAAAAGGTTCATCAAGACGTGATTGCGATTATCAATGACTATGTGACGAACACAAGTAGCGAAAGCAGTAACATTGCTCGAAACGAAAGCCAGCAGGGGAAAGGCTAATGCAAGTAATGCCTTGGTTTGCTACAACGTTCTCGACGTTACTGTCGCGATATATGGCAAAGAAACTACACCATGGTTTATTGCTGACAGGGCCAAAGGGAATTGGAAAATACCAACTCGCGTTAGGGTTAAGCAATGCGCTATTGTGTAAGCAGCCAAGCATAAATGGGCCATGTGAACAGTGTCAAAGTTGCCATTTGAGGCAAGCTGGAAACCACCCAGACTTTCATATATTAGAAAGTGAAAAGCAGTTAGGTGTGGATAAGATTCGTGAAGGCATAGCCAAGCTTTCAGGTACTGCGCAAATGGGGGGCAATAAAGTGTTGTTGATCCCTCGTGCCGATACCATGACGGAAGCGGCGGCTAATGCACTGTTGAAAACCTTGGAAGAACCCACAGATAATACCTTCTTGCTGCTGATCACTGACAGTATCAATAAAATTATGCCGACCATATTAAGTCGATGTGAACGGCAGATACTCTCGCTCCCGTCAGTGTCAGACAGTTTGAACTACTTAAACGCTAAGGGCGTAGAAGATGCAAGCGAAGCGTTACTGGCAGCTTATGGCTATGCCCCTCTTCGCGTAGAAGAGGCCTTCAGTGGTGAAGAAGACATTAGCTATCGCAATTTTAGCGATGGTATGCAGGCGCTCTTAGCAGGCGATGCAAATTTGCAAGTACAAACGCTTGCGAATAAGTGGCAGGACAATGCGCCTCAAATCGCATTGTGGTGTCAACAGATGGCCCATGACGAATACATAAAACGTCAACAGGCTGTTGATTTTAAACGCTATGAAGCGTGTGTTGATGCGGTAAGAACGCTGCAGCACGCAGGTGTTAACAAATCAATGGTACTTTTTGGGTTACTAAAGCAATTTCAACGTTAATAGGCAAATGCTGGCTTGTCGAAGCCCTTTTGTCTGACAGCAATTTTTTTAAAACAGGTGTAGTTTGTTCGTAGATTCTCATTGTCACTTAGACCGACTTAAGCAAGGGCCAGAAGAGCTGGCTGAAACCTTAAATTTCGCAAGAACCCGAGGTGTTGAACACTTCCTTTGTGTGTGCGTATCTGTTGGTGATTACGACAGCATGTTAGCAGCTGTAAGTCAGTTTGAAGATGTATCAGTATCTTGTGGGGTGCACCCACTACATCAAGATGAAGCGTGTAGCTATGAGGAACTGCTAGAGAAAGCGCAGCGTGAAGAAGTTGTAGCCATTGGCGAAACTGGGCTGGATTATTTTTATAGCCCGGAAAGTAAAGAAGTCCAGCTAACATCTTTCGTCGACCACATCAAAGTAGCTAATGAAACTAAAAAGCCGCTAATTATTCATACGCGGGATGCAAGGGAAGACACAATTAACTTACTCCGCCAACACAAAGCTGCGCACACCAAAGGTGTTTTGCATTGCTTTACTGAGTCATTAGACATGGCGCAGGCAGCAATAGAAATGGACTTCTATATCTCTATTTCAGGGATCGTAACCTTTAATTCAGCAGATGAATTGCGTGAAGTGGTAAAAGCGATCCCTATAGAGCGAATACTTATTGAAACTGACTCACCATGGCTTGCGCCAGTTCCTCATCGCGGTAAACAAAACCAGCCAGGTTACGTAGTGGAAGTGGCAGAATTTATTGCTGAGCTTAAAGGCGTGACGGTAAAAGAACTAGCGGAAATTACCACGCAAAACTTCTACACGCTGTTTTCTTTAGCCGCTAACAAGAAAACCGCGTAGCGATAAGTATAGGCGGTTTTATACCCGGAGGTGGTTATGCCCCAGTGGCGACAAGGATTGACAAAGAGTCTTCACCAAACCCGCAGTATGCCAGAAAGTCGTTACTTTCAGTTAGCTACTGTGGACGGTAGTGGTGTACCGTACTGCCGTACCGTGGTTTTTAGAGGGATCACCGACGACAACCAACTGGTGGTTATTTCTGACACTCGCTCAGATAAATATGACCAGCTTGGCCAGAATCCTCACTCTCAGGTGTGTTGGTATTTCTCTAAAACTAGGGAACAGTACCGCTTCTCTTGTACTGCAACAATAATAACGTTACATCAAGATGCAGACTTAGTTACTCAGCACTGGAATAAATTGTCAGATGCAGGCAAAAAGCAGTTCTTATGGGGCGAGCCCGGCACACCAAGAAACGATGGTTCGGCACTACAGGTTGAAGGGGATTTTGGTGTAGTACCACCTCATTTCTGTGTGATCATGCTTGCTATTGATAGCGTAGATTACCTGAATTTGAGAGGTAACCCTCAAAGCCGAGAGTGGCACCAAAAAGACGGCAATGCCAATTGGATGAGTCAGTCGTTGATTCCCTAGATAAAAAAATCAACGTTTTCCTAGCAAATTGAATGAAAACTCCAAGCTTAAATATGCTTAAAACCTGTGGTTAAGATTAGACGCTCGCTAAATGTGTCTTAGGCACATATATGAAGCCCTCTTGCTCTACGTTGTTAAACTTGCAAGAGCAGAAGAGGGCTTTACATTATTTATATAGTTTATAAAACCTGAGAGATCGGTGTTTCGCCTTTGAACAGGTGAGTAATTACGTTTTCAGTTCCTTCTTTTGCAACGCTTTCCACAATGGCTGTAGCTACGTCTTCCCTCGGTATAACAGCATCATCTTTATTGCTGGGCATATCTGTGCGAACAAGGTGATTACCTGGCTCATTTAATAAGGTACCTGGGCGCAGGATGGTATAATGTAAGCCACTATTAATTAAATGCTCGTCTGCCATGTGTTTCGCAACTAAGTAAGGCTTTATGGCTGATTCAACGGAGTCAGGATCGCCAGCACCGATAGAGCTTACCATTACAAACTTGGGTGTACCTGCAGCCTTTGCGTAGTTAACCGCATTGCGAGCGGCCCATAGGTCTATCATTAATGTCTTATCTGCCCCTGTATTTCCTCCCGAACCGGCTGTAAACACAGCGACATCTACGCCTTCGAAATGTGCCGAGAAGTCTTTTTCTAAATCCTGCTCAACCACGGTAAGGTTGCTATTTTGTATATCAGAAAGTTTCTGTGGGCTTCTTACAGGAGCTAAAACCTTGTGCCCTGCATCTAAGAGCTTTACGGTGGCTTGTTTACCGATTTGTCCTGAAGCGCCAATCACTAATACGTTAGCCATAATGCTATTCTCCTTGTAATTAAAAATGTTTGTCGTTACGAGGTTTTATAAGAAGCAAACGCAACAAGTGATCAATAACTACGGTGGATTGCATGTTAAAGAGATTGAATGCATAAAAGAGTAAGCGCAAAAAAGTCGGATTGAGTTAGTCAAGAACTTGCGGATCGGGGCACGCCATGCTGCCGGTATGTTATCGTTATTTCACAACGGCATTTCGACCAGACTCTTTCCCCTCATACAGCTTTTTATCAACGGCGTGAATACAGGCATCTACGCTATCGTAATCTTTGATGTCTGCAACGCCACACGTTATGGTTACCTTGATAGAGTGGGGAGGGCTCTCAATAGTTTGTTGTGAAACACACTTACGTAACTTTTCTGCTACCCAATAAGCCTCTTGTACATTGAGTGAGGGTAACAATATCAAAAATTCTTCTCCGCCCCAGCGTGCAATGACATCGCTTTCTCGAAGGTTTTTTTCCAAGGTTTTGGCTATTTTTACCAACACCTCATCGCCAACATGATGGCCGTATTCATCGTTTATATTCTTGAAAAAGTCTATATCCACAATAAGCAAGGAAAAGGTACGACTATGGCGTTTATATTCTTGCCACTCTGCGTTGGCTCTCTGTGTGAAATATCGTCTATTTTTCAACTCAGTTAACGAGTCTTGAGTCGATAATTTCGTAAGTTTTTCTATCATTGCTTCAAGATCTCGTGTTTTTTCCTCTACTTTAAGGGCCAGTTCTGCAGAGCGCTTTTTCAGCGTCGAAATTCGTAGCCAGATTGCTGAAGAGATGATGAAGAGAATACTTAAAACTAATGCGCCACGCCAAATAGGCTCGTCCCACCATGGTGGTATCACTATAACTTCAAGTTGAGCTTCGTCGCTACTCCATACATTCTCCTGATTTATAGCTTTTACCGTAAAACGGTATCGCCCAGGCTCTAGATTTGTATAGGTTGCCACTCGCGTCTTAAAATCAGTAAATCGCCAGTTATTTTCGAAATCAACGAGCTTGTATGCATAGCGCAGTTCATTAGCATTCATAAAATCTGTGGCTGCGAACTCAATGGAAAGGGCAATGTTATTATAAGTGAGTTCTATCTTTTCGCCTAAGTTAAGGCGTTGCTGCACGCTAGTACCATTGTGTTCATCTCGACTTACAGTCTCTACCTTTGTCAGGTGAACAGCAGGCGACCATTTAACGTTTGCAACTTCTGACGGAACAAACTGCGTGAGCCCCTCTGCACCGCCAAAAAGAATAGTGTTATTTTGGGTTGTGGCAACAGAGCCGATATAGTAACCCTTGGAAAGGGCGCCATTTTCTTCGCCATAGTGGTAAAGTGTCGAAAGATCAGGCGCTAGATAACTTATTCCCTCAATAGTTGAAATCCACAGCCCGTACTCATCATCTTCAACAATTGCCCCGATTGATACTTTGCTCAATCTACTCTCTGGCTTAATTTGTGTAACTTTTATGGTTGATAAGTCATCGTTATTTTTGGTGACAAAATACAAGCCATCAGCTTGCGTCCCGACCCAATAGCCACCGCGCTCAGAATGTGAAATCCACGTTACTACCGTACTGTCTGTAATTTTGTCGGTGTAATCACTAATACTTTTTAATTCACCAGTGAGCTTATTAGCCAAATGTAGCCCTGTTACTGTGCTGAGCCATGCACTTTCTTCATTTTCGAAAACAATACGAGTAGTAAGTGAAAGAGGCCATTGCTTTATAATCCGTCCCTCGGAAGGGCGATACACGAAAACACCATCGCTATATCCGCCAAACCAAATATCTCCTTGGTTGTCCATGTTAATGCTGTAGCCAGACTTACCTTGTAACGCCTCAATTTCGAGGAGGTTTGTTTCCCTATTTAACTTTGCTAGTCCGCTGCGAGTCGTCACCCAAAGCGTATCGCTCTTTGAGTCATAAAAAATACTGGTGAGTTTATCACTAGCTTGACTGTCAGTTTTTTGTGCGTGATTTGAAGTGAAAGGTCCTTGATAGGTTTTATTATCTGTATCGTAAACCCATAGACCTTTTTCATTCGCTACCCATACTTTATTCTCTTTAAACGAGGCCATAGATCCAATTATCCGGCCACCACCGACTTCAGTTGTATAAAAGTTGCTTAGTTCGGGGTTACTTATGGAAAAGCCATCGTCCTTTGTACCCACTACGACAAGGCCTGATTTTGTTTGATATAGGCTTGAGACGCGCTCGTCTCCTGAGTCTTTGTCACTTATTGGGAAGTGTAATACTGTATAAGGGCTGTGGGCTTTTAAAAGGTTTAAACCTCGTTCTGTCGCAACCCATAAATCGCCATTTCGCTGTAGTAAAATATCCGTTACCGAATTGTCTGACAATCCTTGTATTTCACTCGTACATTGTTTAGTTATTGGCTCGGGCTCGATATTGAGATTAAACAGGCAGATACCATGAGTAGAGGTGCCCAACCAGAGTCGTGACCGCTCTGCAGCGATCAGTCTGGAAAAGTTAACACCTTCATAAGCAGCAAGTACCAATGAATTTTTTATCGTATCGAGCTTATAAAGACCAGAGGTGGAGGTAACGTATAGACTATTGCCGATTAACTCTATATCAGTGAGTGTGCTCGTTGTATCGGGAAGGTAACTGACGAGCTCGATACTGTCGCTTTTTTCATAGTACCGATACAAATTTCGTTCGGATATTATCCACAGCGTGCCGTCGTAGGTGGTTTTCAGCCTGTTGATGACCTGTTTGCCAAAAGGTGATGAAACAGGGAGTGCGTAATGCATAAATTTTTCAGTGTCTACATTTAATCGACTCAGACCGCTAAAGGTGCCAACCCAAATATGTTGGCCGTCTACACTTGCTTCTAACTGAAGAACACTTAATGTTTGTAGACCTGTAGACTTATCGTTGTCCCACATTCCAAAATTTCTAAAGGTATAACCATCGAATTTATCAATGCCCGACTGTGATGCTAGCCAGAGAAAACCGTTTTTATCTTCCGCGATATCAGAAACAGTAACGTGGGTGATACCGCTTTCCATATCAAAGGTATGAAAGGCTGGGGCACCTATTTCAGCTCGTGCGACAAAGTTAAAGCTAGCCAATAAAGCAAAGATAAGGAATAGGTACGCTGAGGGACCGCGCATATTGTGGCAACGTTAAAAATAATTCATGTCTAAAAACTACGCTAATTCAGGGGACTTTCAATAGAACAAAAGTTTAATTTGTTTAGAAAAAGCCCCGTGGTTAGGGGCTTTGTCTATTAAAAATGTTCACAACTGTGTTGTGATTTAAGTACCAGAGCGAGTTACCAACCACACTGGCGGGATGCGTTTTGTTCATCAAGCCATGTTTTTAGCGGCGCAAAGTAATCGGCAATGGTACTGGCGTCCATTTGCGGTGAGCCTGTCAATGTCTCTAATGCATTTTGCCACGGTTGGCTCATGCCCATTTCTAACATTTCATTTAATGCTTTACCAGCCTCTTCGCTTCCATAAATAGAGCAGCGATTTAATGGACCTTCATCTCCTGCAATGTCACACAGTGCTTTGTGGAATTGGAATTGAAGAATATGCGCCAAGAAATAACGCGTGTAGGGCACGTTGGCTGGAACGTGGTATTTTGCACCTGGATCAAACGCACTGGTACCGCGCTCCACTGGCGCCATGACGCCTTGATACTTTTCTCTCAACTCCCACCAAAGCTGGTTGTATTGTTCAGGTGTTACTTCACCTGACATCACTTTCCAGCGCCACTGGTCTACCATCAAGCCAAAGGGAATAAAGGCTATCTTATCAAGCGCTACCTGCATCAGCATGCCGATATCGTTTGATGCGTCTGGGATCTCATCAATTAAGTCAATTTGCTTAAGATACTTAGGCGTTATGGATAGTGCAATAGTGTCACCAATGGCTTCGTGGAACCCGTCATTGGCTGAACCACGATAAAGAAGCGGCTGGTCTTTATAAGCGCGTTGATAGTAGTTGTGACCTAATTCATGGTGAATAACGTTAAATTCTTCGCCCGTTTTCTGAATACACATCTTAATACGAAGGTCGTCTTTATCGTCTAAATCCCATGCAGAAGCATGACACTGCACGTCACGGCCGTCTGGCTTTTGAAACATAGAACGTTTCCAAAAGGTATCAGGAAGTTCTTCAAAGCCAAGCGATGAGAAAAATGACTCTGCTTGTTTAACCATGGCGATTTCGTCATACCCTTGTTCAGCTAATGCACCTGTAACATCGGGCACTTTCATTTCTTGCTGAGGTTTAACGATATCGTAAATATTCCCCCACGACTGCGCCCACATGTTACCTAACAAATGCGCAGGAATTGGCTTGTCTTGTGGTACCACATCTTCGCCATAGTGTTCACCTAGCTTAGCGCGAACATGGCAATGTAGTGACTCGTAAAAAGGCTCTACTTGCGTCCATAGACGATCTAACTCTTTGGGAAATTCATCTGCTGGCATGTCATATTTGCCACGCCACAAGGCGCTGACGTTTTCGAAGCCTAGTTCTGCAGCACCTTCATTGGCAAGTGATACTTGCTCGGCATAAAGTGGTGCCATAGGTTTAGATACTTCACGCCAGCCTGTCCAATACTCTAACAATTTATCGGCATCGCGTAGGGTAGACATTTCAGCGCTCATTTCGACCAAGCTTTTACACGTACCATCTTCGCTGCAATACTCACCAGAGCCGTACAAGGCGCTTAAATCAGAACCAATTTTTGCAAGACGCTCAGCTTTTTGCGCATCTGCCGGCGGCGGCATTGTTAAACTGTTTTTAAGTAGGTCAAGCTGTCTGCGAGTGTCGGTATCTACTTCTACATCGTTAAACTTCGCCGCTTCTTTCGCTAACTTAGCCACTTTCATTGAAAGTACTTCGTTAAAATAAGCACTCACTGCTGCTGTGTCGAAATTGATGTTCGTAGCGTAGCTCCACTCTGCGTGCGCGGCAGGAACTTGCATTTTCGCAATGTCATTTTGCGCCTGTGTTAAAAACTGTTTGGCATCTTGCGCTGTGAGTTCTGGTTTAGTTTCTGTCTGTGGTGTACTTTCGCCACATCCCATAAGCGAAACGCTTACTAATGCTGCTATAAGAGTACGTTTATGATTGAGCATACTTTGTCCTTTAATTATTTTGATTTTAAAGTGAATCGATGTTCACATAGACATGCGGTAGCATTGTGTAATGCTGCGCAGCTTTTGTAAAACAAATTTGATGTTCGTGTATGCATGAAGCCTTGTAGTGCAAGACATAATAGACAGAGTACAAAAACTTGCTCTGGGAAAGTAATGATGAGCCTTTAATATCGAGACGGCCTCTCATGAAATTAAAAACCTAATAATGCGCAAAATTATGATTTTGAATATGAGCAATACGAAAAAGTAATTGTTCCAGTTAAGCTAGGCTGCAGCAAAACAATAGATGCTTATATTTATCAGATAGCACCAACTAAATAGAAAGGAAAAGTTATGTCAACGGAAGAACCACTCTATTGGGGTTTAAACGCTCGAAGCTATTGCACGCTTATTCATGTTTCTCAATTATCCAGCTTCGTTATACCTGGTTTGGGGGTCATATTGCCTATCGTGCTATGGATTGCTCACAAAGATCAGAACGAAGACATCAACCAGCACGGCAGGGTGACTGCGAATTGGTTGATAAGCTTGCTTATATACTCGGTTATTTGTTTTGTATTGACGTTAATAATTATAGGAGCGCTGGGCTTTATCGTTCTAGGTCTGATGAATTTCGTCTTTGCTATTGTGGCAGCGGTTAAAGCAAATAAAGGAGAGCTGTGGACCTATCCGCTAAGTTTTGAGTTCTTCAAACGTTAATCTCACAAATAACATGTTGCTTCAAGCAAGAAAGAACTGCGATTAAAAACTGCTTATGAAGGACGTTTCAATGTTGAAACGTCTTCGTACCTATCCCATAGCAGACACTGTAATGGCCAACGTAAGCAATAACGCGATATGTTTTGGTTTTAATAGCATGCTTACCTCTTTTCTTATGACTATTTCTACCGGTGTTAACCTTAAAGATAGTTTTCAAAATGGTGTCGCGCTATACATAATTAGTATAATGGGCTTAAATGTCGCTAATGTCATTTAGTTGGCGTTATTACAAAGGCGCTATGACCAAGGCGTTATCGTGGAGCGATTTTGTTGGAAGGTAAGCTGAGTGCCGGGTTCTAGACTAGGAATTACTTCGCACTAAAGCGATCACTCGGCAGTGCGCTGTGAATAAGGTACTGGCTTTTCAACTGTTTGGCGCTTTTAAGCGAAGTACTGCTACCGCGCTTCACTGTGCTTAGTGCTAGCGGTTTATTCTGGCGCTGCTTCTTAAGTAATTGGGATGAAGGCGCTTCCTTCATATTTACAAGCGTAGGTTGGGCTTCTTGCGCGAAACTGCAATTCATCAACGAATGTGCTAGAAAAAGTGCGATAGCTAAAAAACTGTTTTTATTTGGCCTTGTCATCACATTTTTTCTCTTTTTTGTTCAACGTAAACGCTAGACAATCTGATTAAGTACTACTTGATTTGATGTCGATGGCTGAGGTGGTTGCACCCACCTCATTCATCGGCTTTGTTTGTTCGCTTTCATTACACCGAATGTGGAATGGAATCGAAAGATTAGGTGTTATACAAGGGTATTTTTTTATATACCTTTGTGCCTAATACTCAAGCAATACATCACCATGCGGTAACGCCTCCGTCTACTGCTATGGTTTGTCCGTTCATGTAAGAGTTGCCAGGGGAAAGCATCAGCATCATGGTGTTAACGATTTCCTGTGGTTCGCCCAGTCGTTTCATCGGGCTTCCCATGCCAAGCTGTTCTCTTGCCTCAGGGGTGTTGTAGCCGTCTACATTTAGAATGTTGGTTGGACTGTAAAAGGGGCATATGGCGTTTACGCGCACGTTTTTGCGGCCATATTCCACAGCTGCTGTACGAGTTATCCCTGACACGGCATGTTTTGCTGCAGCATACGCACCGCCCTTTGGCGCTCCGCCCAAGCCCGCGAGTGAGCTAACATTTAAAACGTGACCTTGCTTTTGTGCCAACATAACGGGTATCTGGTACTTCATTCCAAACATAACGCCTTTAACATTCACTGCAAACTGCGAATCCATGATTTCCTCTGTCATTTGATGAATTGGCGCTGGGTTATGCGCTATACCCGCATTATTTACGGCAATGTCTAGTTTGCCAAAGGTTTCCATGGCTTTATCGACTAGAGCTTTGTTAATCGATTCGCTTGCTATATTGCCTGCTATCACGACTGCATCTGTTAGCGCCTTTACGTCGTTTTGCGTTTCTTCAAGGGCGGTTTCGTTAATGTCTGAAAGAACGAGTTTCGCTCCTCGGTTGGCAAGACCTAGCGATAACAGGCGGCCAAAACCACTGCCTGCACCGGTAATTAATACGACTTGTCCAGAAAAGTCGAGTAGAGCGTCCATTGTTATCTCCTAATAATTAATAGTTTCGTGTCGGCTGAAAGTCTTGTTACTTAAGCTGCGTATTCTGGATAAACTGAACAAGCAGATTGGCCAGCAGTTCCCCTTGGTCTTCCTGAATAAAGTGACCACCATTTTCTATCTGTGTATGGGCCATGCCGTTACAGCCGGGAACGAGCTTTTCAAATACCTTATTGCCACCTTTGGTCACAGGGTCACTATCACCAAATGCCGTAATAAAAGGTTTATTGTATTGCTTCAGTTTTTCCCAAGCTTTTCTATTTGCCTGCGCCTCAGCATTATCGGGGCTTGTAGGAACTAGAAGAGGAAAAATGCGGGCTCCCGCTTTGTAGCTTTCGTCAGGGAAGGGGGCGTCGTAGCCAGCCAGCGTTGCTTCGTCTAATTCGGTGGTTGTTGCATTTTGAATAATGGTTGAGGTGGGGAATTCGGGCACGTCCTGAGAAAAACGACGCCACTTGATGAAAGCATCACTAGGCGAATGATCGCCGGTGGGCAGCCCAGTATTAGATACCATGACACCTGAAAAACGCTCAGGCATATCGGAAACAAGTCGCAGGCCTAGTAAACCTCCCCAGTCTTGACAAAAGAGTGTAACAGGGCCCTTAGTAGCCTGTGAAAACCAGTCTTTTAGCCATATCACATGACGAGCGTAGGAGTAGTCCTCCTTTCTTACTGGTTTATCTGAGCGTCCAAAACCAATGAGATCAGGCGCTATGACATTGAATCCCGCATCAGCCAATATGGGCATCATCTTGCGGTACAAATAAGCCCACGTCGGTTCGCCGTGTATTAATAGCACGGTATGTCCGTCTTTAGGTCCACATTGATAATGGGCCATTCTTATTTCACCGCTTACTGTGTCAGTTATTTCAGTGAAACGGGGTGGGTAAGGAAAGTCAGTGATTTTATTAAAGGCGCTTTCCGGTGTTTTAAGCACTTGCATAGCCAATCATCCTTTTGTAAATAAAATGTAATTACAAGTGTTGCTCGATTAACAAAAACACCGGTTTTATTTTCTGTCAAATAAACCTTAGGCAAGGTAGGACAGGCTCTGCGCAGAGAAATGAATTCACAAAGGGGCTGGCGGTCAATATTAAATATTATGATAAATGTCTATAACACCAATAAACTTGGATGATTGACAACACTGCAATAACATCCAGTTAACGTGATAAACAGGACATGGTTATGACTGAGATGGAAAATAAAGCCGTAGAATATGCAGTACAACAGGGTGTTGCCACGCTGACAATGCAAAGTGCGCCCGTTAATGCGCTGTCACGCGCTATCAGAGTAGGGTTGATAGAAGGCATAAACAATGCACTAAATGACGACAGCGTAAGTGCCATTGTTATTACTTCTTCACTACCTATTTTTTCGGGTGGAGCTGACATCAGCGAATTCTCTGGTGGCGATTTGTCTCCCATGCTGCCTGAGGTACTAGACAAGATTGAAAATGCGTCTAAGCCGGTTGTTGCTGTTCTCCCTGGACCAGCATTCGGCGGTGGCTTAGAAGTGGCGCTAGCTTGCCATCATCGCATCACCTTTGCCGACAATAAGGTGGGTCTTCCAGAGGTAAATCTAGGCATATTACCGGGCGCAGGCGGTACTCAGCGCCTTCCTCGTTTAGCCGATGCACAAACATCGTTAGAAATGATCGTAACAGGCAAGCCTACGTCGGTGGTCAAACTTCCAGGTGTCTTCGACAAAATTTCTGATAAGCCTGAGCATTTACTTGAAGATACAAAAGCGTATTTACAAGCATTAACGCCAGATAAAGCGATTAAACGCACCAGTGATATCACGCTGTCCATGTCTGACGAAACGCAGGCGGTGTTTGATGCAGTAACTGCACAAACTAAAAAAGCGACCCGTGGTTTCTTTGCTCCATTAAAATGTATCGAAGCGGTACGCGGTGCTTACACGCTCGCTTTTGAAGATGGCCTTAAAAATGAAGGCAAGCTTTTCATGGAGTGTATGAACACGCCACAGGCGCGTGCCCAGCAGCATTTCTTTTTTGCTGAACGCGCAGCAGGTCACGTAAGCGATTTCGACAAAAATACTCCTGAGCGCAGCATTGAAAAAGTCGCGATCATCGGCGCCGGAACAATGGGCGGTGGTATCGCTATGAATTTCGCCAATGCCGGCATTCCAGTTACCATGCTCGAGCTCAAAGAAGAAGCGCTAGAGAAGGGATTAGCGCTTATCAGAAAGAATTACGAAAACTCAGCGAAAAAAGGCAAATTAACCCAAGAGCAGGTAGAGAGCCGTATGGCACTGCTTTCAGGCACTACGTCGTATGATGACTTAGCTAATGTTGATCTTGTCATAGAAGCGGTTTTCGAAAAGATGGAAGTAAAGAAAACCGTATTCTCGACGCTAGATAAAGTGTGTAAGCCGGGCGCTATTTTGGCTTCGAACACATCGACGCTGGATATTGATGAAATTGCTACTGCCACATCACGTCCTGAAGACGTGATTGGTCTTCACTTCTTCTCGCCAGCGAATGTAATGAAGCTACTTGAAGTGGTTAAAGCTGAAAAGACATCTGCTGAAGTTATTAAAACTTGTATGAAGATGGCCAAGAAAATCAGAAAAGTCGCTGTTTTGGTTGGCGTATGTTTCGGGTTTGTGGGTAACCGCATGATTGAGCCTTACGGCCGTGAAGCTAACCGCTTACTGCTAGAAGGAGCAACACCTGAGCAAGTTGATCGGGTTTTAACCGAGTTTGGCATGCCAATGGGGCCGTTCACTATGGGTGATATGGCTGGATTAGATATTGGCTACTATGTACGACAGTCTCGACAAGAGCACATTGCACACGACCCCGCTTACGGTGCAGTTGCAGATCGCTTGGTAGAAAAGGGGCGCAACGGACTTAAAACCGGACGCGGAGCTTACAACTATGAACCTGGCAGTCGAGTGCCTGTCCCAGATCCAGAAGTACTAGAAATTGCTAAGCAAGAAGCAGAACGTTTAGGCGTGGTTCAGCGTTCAGACATTAGCGATGAGGAAATTCTAGTTCGCGTCATGTACTCATTGATTAACGAAGGTGCTGCCATCTTAGAAGAAGGCATTGCAGCTAAATCTAGCGATATCGATGTGATTTATGTTTACGGTTATGGCTTCCCCGTGTATCGCGGCGGCCCTATGCAATATGCCGACGAAGTAGGGCTAGGCACTATTTTAGATAAGCTGACTACCTATCGTGATCAATTGGGTGATTACGGAAAGATGTGGCTTGAACCAAGTGATTTGTTGGTGAAATTGGCCCAAAGCGGCGGCACGTTTAAAAGCTATAAAACGAAATAAACATAGCTCTCGTTAGCGAGAATTAATCGACGGTGAGAGCTAGCGATAGCTCTCGTTACCCGACATCCGAATTTGGTAAAGCTAGGTATTTTTGATAAGTAGCAAATAAGCCTAGCTAAACTTTGGCTGAACTTTCAGCCCAACTGAAAGGAACATGAAAATGCGCGATGCAGTTATCGTAAGTACAGCACGTACGCCAATCGGGCGCGCTTATAAAGGTGCACTGAACAATTTACCAGCCCCTTCATTAGGTGGCCATGCTATTCAAAACGCGGTAGCACGCGCAGGGATCGACCCTGCCAGTGTCGACGACGTGGTAATGGGCGCAGCGCTAACCCAAGGCAGTGGTGGCATGAATATTGGCCGCTTGGCTGGCCTAGCGGGTGGTTTACCGGTCACCGTAGCAGGTATGACACTCGACCGCCAATGTAGTTCTGGCATGTATGCCATTGCTACCGCAGCGAATTCAATTCGTACAGGCGATACCAACATTATGGTTGCGGGTGGCTTAGACTCAATTTCACTTGTGCAAAATAAGAACATGAATATGTTTCGCGCCGTTGACCCTGCACTGGTTGCTAAGCACAAGGATATTTACATGCCTATGCTTCAAACGGCAGAAGTAGTTGGCAAGCGCTACAACATCAGCCGTGACGTACAAGATGAATACGGTTACCAAAGCCAGATGCGCACAGCCGCGGCGCAAGAAGCAGGCAAGTTTGATGATGAGATTGTCCCTATCACAGCAACACAAGCTGTATTCAATAAAGAAACAGGGGAAACTTCTGAACGCGAAGTAACTTTGTCGAAAGACGAGGGTAATCGCCCTGAAACAACGCTAGAGGGTCTTAAAGCACTCAACCCTGTCATTGAGGGCGGATGTATCACGGCGGGTAATGCAAGCCAGCTTTCTGATGGCGCAAGCGCGACAGTTATTATGGATGAGCAATCAGCGGCGAAGGGCAATGCTCAGCCTCTTGGTATTTATCGCGGGATTGCAGTGGCAGGCTGTGAGCCGGATGAAATGGGAATTGGCCCAGTGTTCGCCATCCCTAAGCTATTAAAGCAGCATGGATTAACCATGGATGATATCGGTCTATGGGAGCTTAACGAAGCGTTTGCGGTACAAGTATTGTATTGCCGCGACAAGTTGGGCATTCCAGACGAACTATTAAATGTAAACGGCGGTGCCATTTCTATTGGTCACCCATACGGCATGAGCGGTGCTCGCATGGTGGGTCACGCACTCATCGAAGGTAAACGACGCGGTGCGAAATATGTTGTTTGCACCATGTGTATCGGTGGCGGCATGGGCGCTGCTGGTCTATTTGAAGTAATATAGGTATTGGGTATGGAAGGTTATAAAGCTCCACAACGTGACGCCATGTTTGTAACACATGAGCTACTAGATTATCAAAATCACTATCAAAAACTGGGTTTCGATGAAGCCTCTGAAGACCTAGTTTCGGCGATTTTCGCTGAAGCGGCTAAGTTTTCTGAAAATACGCTTGCACCTATCAACGCGTCTGGCGATGAAGAAGGGTGTAAGTGGGTTGACGGAGACGTTACTACGCCAAAAGGTTTTAAAGAAGCTTATCAAACCTATGTTGACGGTGGTTGGCCAAGTATGTCGCACCCAGAAGAGTTTGGTGGCCAAGCGCTTCCTTATTCGTTGTCTTCTATTATCGCTGAATGGTTCTCTGGTGCTAACCACTCGTGGGCTATGTACCCTGGTCTCAGTCAGGGTTGTATGGAAACCCTTAAAGCTCATGGCACGGAACTGCAGCAAAAAATGTTTCTTGAAAAATTGGTTAGCGGTGAGTGGACAGGCACAATGTGTCTAACTGAAGCACACTGTGGCTCAGACTTAGGTATGCTTAAGTGCCGTGCCGAGCCTCAAGAAGATGGCAGCTACAGCTTAACAGGCACAAAGATTTTCATCTCTGCGGGTGAACATGATATGTCTGAAAATATTGTACACATTGTTTTAGCTCGCTTGCCTGACGCACCAGAGGGCACTAAAGGTATTTCACTGTTTGTGGTACCAAAGTTCAACGTATCTGAAGAGGGTGAAAAGCAAGACAGAAACGCTGTAGCCTGTGGCAGTATTGAACACAAAATGGGTATTAAAGCCAGTGCAACCTGTGTTATCAACTTTGACGGCGCAAAGGGCTTCTTAATTGGCCCACCTAACCGTGGTCTAAACTGCATGTTTACCTTTATGAACACTGCGCGTATCGGCACAGGTCTTGAAGGCTTAGCTGCATCTGAAGCTTCTTTCCAAGGCGCATTGCGCTATGCGAAAGACCGCATTCAGTTTCGCTCACTAACTGGGCGTAAAAACCCTGATGGCCCTGCTGACCCAATAATTGTGCATCCTGATGTGCGCCGTATGCTACTCACACAAAAAGCGTTTGCTGAAGGAAATCGTGCGCTAGCGGCTTACTGCATGCAAATGGTTGACGTCACGCTCTACGGCGATGATGCGGCAGAAAAGCAGGTCGCAGAAGCTAAACTTGCTTTCTTAACGCCTATTGTTAAAGCGTTTTTGACCGAAACGGCTCAAGAAGCAACTAGCTATGGCATGCAGGTTTACGGCGGCCATGGCTTTATTAAAGAGTGGGGCATGGAGCAGCTAGCTCGCGATACACGTATTTGTACTATGTACGAGGGTACAACGGGTATTCAAGCTGTTGACTTATTAGGTCGCAAAGTAATGGGCTCTAATGGCGAATTACTTAATGTATTTGTTCAAGAAGTTCGCGACTACTGTAATTCATTGCGCGACAACGCCCAGTTTAGCGCTTGGACCAATGCACTTAACTCTCATCTTGACGAGTGGCAGCAAATTACCATGGACATTGGTAAAGCAGCAGCGTCAAACCCAGATGAAATTGGCGCAGCGTCTGTCGATTACCTAATGTACTCAGGTTACGTCACTGTTGCTTACTTCTGGCTTAAAATGGCAGTGAAGGCACAAGAGCAGCTTGATGCAGGTAGCACAGAAACCGAGTTTTATAAGAGTAAAATTTTAACAACGGGCTTCTACTTTGACCGTTTGTTAACCCGCACTCGCTCGCTTGTTTCAGCTATGCAGTCAGGTGCTGACAACTTAATGTCTATGCCAGAGAGCATGTTTGCTATCGAATAGTGACATAACAGCAAAACACGTGCGTTAAGAAAAGGCGCACTAAAGGCCGAGAAAATAATGTAGCCCAAATAAACATGAAGGGCGTTATTTTACTCGGCCTTTTTGTTTTTGTAATACTGAATAGAAGGAGTAATACCAATCCGCATAGGTAATTGCCCACTCAGAAGGTGCTGGTAAGCTTCCTAGCAAAGCGTGGGAGTGCAGAAATGGCTGTACTCTCTTAAATTCTAAGTGCGCAAAATTTTAGGGGGCTCTATACATTAGTTATTCGCTGACCAACGCTATTATAGTGGGGAGACTAGGATGATGTGTTTGAATTAAGAGCACTAGATAAAATTGAACGCAAGGTTCCATTAATATCAAAGCTTTCAATCCGAGGGGCGTTACATTGGTTACACAGAGAAATGCTTGAGTGGGTGTAAAAAGAAGTGATTGATTTTATAGGGGCCTAGAAAGGGGTGAGGCCCCTAAAAAGGGGCCTCCAGTGCGGCGTCCTGCCGCTACCATGTTGAACCGGTGTATCACATGGTGTGACTAATCTGTTGTATTAAATTCTGCCGTCAAGCTCAGCTGAAATAGGTGAACTTTGTAGACCTTGCTCAGCAATCCAAGCTTGTAAAGTTTTGCCGTCTGACTCTGGCTGAGCCAAATCTTTACTTGGCATTTTCTTTACAAGAAGCGTACCCACTTCAACCGCATTATTCGTTAGAGCTGTGCGAATAAGGCTTTGACCGTTACAAGAAATGCCAGAGTAGTAATCGCGAAGCTTTAGTTTGTAGTCTGACTGAACGCTACGCATTTTCTTACGAAGTTCGCCTTTGTCATCTGCTTGAACAATTGTGCAAATGTTTGCTAGTGCTTCGTTAATGTCATTAGCCTGTGCTGCGTTTGAGAAAGCTAAAGTAGATGCTGCAATTACTAGAGAAGTTTTAACGATTTTCAACATGGTTAAATTCCTTCGGTTGTTGTTATTAAGATTGTGTTTGTTCGTTGAGATGTATTAAACCTTAATCTAAGTGGCTGAAAAACATATCGTAAAATAACAAGGTATACCAAAGTATACTTATTGCCGTGAATTCTGATTCTAGAAGGTAAATCAAATTGCTTTTTCTACTTGGTTCACTGCCGATAAATCAAACGCGGGGGACGGTAACGCTCAGTACGTTTACCAGTTGATAGCTTTTGAACTTCAAGGTCCAAATAAGAAAATAAGAAAGTATTAAAGCTATTGATATTTGTGCTTAAAGATAATCACTCTCTAATCGAGACTTAAAATCTTTTTAATCGCAGCGTTTTGCAGCAGGTATAGTCGGTTCTATATCAAGTTGACACAACAAAGAGTACAGACATGTATAGACTCGCCTTGAGAGGAGTGGGAATTGTCTATGCGGTTTGGTAGGTAGCATGGGCCACAGACAATAAAAAAGGCCCCGTAGCAGTGGGGCCTCTCAGTGCAGCATTCGCTGCTACCATGTTGAAACGGTTCACATGGCAATGTGAAATAGGTGTTAAATTCTGTCGTTTAGCTCAGCTGAAATTGGTGAGCTTTGCAGACCCTGCTCAGCAATCCACGCTTGTAGTGTTTTACCATCAGCTTCTGGTGCTTGTAGATCTTTACTTGGCATTTTCTTTACTAGCAGTGTACCAACTTCAACAGCATTGTTTGAAAGTGCAGTTCTGATTAAGCTTTGACCGCCACAAGATATGCCTGAGTAGTAGTCGCGAAGCTTAAGTTTGTAGTCTGATTGCACACTACGCATTTTTTTGCGCAATTCACCCTTATCATCTGCTTGAACGATAGTACAGATGTTAGCTAGCGCTTGATTTATATCATCAGCTTGTGCTGTGTTAGAGAAAGCCAAAGAAGATGCTGCAATTACTAGTGAAGTTTTAACGATTTTCAACATGGTTAAATTTCCTTCGTTTGTTTTATTAATCGGTTCGTTTGTTCGGCTTTAATTAAAAAACAATCAAGATGATTAAAAAACATTCACTCAAATAACTAAGTATATTGGTTAATACCTTATACTAAAGATGTAGAAGAGAAGGTGGCGCTATAGCCTTTAGTATTAAAGGGGTTAAGAGCTAATTGCACGATGAAGAATGAGATTGTTAAACGAACAAAAAAAGTGCAAGAAAACAGCATCTATGCTGTTTCTTTGCATTGAAATAGCGTCAAGGATGTAATAGTGGCCCATCTATATTTCAGTAATACCACACACAACATGTGTAGACTTACTTTTCAAAAGAACCAAATTAATGCTAGATACCTTGTAATGCTGACACTGTGCGCTCTAATGTAATAAGCCAGTATAAGAACTTAGAGCGAAGTGCGCTTCTTGCAGCTTTAAATTTATTGTCGCCCGCTGCTATACCGATTACGGGTTTCTCTGGCGTTGCCTTTAACTTAAAGCTGGTCGTTCTTTCATTGATATCGCATTTTATGAGCGCGCCTTCTTCGTTGAATGTCCAGCTGATTATTTCGCCACTCGCGCCATAATCAGCCAGTACGCCTAGTTCGTCGTCATGAATAAATCCGTCTTTGTACAGTGGCAAAACGCTATCTAAATTTCCGATCCTAGACGAAACTAAAATCCTCTTGTTCTGCTAGTGTGTGTATACGGGAAATGTGTTGTTGCCCAATTACCGGTATTTTAACTGCCAATACTAAAAGATAACTTGGCTGCGGGGCGTGATGTAAGCATTAGTGCTCTGGTGGTAGCCTGCCGGGCATATTTTTCTGATAAACGTAGGTCGCAAGAAGGGAAACCTCTGGAAATCAATGACGTTCTAGCTGACAAGCTACATCAAGCAGCAAAAGAAAATGAAGTTAATGCGCTTCGCTTTCTTGAGCTAGATGAGGTGTTTGGTGAGTTAGCTAAACATGAAGTGTTTACGGGTTGCTACCAGTCTGATTTAGAGCGCATATATCAAAACTAGCCTGTGCTTTTACTAAGTGAAGAACTTGCTAAATCCAAGCTTGCTATGGCAAAAGCTAGTTAGTCAATCAAAGTTAGTCAAACAAAGTTAGCTGAAATGAAAAGAGGGTAGTACGCGACCTTCTTTTTTTGTGTCTGCTACAAAGAAAAAAGCGACCCGAAGGTCGCTTCTTAAAGTGCAGATTTCTCTGCAACCATGTTGAACTGGTTCACATGGCGTGAAACTGTTTTACAGTCGGTCGTTGAGTACCGCTGCAATCGGGTTGTCTTGTAAGCCGTTTTCGGCAACCCAAGCCTGTAGCGTTTTACCGTCAGCTTCAGGTGCCTGTAAATCGCTCTTTGGCATTTTCTTAACCAGCAATTCACCTGCTTCTACAGCATTATTCAAAAGAGCCGTTCGGATAAGGCTATTTCCGCTGCAGCTAATACCTGAGTAATAGTCTTTTAGCTTCATGCGGTAGTCTGACTCTACAGAACGCATTTTTTTACGTAATTCGCCTTTGTCGTCTGCTTGTACGATAGTACAAATGTTTGCAAGCGCCTCGCTCACATCAGCCTGTGCCACGCCCGATACACCTAGTGTCGCCGCGATAACAAGAGAAGCTTTAACGATTTTCAACATGGTTAATTCCTCAAGTATTTTAAATGTTTGATTGCTCGTTCGGGCACAATTAAACGCAAAAAATTATGTTTTGGAAATGATGGGAGTAATACTCAGGTATGAGGTTTTATAACCATGTTTGGTTCAAAGACAACGCCCCATTGGGGCGTTGTTTTTAAGTTAGTGCGGCTTGAAGTTACTTGCTACTTCCATTATTTGTTCGCGCATCCACATGTGTGCGTAGTCGTGGTCTGCACTGACGTGCCAATACAAATAATACTCTACTGCAGGTAGATCGAATGGCATTTCATAAATGGCAAGGTCGTAGTGTTTTGCTAAGTGAAACGGTAAACACGCTATTAAGTCTGTTTTAACAATGGTACTTGGAACCGTTAAAAAGTGTTGACCACGCATTACCTCTTTTCTTCTTTTCCCCATTTTGTCTAGCGCTATATCAATAGGGCCTGCGCCTGATTTACGTTGAGACACGTTAATATGACCCAAGCGCAAAAAAGTATCTAAGTCTAAGCCGTTTTTTAGAGCAGGGTGGTTTTTGCGAGCAAGTACTACAAACCTGTCTTGTGCGATTTTTTCTTTGCAAAGGTGAGGGTCAGTGAACGTAGATGCATCAGCAAAAAAATCTAATGTACCCGCTGCCATAGCAGATACTACTTGGCTTCTAGGTATCTCATAGTTGGTCAAGCCAATATTGGGTGCTAGATTCTGAAGGCGAGCAACCAATCGAGGCATAATACTAGCTTCAAGTAAATCTCTGCTTGCAAAATTGAAAGACTTCTCGGCAGTTAAAGGATCAAACGTGTGGCTTTCCTGAACGCTTTTGCGCAACAATGCCAATGCTTGACGCGCAGGCACAATAATGTTTTGGGCTACAGGTGTTGGTGTCATGCTGTGACCAGTACGAACAAACAAGGGATCGTTTAACATTTCTCGCAGTCTTGCGAGAGAGTTGCTTACTGCTGGTTGAGTAATACACAAGACATCTGCTGCCTTGGTTAAGCTTCCTGCCGTATAAATGGCGTCGAATACTGCAAAAAGGTTCAAATCGATTCTATTGAGATTCATAACTAATCCTTTAAGAGCGAGTGCCCTGAACATAGCCAATAGATGAAGAGGCGCTAGTTTGCACCACAGTGCTTTTGGCCAACACTTTGATGACATGCTACATAGCATCTACGAATAATTTACGATAGTGTAACAAGAATATTTATAAATACCTATTATTAAAAGTTAATTGAAGTATTCAACTAAATAATAGTAGTTTTGTCGTTAATAAATGGAGATTGGACTGAAATTATGAAGACACTTTTAGATTTAGCGATAGGCGAGTCGCTTGCGCAACCCGAATGGTTAACAGTAACACAGGACATGATTAATCAATTTGCAGATGCAACAGGCGACCATCAGTGGATTCATTTAGATTCGGTTAGGTGCGAAAATGAAAGTCCATTTAAAACGACAATTGCTCACGGCTTTCTCACTGCCAGTCTTATGCCTAAAGCATTTGCAGAGGTTATTGCCCCAAGTGAACGCATCGCATCAATGATTAACTATGGAATAGATAAGTTACGCTTCCTTGAACCGGTCAAGAGTAACGACGCAGTTAAATATCAATTTAAACTCGTTGATGTTAGCGAAAAGCCGCAAGGCAAGCTGTTTAAAGTTGAGGCGAGTTGTTTGTTGAAGTCAAGTGGTAACCCTGCGCTGGTTGGAGGGTTTCTTATGCTAGCGGTGCTCAAGCCATAATAATGTGAGAAAGGTTGTTAGCATGAAAAAATGTCTATTACCTTGCGTTACATAAAAGGCTGAGTAAGTATCAGCTTGAAAAAATGAGGTGCTGTTGTAGAAGGTAACCTATATGAAGTGTAAAAGCCTGATGCGTTCTAACTCTGTTAAAAAGCATCAGGCTAATCTTACATAAGTACGCTAAAACCTAATTAGACGCTTCCTCAGCACCTTCTTCTACCGCTTCTCCAGCGCTTTGAATATCTTTGCCGGCGCCTTCAATCGTTGCGCAGCCGCCTAAAATTCCAAAACTTGCTGTGATAATCATAGCTAAGAATGCGTGTTTAAGTGATTTTGAATCTAATATTTCCATTTGTATCTCCTTTTACTTTACTCGTTCCCAGGTTGATCTGGGGTGTCACCTGCTTTTACATCAGACTTCTGGCTTGATGAATTTGAATTGTTATTGCTACCTTGCTCGTTGTGCTCTTTCAGCATGGCATTAAGTTTGTCGCCGCCTTTGGCATTAAAGTCCAAAGTCCTAATTGGAAATGGAATAAGAATATCGTTATCTTCAAGCACCGTTTTAATAGTATTGATGGCGTCGTGTCTAACCATCATAAAACCGGGCTCGCCAGGGTAGCGGATCCAAAACCACAGTAATAAATTAATACTAGAGTCGCCGAATGATTCTGCATACACAGCAGTTTCATCTTTTTTGATAACATAATCTTTATCGTTCATTGCGTTGGTAATAACGCTAGCGGCTGTTTCGATATCGTCGGCGTAAGAAATCCCGACAGGGACCTCTATTCTTCGATATCCTAAACTTGAGTAATTTGTCAGTATATTTCGGAATAAAATTTTATTAGGGATAACTTCAAGTTGGCCATAGAAGGTCTCAACTAGTGTATTTCGAAGATTAATTTCTTTCACATTACCAAACACGCCCTCCGCCTCAATGACATCGCCGATTTCAAAGGGCTTTCTAATACCCATTGCTATTCCTGCTATAAAGTTTTCTGTCATATCTTGGAAAGCAAAACCGACGGCCAGCCCAACAATACCTGCACCTGCAAGCAATGAAGTAACTGTGCCTTTAAGGCCGACAAAATCTAGCGCTATAAATATGCCGGCCAAGAGGACAATGGATTTAATAATTGAAGTGAGTAGACCGGCAATTTGACGGGACTCAAACGTGCGTCGCATTAACTTGCCAACAACGTTACCTACCATCTTTGCGATAACGCCGAACAATATGGCAATTAAAAAGGCGACGACAAGATTAGGAAGGAGAGTAATTGCACCTTCTATCCAGCTTTCAAGCTTCGAGCTTAGCAGCTTGTACACCTCATCTACCTTTGGAAAATCCATAAACCTCATAACCATTTACTTATTTATAACTAAGCTGAATCAAGAATTGTTCCGTAACATATAATCTTTAAGTTTCTGATTTGAAAAGATTAAGTTTTTTATGTGGTCTGTGCTGGAAACGCACAAGTGAATAAATTACGCACACAGAGAAACATTTTCTCACTACGCTTTTTAGAAATTGTGAATGAGGCATTGGACTCTGTAGCCTTAAGTCTATCTGGTCTGACCATGTGTAAAATTAATGTGAACATATTATTCACAATAAATTTACAAAATTAAAATTCGAGCATAGTATCAATCATGTAGGTCGACATTCTGTCACCTTCAAACAATAACAACACAAAATCGAACAGCCTGTTGCTAGCGGAAAGTGTGGGTAGTAGTGCCGGTAGTGATAAGCCCAGATTTGGAATCACACTATGAAATTAAAAACGCGTAAGACAGCAGTTGCCGCTATGGTCGGTACTGCGTTATTTTGCTCTTCTTACATCGCATCAGCCCAAGAGTCTGACGTTGAAACTGAGCAAGATGCCAAGAAAGACGTTGAACTTATTCTCGTTACCGGAAGTTTTGTTCGCAGAAGCGAAAACTTTGAATCTCCGTCGCCGCTAGCGGTAGTAGACAGCGTTGCAATTGATTCGATCGGCGCTAAAAATATCGCGGACATCACACAAACGTTAACAATTAATACAGGTGCAGAAAACAACCCCGATGCCTTCACGCAAAATGCTACCGCGGGAACCTCTAATATCAACCTACGTGGTTTAGGCGTGGCATCAACCTTGGTTCTTCTTAATAACAAACGTCAAGTTGTTACTGCGCAGCCTACCAACGAGGGCTTAAATTTCGTCGACACTAGCTCACTTGTACCCATGATAGCCATCGATAGAATGGAAGTGGTAAAAGACGGTGCTTCTGCCTTATACGGTTCAGACGCCGTGGCGGGTGTAGTTAACTTCATAACGAAACGTAACTATGATGGCGCTATGGTTAGTGTCGATTATCAAGACGGTGCACATGGCGATAATAAAGAATATGTCCTTCAGGGTCTATGGGGAGCAACGGGCGACAAAGGTAATGTTATAGCGGCCATTAGTTATACAAATCGTTCTCCGCTTTTTATCAACGACAGACGATTGAGTCGCCCGCAAGACGATACCAGTGCCTTGGGGAATCCAGCGAGTTTCTTCATTGCGCCAGGTGTTCCAGTTATCGACCCGTTTGGATGTGAAGAATTCGGTGGTTTTCCACAGATACTAGCGCCGGAAGGCACAGTGCCTGGGCTTGATGTGGGCCTTTGTGGTTTCGATTTCGGGCCCTTCTATTCTTATGTCCCGGATGAAAGCCGCATTAATGCATATACCCGTGCCGAGTACGAATTTTCAGACGACATCACATGGACGACTGAAATTGGCATGGCACGGAACCGAGCCGAGCGTGGTGGTGCACCAAGCTTTCCTATTTTGACAGCACCAGTGGTTCCAGACTATCACCCACAAAATCCATTTGGGCGTGCAGTTTCGTTTTTTGGCCGTGCTGAAGGCAATGGGCAGCCCGGCGATGCTGCAAATACTGAGTCGGATACATTCCGCTTTAGCACAAATTTACAAGGCGTTACTGATAGTGGTTTCTGGGAAATAAGTTATACAAGAGCGGTAAATGACTTTGTATTTTCAGTACCTGATGTATTGAATACTGAATTTCAACTCGCGCTGTTAGGTTTTGGCGGTTCAAACTGTAATCCAGTTTTGGGAACACCAGGTGAGGGAAGCTGCGAATTCTTCAATCCATTTGCAACGTCATATACAAGTGCGCCTAACTCAGACTATGTACTTAATTCATTTACGGGTAAGCAGGTCATCGACTCTAAATCTGATTTAGAAGTATTCGAAGCATTTACCTCTTTTGATACTTTCGAAATGGGTGGCGGTTATGCCGCGCTTGCACTTGGGGTTCAATATCGTGAAAACAGCCTGAGACAGGATTACGATGAATTATCTAATCAAGACAGCTTCACCTTTGTTATCGGCAACCCTGATTTAGATGGAAGCCAAGATGTTTGGGCAGCATTCGGGGAATTAGCATTACCTGTTAGTGACGAACTTGACGTGCAGTTAGCTCTTCGTTATGAAGATTACGGCGGTAGCATTGGTAGTACCGTTGATCCTAAGCTGGCTATATCGTGGCGCGCGACAGACGAGTTTTCGTTACGAGGCTCGATCTCGACGTCATTTAGGGCGCCAACCGTATTCCTTGCTCAAGGGGGAGCTACTTCACTACAACAAGTTGTCGACCCTGTGCAAGGTGCGCAAGCTTTTGTCGCTGTGCGTACATCGGGTAATGAGGACTTAAAGCCTGAGGAATCTACAGCGTACAACATAGGTTTTTCTTACGAGCCGTTCAGAGACCTATCAATTGAGGTAGATTATTGGAACTTTGAATTTGAAGATTTGATCATTCAAGAGAATGCGCAAGCGCTTTTGAACGCAGACCCTACTGACACATCGCGGATCGTACGAGCAGGTGACCCTTTAACGGGGCCAGTCTTACAGATTAACAATACTTATGTTAATGCAAGTTCACTGGAAACATCGGGGATAGACTTTGTTTCCAGCTATAAAATGGAGACTGAGCTTGGCAACTTTACACCTACAATACAAGCAACTTATATTACTAAGTATGACTTGAGCGACCCGCAAGCAGGGGATGTAGATGGTGCTGGTCGACGTAACTTCAATAACATAGGTGTGTCATCGCCAGAGTTACGTATGAATATTGGCCTTAATTGGCAACATGATGTACACGCAGCAAACCTGTTCCTAAGATACATATCATCATATGACGATGATCAAAACTGTGCAGATGGAACAAGTAATACCGCTGGATGTGCAAATGGTTTTTATGAAATCGACAGCATGTTAACGGTTGACGCTCAGTACAACATTGACTTAGGTAGCGTTTTCGACACTGATCAAAGTTATGTATTAACCTTAGGTGGAGTCAATCTATTTGACGAAGAACCACCACAGGTATTCACAAACAGCGGTTTCGATTCGAAAGTACATGATCCTCGTGGTCGACAAATTTACGCGAGGTTAGCAATAGAGTTTTAAGGTTATTGCTCAAAATTATAGAAAGATAGAGCCGGCTTCCAAAGCCGGCTTTTTGTAAACTAAAAACTCCACACATTTTTTCAAGTTTTATGCATATCCCTTTTCTAATCTAACTTTCATTATTTAGAGTAAGTAAAAGACTTATGGAAACCTACTGGGAGATAATAATGCCGACAAAGCTATCGGAAGATACTATTACGACTAAACTGGCTGCACTTAATGATTTAGTTACAGACGGCACACATTGGGAGCGAAGCGGTGATTGCATCAAAAAAACATTCACATTTAAAAGTTTTATCCGTGCATTTGGGTGGATGTCGCAAATCGCGATTTGGGCAGAAAAACTGAAACATCATCCTGAATGGTTTAACGTATACAACAAAGTAGAAGTTACCCTGACCACTCATGATGCTGATGGGCTAACGGATCTCGATTTTTCACTTGCTGAAAAAATGGAAAAATTTAAATAGTTTGGGCAGTTAACTGTTTTAAATGAGCTTGTTTTACCGTTAATTTGTATTAACTTTGAGCATGTTGGTTAATTAAGCCGCTAACAGTCAGAAAAATGAAATATTTCGGTGCTAAGCACTTGTGTTGATCAAGTCTCTATGTATAATACGCCCCACGTTGAAGCGAGGCGCGAAATGCATCAGCTACAACGTTAATTTTCTGGCGCGGGATGGAGCAGTCTGGTAGCTCGTCGGGCTCATAACCCGAAGGTCGTAGGTTCAAATCCTGCTCCCGCAACCACAGAAAATAACCAGAATTTCAAAGCACAGCATAAGCGTGCTTTACCGTACAGTCGCGGGATGGAGCAGTCTGGTAGCTCGTCGGGCTCATAACCCGAAGGTCGTAGGTTCAAATCCTGCTCCCGCAACCAATTTAGAAAAACCAAAATTAAAGTTTTGTTAACGCAAACTAAACCGTACAGTCGCGGGATGGAGCAGTCTGGTAGCTCGTCGGGCTCATAACCCGAAGGTCGTAGGTTCAAATCCTGCTCCCGCAACCACATTTAGAACCCAGCATTCGCTGGGTTTTTTCTTTTCTAGCGCTAATGCACTTAAACATTTGCTGATTTACACGGTAATTTGTATAAATCCTACGAATTAATTAGAACACCCAACAAACGAGTGTGCTAACTTAAGTTCACGCCTTCATTAAAAATTAAATTAACAGGTAGTTTGGCCGCGTTATGATGTCTCGTTTTTTTACGTTCGAAGAGCACGCCACTTTAATTGAGGGGGCATATCATTTTCCCCTTGTTGTCTTATCCTTATTGGTAGCCGTGTTCGCATCATTTATGGCGTTTAACGTTGCGGGGCAAGCTTCTGTTACTCATGACGCACTTAGACGAAATACGTTATTAGGAACAGGAAGTATCGCGCTAGGTGGTGGCATCTGGTCAATGCACTTTTTAGGTATGACAGCGTTTGACCTTTGCTTGCCAGTAGATTACGACCCTTTAATTACCTCACTTTCTGCCATTCCAGGTGTCGCTGCAGCTTGGGTTGCGCTTAATCTTTTAGTCAAAACACGCATAAGTATCACGGAAGTATTATTAGGCGGTGTATTGGTGGGGGCTGGCATAGGTACCATGCACTACAGTGGTATGGCCGCAATGGAGATGGCGCCACTTCTTCGCTATGACATTGGTATGTTTGTACTCTCTATTGTGGTCGCCGTAGGCTTGGCAATGCTATCGCTGTGGATTAAATTCGGTATTACTGCTGCAACCAAAAGCAGAAAGATGCTGGGTAAACATGTGATTTTGGCGAGTGTTATTATGGGATTGGCAATCGCTGGTATGCATTATACTGGCATGGCTGCTGCAAGGTTTGTTCTTCCTCCAGGAATGGAAGCGTCAGGCCAATCATCAAGCATAGCCGTTTTTCTTGCTATTGCTATTGCTATTGTTACCTTGGTACTGATAATCCTTGTTTTGGGCATTAGTCTTTTATTTAAATACCGTGACGTCATGATACGCGCAATAGAAAGCGAGCGAATTCAAAGCGCCATCACTGATACTGCTGTCGATGCCATCCTGACCGTTGATGACAAAGGAATTGTTAAAACAGCGAACCCTGCTGTAGAGCAAATTTATGGTTATACCCAGCAAGAAATTGTAGGAATGAAAGCCATTGAGATGGTTCCGCCTGAAAGACGGCATGTATATAACGATGACTTTTTTAGCCAACGCGTTGTGCCAACTGAACAAATTATCGGTACCGGAAGGGAAGTTGAGATTATCCGTAAGGGCGGGGAACGAATTCCGGCACGCCTTGGTGTTGGGTACACCAAAATAGAAGGTAAGCCCGTATTTGTTTTTTTTGCTTCAGACCTTCGAAAACGAAGAGAAATGGAAGATGCGCTGCGTGAAAGTGAAGCCAAGTTTAGAAGCTTAATATCTAACATACCAGGTATGGCTTATCGGTGTTTGAACATGCCAGGCTGGCCTATGGTTTTTCTAAGTGATGCTGTGTCAGAAGTGACTGGTTATCCGGCGAGTGACTTTGTTTTACCTGACCCAAAGCGTTCGTTTACTGACCTCTATCATCCCGATGACGTTGAGCGACTCTCTAATATTAACGATGATACGGGTTCTTTCTCCTACGAGTACCGAATTATAGCGAAATCAGGTGAGGTGAAGTGGGTTACTGAACACGGTGTTCACGTTAAAGACGATGATGGCAACATCCTTTACGTCGATGGTTTCATTTCAGACATAACTCAAAGACGGGTAATGGAGGATGAGTTAAAAGCTGCGAAAGACAAAGCTGAACAAGCGGCAGCCGCACGTACTGCATTCCTTGCCAATATGAGTCACGAAATTCGTACTCCTATGAACGCGATTATTGGTTTTAGCGACTTGATGTTAGGAGAGTCGCTGCGCGAAGAGCAAAAGTCTCACTTAACGACGATAAACCGGTCGGCCCGTTCATTGTTGCATTTACTTAACGATATCCTTGATAGCGCAAAGTTGGATAAGGGTAAGCTCGATTTGGATTACCGTAATTTCCTTATCCGCGAAGAGTTAGACTTGGTTATCTCTACGTTTTGGTTAGAGGCAAAACGCAAAAAAGTGGGCCTCGTGCTCAATGTTGACGATTCAGTAGCCAATGCGTATCGAGGCGTACCTGAGCGTATGCGACAAGTCCTCAATAACCTTATTGGTAACGCTGTTAAATTCACTCATGAGGGTGAGGTTACGGTTAACGTACGAAGTGATGCGAACTTTGTTTACTTTGCCGTCTCAGACACGGGTATAGGTATGACGCAGGAGCAGGTAGAGCGTGTGTTTGATCCTTTTTCACAAGCCGACGCGTCGATGAGCAGAAAGTATGGTGGAACGGGGTTAGGGACCACAATATCAAAACAACTCGTCGAACTTATGGGGGGAAATATCTGTGTCAGTAGCGAAAAAGGCGAAGGTACGACATTTACATTTAGGCTGCCATTGGAAGAAGTTGAAGCATGCGAGTACGCTTCCGATAAAGTACAGCTAACCTCAATGAAAATTGACGCAACATTACGCGTATTGGTGGTTGATGATGTTCAGCAAAATATAGAATTATTATCTCTACTTCTCTCGCGAGCAGGACATCAAGTCGATACTGCTACAGATGGTTTATTGGCGCTGGAAAAAATGGAGTCAGCGCCATTCGACGTGGTGTTAATGGATTTGCAAATGCCCAAGTTAGATGGGCTAGAAGCGGCAAAACGACGTCGAGAATATGAGAAAGAGCACAGCTTACCTTCAACGCCTATTATCGCCCTAACGGCAAGTGTCCTAATACAAGATAAGCATGCGGCTCAGAAAGCAGGAATGGAAGGGTTTGCTAATAAACCCGTGGACTTTAACTTGCTCATGGAAGAGGTTGCGCGCGTATTAAAACTTGACTCCCATGTGGTAAGTACGTCAACTGGCCATTCACATGAAAATGAATCAGCGACGACGTTCAACGTTGAAAAGGTTGTACTAGATATCACAAAAGCGGTTGGTTTGTGGGGGAGCGAAGATATTGTGCTAAGGGAGGTCGACAAGTTCTCCAATGCAAGTAGAGAAAAAGTCGATGCGTTAATGAGTGCTGCCATCAGAGAAGATTATGACGTTGTTGCGAAGCTTGCCCATGGACTGAAGGGAACGTCTGGCAATCTGTGTTTAACTACGTTTTTTCATATCACCAAGGAGATAGAAGCACAGGCGTTGAAAGCACGCGTTAATATTGAAGAAATCAATCAGCTTCGCGGTGCATTAGACAAGATAGAGTTGATGTTGAATGAGTCTCCCTTGTATGCAGAAAATGCCATTAATGAAAGCATTGATAACGCGTTGCTGCTCAGTCATCTGGAAGCTATGCTCAACAGTGTAGAGCAAAACATGGTAGATGAAGGGGAGTTGTCGTTTTTTCGCGAAGTTGGATGTTCTAGTCACCAAGAGCAAATTACTCAAATACTTTTAGATATCGATGATTTTGAGTTTGAGTTAGCGCGTGAGCGCATCTCTTCACTGATACAAGAATTAAAGTAGCTAAGAGATATGGCATGTTAGAAATTGAAATAACAAAACCTACTTTACTCCTCGTTGACGATGAGCCTGTAAACCTGCGGGTTTTAAAGCAACTTCTCGCCAGTGATTACCAATTAATTTTTGCCAGAAATGGTGAGGAAGCACTGAAGCTAGCACAAACAAGACAGCCTAATTTAATACTTCTAGACGTTATGATGCCTGGGTTAACGGGGTTTGAAGTATGCCGCCAGCTTAAACAACAAGCAGATACAAGGCAAATCCCTGTTATATTCGTAACCGCCTTAAACGATGAACACGAAGAAACGGAAGGCTTCGAGGCGGGGGCGGTGGACTACATCACTAAGCCAATATCTCCGGCCATTGTAAAAGCTCGGGTTAAAACTCACCTTAGTTTAGTACAAGCAGACGAACTGTTGGACAGCCGCTTGCAAGTTGTCCAGCGTTTGGGAAGGGCGGCAGAGTACAAAGACAATGAGACGGGCATGCATGTTATGCGCATGAGCCATTATGCTAAAGAGTTAGCGCTTGCTTATGGACTCACTGACAAACAGGCGGAAATTTTACTTCACGCGGCGCCGATGCACGATATCGGCAAAATAGGTATTGCCGATAGCATAATGCTAAAGCCGGGCAAGTTAACTGACGAAGAATTTGCCACCATGAAGCATCACCCAGAAATTGGTGCCGAAATTATTGGTGATTGCGGCGATTCTCTGTTGTTACAGGTAGCGAAATCAGTGTCACTGACACACCATGAAAAGTGGGATGGTTCTGGCTATCCCAAAGGACTGGCAGGCGAAGATATTCCAATTGAGGGACGCATTTGTGCCATAACTGATGTGTTCGACGCACTTACCAGTAAACGGCCTTACAAAGATGCGTGGAATATTGAAAAAACCATCGATTTTATGGAAAGTCAGAAAGGTAAGCATTTCGAACCAAAACTGGTCGAATTGATGATCGAAATTATGCCAAAGATTCTCGACATAAAAGCCAAGTTCAAAGATGAGGACTAACCGCTACGTCTTTTCGCTGTTGCTTAATGCGTCGCCTATACGTATAATGTGCGCATCAAGTGATGAGAGCGGGCTCCCTCATTAAAGGAAAGTAACGCACTTATCATTAGCAAGCTATCACCTATCGGTGGTTTTACCCATAAGTTTGCAACTGCCTACATTGGCAGGTATGGGTTCAGAATTTTAATAAAAGCCCCGCTAGTCCGGGGCTTTTTGTTGTATTAAAACCTGGAGTCAGCCTCGCTGAGCCAGGCGATGACAGGTGGGCTTTAGGCCCTTTTTTCGTTTTTGGAGGTTTGCATTGGCAAAACTTGAAGAGAAACTAACCGAAATGCTTGAGCCGGGTGTTGAAGCACTGGGCTTTGAACTGGTTGGTATCGAGTTTGTACGAGCGGGGAAGCATTCAATTCTTCGCGTTTTTATTGATCATGAGAACGGTATTACCGTAGATGATTGTGCAGATGTAAGTCATCAGGTTAGCGCAATTTTGGACGTTGAAGATCCAATTAGCACTGAATATAACCTCGAAGTGTCATCACCAGGTATGGACAGACCGCTTTTCAAAGAGAAGCATTACATCGAGGCTGTGGGTGAAGTGGTTCAAGTTCGATTGTCTATGCCAATGGACGACCGACGTAATTTTAAAGGCAAAGTACTTGCGTGTGAAAACAGCATTGTAAGTATTGAAGTGGATGGCCAGCAGTTCCAGTTAGCTGTGGCGAATATCGAAAAAGGTAACGTTGTTCCCACGTTCGATTAACGGAACAGCTCTGCTTTCATCGACGAAAGCATAAGAGAGGCGAAAATGAATAAAGAAATTTTGTTAGTGGCGGAAGCCGTTTCAAATGAAAAACAAGTGCCTAGAGAGAAAATTTTTGAAGCGCTAGAATTTGCAATCGCTAGTGCAACAAAAAAGAAAAACGAAGGCGAAATTGAAGTTCGTGTAAGCATCGACAGAACGTCTGGTGACTTTGATACATTCCGTCGCTGGTTGGTTATCCCAGATGACCAAGAGCAAGAAAATCCATTTGCTGAAATTACGTTTTCTGCGGCGCAAATCGACGAGCCAGAGATACAACTTGGCGATTATGTGGAAGAACAGATTGAATCTATCAAATTCGACCGCATAACTACGCAAACCGCAAAGCAAGTGATCGTACAAAAAGTACGTGAAGCTGAGCGTCAGCAAATGATTGCTGAGTACGAAGACAAAGTAGGTGAGTTGGTTACAGGTACGGTTAAGAAAGTAAACCGCGACAACATCATCATCGATTTGGGTAACAACGCTGAAGGTGTTATCTACCGCGATGACATGCTTCCTCGTGAAACTTTCCGTCCGGGCGACCGTGTACGTGGTCTTCTTTACGTTATTCGTCCAGAAGCACGTGGCGCACAGCTATTTATTAGCCGTACACACCCAGACATGCTAGTTGAGCTTTTCCGTCTGGAAGTACCAGAAATTGCGGAAGAGACACTAGAAATTAAATCTGCAGCGCGTGACCCAGGTTCTCGTGCAAAGATTGCGGTTAAAACTAACGACAAGCGCTTAGACCCGGTTGGTGCGTGTGTGGGTATGCGTGGTTCACGTGTACAAGCCGTATCAGGTGAGCTTGGCGGTGAACGTGTTGATATCGTGCTATGGGACGAAAACCCAGCGCAATTCGTTATCAATGCTATGGCTCCCGCCGAAGTGGCGTCAATCGTTGTTGATGAAGACAGCAACAGCATGGACGTAGCGGTTGAAGCAGACAACCTAGCACAGGCAATTGGCCGTAGTGGTCAAAACGTTCGCCTAGCTAGCCAGCTTACAGGCTGGGAACTTAACGTGATGACGGTTGACGACCTCAACAAGAAACACGAAGAAGAAAACGCGAAGGTACTTGATCTATTTACTGCTGGTTTGGACATTGACGAAGAATTCGCGTCTGTCTTGGTAGATGAAGGCTTTACAACGTTAGAAGAAGTGGCATACGTGCCTGCAAGTGAACTTCTAGCGGTTGAAGGGTTAGATGAAGAAATGGTTGAAGAGCTGCGCAACAGAGCGCGCGCTTTCCTAACCACGCGTGCACTGGCGAACGAAGAGTCGCTTGAAGGTGCAGAGCCTACAGAAGCCTTATTAAATCTTGAAGGTATGAGTAAACACGTGGCCTATGTGTTGGCCAGCCGCGGTGTTACCGACCTGGAAGAATTAGCAGAACAAGGTACCGATGATATCAGTGATATCGATGAACTAGACGAAGAGAAAGCCGGTGCGTTAATCATGGCGGCTCGTAATATCGTATGGTTCAGTGAAGAAGAGTAAGGTCAACAGGGGGAAAATTACGTAATGGCAGATGTATCTATTGAAAAGCTCGCCAGCGACATTGGTACGACCGTTGACCGATTGGTTGGCCAGTTTAAAGACGCGGGTATCTCTAAGAGTGCCGGCGATCAGGTAAACGAAGACGAGAAACAGAAACTATTGGATCATTTAAGTAAGCAACACGGCAGCGCAGCTGAACCAACGCGTATGACACTTAAGCGCAAGACAACTAGCACATTAAGTGTTGGCAAGTCTAAAGAAGTGAAAGTGGAAGTACGCAAGAAGCGCACATACGTTAAGCGCAGCGACGTTGAAGAACAGCAGCGTCAAGCGGAAGAAGAAGCGAAGCGTCTTGAAGAAGAGGCACGTTTGAAGCGCGAAGCAGAAGAAAAAGCAGCTGCTGAAGCGAAGAAAGCCGCTGAAGAAAAAGCGCGTAAAGCAGAAGAAGCTAAGAAAGCTGCTGATGAAGAGCGTGCACGTCGTGCGGAACAAGCTAAGAAAGAAGCTGAAGCCCGCAAAGCAGACGAGCCTGAACTAACTGAAGCTGAGAAAGCTGAAGCAGAAGCTGCACGTCAGGAAGAAGAGCGCCTGCGTAAAGCACAGGAAGAAGAAGCGCAGAAGAAACTTGAAGAAGACGCGAAGAAGGCGGCTGACGAAGCGCGTAAACTTGCTGAAGAAAACGAGCGTCGCTGGAAAGAAGAAGAAGAGCGTCGTAAGAAAGCAGAAGCTGAAGAAGTTCACTTGCATTCTAACCGCTATGCTCAAGAAGCAGAAGACGAAGAAGACATGCAGGTTGAGCGTTCTTCACGTCGTCGTCGCAAGTCTAAGAAAAATGCTGGTGAGCATCTTAAGCAAGGCTTTAACAAGCCTGCAGCACCTGTAGAGCGCGTTGTTAAGCTTGGCGCAACCATCACAGTTGGTGAGCTGGCAAGTAAACTTGCTATTAAGTCTAACGAAGTTATCAAAACGATGATGAAGATGGGCGAGATGGCTACCATCAACCAAGTACTAGACCAAGACACTGCGGTACTTGTAATCGAAGAGATGGGTCACAAGTACGAGCTTGTAAATGACAATGCGCTTGAAGATGAGTTGCTAGCAGACAGCACAGATGGCGAGAAATCGACACGTGCTCCTGTTGTTACTATCATGGGTCACGTTGACCATGGTAAAACATCACTGCTTGACTACATACGCCGTGCGAAAGTAGCAGACGGTGAAGCAGGTGGTATTACCCAGCATATCGGTGCTTACAAAGTACAAACAGATAACGGTGAAATCACTTTCCTAGATACACCTGGACACGCCGCGTTTACTGCAATGCGTGCTCGTGGTGCTACGGCGACGGATATCGTTGTTCTTGTTGTTGCTGCAGATGACGGCGTAATGCCGCAAACGAAAGAAGCGGTACAGCACGCCCGTGCTGCGGGTGTACCTCTTATCGTTGCAGTGAACAAGATGGATAAAGAAACAGCCGATCCAGACCGCGTTAAAACTGAGCTATCTCAACTAGAAGTTATCTCAGAAGAGTGGGGCGGTGAACACCAGTTCTGTAACGTTTCTGCGAAAACAGGTATGGGCGTCGATGAGCTTCTTGATGCTATCGTTCTTCAGGCAGAACTACTTGACCTTAAAGCGGTAGCTGAAGGCTCTGGTCGCGGTATTGTTATCGAATCTCGTCTTGATAAAGGTCGTGGTCCGGTAGCGTCAGTACTCGTTCAGGAAGGTCAACTACTTGCTGGTGATATCCTACTTTGTGGTGAAGAGTACGGCCGTGTTCGTGCAATGCGCGACGAAAACGGTAAAGAGATTAAAGTTGCAGGACCTTCAACGCCGGTAGAAGTACTTGGTCTTTCAGGTGTTCCTGTAGCGGGTGAAGATGCCGCAGTTGTTAAAGACGAACGTAAAGCTCGTGAAGTAGCAGCGAAGCGCCATCAGAAGAAACGCGAGCTTAAACTTGCTCGTCAGCAAAAAGCGAAACTTGAAAATATGTTTGCGAACATGGAATCAGGTGACGTTAGCGAACTTAACATCGTACTTAAGGCTGACGTACAGGGCTCTGTAGAAGCGATTTCTGAGTCACTGGTTAAGCTTTCTACTTCTGAAGTTAAAGTTAATATTGTAGGTAGTGGTGTAGGTGGAATCACCGAAACTGACGCGACCCTTGCGGCTGCATCAGGCGCTATCGTACTAGGCTTTAACGTTCGTGCCGATGCAACAGCACGTCGCGTACTAGAAGCTGAAGAAATTGACCTACGTTACTACAGCGTTATTTACCACCTAATTGACGAAGTGAAAGCGGCCATGAGCGGTATGCTTGCACCAGAGTTCAAGCAGGAAATCATTGGTCTTGCCGAAGTACGTGATGTATTTAAGTCACCGAAACTTGGCGCAATTGCAGGCTGTATGGTTACAGAAGGTAATGTTAAGCGTAGCAACCCAATCCGTGTACTTCGCGAAAACGTAGTAATTTACGAAGGCGAATTAGAATCACTACGTCGCTTTAAAGACGACGTACAAGAAGTACGTAACGGTATGGAATGTGGTATCGGCGTTAAGAACTATAACGATGTGAAAGTAGGCGACCAAATTGAGGTCTTCGAAATCGTTGAGGTTAAACGCGAAATTTAATTGCCTTAGTTAATTCGGCAAGTGAAAAACGGGGGCCGAGTGCTCCCGTTTTTGTCTGTATATAGTAAACAGACTCAAGCATGCCCTACGTTAAATAAGGAAAGGAGAGTACAATGGCTCGTGAATTTTCACGTACCGACAGAGTAGCTCAGCAAGTTCATAAAGAAGTAGCGAGCATTCTGCAAAACGAATACAAACACCGTGTAGGCGATATGCCTTTAATTACGGTCTCTGATGTAGATGTATCGCGCGACCTGGCCCACGCGAAAATCTTTGTGACTATCTACAACAGCACTGAAGAAGAAGGCAAAGCCCAAATCAAGCAGCTAGCTGAATACAAAAAGTTTATCCGCAGTATTCTAGCTAAACGAATTCGCATGCGCTCAGTGCCTGATCTTCATTTCTTTGAAGATAAGTCGATTGTTGAAGGTATGCGTATTTCTAATCTTGTGTCTCAGACCATCGCTAAAGATGAGTCGAAGCGCGATGAAGACGATTCACAAGAGCAGGAGTAAATGGCAAGACGTCGTAAAGGCCGTGACATTAACGGCATAGTATTGCTTGATAAACCGCTTGGTGGATCATCAAACCAACTGCTTCAAAAAGTGCGCTGGTTGTACAAAGCCGCCAAGGCTGGGCATACGGGCGCACTTGATCCACTTGCCAGTGGCATGTTGCCGCTGTGTTTGGGTGAAGCGACGAAGTTTTCCCAGTTTCTTCTGGATGCCGAAAAGACCTATGAAGTTACTGCTCAATTAGGTGTTCGTACCACCACGTCTGACGCCGATGGCGAAGTGGTTGAAGAAAAGCCTGTTGATGTCAGCGAAGAACAAGTACGCGATGCGTGCTTGGCATTTCTTGGTAAGAGTAAACAAATCCCGTCCATGTTTTCAGCGCTTAAACATCAAGGTAAGCCGCTTTACCACTATGCACGTCAAGGTATAGAGATTGAGCGAGAACCCCGTGATATTGAAGTGTATGAACTGGACGTACTGCGTATTGAACTGCCGTTTGTAGAAATGCGCATTAAATGTAGCAAGGGCACTTATATTCGCTCTATCGTAGATGATTTAGGTCAGAACCTTGGCTGTGGTGCCTACGTGACCCGCTTACACCGTACGGAAGTCGCAGACTACCCTACGGATAAAATGGTGTCGCTGGATAAGTTAACTGAAATCCAGGAATCATTGGAAGAAGGTAACTTTAAAGCGCTGGATGACTTATTGATTCCTATGGATACCGCCGTAAGTCGTTTGCCATTTGTGACGATCAACGACGCTGAAAGAAGCCGTTTTGATAACGGCCAATCTGTAAAAGGGGTTTGTAGCGAAGCGCTAAGTAAAGGCGTGGCTTATCGTGTTTACCATGGCGACGATACCAGTGGTATTTTCTTAGGCGTAGGGGAAGGGGTACTTGACCCGAAAGATCAAGGCATTCCGAAACAAGAAGTGTTTGTTAACCCAAAACGTCGAGTTGTTTACAACTAACGTTACTGTCTGTGCAACCGTATCCATTTTCTGTTAAAGCCCAGCTATGAAGCTGGGCTTTTTTATGGTTAGATATAAATCGTTTAGATTAGATGAGAGGTTGCCTCTACGCCTAACATCGCGTTGTTACCTCGTTAATGTTTTTCAAATAGGATTGCAGTTTCATGAAAAGGATATTCACTTGGCTTTGCTCGGTATGCATCGCATTTATGCTAGGCTTTTGGCTAAATGCTTCACTAACAGCCACGTCAGATAGTATCGAGCCTCACTCAGATAATGTAAGTGAAGTTGAAAACAAGACTGCTCATAAAGAATCAGTTGATACCGACGTCATAAATCCTGCGCATATTTCTGTAAAAACAAGTGAACCTGTTAAGATTAATATTGATTTATGGTTGCGTGAGAAAAGAAGGCTCAGTTTAAAAGAAACAGGGGCTTTTATTACGCTTATTAGTGAGATGGATGAAGCGTCCGTTATGAAAGCGTTATCTGACTGGGATGTTTCAGCTATATCAATCGAAAATGCGGTGTTACTCTCCTCAATGGTAACTCGCTTAGTCGAGCTTAATCCCAACCGGGCTATTGATTTTGCAAGTAACTTAGAGGGAAACTCTGAATTCAAAATGCAAATAAAGGTGTCGGTCATTGCAAACTGGGCAAATCAAGCCCCGGCCGAAGCCCTAGATTGGTTTATCAATCAAAATGCTGAAGTCCAGACGCCATCGCTCCAAAATAGCGTTTTTGCCATGTTAATTTTTCAAGAGATGGCTAAGAAAGACGTGTTTAATGCTATTGACTCTATTTCTTTACTTAAATCAGACAACCAAAGACGGCTTGCATTCAACGGTGTCTTTAGCACATTAGAAACGTCGAGTGAGTTTATTAATATTTTGCCGGTAGTAGAGGATCAAAATGATAAACAAATTGAACGCAGTCACCTTCAGCAATGGGCTCGAAACGACGTAGAAGGCGTAAAAACCTGGGTTGCTTCACTGGAAGATAATGACGAAACGCGAGAAATAAAAAAGGAAATATTCAATAACTATTTTCACGTAGCTCCCGTAGAAGCCGCTTCTTGGTATGTAGCACAAAGTGTAGAAGAGGATTATAAAACAGATGTTGAGCATGCCGCTGATCTTATCGCAAGTATAGAGCCACAAGAGGCGCTTGAGTGGGTGCAACGACAAACAGGTATTGATACACAGCGTGCCATTATGAACGTGTTATATCGTAGCGCACGCAATCACCCAGAGTTTGTCGAAAATAAGCTTTCTTTAGTACATGACCAAAAATCTCAGATAGAAATAGCACTCTTTGTGTACCGCAGCTATGAAGATAAAAGCAGTGAGCGCGCCGAACGCTTTTTAGACGGACTTACTTATAAAACTGAGATAAAGAAAAAGCTCGGGCCGCTGTACCGAGGATTAAATAGCACCAACTAATGAAAATACGCTGTAGAGTCCTTGCTAACTGTTCAAAGGTCATTATAATACAGCGCTCATTCCGCTTTGCTGAATTAGTGATCGGCGAAGCATTAATATTAGGAGAATGATATGTCACTAACTAAAGCAGAAACCGCGAAAATTATTGCTGAGTACGGCGTTAAAGAAGGCGACACTGGTTCACCAGAAGTTCAAGTAGCTTTGCTTACTCACAACATCAACAAGCTTCAAGGTCACTTCGCTGATCACAAGAAAGATCACCACTCTCGTCGTGGTCTTCTACGTATGGTTAGCCAACGTCGTAAGCTTCTAGACTACCTTAAAGGCAAGAACGCTGAGCGTTACCTTGACCTTATCAAGCGTCTAGGTCTACGTCGATAAGACTAGGTTTCAAGAAAAGCGCCCAATGGGCGCTTTTTTTTCGTCTGCTCTTGGCTTTGGTAACTTATTGCGTATGACGTGTGATGAAGTAGGTCTATTGACGCGAATCGACTTTCTCTGCAGTTTTAGTGGAAGAGCGAACTGCATTTTGCATTATTTTCAGCTCACGCTCAGTTAAGTTTCTCCACTGACCTGGCCTTAAATTACTGAGTTCCAAATGCATAATACGCGTTCGTTTTAGTTTGGTGACCTCGTAACCCAAAAACTCACACATTCTGCGTATTTGACGATTAAGTCCTTGGGTGAGAATGATAGTAAACTTGTTTTTGCCAGTAGGTTTAACGATGCAAGGTTTTGTTACCGTTCCTAAAATAGGAACGCCCCGCGCCATTCGTTTTACAAAGCGCTCGCTTATTGGTTGGTTTACCGTTACTTCATACTCTTTGTCGTGCGCGTTTTCAGCACGAAGAATCTTGTTCACAATATCGCCATCGCTCGTAAGAATAATGAGTCCTTCAGAAGGCTTATCTAATCGGCCTACAGGAAATATGCGCTCTTTGTGACCTATAGCGTCTACAATATTGCCTTTGACATGACGTTCGGTAGTGCAGGTAATGCCGATAGGCTTGTTATAAACAATATATACGCGGTCTGATTTATCTGACGCTACCGCACCTACAACCTTACCATCTACTTTTACTATATCGCTAGGGCCTATCTTAGTACCCAGTTCCGGCGGCTGATTATTAACGGTAACGCGATTTTGCTCAATGAGTTTATCGGCTTCACGGCGAGAGCACAGGCCAGTATCGCTGATATATTTATTTAAACGTTTGGGCGCTTGTTCACTCATTGCGCATTAAGTCCTATTGATTTTGAAAAGAAGGCAATTCTACCACGACAAAAAGAAAGGGGCGATTCGCCCCTTTCTTTATTATGCGCAGTACTTCGCTTGTTGTGCTTAGTTGGTTACTCTCGGAATACGTACGATTAGCGTTATTAGTTACCTGAGGGAGAAGGGGCGGACCCGCTACCACCCGTTGAGCCGCTTCTTGAGACAACTTTGGTGGCTATATCTCGGATCTCATTTTCCATACTAGTAATACGCCCTGATAACGTCGTGTTGCGCTGTTCTAACACCGAAAGCTTATCAGTTAAGTTACGAACACTTTGTTGCGCGCTTTGCTTGTCGCTTGCCGCTTGTTCTAACTGAACGTTAACCGCCAGTAGCTCATCAGCCAATGAAGCTAATTGATTTTTAACTGAACCAATAGCCGCAGTTTGCGCCTTTACATCATCAGAAACGGCATTGATGTTTTTATTAAGTGCTGTTTGAACATTTCCTACACGGTCGCCAAGATCAGCGATTTCTTGTTGGTTTCGACGCCATGCTGAAGCCCATAGCTTATCCATTTGCTCCCAAAGCTCGTTGGTCTTGTTAGTCAACTCGGTCACTTTAACCTGCAAAGCAACGGTAGACTCGCCAATTTCTTCGCCTGTGGCAGAAAGTTTGTTCTCTAGCTGCATGATTCGCTTTTCGGCCTGCTCAGCTACAGCTTTTTGTTGTTCAAGCATGGTGAACAAGTAATAACATCCTCCGCATGCCGCCAGCGCAACTAGAGCAACTAATAAAATCCAAAGCCCATTACTGCTACCGCTGCTTGATGGCTGACGGCTAGCCGAAGAGGGAGATGAGGACGTGGCTGCCTTTGTTGGAGCCGCTTGTCTTTTCGTCTGGTAGTCTCGACGGTCTTCCTCATCCAATCTAATGGTTGGAAACTCATCGCTTTTAGAATTATTTGCCATAGTAAATTTGTTATCTCTTTATGAAGCGCTCTCTTCATAGTGTCGACATCTTCTATATCGTTCAAGAGAGCACATTTATTTTGCGCACGATTTCATGTTATCGCTAAATTAAGGGAAATTCTATGGCTTATGTTGAGTGTCAATCAATATAAGCCAAAGAATTTGAAACTCGAATGATTTAGCCGCTTATTTAGCGAGAAAACACCTTGTTAATTTTTATCGCCAATCCACTCCACACGGTATAAATCGCGACGTCGGTCTAGGTAGTTTCTTACTGAACCTTCATTTTGCAATTTAGTCAGTTTGTCTAGGTCTAAATCAACAATCAGCGTCATTTCGGTATTTGGTGTAGTCTCTGACACGATAGCATCGTGAGGGAATGCAAAGTCACTAGGGGAAAATACCGCAGTCTGTCCATATTGAATGTCCACGTTATCAACTTTGGGCAAGTTTCCTACACTTCCTGCAATTGCTACGTAACATTCGTTTTCAATAGCCCTTGCTTGTGCGCAGCGGCGGACACGCAGGTAGCCATTTTTCGTATCCGTCCAAAACGGAACAAACAAGATTTGCATCTCTTGGTCGGAAAGAATGCGTGCCAACTCGGGAAACTCCACGTCATAACAGATTAACACGCCGATTTTCCCAAAGTCGGTATCAAATGTCTTGAGGCTGTTTCCACCCTTCATGATCCAGTCCTCTTTTTCATGAGGTGTTGGATGAAGTTTGTACTGGCTCTCAATGGTCCCGTCCCGCTTGCAAATATAGCTAACGTTATATAGCTGTTCATCTTCTACCACAGGCATTGAACCCGCGATAATTGTAATATTGTATGACACCGCTAAATGCGATACGGCAGTTAAAATTTCATCAGTGTAAGTAGCCAAATGCCAAATAGCGTCGATGGACGAATCTGAAGGACTTAGGCCCATTAATGGCGCGTTAAAAAATTCGGGAAAAAGGGCGACATCGCACGAATAGTCAGACAGTGCGTCGACGAAGTACTCAACCTGCTGTAACAGCTCCTCGACATTATTAAAATAACGCATTTGCCACTGAATACATCCTATGCGCGCACTTGATTTTCTACTAGCTATCAATGACGGTGTGCCAGGCTCGTAGTAAATGTTGTGCCATTGAAGCAGCGTGGCATAACCCTTCGATGCTTCATCTTCAGGGAGGTAGGCGGTCATTACTTGCTTAACTTCAAAACCGTTTGATAGTTGAAACGTCAAAATAGGGTCGTAAATATCCTTGAGTTTAACTTGCTCAATGTATTCATAAGGCGACAGTTCATCTGCATAGTTTCTATAATTGGGTATACGGCCCCCAGCCATAATTGATTTTAGATTTAAATTTCTACATAGTTCTTTGCGCGCTTCATAAAGACGCCGACCCAAACGAAGGCCGCGGTACTCTGGGCAAACAATAACCTCTACGCCATAAAGCACATCACCGTTCGGATCGTGTGTTGTTAGATAGGCATCACCGGTTATTTCATCGTAACTATGTTTGTCACCGAACTGGTCGTAATCAACAATAACTGAAATGGCAAAAGCAACGACCTTCCCTTTATCTTCAATGCAAATTTGTCCTTCAGGAAACGTGGTAACTTGCGCTTTGTAGTTAGAATAAGGCCATGCGCCTCCAACGTTAGCGTATACCTTATCCATTAACGCTTTTACGTCGTTGTAGTCGTCCAACCTCAAGTTTCTTAAGTCTAGATGATGTTCTGTTTCTTCTATCTGTGTTTGATCTTGACTCATGGGTTACTCTTTTTGCTAAAAAATTCTGATACGTATGTTGTATATTTCTACTTAAACGCCTTGCAAGTAGTTTTTCAACTGTTAAATGCAGGTGAGTGTTTCAAAGAATGAGACAAAGGCGACGAGGACACGTGAAAAGCGCTTTCACTCGACATTCTTAAAATATGCACCTCGGTTTACTTGTTGATTTAGTTTACCTTTTACGGAATTTACTGGTGCACCAATGGAAATGAAGTAAGCAAGAAGCGTGCGACTTTGCATCGCCCAGACGAACGATAAAAAAATTTTCTTCTATCGATAAAAAAATAGCACAGAAAATAGGTGGTGATGCGATTGCCATAAGTCTCAACCCCGAGTATAAGTTCGCAAACTTTTTAACGAATACAAGCACCCTGACTACGCGGTTAGTCAACCGCTTAAAGGTAAAGATACTTTGATGAATAGAGAGCAACTTGCGTCCTATCAGCCTCTACATGTTTTCGATGAAGCCATATTTGAAAATGTCGTCGATGACTTAGTCACTCAAGGCTTTTCTATTCAAGAGAATGGTTTACCTGATTTTATTACTCAGGCACTTTTGTCTTGCCAGAAATCAATATCCGAAGCTGAATACAAAAGAGCGGGTATTGGTCGCGCTGAAAATTATCAACAAGCTGAAAAAGTGCGAGGGGACGAAATTTGCTGGATCACAGGGTCTTCTGAAGAAGGGGCCTTGTGGCTTTCGTGGTGTGAAGCTATGAAAATATACATAAATCGTTCACTTTTTATGGGGCTTTTTTCTTTTGAAAGTCATTTTGCCTGTTATGAACCCGGTAAATTTTACAAACGCCATGTAGATGCGTTTAAGGGGCAGGGCAATCGCGTACTGTCACTCGTTGCTTACTTAAATGATAGATGGCAAGAAAACGACGGTGGAGAATTGGTGCTTTATGTTGATGAAAGTGACGAGACAGGCTCTAAAATTCTACCAACTAAGGGCACATTCGTGGTGTTTCTTAGTGAAGCCTTTCCCCATGAAGTATTGCCTGCGGTAAAAACGCGTCATTCTGTCGCAGGGTGGTTCAGGGTAAATGGAAGTGTTAATGATAACATCGACCCACCACGCTAGTATCTAAAAAACAATACTTATGTATAATACGATTTTGCTATATATCTGTTGTTATGAAGCATGGCTCAAAATAAAAACGAAACATAAGCGCCGGCAAGTTATGCGCTGACTGTGCAGTTAAAAGCCATGTTTCACAGATCGTATAGTGTTATCCACAATAGGCTGCGCTTAAGCTATTCTATTGTGTTGCTTAGGGATAAGATGTAAGAAGTGATTGGCTAATGCTGGAAAAAATACCTGCCCCCACCCCAAGAGAAGAGCTACACGTGCTGGTTATTGATAACCAAGGGCTAGTGCACGATGTTGTTGCATCAGCATTACATGAAGTTGGGATTAAAAACGTAAGTAGTGCATTTAATGCATTTCATGCCAAAAGGCTTTGTTCGGCAAGACAATATGATTTTGTTTTACTAGCGTTTAACGTAAGTCACGATAAAGATGGTTTTCACCTTTTCGAAGAATTAAAACACCTCAATCACATCAATGACACCACAACGGTAATTTTTCTCAGTGCAGAGACCACCCCGGAACTTGTTAACTGTATTGTAGAGCTACAGCCCGATGACTTTTGGGTTAAGCCACTACAACGCAACAAGATTGAATCTCGGCTAGAATACCTTATTCAAGTTAGACTAAAGCTTCATAAAATGTTGCATTGCATGCATGCTGGTGACTATTCCACAGCTATGTATTACGCAGAACGACAGTTGAATGATCCCTCGCTTTCGGAATACCACACCCGAATAAAACGGCTTATTGGTGATTGTTTGCTGCAGCTTCGCGACTATGAAACGGCAGAGGATTACTTTAGAACACTGTTACAAAGTATGGACCACGCATGGGTTCACATTGGTCTTACTCGTTCGCTATTGCGTCAAGATGAGCTAGAAGAAGCACAGTTACTGGTTGACGATCTGCTCCAGCGACCCGACACGCGATTCCTTACTTTTGATTTACTCGCACAATACTTTATTGAAAAAGAGCAGTTTGATATTGCTTACGAGCAAATGAAAGAAGCAAGTCGACTAGCTCCCCGAAATATTGAACGCAACAAGCGTTTATGGGATCTCGCCAGACTTAATCACGACAAAGCCGGTCAGCTCTCTGCCGTGCAAAATATGGCCAAGTTTGCCAAAAATTCAATTCACGATTCGCCGCAACTGACACTTAATGTTATTCGCTCAACCATTGATTTGGCCACAAGCCTAGGTAATGCAGAAGGTGACAAGTACTTAAAGCGCGCAGAGTATGAACTGGAAGAACTTAAGCAGCAAAAAGGTATGCAAAATCAACTCGCCGAGCAGATTGATGTGGTTAAATCGCGAGTACTATGCCTAAGAGACCAGAAGCGTGAAGCGGAAAAATTAATGGAGGGGCGTACTGCGTCTACCGACGGACTATCGATGGAAGACAGTTTAGACAAAATGAAAGCGTTTCATGAACTGGGCATGCGCGAGCACTGTGTCAGTATTTTGGATAAATTGAGAAAACAGATAGAGGGCGATACGTTTACTTCACAAGTGGTGAATGAATACCTTAACCAAGAATCAATAGAGCGTACCGAAATTCAGTTTACCACAAAAGAACTTAAACAGATGGCGGCAGTGAACTACAAAGAAAACCGCCTTATCCCTGCGTACAACAACCTGCAGCAGGCGTTAACGCTGTCACCAAAAGACAAGCAAATTGCGTTAAGCTTGCTTAAAGTCATTACTCAAATGCATCTTGATGGTGGGCTAAGTGAAGAGCAAATGAAGTCAGCGCAGCGAGCGGCAAAGTTACTCTGTGCAGAAGAGCTATCGGCGACTCAGGCGGATAAACGCGACCAGTATATTGCTCGCATTGGCATTGAAGTCGACGATACTAATGCTGCTGATTTAGTTGGTATGGTTGTGGCAAAAGTTTAATTTTTTGCATGTTCACTGTATGCGGACTTTTTGACAGAGCAGTGCCTGACATTTATTTTCAATCACCCTATAGTCACAGAATCTATGATAAATGTGAGACAAAAACTAAAAAGCTGCTTTGATACCAGAGCAGCTTAAACGTTTTAAAAAAGTTAACCTTTTCTTTTTTTATTTATTCGCAGCAGTAGTGCGACGACGAAAGCCAATCGCTGCAGCTAGCAGAGCAAGAATTCCTCCCATTGCCCCACCAGAACTATCATTGCTTGCTTCTTCCTCTTCTTCAGTAACATCCGCTTGTAAATCGAAGGTGGCGATGAATGGGTCGTGGTCTGAGCTTCTAAATGGACCAATGTCAGTGAAAGCGTAACCGTCTTCATCCGCGTAATAGCGAAGCGCTTGATCGTACTGCAACTGGTAAGCTTCAACTGAGTTAATGTTCCAGTGAGCACCGTCAATGGCATCTGCAAGCATGGCTTCACTTGCTAATACATGGTCTAAACTACCTACCTGTTCAGTACCGTAGAACCAGTATGAGAAGCCTTCTGCATCAAATTCTTCTGCCAAATTGTGATAGCCAAAGCTTGACTCGACCTCTACTGAAACGCCTTCATCCATACCTGTATTAACCGCAGTCGTAATAGTGTATCCACGAGACTCAGGTGTGTAGTCGGTCAGCACGGCTACTGGATCTTCAGCGCTATACGCGTTTAAATCGCCTAAGATAACCTTACGCTCTGGCAAACTTTCATCGCTTAGCGCATTGCCTAGTGTAATAGCCGCTGATACACGAAGAGCATTACAGCTTCCTTGAATGGTCGTGATTTCAGACGGTGCTTCTGCTGCGTCTTCGGCGCATTGACCACCTTTTGATTTAAAATGGTTCACGGCCACAAGGAAAGATTCGCTGCTTTCAGTGTGAACGAACGATTGAAGAAGGCTTGGGCGCATGCGTGCCAGGCTATCTTCATCAATTTGTTGCTCTGGCATAGCGACTATCATAGCGTCGTTTTCCGGCGTTACGACTGAAGCTTTGTATAACAAGCCAACAGTAATCGCATCCGTACCAATTTCACTGCCATCACTGGTAGCGATGAATGAGTATTGTTCGGTTTCACCAAGTTCAGCGTTGATAGCATTAACTAAAGATTGGATAGCACTATCTTCACCGAAACCATCGTTTTCTATTTCCATCAAACCGACAACGTCTGCGTTAAGGTTAACGATTGCTTCAACGATACGACCTTGTTGCAATTCAAACGCCACTGCATCGTCTGCGCCGCGGTTTCCGTCATAATCGAAAGTCACGTCGCCATTTGCATCTACCTCACCATTAAAGTAGTTAAGCACGTTGAATGTAGCAATAGATAGGTTGCCTTCTGTTACAACTGGGGTCGCTTCACGGGTCGACGTTACGTCAATAATGTCGCTAGGGTTAATCCTGTAAGTGCCAAAACTGTAGTTTAGTGGGCCAGCAGCTGAAACAGAATCACCAATTCGAATAGCATTAGCGTAGCTAAAAGTAGGGAAGTAATTAAGTGCATCTGGGTACTGCGAACTGCTGTTATCTTCGATAGTAAGAAGGCTTGTTTCGCTCGCTTCTTCTGCCGCTGTGTAAGCTTCTGACAGGGGCGCCGCCACGTCGCTTGGTTGGCGTTTAATTGTGTCACTAACAACGATCTCACCAAAACGCCACAGGTTGTTTGTGCTTGTCACTGTCGCATCAGTCACGCTAACAACCATACCTTCAACGGTTTCTAGGTCAAGTTCGTACGGCATAGAAAGCTCTATTGCCGAAACAGCATCCGCTGTACCACAATCGAGTGCAGCCACATCGCTATCCATAGCAAGTGTAGTCATACCGTAGTTTTCTTCTACTTCACCGTAAAGGCGAATCAGGTTGCCTGTTTCAACGTCAACGGAACCGTCTACAAATAAGCCTTCAGAAGTCGCGTCGTCAGCGTCGTAATCAGACGCTTCTTCTTGCACAAAGAAGCCGCCAGCACGTATGCCGGTTACAATAGCTTCAATAATAACGCTGTTGCCAACTTCAGCAGAGCTGCTTTCACTTCCTTGAATAGCACTAATAAGTGTTGCGTCTGCGCCACAAGTACCTAATTCAACAGCAGGTTCTTCTGGAATTTCTACAACGTCATCGCCACCTTCAGTGGTAAACGTGCCAGCTGGAAAAGGCGTTGCAGCGTCGGTATTAGTGGTAGAGCCATCTAGCGCGTCTACACCACTGTAGGTCCAGTTTGTGGCTTCAAAACTGCCACCATTTGCGGTTTGGCCTGACGTACGGTATGCCCATCCATCCAGGTATTCCCATGCAGTGCCGTTGCCGTCCGTATTGATGTCACCAAATGTATCAATAACGCTGCCATCTTTAAAAAGCTCAACTGCGTCGTCACCATTAATACCCATTGCCGATGTGTCGTAGTCTGGCGCTGAACCGAAAAACGCAGTAAAACCTTCAACCTCTGAGGCGACGTATATGTAGCTGCCAGCGCTTGCAGAAACACCAGCTGGAAAGGTGAACTCCTCGCCATCTGTGCCGCCACCATTGTTCGCACTGCCGATGCCATAAGAAGATAAATCAGCAATATCGTTGACAACGAATAGTTCTACGGCTTTTGGAACACCGCCACTTAGTGGACCATCAATAACACCGCTTATGACTAAATCGTTGGCTTGTATGGCAGTTGAAGAAAGAGCAGAAATGATTCCTGCAGATAGTAAAGTTAATGATGTTTTCACGTCATTTTCCCTTTGTAGTTTTCATTATTTTTAATTCACATAATTACTGTTTCTGCTTTTGTCGAAATAGAAAAAACAGAGTGATATGTGAATCGCAATTTTCTTATTGCTTCGACTACACTAAGGGCAATTGTAATGGATAGGAATGACTCAATCTTATTCAAGCTGTTTTTAAAATGTTCATTAAATATCAGTTACTTATAATCTATAGGTAAGTTTACTCAAAGCTTTAACTCTTAACCAAAAGCTAATGTAGTTGTTAAGTAATGCTATTGACACATCTATGACAACAGTTCGCCTGGTAAAAAATACGCTTTTTGTTGATATCTTTATTTTAGCGCACGAGCGAACAGTGCGTGGTCATCAACTACTTGTTCTGTATAAAGATTTGCTATTTTGACAAGCAGGCTTTTTACTTGAGAAAACGATGTAGAGGCTGATGAAGCAAATCGTGTGCTCCTTCTGTCACCTCGACAGTGGGCTAACGCAAGGCTATGTCCACACAGTTCTGCAAAGTATTCGAAGCCGCCATTAATCGCCTTGTTACCCATTGCAACGTCTTGAGGGTCCACGCCTACTTTTGCGTGATGTCTGGAGCGAACCAGATAATGGGCATTTTCAAACTTTACTTCATCAAGCACTAAGTCCGGTTTTCGTTGCATTCTGCGTTGGCAGCGGGCAGTAAGATGCGCAGCGTTTAATTTATTAACTGGATTAATATCGGGGAAGTAATAAATAGGCGCCGCAACACGTTGTTGCTTAACTTCTACAATATGACAATGCGCAAAGCTTGCTGAATTATGTGGCTTTGCTGGCCCTACTAAAAAGTAGTAGCGCGCCATATTTACCGACCCAGTGCCCGCATCAAGGCGTTTCACTATATCGACTACCGCATCGTCCATGTAGGGAGCAAAAGCTTCTAGTAGCGTGGCGTATTCTTGTGGGCTTAGGGTAGAAAATTTCTCACTGTTGGCCTTAAACCCCAAGGTCTTGCCATCAAAATGAACGGCTTTAGCCAGCGCACTTTTAACCGTGAAGTTTTCTCCTCCTGCACTTCGGCTTTTCGCTTTTTTATATAGCTTGGTCAGTTTGCTTGGTGCGGCATTAGGGCAATAGTCTATGGCTTCGTTAATTACCGTGGCATTTTCTACTACCCGGCTACAGGTTTCTACGTAACGCTCAATAAATGCATATTGCGCATTAATAACCTGCTGTTGGCTGACAATAGGTTTAGTGATGTCGATGTTATCGCACGCATATTTTCCCTCAGCGACACCTCGACAATGTATCTGAGCAAGGTGCAGTGAAGTGAGATAACGAAGCACATCCCATTGCGCTTTGCCGACACATGCATCATCAAAGTCGTTGGGTGAGAAAATAACCGTATCTCCGTGAGATCCTTCTTCTGTGAGAAAGCCAAAATTTGAGGTGTGGCAGTCTCCCATCACGCTAGTGAGGGGAATTGTGTCGCACTCTGTAGGGAAATTGATAAGGCCAGCTTTCATATCGGCGTAAAACAACTGCGCACTGCCTCTGTAGAAAACAAAGGGGCTGGCTTTCATTTTTGCATGCTTTGCCAAATTGCGTGATGGCGCGTGCCCATCGATCAGCATTATTTCATTCGAGATGTGCTGTAGCCGGGAATTTGTCATTGTTTTCTCATTTAGTGGGATTAAGCCAGTGAAACCGTATTGCAAAGGCAATCAATCTATTTTGGCTCAATTTTCATCGTTCAATTCAATAACCTGATTAAGCGATTCATTTTTACCAATTAGTTTTTTGCGATTGAGCGCGCTATTCTTATCACCAGTTTCAAGAGACATGAATTTCGCGACAAGTGATTATATTCACAAAACTGCAAAACCATGTCGACACAATAAACGTAAAGTTTTTATTCGCATGTGTTAAACGTGCGGAAGTAATTTAAACCAAATGGAGAATTAAACATGGCATTGATTAATACTGCTATCAAACCTTTCAAAGCAACTGCATTTAAAGACGGCGAATTCGTAGACGTAAGCAGCGAAGACATCAAAGGTAAATGGGCAGTTTTCGTATTTTACCCAGCTGACTTCACATTTGTTTGCCCAACTGAGCTTGGCGACATCGCTGACAAGTACGAAGAACTTCAGTCTCGTGGCGTAGAAGTATTTTCAGTATCTACTGACACTCACTTCACTCACAAAGCATGGCACGATTCTTCTGATACAATCAATAAGATCAAATTTGCAATGATTGGCGACCCAACGGGCGAAATCACTCGCAACTTCGATTGTATGCGTGAGACTATGGGCCTTGCTGACCGTGCAACATTCGTTGTGGACCCAGAAGGTATTATCCAAGCGATGGAAATCACTTCTGAAGGCATCGGCCGTGACGCAGACGACTTAGTACGTAAAGTTAAAGCTGCTCAGTACGTTGCAAACAACCCAGGTGAAGTTTGCCCAGCTAAGTGGAAAGAAGGCGAAGCAACACTAGCACCTTCACTTGACCTAGTAGGCAAAATCTAAGCAGCACGCTTAGCGCTTAATATTTGAAAGCTCCGCGCTTTGTGCATTGCACAGTATTAAGCAAATAATTTATAGGGAGTGGGTCTCCACTCCCTGATATTAATTCCCAATTTCCGCTTATGTTGTTGACCTTTTTATAGGTTGGCGGGGATCGGCGTGTCGAAAACAAGGCAGAATAACCGTGTTAACTAAAGAAATTTTACAAGCATTGAAATCATATGCAGAGTCAATGCAGAAAAACGTAACCTTTGTCGTACAGACCGGTGAACATAGCAAGCGTGAAGAGCTTGTGACGTTTCTGTCCGACATTGCTTCAGTAAGCGAAAAATTAAACGTAGAAGAGCGTGACACAAATGGTGAACTACGCAGCGCTATCACCTTTTTATTGGAAGCTGACGGTGAAGATACTGGAATTCGTTTCTCAGGAATCCCGGGTGGCCATGAGTTTAATTCTCTTGTACTTGCTATTCTGCACGCAGCAGGCACTGAACTTAAGCTAGACGAAAGCGTTAAGTCGATGGTGAAAGCGGTGAATGAACCACTTAATTTTGAAGTGTTCATTAGCTTAAGCTGTCACAACTGCCCTGAAGTCGTACAGGCACTTAATCAATTTGCATTGATTAATCCTAACATCAAGACCGAAATGATCGACGGCGGGTTATATCAAAATCTAATTCAAGAGCGCGACATCCAAGGTGTTCCTAGCGTATACCTTAATGGCGAGCTATTTGCGAATGGCAAAGTTGATGCCTCTGTGCTTATCAACAAGCTAATTGAACGCGACCCTAGCCTTAAAGAAGCAAACAAAGGCGATGCGTTACCACTTCAAGACGTAACAGTTATAGGTGGTGGTCCAGCAGGTGTTGCATCGGCGATTTACAGTGCCCGTAAAGGCCTTAAAGTTGCCATTGTTGCTGAAACTTTTGGCGGTCAAGTTAAAGATACTATGGGTATCGAAAACCTTATTTCAGTACCTAAAACAACGGGCCCTGAGCTTGTTGGTAATTTGATGGAGCACGTACGCGATTACGATATTACGCTAAAAGAGCATGTACGCGTCGATAGCATTGAGAAAGGCAATATTAAAACCATTACGCTTTCTTCTGGCGAACAAATCCGCACACGCACAGTTATTGTGGCGACAGGTGCGCGCTGGAGAGAACTTGGCGTGCCAGGCGAAAAAGAGAATATCGGTAATGGCGTAGCATACTGCCCACACTGCGACGGCCCTTTCTTTAAAGGTAAAGACGTAGCGGTCATTGGTGGTGGTAACTCAGGTATTGAAGCGGCACTTGACCTTGCAGGCATCGTAAAATCGGTGACAGTATTTGAATTTATGCCAGAACTAAAAGCGGATAAGGTACTTATCGATCAAGCCGAAAAGCGCGATAACATTACCATTATCAAGAATGCGGCAACCCGCCAAATTACTGCCGAAAATGGCAAAGTGAACGCAATTGAATACCAAGACCGCTCAACTAACGAAGTGCACACTCGCGAACTTGCAGGTGTATTCGTTCAAATTGGACTGGTACCTAACAGTCAGTTTATGAAAGGCACGGTAGACATGACGCAGTATGGCGAAATTATTGTTGATACTAAGTGCCATACTTCTGAGTCAGGTATTTTTGCAGCCGGAGACGTAACAACAGTGCCGTATAAGCAAATTGTTATTTCGATGGGAGAGGGCGCAAAAGCATCGCTCGCTGCATTTGAATATTTACTAAGTCACGAAGTAGTTGAATCAGATAAAGAAAGCGAAGCAGCTTAACAAATAGCCTGTCTATAATTGTAAGAGTAAAGCCGGACTAACTATGTTAGTTCGGCTTTTTTGTTGCCCTAAATAAAAATGCCAGTGAGGCCCTTGTACTTTTAATTAAGTCTCAAGGACTGCGATGTATTGTCTACGCTTTTAATCATGCAAATGTTAATGATACTGGTTATCATTAGCGTAAAAGTTTGTTAAATTAGACGAAAGCATAATGCGGCTCATAGATCACTCCTTTTCAGCGATAGGCGATTAGTGAGCGCAAATAACTAACAGACAATACTCAACATGAATAAAAAATTACTAAGTTTGGCAGTAACGGCTATATTAATGTCTCACGCACATGCTCAGGAAGATGAAAGTGGCGCTGGCCTAGCTATAGATAAGCGAGAGGCAACAGCGGAAAAAGCAGAAGCGAATGCAATAGAAAAGATTGAAGTAGTGGGCATGCGTTCTCCGTTTGGCGCAACAAAAACAAATACACCCATTGTTGAACTCGCCCGAACAATTTCCATTGAAACCGCATTAGATTTAAAGCAAAAGGGTGTATTAAATCTTTCTCAGTCCGCCACTTATATGGCGGGTGTGACGGGGGAGTCTTACGGATACGCCACTCGAGTCGATTCAATTTCTTCCAGAGGATTAAGTATTCCGCGCTATCGCGACTCAATTCAAGAGTTGTTTGGCAGTTATAATTCTACGCGGGCAGAAATTTATACAATGGAACAGGTTGAGTTGCTAAAAGGGCCAGCCTCTGTACTTTACGGCCAGGGCTCTCCCGGTGGCATAATGAACTATGTGTCAAAAACGCCGACGTTAGGCAAAGGAAGCGAAGTGGTGTTGTCCTACGGAAACTTCGACCGCGCGCAAGTTGGGGTGGATGTAAACGGCAGCCTGTCTGAAGATGATAAGTGGATGGGGCGTTTTGTTGGTATATATCGTAATGCTGACTCTCAGGTTGATTATGTTAGCGATGACACCCAAGTATTCATGCCGTCACTTTCCTTGATGCCTTCTGACGATACAACACTAACGCTTATCGGGTTATTCCAAGATACTGATAGCGATACAGCGGCGCAGTTTATTCCTGTGGAAGGCACATTATTGCCTTTGGCTGACGGCACTTATTTACCCGACCAAGATGTTTACGCAGGTGAACCAGGGTTTAATAAATTTGATACTAAGTCGAACCAAGTTACCTTGCTTGCCGAGCACTTGATTAACGATACAACGTCACTTTCATTTACTGCTTTATGGCGAGATGGTGAGGCAGACTACCACCAAGCGTGGCCCACTTTTACTGGCGGTACTCGCTATCTAAACGCTTTTGTAGGGGCACCGGTCGCGCCTACCGATACCTTTGTGCCGAGAACGTTTTATCAAGCAGACAATACATTCAATCAACACGCTTTTGATGTTCGTGTAAACAAGGGCTTTGTAACAGGCGCTTTCGAACACGAATTATTAGCGGGTGTACAATATCAACATGTTAAGACTGACGCCAACTCTGCTTACTATGCTGGTGGTGGGGTATTACAAGGTGATTTTAGGTACATTCTGGACTTGGCCAACCCTCAGTACACGGGCGCACCAGAGCAAGCCATTTTCGACACAATCTATAACGATGCGCCTGAACAGACAGTCGCGGACACGGGGCTATACCTGTCTGACCAAATTTCCTACGAAAACTGGCGGGTAACGCTGGGCCTACGTCACGACCGCGTTGACAATGATACAGGCGTAACTGAGCAGGATGACACGCAAACATCATACTCAGCTGGAATTTTGTATCGTTTCGATAACGGCCTTTCTCCTTACCTTAGTTACGCTGAGTCGTTCGAGACGGTTGTGGGACTTGATAACAATAACAACCAGCTTAAGCCAGAAGAAGGCCGTCAATACGAGGCAGGGATTAAGTATGAACTCTCGTCAGTTCCTGGTTTTATCACGCTGGCGTATTACGATATTGAAGTTTCAAACCTTCCTAATCCTAACGGATTACCAGACGAAGCGGCGCAACAGCAAGGCGTAACGACCATTGAAGGGATTGAGCTAGAAGGGCGCGTAGACTTTGGCCAGATAACAGCGCAATTTGCGGCGTCGGTCTTGGATGCAGAAGATCCTAACGGTTTTTCGTTGTCAGCACAGCCTGACAGCAATGCGTCGTTGTGGGTAAATTATTCTCCACTTGAGCTTGAAGCGCTGACGGTAGGAGCTGGTATTCGCTACGTGGGAGGATCAGTTTCTGATAATGGTGCCATCAGATACGACACGCCTAGCTACACCCTTGGTGACCTGATGGTGTCGTACGAGCTGGCAGATAATTTAAATTTGCAGCTGAATGTAAGAAATGTGACCGATAAAAAATATCTCACGTCTTGCTTATTCAGAGGTGACTGTTTCCCTGGTGTGCGCAGAACAGTTAACGCGTCGCTAACCTATTCGTTTTAAGGATTTATCATGCTTTCAGTTGCAGCGGGTGGTATAACACTTGCAGCCTTAGGTGTTATTTATAAAAGTTGGCGCGCTCAAGCGTCAACGTATCTTTATTTGGGTCTTGTAGTATGGCTAGTTGCGGCAGTGTGCTGGTCTTATGCTCAGGGGTGGGAGTTTGGCGTGCTGTATGCGCTGTGTATCCCTTCCATTTTAGTGTGGCCTTTTATTGCGTTTAACCAAACGCATTTACCTCAGCCTAAAAACGTACCTCAGCCGCGAAGCTTTGACTTTGCAAGAGGTACTGTATTGGCAAATGTTGCAAACTATTTAGTGGTACTGGTTGTTCTATTGGTGGTCAGCGTTCTAATAACGCTCGGTGTATGCGCGCTGCTTCCATTTTCTATCGCAGGGCAGTTAGCTACGGGTACGGTTCTACTGCCAATTTTGTGGGGGCTTTTCGTTTATCACTACCTTGCCACCGCCCACAAATTTAAAGTAATTGGTGCTTACGCAGGTTTGGCCGCGCTATGCGTACCAATTCTTATCTTCTTCCCCATGTAGGTGAATATCGATGGATAAAATAACAAAACAAAATGCATTAAACGCACATACTTGGGTTGGTGTTTTTTTAAGTGTACTGCTTTTTTTAGTATGCCTTTCAGGAACGGTTGCCGTATTCCACCTAGAGTTCGAAAGGTGGGAGCAACCTCATATTGAAGAGATGGAGAATGTTTCTCCGCAGGCGATTGAAAAAGCTATGGATAGCTTCCTAGCTAAACATACCGAAGAGTCTCACCATCTCTTTGTTGTGTTTCCTACATCCGATATTCCACGGTTGGTGGTTGAAAACGACCATGTAGCGTATTTTGCGGATAGCGAAGGTAATTTACTTGAAGAAGAAAGCGTGTCTTTCACCCAAATGCTGGTGGACTTGCATTTGTATTTAAACTTGCCGCATAGCTGGGGAATGATTTTAGTCAGTGCCTTAGGTGCCATTATTTGCACCTTGGTTATTACAGGTATCATCGCTCATAAAAGGATCTCAAAAGATGCATTTAAAATCAGAAGAGGCGGCAATGGTCAGCAAGCACAAATTGATTTGCACAACCGCTTTGGTCTGTGGGCAGCGCCGTTTCATTTAGTCATCGGCATTACGGGAACTTACTTTGGTTTGGCCGGTATTATTTTAGTGTTAGTTGCCACCGTGAACTATGGCGGTGATAGAGATGCGGTAATAAACCAAATTTTCACGCCAGACCCGGTCATCGCCCCACAAGAAGGTAAACCTGCTATTGGAAAGGCATTTGCCCAAATGGAAACGCTAGCGCCTGAAAAGTCGCCAATTTTTTTAACGGTACACGAGGTCGGCGAGCCAGAGCAGTTTATTGAGATATATGCTAAAGCGCCAAACAGGATGATTTACGCTGAAGGCTACCGTTTCGATACAGCGGGCAATTACATTGGTGACGCTGGTTACGAAGATGGAGAGTGGGGTAAGCAAATATTCTGGGCCATGTATCGATTACATTTCGGCGACTTTGCCGGCATGACCAGTAAATGGTTGTTTTTTATTCTTGGCGTAATGCTAACTATGCTTTGCGTTTCTGGAATGGAAATTTGGCTGTCTAAAAAAGCACACCCACCTTTGGCTAGTCGGCTTTGGTATAGCATAGTCTGGGGAAGTGTCAGTGCGTTAGCCTTAACCGCGGTGGTTGATATGTTCTTTGCAGGTTCACTCATTGCAGTATTTTGGGGGTTGGTGGTGCTTAATACTGCAATGACGGTAGCAATAAAACCCTTAACTAAGCCAGTCTGGTTACTAATTTCGGGGCTAAGCGTACTAGTTTTACTTATTGCTTACGTTGCTGTTCACGGCAGTGCTGCATTCACTATTTCTTCGCTACAACTAAATATTCCTATGGCAGGCTATGTCATTTGGAGCTTATACCGTGCACGCACGTTAATAAAACGCGTTAGTGCTAATCGAGCAGAAGCGAAGAATGATGGGAACGATAGTAATGCGCGGGTGAGCCAAGGTAATAGTATAGAAGAGGCGCGTATTTAGAAGTACAAAATATTGAGCGCTTTGGTAGCGCCTAACCATAGAAGCGGTTAGGCGTTAATTGCGCTTTTTCCTTTTCCACGTGCCCCCGTAGAGATAAACCGCGCTATTCGCTGCCTGTTCCTGGCATGTTTTACATACAATCAACCAGCGCTCACTATCGCTGGTTTGTACTCTATACTGTATGTCCTCCACTTTACCGCAGATATCGCAAGGTTTTGGCGGTCTAACTCTACTTTTTTTGCCCATTCATACTTCCGCGATGCGCCATGTATGGTATCTGTATTACATATGTAATACGTCAGTAACTCGCTTAAACGATCTTCGCAATGGAAACCGCCGTCGATGAGCCTGCTTTTACCAAGCGCCCCCACATTTTCATAGGTAGCGATGCTTTTGCGGCCATTAAGGATTCTGCCTCGTCTCTGTGGTGCTGCTCGTCCATCTGGCATCGCTTAAACCTGTCGATGACGTTCGAAGGCGGGTTAGGCTGCATCACCAGTTGGCTACACTGTTTTTCATAATGGGTATCGACAAATTGTTCAACACAGTAAATGGTATAAAAAAACCAATTTTTGCCCAACAAGCGAGGAATAAAGCCTGTCATAAATCCAGCCCCAATCCAAAGAGGAAGAATAAAGCTCTCTCTGAAACGTGGCATTTCAGTTTCGAAAATCTCGATGTGTTGCTTTTCAGTTTTCAAGTGCTGATAGATAAAGCGCGTAGTTTCGCTTGTTGAACGCACTATCTTAAACAAACTCAGAATAAATTCAGCACATAGAGCGCCTCTATATATCCATACCGCGCCAGTTTCTCCAGCGTGACTTGCTCTTAGTTCTCTGTCTATCTGCTTGGCGTACGAAGCTTCGAGTGTTCTTGAATAAAATGACATGATGTACCTCTACTGCATTTTATTATGAAACGCGCGAAAGTTATTTATAGATGCGACTTTACGAATTTGTAATGCATAAAAAGCGATGTCGAGTAAAAGGTTTGGAATAGGGCATGAGTAATAGTTGACTATTCAAAAACGAAAGGGGAGTGTTGAAACTTTGCTTGGTATGGTGAAAAAACTGAACGCCTGTAAATGGGAAGCGTTTTAAAAAGGCAAAATTCTAATGAAAGTAATGTGGTCCATAGCTATATCCATTATCCTTTACCTACTATTGTGGCCTTTACCAATAGCGCCAGTTGCTTGGCATGCACCTGTCGATAAGGGTTTTGGAGGAAAATTTGCAAAAAACACACGACTATCTCAGTTAACGCTCGTTAACATGGGCAATGACTATGGGCCAGAAGATTTTGCCTTGAACCAAAATGGGACGTTAGCAACATCGAGTCATTCTGGCGCTATTCTTTTGAAGAAGAGAGGCGAGGATACTTTTTCCCCTTGGGTAAATACGGGCGGTCGCCCCTTAGGCATTGAATATGACAATAAAGGCAACCTTGTTGTCGCTGACGCCCACCTTGGGTTACTTAAAATAAATTCAGCGGGCAAGGTCTCTGTGCTGGTTGATAAGGTAAACAATACACCTGTTGTTTATGCCGATGATGTAGATATTGCTCAAAGCGGCAACATCTATTTTACCGACGCGACCACTAAATTTCCGGCACAAGACTTTGGGGGTACCCTTAATGCTAGCTTGCTAGAGATATTCGAACACCAGGGTAATGGCAGGTTAATTGAGTACAACCCCGACACTGGCAATAGTGTAATACTCATGGATAAGTTGGTATTCGCGAACGGTGTGGCAGTTAGTCACGATGAGCAATCGATACTGGTTAACGAAACCGGAAAATACCGTGTGCTGCGTTATTGGCTTAAGGGGCCAAGTAAAGGGCAAGTCGACGTGCTTATTGATAACTTGCCAGGCTTTCCAGATAACATCAGCCGTGCAGATAATGGCAGCTACTATATTGGCCTTGCGTCGCCGCGCTCAGCCCCTGTCGATATGCTGTCTGATAAACCATTTATTCGAAAAATGATACAGCGCCTTCCTGGCTTTATGCGTCCTCAAGGGCAGTCTTATGGGCACCTTATAGAATTAAGCGAAAAAGGTGAGATAGCACAAAGTTGGCAAGACCCTACCGGCGCTTTCCCCTTTGTGACAGGCGCGATTAAAACTGATGAGGGGCTTTTTATTAGCAGTCTCACGGCTAAGAGCGTTGGGCTTTTGCCGGTGCAGCAGCACTGATGGTTATTTCGTCGTAGCTGGTCTACTTCAAAGCTTCAAGAAAAAGCGCGTATCCTGAAAAAGTAATAATGCTCTATTTTAAGGTAGCTTAGCAGACTAACAAAAGGGTTAGTGGATGCCCTCAATTTAAAGCACTTACATTTTACAATTAGAGATATTTTAAACTTTTGTTATATAGTTAGGTTTATAAGGATATGACATTATCGGCTATGCTATTGTTTAAGTATTAAGCTGTAGGCTTTGGCTAGCCATTCACGATAAGGACATGTTAGAACTATGAAAGCGTATGTGTATTCTTCAGTTGCATTAGCGGTGACGATTTCTCTATTAGCAGGCTGTGGGGGCGGTGGTGGTTCATCTAATTCCTCTCCGGTAGTGACTACGCCTCCAACGCCAGTAACGCCTGACCCTATATGGGAAGCCGGAGTCTACGAGCCGCAATCTGAGTTCATCGCCAAATGTGAAACACCAAGGAGTGGTATAGACCCTTTCACGGGAAGTAGCTATCCAGACACCCAAGGCACCGCAATGGACGAAAAACTCTGGCTGCGTTCTTGGACCAACGATACGTACCTATGGTACGACGAAGTCGATGATAACGACCCAGAAAATTTTTCAGTATTGGCGTACTTCGCTCAACTAAAAACAAACGAATTAACGCCAAGCGGCACGCCAAAAGACAATTTCCATTTTTCACAAGACACCGCTGAATACAACGAGTTATCTCAGTCCGGAATATCATCGGGCTTTGGTTTTAGCTGGGAATTCGGCTCAACAACAGTGCCAAGAGAGTTAACCGTACGGTACACCGAACCCGGTTCACCTGCAGCGTTGGCAAACGTGCCGCGCGGCGCCAAGGTGGTGAGTATCAACGGCGTTGATTTTGTTGATGATAATACCCAGCAAGGCGTGGATGCTATCAACGATGGATTATTTCCTGATGATGCCGGTACGACCACAAACTTTGGTTTTGAACTGGTTGACGGCACCATGCTAGCAGTAGATATAACGTCAAATGATATCAGTGTAACGCCAGTGCAAAATGTAAAGGTACTGGATACGGAAAACGGTAAACTAGGCTATTTTCAATTCAATAGCTTTATTGTTACTGCGCAAGAAGGGCTCATTGATGCGTTTGATACTTTTGTCGAAGCGAATGTAACCGAATTAGTCATGGACTTACGTTACAACGGCGGTGGCCGATTGGCGTTAGCTTCACAGCTTTCTTACATGGTAGCGGGTCCAAGTCAAACCAATAACGCCACGTTTGAGACACTGCGATTTAACGACAAGAACCCAACGACTAATCCAGTAACGGGTCAGAGTATCAGTCCTACGCCATTTTACAGCAACGTTATCGATTATAACGAAGGCGTGCTTACTGATACCTTATTGCCAAGCCTTTCACTAACGCGTGTATACGTAATTTCAACAGATGCAACCTGTTCAGCGAGTGAAGCTGTAATGAACGCGCTTCGCGGCATAGATGTAGAGGTGGTACAAATTGGCTCTACAACGTGCGGTAAGCCTTATGGTTTCTATCCTACAGACAACTGTGGTGAAACTTACTTTACTATTCAGTTCCAAGGCGTGAATGATAAAGGCTTTGGTGATTATGCCGACGGCTTTATGCCAACCAGTACTCCAAACTTTGATTTTGAACTGCCAGGGTGTGAAGTTGAAGATGACTTCACCGCTAGTTTAGGCGACCCAAATGAAGGTATGTTGTCTGCAGCACTAGAATTTGCAGCCACAGGCGCATGCCCTGAAGTGGTATCGGGCAACGGCACGGCTGATGTAAGTGCTCTGCGCGGTAATCAAAGCGCGCTAGTGGGTGAAAAACTTATACCTATCGACACACCCGAAACGCGCAAAGAGAACTTTGTACTACATAACAAGATTAATCAGCCCGTTATCAAGGAACAATAATGATGGCTCTATTCGGTAGAGGCAAAGGTAAAAGTAAAAGCAAAGGGCCGACAGCTGCAGCCCTTGCTATAGCGCTATCATCGGCAACTGGCTGTACCGCAACCAAGGAGGCTGAGTTGCATAAAGCAATCACTAACAGCACGAGTGCAAACCAAAAGCAAACTATTGAAAATACCATCAGTAAATGGTTCGGCGGTATATCCATCACTGTTGCTGATAATGTGTTTAGTAGCACTTCAAGCATTACAATTGAACGGAAAGAGAAGGTAGACAGCAGAGGTTTACCGGTTGAAGGAAGGCATGACAACCCTGTGTACAGTTTTACGTTATTAAGTGATGGCAAGCAGTGCCTGCTGCGAAATGATCAAACTGGTGAGCTTGCTAAACTTGAAAATGTGGAGTGCTACCCAAATCACGACTGAACGTAAACGTTTAGCTTGGGTACATATATCTCAGTTACATAAATATTTGGCTGAAATACCGCAGTGCAATTGTTAAAAATCGTAAAAATATCGCCCGATGTTTAAAAGTATCGGGCGTTTTTATTTTTAGCGTTTTGTATCTTAACGTTTATGCATACTTGGTTGTTTTTGAGAGCGACCACGATTGTTGCCGCCGCCATTATTCGCCTTAGAAGCCTTACCGGAATTTCGATTGGCGGTGGTGCCGCTGGCTTGCTCTTGCCTGTTACCACTGCTTTGTTTATTACCGTTTGTATTACGACGGTTTTTATATACCGCGCTACCGTCTCGGTTTTTGCCTTTTCCGTTTTTACCCTGAAACGTCGGTGGAAGCCCGGTATGTTTGGTAAGCGCGCGTTCGCCACGACGGCCTTTTTGCGCTTTTTGGCGTTTTTCATCTGCCGTTTCTGGCGGAACAAGGTGTTGAGGGCCTCGGCCTATTAAGTCTTCACGTCCCATACGCGTAAGGGCTTCGCGAATTTGCGCAAAGTTTTTCGGGTCGTGATAACGCAACATAGCCTTATGTAGTCTGCGATGAATTTCACCTTTTGCAGATGGCACCTCTTCACTTTCTTTCGTCACTTTGCGAAGTGAATTCACCTCTGTGTGGTACATAGTGGTGGCCGTTGCCATTGGCGACGGATAAAAATTTTGTACCTGATCCAGCTTAAATTTGTTTTCTTTAAGCCATATCGCAAGGCTTAGCATGTCTTCGTCGGTGGTACCCGGGTGCGATGCAATAAAATAAGGAATAAGGTACTGTTTTTTGCCCGCTTCTTGTGAGTACTTATCGAATAGCTCTTTAAAACGGTAGTAACTGCCCATGCCCGGTTTCATCATTTTCGAAAGCGGGCCGTCTTCGGTGTGCTCTGGCGCAATTTTTAAATAGCCGCCTACATGGTGAAGGGCTAGCTCTTTTACGTACTCTGGGTCTTCTACCGCTAAGTCATAACGCACGCCTGACGCAATCAAAATCTTTTTAATACCAGGCAGTTCGCGAGCACGGCGGTATAAGTCAATCGTGGGCTTATGGTCCGTATCCATATGTGCACAAATGCTAGGGTACACGCAGGAAGGACGGCGACATGTAGCTTCTGCTTTAGGGCTCTTACAACGAAGGCGATACATGTTCGCCGTTGGACCGCCTAAATCTGAAATTACGCCGGTAAAGCCAGGTACCGTATCGCGAATTTGCTCAATCTCGCGAATAATAGAGTCTTCTGAACGGCTTTGAATAATACGGCCTTCATGCTCGGTAATAGAGCAAAAGGTACAGCCACCGTAGCACCCCCGCATAATGTTAATGCTAAAGCGGATCATATCGTATGCAGGTATTTTGGCATCGCCATACACTGGGTGAGGCACACGCTGATATGGAAGGTCAAACACCGCATCCATCTCTTCAGTCTCAAGAGGCATGGCGGGTGGGTTAATCCAAATGTGTCTGTCACCGTGGCGCTGCATAAGTGCACGAGCGCAACCTGGATTGGTCTCTTGGTGCAAAATACGCGAGGTGTGCGCGTATAACACCTTGTTGTCTTTTACCGTTTCATACGCAGGTAGCTTAACGTACACCTTCTCCCAAGGCTTACGCTTTTCTTTTTCTTTCTGCGCCGGTTGAATGACGATAGGCGCAGCCTCTGGTGCTTCACTGCTTTTAGTGTCTTTATCCTGCGAGTCGCACTCGGGCTCCATTTGATAAGGGCTTGGAATGGCATCAATTTTACCGGGCCTATCAAGAGAGGTAGAGTCGACACCTTGCCATTCAGGTAAGGCTTCTTTAACGATGATTGCAGTACCGCGAATATCGCGCAAATCGGCAATATCTTCACCTGCCGCTAAGCGGTGGGTTACTTCAACAAGGGGGCGCTCTGCGTTACCGAAAAACAGCATGTCGGCTTTAGAGTCGAACAGTACTGAGCGGCGTACTTTTTCGCTCCAGTAATCGTAGTGCGCAATACGACGCAAGCTTGCTTCAATGCCGCCCGCAATCACAGGTACGCCTTTGAAGGCTTCGCGGCAGCGCTGTGCATAAACAGTTACCGCACGGTCCGGGCGCTTGCCACCTACATTGCCTGGCGTGTAGGCATCGTCGTGACGCAGCTTTTTGTCAGACGTATAGCGGTTGATCATGGAGTCCATGTTTCCGGCTGTTACGCCAAAATACAGGTTGGGCTTACCCAACTTCATGAAGTCGTCTTTACTCTTCCAATCTGGCTGAGAAATAATGCCAACACGAAAACCATGGGCTTCAAGCACTCGACCAATAACCGCCATGCCGAAACTAGGGTGATCGACATACGCATCGCCAGTTACCAAAATAACGTCACAACTGTCCCAGCCAAGGGCATCCATTTCCTCTTTTGACATAGGAAGAAAAGGCGCAGTACCCAGGCAGTGTGGCCAATATTTAGGGTAAGAAAACAGACCGCGGTCGGCCTTAATGGTGGCTTGCATAGTAATCACATCTAGATAAATCAGGGAATTGCTGAACTCAAAATAGGGGCGAGCTCAGATTAAGTGCGTAATTATAGCAGTCTTAGCCAAGCTAAGGTATAGCACTGTCATTAAATAAAAGCGCTTTGTATACTGATGTTAGTTTAAAAGATTATAGAGCACGTGCAGCGTATGCTTATTTATATACGCTTTAGTAAGTGTGCAAACATTAAGAGAATGAATAAAAACATGGCGTATTGGCTATTTAAAACAGAACCTGATGCATTTTCTATTGACGATTTGGCAAGCCGTCCTGACCAAACTGAACCGTGGGATGGCGTAAGAAACTACCAAGCACGTAACTTTCTACGTGATGGCGTAAAGCTGGGTGATAAAGTATTTATCTATCATTCAAGCTGCAAGCAGGTCGGCATCGCGGGCGTTGCCGAAGTGGTGAAAGACGGCTATCCGGATACCACGCAGTTTAACCCTGAGTCAAAATACTACGACCCTAAATCTAATCAGGATAACCCCCGTTGGTATCGTGTGGATGTCAAGTTTGTAGAAAAGTTTTCAAGCGTTCTGCCGCTTTCAGTGATTAAAGCTATGGACGGTATTACCGAACTGTCATTGGTTAAAAAAGGTGGAAGATTGTCAATCATGCCGGTAGAAGAAGCTGAATGGCAGCAACTGTATGCTGCTGCCAAACAATAAGTTAAATGCTAAAAATGCGTAGCAGTCATGCCTTGTTAGCTCGCTTAAGATAAATACAAGGGCCATGGCTATGCGATCTAACTTTTATCATACAGTGCATCTAGCGGTTGTATCTAGCGTGTTTACCCATCGAAAAGCCGTTACTTGCCAAAGGCAAACTTGGTGTCAGCATCGCGCAATAGGAAAAGTGCAAAGCACGCGCCCCACATTGGCCATGCAGCAAAAAACAGCAGGTGATTAAAGGCATCTAGGTACTGTGGGAAGGCAGAAAGGGTAGACCCACCGTGAAGAATAAAAATAAGACCGTAGGTGTATTTTTTAGCAAGCCCGGCTAAGAAAGCTAAAACTAGCGAGAGTTGTAGTGCGCCCATAACGTATACGGCGACTTCAGGAACGCCACCAATGCCATAGAATTTTTCAAAAATAGCCATGCCGTGTGCGGGGTTAATAAACTTATCGAGTGTCCATACGAACATAACGATAAAAATAGTTACGCGAAGAGAAAGTAACGACCACTGAAGTCGGTTTTGAATATTAGTGCTGTTTTGCATACATGCTCCAAAAGTATAATAGTGCAAGCATACAAGAACGACCGTTCAAAATAAAAATTTCAACTAATTTCATGTTTTTTAAAAATTAAATGTACTGAAATTTTTTGTGACACGTATCGGTCTAGTCGAATAATAAATAAAATTACGGAATCGTTAATGAAAAGAATAATCGGCCTAGCCGTTAGCACACTCGCACTTGCCATAAGTCAGTCGTTAGCTGCCCAACAAGTGGCAGATATAGAAGTGGTAGAAGTAACAGGCAATCAAGAAAACTTAAACACGCTCAACCCCGGCGACAATACGCTAAAAGGGTTATTTGGTAGTGGTTTAAGCGCAGCAGAAACCCCTCGTGCGGTAACGTCATTGTCAGCAGAAGCGATTGAAGCACTTAACATTAATGATCTTCACGACATTGTAAAAGCAGCTCCAAATGCCTACGCCTCTAGCGGCTTCGGTACACCTAGTTTGCCAAGTATTCGCGGGCAGCTAGGTGAACTCTTTCAAGACGGTGTGCGTCGTCAGGCTGGTAATAACGGTTTTGGCTTGCCGTTATCTTTTAATAGCGTAGAGCAAATTGACGTAGTGAAAGGGCCATCGCCGGTGTTGTTTGGTAGTACGCAGCGCAATGGCGGCTTTGTAAACCTTCAAACCAAGGTCGCGCCTACCACAGAAAGCAAGGGTAAAGTTACCCTTCGCGCCGGGCGTTGGGATCAGTATTCAGCCCAAGTGGACTACGGCACAGCAATAGAAGAAGGGAAAAGCGGCATTCGCTTTAGTGCAGAGTACCTAGACCATGGCAGCTTCTATGACTTTGCTGAGCGCGATAGTACAAACCTATTTGTTGCATATCGCTATACACCGAGCGACGCGCTCACATGGGATATCAGCGCGGAATATTATGACACAGACTATCCAGATAACGCAGGTATCAACCGCCCAACCCAAGACCTTATCGACAATGGTGTTTATATTACAGGGCAAGGCACTCAGCCTAATGGCAGTACAGTACCGGGGGCTGGAGCCATTATTTCACCTACCGGTGAAGTGGTTATTCCTCGTAGCCGCGTATTTACTAATCCTGACGACATTAACGGTGCTGAAACCACGGTTATTCGAAGCAATGTAGAATACAAAGTGTCGGATAACGTGGCGCTTCGCAACATTACTTATTACCAATATCTTGAACGGGAAGAAATTGCGCAAAATAGCTTTGTAGAGATTATTGACGGCGCTGACACGTTTGAAAACCGCACTGAAGTGGATTACCAGTGGAACGATAGCCAACTTACTACCGTAGGTTTAGCGCTTCGCTATAACGATGTGCTGGGCTATAGCCAGTTTACTACTGAGGCCGACAATCCGATTGATTTAACCGGGCCTATCTCTAACCGTGTGATACCTCTTACCGACGCGCAAAAAGCACGTTTAGTCGAGCTGCGTCCGGGTGTATTCGTATCTCCGGGCGCGCAATATGATCTGGATGGTGATGGCAACGGCGATTTTAACTTGTCAGACACCACTGATTCCACATCGTGGCAAACAGGGTTGGCACTTCAGCAACGCTCTACATGGACAGATAAGTTCTCAACCATTGCCGGCGTTAGAGTAGATTATTACGATGTTGAAGCCCGTGACCCTTTATCGCCGGTCGGCGTTGAAGCAGCTTCAGATTCGTATAGCGATACGTTAAGCAGCTATCAATTAAGCGCGGTATACAAACTCACTGGCGACATCAACTTATATGCAGCGTTTTCCGAAAACGATGCCACGTCAAACAGCATGGCGGGGGGCACAGTATTGGGCGGTAATAATGAAATTAACCCGCTTAATTTTGCTACCGAAAATACTCTGTATGAAGCAGGGGTAAAATACGCGCCAAACAGCAAATGGTATGCTGAAGCGGCAGTGTTCGAACAAACCCGTAGCTTACGCAATCGCGATGGCAGCAATAGCGGCGTGAAAACCAAAGGGTTTGAGTTGCAAATGTTTTACCAAGGCGACGATGTATGGGTCAATGCTGCCTACAGTTATTTAGACGCTCGCTTCGATGACTCTGCAGCGTTTCAAGGCACGGCTCAGGTGATCGACGCTTTTGATAACAGTCGCCCGGATATTATTGAAGGCACGGGAGTAGGCTCGCCGTCGTTTGCGGCGTTCCCAGCATCGAACAGCCGAGTACAAGGTATTCCACCGCAAATAGCATCTATTAATGCTGGCTGGCAGGTAACTGATGATGTTCAGCTTGGTGCGAGTGCTTTATACACCAAGTCTTTCCCGCTAGACTTTTTACAAACCGTGCATATTCGCGACCAGTACACCATAGACTTAAATGCTGATTACCAAGTTAGCGACGATCTGCGTGTACGCTTAGATGTAATTAACGTGACTGATGAAGAAAATTGGCAGCCGCTGTTTGAAGGTGGATATTTCGGCGCAACGCTTGTTATGCCAAACGTGCCCCGTCACGCTCAAGTTACCATGCAATACGCGTTTTAAGCGCTAAGGATTTTTATGTTTAAGAAAATAGCGCTTTTAGGGGTTATCGCCGCCGCTATATTTAGTTTTTTCTACTTTGATTTGAATAGCTATTTAACCCTTCAGGGGATGAAGGGCTCACTCGATACGTTTCAAGCGCAAATAGAAGAAAACCCTGTTTTAAGCATTGGGGTGTTCTTCGCTATTTATGTTGCGGTTACCGCTCTGTCGCTACCAGGTGCAGCAATTTTGACCTTAGCCGCAGGGGCCTTGTTTGGGCTGGCGCAGGGCTTAATTATTGTGTCGTTCGCATCGAGCGTGGGCGCTACGTTAGCTTTTTTAGTCGCGCGCTTCATTCTACGAGATACCGTACGCAACAAGTTTAAAGAAAAGCTTAAAAAGATAGATGAGGGCGTAGAAAAACAAGGCGCGTTTTACTTGTTTACACTGCGTTTAGTACCGGTATTCCCGTTCTTTTTAATCAACCTGTTAATGGGGCTGACGTCACTTAAAACCTGGACATTTTACTGGGTAAGCCAAGTGGGCATGTTGGCTGGCACCGCTGTATATGTAAATGCGGGTACTCAACTTGCGCAAATTGAAAGCCTATCAGGCATTGTCTCGCCTGGGCTTATTCTCTCATTTGTATTGCTAGGTATATTCCCTTGGATAGCTAAAGCTATCGTGGCGGTAGTCAATCGCCGCCGCGTCTACAAAGGCTATAACAAACCAAAGAAATTTGACCGTAATCTAGTGGTGATCGGCGCCGGTGCAGGTGGCTTGGTCACCAGCTATATAGCTGCAGCGGTGAAAGCAAAAGTAACGCTGGTAGAAGCAGGGGAAATGGGGGGCGACTGCCTTAACTATGGCTGCGTACCCAGTAAAGCCATTATAAAAACGGCGAAAGTAGCAAACCAAATGCGCCATGCCGATAACTATGGTTTAGAGCCGGTAACACCAGCGATGTCGTTCAAGAAAGTGATGGCCCGTGTACATGAAGTCATTGCGGCTATCGCGCCCAACGACAGTGTAGAGCGTTACACCAGCTTAGGTGTGGATGTAGTGAAAGGCTATGCGAAGATCATCGACCCCTGGACGGTGGAAATTAAAAAGAATGATGGCGGCACGCAAACGCTAACTACTAAAAACATTGTTGTTGCCACAGGCGCAGCGCCTTTTGTTCCAGACCTGCCTGGTATTGAAAAAAGCGGTTATGTCACGTCTGACACCTTGTGGACTAAGTTTGCTGACCTAGAAGAAGCGCCAAAGCGTTTAATCGTGTTGGGTGGTGGGCCTATTGGCTGTGAACTGGCGCAGGCATTTTCTCGCCTGGGTAGTGAGGTTACGCAAGTTGAACGTGCACCGCGTTTAATGGGCCGCGAGGATGCGGATGTAGCCGAGTATGCTGAATCTGTACTACGAGAAAGCGGAGTGAATGTTTTGACATCTCATGACGCACTGCGCTTTGAAACGAAAGACGATGAAAAAGTATTAGTGGTTGCTAAAGAAGGTGTCGAGTCTACTATCGCTTATGACGAAGTGATTGTGGCGGTGGGTCGAAAAGCGCGCCTTACTGGGTTTGGTCTTGAAGATTTGGGGATACAGTTCGATCGAACCATAGAAACCGATGAATACCTGCAAACTCTAATGCCAAACATTTTTGCTGCTGGTGATGTGGTAGGGCCCTATCAGTTTACCCACGTTGCCTCGCATCAGGCGTGGTACGCGGCGGTAAATGCACTGTTCGGCACGTTCAAAAAGTTTAAAGTGGATTATCGCGTTATCCCTTGGACAACCTTTATTGACCCTGAAGTGGCAAGAGTAGGCTTAAGTGAGCGAGATGCTGCTGAACAAGAGATTGATGTGGAAGTAACTCGTTACGAATTTGCTGAGCTTGACCGCGCGGTTGCCGAAAGTGCGCGTAAAGGGTTTATAAAGGTGCTTACGCCGCCGGGTAAAGACAAGATACTGGGCGTTACTATTGTTTCTGAGCACGCTGGTGATTTGCTTGCTGAGTTTGTTATTGCCATGAAACACGATCTAGGGTTAAACAAAATTCTTGGCACTATCCACGCCTACCCAACATGGGCAGAAGGTGCGAAGTACGCAGCGGGGAATTGGAAGCGCGCTAATGCTCCTGAAAAACTTTTAAGCTACGTTGAGAAATTCCACACATGGCGCAGAGGGTAATAGAAGTGAAAACTACTCAATCGCCTTTTATGTGGAAAGTCGCCCGTTTATCACGTGGTAGTACAGTATTACGTGGTGTAGCAGTAGGCAGCTTAGCGCTGTTTGCTGCAAGCGTAAGTTTCTATGCTAGCGCTGAAGAAGGCCTACATCGTACGTTCGATAATTTATTAAGTGAGTATGTAACGCCGATTTCTAATGGCGCTAGCACTCAGGTAAATTACGATGGTTTTAAAAAAGAGCGGACTAAGCTTAACGAGTATTTAGCGCGATTGGCTAAGGTTGAGCAAAGTACATTCGATTCATGGAATAAGGATAAACAACTCGCTTTTCTCATTAACGCGTACAACGCCTACACCATCGAGCTTATTTTAACTGAGTACCCAGATATCGACTCAATTCGTGATTTAGGAGGTTTCTTTTCCTCGCCTTGGAAAAAAGAAATAGCACCGCTGCTAGGCGAAACCCGCACGTTAGATGAAATTGAACACGAACTTATTCGCGGTACAAACCAAACCACAAAAAACTATAACGAGCCTCGCATTCATTTTGCGGTGAATTGTGCCAGCGTAGGTTGCCCAGCGCTTCGTGAAGAAGCATACACAGCAGACAAACTAGATTCGCAGTTAGAGGCACAAACTAAGCGGTTTTTGGCTGACACCTCTCGCAACAAAATGAGCGATAACACACTCTCTCTATCAAAAATATTTGATTGGTACAGTGAGGATTTTGAAGGTGAAAACGGCGAGTGGCGTGACACGGCAACGCTTAGTGAGTTTATCTTGCTGTATAAAGACGCAATGCAATTAACTGAAGCGCAAGTTTCAGCGTTAAAAAATAACACTGCAGATATCGAATACCTAAACTATGACTGGGCGCTTAATGCGAAACAGTAGCGGTAACGCTAACATTAACGCTAGTGCCCTGAATGCTTCGCAAATGAATTCAGGGTGGCAAGCTGCGGGACAGTTAAGTACAAATAGACCCTTGTTTACCCCCATGCAGGTATTCTTTTTTACCTGCATGGTTATTTTTTCCGTATTTGTTGTAGCCCAGCCGGCGTTGGGCCAAACCAGCGATGAAGCAGCTAGCGAAAAACCGCCTCTTGTTCGATTTCATGCCTGGGGTGGTAGCGCCCAGGTCAATGGCTACCTTCAGTGGGTAGCCGAGCAAGTTAAAACGCGTTTTAACATAGAACTACAACATGTGAAGCTGGCCGACACTAGTGATGCGGTTTCTCGGGTGCTTGCTGAAAAGGCGGCAGGAAACCACAAAAACGGAAGTGTTGACCTTATTTGGATAAACGGCGAAAACTTCGCTGCAATGAAAAAGCACGATTTGTTAAGTACTTCGTGGGCAGGTGAACTTGACAATTTTAGCCTAACCAATCCAGATCAAAACCCCGCTGTAACGACAGACTTTGGTGAGCCTACGTTAGGAATGGAGGCGCCTTGGGGCAAAGCGTCTATGGTTTTTTACTACCGTAGCGCACACTTAAATACGCTAGGGCTTATGGCGCCGAAAACCATTGAAGAGCTTCTACGATTTAGCCAAAAATCCCCAGGTAGGTTTACCTATCCAGTACCGAGCGATTATTTAGGTATTAGTTTTATTAAGTATGCAGCGCTTGCACTTAATAAAGATAAGCGAAGCCTTTTCTATCAGCCAGCGACTGATGAATCGCTTGATGCTGTTTTACCGAGTTTGTGGGCGTACTTTGATGCGCTGCACCCCACCATGTGGCAACAGGGTAAACACATGTTACGGCAAGCCTCCCAATTACAACGTTTGGTGGGTACAGGTGAGCTTTCAATGGCCTTCTCTTTTACCGCTTCAGAAATTCCTTCGGCGGTAACGCGTTTCGATTTACCTGACGATGTTCGTACTTATGTTATGCAAGACGGTAGCCTGGCAAACGTTCACTTTGTAGGCCTTACTTATAACTCAAAAAACAAAGCGGCGGCTAAAACGGTGGTTAATTTTTTACTTTCACCCCAGGCACAAGCTAAAAAACAGGCAGTAGAGGTATGGGGAGACGATACCGTGCTTGATATTGAAAGCCTGTCAGAGTTAGACCAAGCGCTTTTCGTAGAAGATAATATTCACCCATCAGCGCTGGATAAGTCTCAATCAATTATGTTGTTGGCTGAACCTCATGCAAGCTGGACCGATGCGCTGCGTGAGGCATGGTACGAACGCTACGGAGCGCGTTATTGATGTTTGCTCAGTTTACACAAGTTGCACGCTGGTGCTTATTACTTTTGCTGTGCATCCCTGTTTTGGCTGGGTTGGTTGGCGTAGCGTTTCCGGCGTTAGGCTATTTTCCTGCCATAGGCGCAAACAGCTTTTCACTAGACGTTTTTAGAACGCTATTTGCTCTTGGTGATATTTGGCAGATGGTGTGGCTATCACTTTTTACTGGGGTGGGGTCTACATTACTGGCGATGGCTGGCGCATTTTTATTACTAGCGTCATTTTATCAATCGAATTGGTTAAACAAAATCCAAGGCTTATTAAGCCCGTTTCTTGTTTTTCCACACGCGGCTGCAGCCATTGCCTTACTATTTGTATTCAGCCCGTCAGGCATATTTGCTCGAATAACCGCGGTAGGAACGGGTACGGTTATTCCTGGTAGTGGCGAGGCGCTTTTCCCATATGACACTTTTTTTCCCTATGATCCTGCGGGGCTAAGCGTACTGCTGGCGTTAAGCTTAAAAGAGCTACCGTTTATTCTTTTAATGGCGTTAAGTGTAATGTCCCAGCCATTAGTGAAAAGTAAACTTTCTGGCTATATCAAAGTGGGCACGGCGCTTGGCTATTCTCCCGTGGCAACCTTTTTTAAGCTTGTAATGCCCACTGTCTTCACACAAATCAGATTACCTATATTAGCGGTGTTGGTCTTCGCTACTTCTAACGTGGAAATACCGCTTATATTAGGGGGAAATAACCCCAGCACTTTGGCCGTAGCGATTATGCATTGGTTTAACCATATCGATTTGTCTATGCGCCTATTGGCAAGCAGTGCAGCCGTGCTTCAGGTTGCCGTTAGTGGTTTGGCGTTACTTCTGTTGTTATGTGTCGAGAGTATAGTGATATATGCGGGAAAGAAAAGGCTTGCGAAAGGGAGTAGGCGCTTTTTTGATAGCTTTGTGCAAGGCGCCGCTTATAGTACCGTAGCGCTATACATTGCTTTAATCGGTGCGGTGATTTATTCGATAATTACGTACTCAATGGCTAAGCAGTGGTTGTATCCTAACTTACTGCCAGAAGGTGCTACGCTATTGCATTGGCGAACAGCACTTGAAACTCTCGATACGCCAATTTCTAATAGTTTATTACTTGGGATAATGGTAAGTACCTCAGCATTGGGGTTAGTACTATTTACACTTGAAAGTGAGCTGCTTAAACCCGCAGGTAAAAATGCCAAAAGGGCGTTTTCAATTTCGTTGTTTTTGCCGCTATTGGTGCCTGGTGTCGCTTTTTTATATGGCTTAGTTTGGTTCCAGCAACTCGTGCTGCAAGACGCTGTTTGGTTTCATACCTACATTGCTCATATGGTTTATGTGGTGCCCTATGTATTTTTGTCTATGGCGGTAGCCTATCGGAAATTCGACATACGATACGCAATGGTTGCACAAAGCTTAGGCAAAACGCCCTGGCAAGTGTTCTATCATATTAAATTGCCATCCCTGGTTTCAGCCATCATGGTGGCGTGGGCGCTGGGGCTTGCTATCAGCTTCAGCCAGTACTTACCTACGTTACTGGCCTCGGGGGGAACTATTGCCACTATCACAACAGAAGCCGTTGCATCAGTATCGGGAAGCAGTACTCGCTTAACGGCTGTATTCGTTATTATCCAAGCAATTATGCCTTTAGTTGGCTTTGTGATGGCGTGGTATTTACCCGCCATGTTAGTTAAACCAGGCAGTAAAGTACGTACTTCAGAAAAAAAGAGCAGGGCAGTATTCCATGGCGCTTAGTTTAGAAAACCTAGTGGTTTCTCATGCACAAAACACACTATTAAAAGTGAATGTATGTGTGAAAGACGGAGAAATTTTAACGGTAATGGGCCCAAGTGGAGCCGGGAAGTCTACTTTGCTGCAGGCAATTACCGGCCAACTTCATGGGCCGTTTAGTTTTAGCGGTATCATTAAAATTAACGGTGTTGTAGTAAACGATAAAGCGGCTCATTTACGTAAAGTAGGCATTATGTTTCAAGACGCCTTGTTATTTGAGCACATGACGGTTGCAGAAAATATTGCCTTTGCCATGCCTAAAGACAGTCACACAAATCGAAAAGCAAAAATGGAGGCTATCGAAGAAATGCTTAGCGCTGTTGACTTGGCAGGTATAGGGGAGCGCGCAGTAACTTCACTATCAGGCGGGCAGCAATCCCGTGTTTCTCTACTAAGAACGCTAGCTTCACAACCTGACATCGTATTGTTAGACGAGCCTTTTAGTAAGCTAGATTTTGCCCTTCGTGAGCAAATTCGAAGCTGGACGTTTGCGCAGCTAAAAGCGCGAAACATTCCCGCAGTACTTGTAACACACGACAAAGAGGACGCCCTTGCTGCCGGCGGTCAAATAATAGAGTTATCACCATGCTAGATGCGAAAATTACCCCCTTTATTAAACCGCTATTAAAACCATTGATCGCAACACTGGATGCAAAGGGCATCAGCCCGAATCAAGTTACCGTGGCAGGCTTTATTATAGGTATTCTTGCCGTTCCCTTTATTATTCTTAACTGGTGGGGAATGGCACTTAGCTGCATTATACTCAATAGGGTATTTGACGGTATTGACGGTGAGTTAGCTCGCTTTCAACAAAGTAGCAGCAGCGCAGGTGGGTTTCTTGATATATGCCTAGACTTTTTGTTTTATGCATCTATTCCGTTAGCATTTGGCATTGCTGATCCCATCAACTGGGGCATACCAGCAACGGTGCTGCTTGCCACATTTATCGGTACGGGCAGTAGCTTTTTGGCTTTTGCTATTGCAGCTGAAAAATTTCATATCGACAGACCCCAGTTCGCTAACAAAAGTTTTTACTATATGCAGGGGTTAACCGAGGGTACAGAAACAATTCTTATGTTTCTTGCTTTTTGCATCTGGCCTGAACATTTTGCTGTACTAGCATATATTTTTGCCGCTGCATGTGCCGTAACGGTGGTCACTCGAATTGCGGGTGGGTTTAGCACCTTAAATAAAGTAGAACAAAGTCAGTGTTCGACAACTGATTAGGTTTAAAGCGTCACAACTGATAAGGGAAGGGGCCAGAACTGCTCCTTCTGCGAGCACAAACCGTAATTAGTTGTTAAGAAGTAAACATGAAATTGAATCGATAAGAGAACCGTAGTGGATAATGCGTCAGCTATTCGCCTAAGTGTATTTCTTGGTGTTTTTGTCTTTATGGCAGCACTGGAAGCCTTGTTTCCAGCGCGTAATGCCGTGTTGAATAGGAAAACACGCTGGGTAGGAAACCTTTCCATGGTGGTGTTGGGGGCCCTAGTCTCTAGAGTTTTACTTCCCGCAACATTAGTTGGTGTATCGATATGGGCCCAGCAAGATGGCGTTGGGCTGTTTAATCTAGTAACAGCTAAAACCGTCGGTATTTTGCCGTCTACTGAGCAAATAAATAATACCCAATACGGCAACGCTCTGTTTGTCGGTATAGTGGTAATAAGTGTACTGCTGTTGGATATGCTTATTTACTGGCAGCATCGATTGTTTCACACGGTGCCTTTTTTATGGCGTTTCCACAAAATGCATCACGCTGATAGTCATGTAGATACCACTACAGGTCTTAGATTTCACCCCGTGGAAATTGCTATTAGCCTATGCGTTAAGGCTTTGGCAGTAGCGGTATTAGGCATACCAGCCATTGCTATAGTTATCTTCGAAGTTGCACTAAATGGGTTTGCGCTATTTAACCACGCTAACATTCGATTGCCGCAAAAGTGGGACGACAGAGTGGGGTGGGTGCTTATTACCCAACGCTTGCACCGTATACATCATAGCCAAGTAAAGGCAGAATCAAATTCTAACTATGGCTTCAGTGTATCTTGGTGGGACAGGCTTTTTAAAAGCTTTACTCCTAGAGCGAAGCAAAGCGACGAAACACTTTCCATAGGCCAACAGGATGTACCTGCAACAAAAGAAAATGCTTCAATTCGCGCCTTGCTACTGCAACCTTTTAAAAGCAACTAGCTAGCAAACAAAAAGGCTGTCTATTAATGATAGCTACACGTTTTTATTCCCAAGAAAGGCTTAGCTACACCCAAGTCGCATAGCTAGCTTACCAAGCCTGCCTTCAATAGTTTCCTCACTTTCATCGGGTAATACTGGCATAATATCTAACCCGGTTCTCGCTTCCACTTCATCAATGGTAACTTGTGTTGTGCAGTAATCATCACGGCGAGAGGCGTTTTGCTGCATGATAAACGCAGACGCTTCCACTAAACCGTTAACTTCACTCACGATAACTTTAAAGTAACCGCTGGGGATGCTGTGCAACTCATCGGCACCCGGTAACGCAGCGAAAAAAGTCTCGTAAAGAGGGCCCGAAACCACATAAACATCATGCCCTGTTCTCACTAGGCTACGCACTGCATTTTCCAATTTAACCCATGGACCCTGGTTCAAATCAGAGTCTTGAGGCGTAATGTTTGAAAGGTAGTTGAGTTCCCGCCAGTCAGGTGAGTTGCTAAAAGACGCTAGGGGGACTTGATGCCCTCTATCTGTGCCTATATTTCGCCATGCGCCTTTGTAATCGTTAGGCTCAAGCGTGCTTTCATCATCCAACTCAGGGTCTGCTTTCCAGTTACGGCTTCTAGATGGGCCATCAATAGTCTCGGGCGTAACATGATACGCCACCCAATTAGCAAACTTTGTTTGTGGGTTATTATTCAGCGTATAAATGGAGCGAGTTATGGTTTGCCCACTTAATCCAATAGGGCAGCTGAATACACAGTTTTCAGCAAAGGCTTTGAACGCGGGGAAAACAAATGATACAGCAAGAGATACCACAATAAGTCTCTTCATTATTTTTCGGCTCTATTCTAATGAAAGTAAGAGTCTGTACCGAAGTACAGTTGTTTAATTTCACGAATAGTACGTAAAAATCACGACAAAACAAGTGGTTGTCGCCTAAAGTAGGGGGGCTCTAGTTAGTACTCAGTGTTACATCATCGCCAGTGCCTTGAATACTAAGTATCCGGTGCCTAATTGAAGCAGCATACCAACAATAAGAAAGACGCCGTCACGGTTAGTTATTCCAAGCGCGGTAACGCATAGAGCAAAAGCGGGCAAGGCTACCGCAAAGGGCAGTACCTCCAGAGGTATCATGCAAAGCGATGCAATCGCGCAATATGCCGCAATAATATTCTTTGATGGGGTATGTGAAAGAAAGGTAAGCCTAGGTTTTAATAGCTTTTCAGCTTTCTGCGCATAAGGCTTGGCTTTTTCAACTGCGCTATCTAGTTTGTTAGTAGACACCTCTTTATTTTTAATAAATGTGGGAAGCCACGGACTGGTTTTTCCTATGGCGACTTGTGAACATATAAAAAATAAAGTGATTCCACACAGCGTGGGTACGCCTGGGATGGCGCCAGTGGGAAGCAGAGCGATCAAAGCTGGCATCAATAAAAGGGGACCAAAGCCCCTGTCTTCGAAGCGTTCTATTACCTCACCTAGTGACGTAGTGTCATCGCTCTCGCTGTACATGTTATCCATTAATTCAACAATTGAATTTCCCATATTCGCCTACTAATTCCAATTTAATGATCGCTATACTTATCATTACGCTTTTTCTTTAAATAAGTTTAATGAAATGCCGGTGCACGTCGTGGGATAAATAGATTTTTCACTAGTTAAAGATTAACTGCTACATTAACTAATAGCTGCTTAGGTAGTGACGATCTAGTTGCCCGCTATGGCGGTGAAGAATTTGCCGTTATTTAACCAATACTCGGCTCGATGAACTCCACGCTATCGCTGCACGAATTATTCGGAACGTGAAGTTTCTAGATATCCCACATAAGGCATCGGACTATGACGGTAAACTTACGGTAAGTATCGGTATGGCGACTATGGAGCTGAATCCATCACGTCATGATGATGCTCCGCAAAGCAAAGAGAGCGCTTTATCGCTGGTTCAGCAGGCAGACCAAGCCCTTTATCAAGCGAAAGCGTCTGGAAGAAACTGCGCTAAGCTTTAGTCCGTATAAACGTCAAACTCTTACATTTTACGTTACACTTTTGTTTAGCGCAGTCCGGCTCCAAGACACTTACCATGTAAATAACGTTAGCGAAATTGAACCTATCGTACTAGGATTTGTTTTCTCCAACTGTCAGTACCATCTTGCCAATATGCTTTTTCTTCTCAAAGTCTTGTTGTGCCTGACAAATTTCAGCGAGAGGGTAGGTAGCAGATACAAGCGGTGTAATGCTTCCTTTTTCGATGTGTTTTACCAAGTTTTCAAACACCTCACTCTCCAAAATCGTACACCCTAAAAGGGTTAAGTCTTTTAGGTAGAGTGTACGCACATCTAACGTCACTTTAGGGCCGGCGATTGCGCCAGAGGTGGCGTAGCGCCCAAATGGTTTAAGTACCTCAAGGAGTTCGGGCCAGCGCGGGCCAGCAACAAGGTCTATTACCACATCGAAAGCGTCGGGTTCTGCTAGGCTTGCCCAGTCACCATCGCGCAGCACGGTTTCATCGGCGCCTAATGCTTCTAGAGTGACACGTTTTTCTTCACTTGTTACCGCTATTACGTATGCGCCCCTCGCTTTCGCTAGCTGAACTGCCGCTGAGCCTACGCCACCCGATGCTCCCGTAATGAATACCCGTTCACCTGCTTTTACATTTGCACGGTGTAGCAAGTTTTCGGCAGTCGAATAAGAGCAGGGAAAAGACGCGAGCTCCTCATCTGTCATAGTTGAGTTTACGGCATGGGCATGGCGCGATGCGACTTTAGTAAACTGTGCGAAACCTCCATTGCATTCCGAGCCAAAGTACCAAGGCGAATCGAGCTTTTGATTGTTAACTTCAGTCAGGCATGGCTCTATGATCACACGCTCTCCAATGCGTTCTTGGCTAACATTTTTACCCACAGCAACAATGTAGCCACACACGTCAGCCCCTTGTATAAGCGGCAGAGCCAGCGGCTTACCACCCCAACTAGCATCTTCAGCGTCATTGTCGCCTTTGGAATACCAACCTTTTCGCGTATTTAAATCGGTATTGTTTACCCCCGCAGCGCGTACTTCTATAAGTACATCGTTGTCGCTGAGTGTAGGCATAGGTATGTTTTCGTTAAATGTCAGTGCGTCGAGATCGCCATGCTTGGTTAGCTGTACGCCGTACATTTTACTTGGCAATGATTTCATATTGTCCTCCAGAATTTTTGCTTTTAAAGAGAAAGGTAATGGTTGATGCAAGTACTAAGAAGGGCTAATCAAGTAGCACTGTTAGTGCGCCTTTCGCTGCAGTTAATGCTTTATCACCAATCGTTGGCCACGCTGATGACATGCCTTCATGTAGCAGGAACACGCTGTTTGAAAGGGCTGGGTCTTCGAGCTTTTCATTCAGCCAGGTTAACACCGCGTGTTTGTGGTTGTTCACAGCGGTTTCAATGTGAAGGTTATTGGGGTAACTCGCCAAAGCCTGCAATGACATGCAACCTCTGGGAGCGAATGTCGTTAGCCATACCGACAAGCGTTCAAATATGTGGTTAATTGCTTCTTTACGCGTCGAGGGGCAGTTTTCTTCCAGAAACGCGATGTAACGGCTGTGACGATAGTCAAGCGCGCCAATAATCATGTCTTCTTTTGAAGGGAAGTATTTGTACAAGGTTTTTAGTGTGGTGCCAGTGTGGTCCTTGAGTTTAGCCACATTAGGCTCTGCGAAACCGTAAAGGGCAAATGCGTGCTCTAGTTTCGAAGCTAACTCAGATTGTTTGGACGCGGTCATACCGGGTCTCCTCGAAAGCGTTTGTTATTTTCGTCTGCTTGGTAAATCGCTTGTTAACCAATTAAACAGATTTTAAGTAGAATAAATATTCTACTTAAGGGTAGAGTAAGTATTCTACTTAATCAACAGCTGCTACACGTTCTTTGTTATATTTTGCTTTGCGTTACTTAATTTACTCACATGTGGATTTGTGATTAATAATAATCACATTTTACTGTGTGATTGTTTTTGAATTTGAGATGGTAGCGTGTCATAGTGGACCTCTGAACGGGAAAAAGTGTCTATTGAAAGCAGAAAAGACAACGCGGCGCATAGTGAAATGATAAGAAAGAGTGCTTTAACAAGTAATACAAAAAAGTGCGCTGGTGTGATTACCGGTGACGTCTCCAACTCTCAGTCTTATTCTGATGCTGAATTCAGAGAGATAATTGCTACGCTGAGAGAGCGTTTAACATACTACGCCGAGTACTACGGTGGAGACTTTGATATTTATCGAGGAGACGCATTCCAGCTAGTTGTTGCACAACCACAGCATAGCATTGCAGCCGCAGTTGGATTGCGGCTAGCACTTAAGGCGCACGCTTCAGGAGTAGATGTGCGAATGAGTGTTGCTGTGGGAGAAGCGCAATTTCGCCCTTCAGACGTAAAAACAGGCACAGGAGACGCTTTTGTGTTGTCAGGGCGAGGGTTAGATAACATAAAGCCGCACCATCTTACTTTTTGTAGCGGTGAACAAACACTCGACGACAAAACGCAGCTCTTAACACGTTTTGCCGACGCGCATATCAATGGACTGACACAAACCCAGTCGCAAACCTTACTCGCGTATCTTGAAGCCACGGATAAGAGCCATGAAAGTGTAGCGGCCATACTAGATAAAAATCGCAGTAATGTAAGTCGAATCCTCAATGCCAGTAACTATAAACTGATAGCTGAATATCTCGATTATATGGAGAAAGCGCTCATTTTATGGACTCAAGATGGAGCCTCATTAAAAACGGAACAATTGACCAAGGAAGACTAACGTGATGACGGGTAATACAAAAAACAAAATGCTTGCAACAGGAGAGCCAAATGCTTGCTGAACCTCAAATGCTGGTGGCACTTGTGTTAGCGCATCTATTAGCAGACTTTTATTTTCAACCGTTTACCTGGGTACAGCAAAGAAACGAACGACACGCACTAGCTTTGCCCTTATACCTACACGCAATCATACACGGTATACTCGCGGCAGCAGCAATGTTCTTGTTTTCATCAACGATAAGTATCGCAAGTATAGGTGTTAGTGCAATTGTAGTCGCCGTTTCTCACTTCAAAATTGACGTGATTAAATCGTATTGTAAGCAAAACACTACGTCTTTTGTTGTCGATCAAATAGCGCACATTGTCGTGATCTTAGGCGTATTTTTGTATGCCACCAATCAGTGGCGCGAGGCAGTGGGACTACTTCAGCAGCTAGGCACATCGCATCTATTAGTGGCCTTGGCCTATTTGGCGGTACTCAAGCCCAGTTCAGTTATTATTAAACAGCTGCTGTCGCCTTGGAGCGATGAAGTATTAGCTAACAAAATGCCGTCTTCTCACCCCAATGATCCGCCCACAATAAGTACAGAGGCACAACAAACTTTATCACTGGCAGGTCAACGAATTGGCTATTTAGAGCGCGTACTCATGCTTACCTTTGTATTGTTAAACCAATTTTCTGCTATTGGCTTTCTTATTGCGGCGAAGTCGATTTTTCGTTTTGGCGATCTAACTAAACACCAAGACAGAAAGCTAACTGAATATGTACTTCTGGGAACCTTTACCAGTGTGGCGATGACGCTTGCCATTGGTTTGGCATGCGCAGCGGCATTAGGGCAGTTACCCATAAAGTCTTAGCAAGGGGTTTATTGCGTTACTATTGTGCGAAAGGCCGCTTAGCGCATCTGCAGAAAGTTAAAAACGATACCCTAGCGCACTGAAAGCAAACAAGTTACTAACGCCTGTTGAGATTTGATGCACAGGAAAAACCAACAGGCGCTAGCGCAAAACTGCGTGTTTTTCTTCAAGAAAGTCGATTAAGGCCCTAATTCTTTGGGCCTTTTGACTATGTTGCTGAAAATACATAAACAGCCCTGAATAAGGAAACCAGTTCTCTTTAAGTACGGGAACAAGCTCGCCAGTTTCAAATAATTCATCTACCATAGGTTCAACAATTCTTCCTATACCTAACCCTTTTTTGGCAGCATCAATCATCAAATCTGTATCGTTGACTACCATAGCAATCGGCATTGAAACACTAACAGCTTGCTGGTTTTGCCACAGATGAAGTGGCGCAAGTTTGTTAGAGGTAATAAAACGATATTGAATGAGCTTGTGTTGCTGAAGGCTATCAATAGACGAGGGAAGGCCATACTTTTTAGCGTAGTGGGGTGAGCAGAACAAACATTCTTTAGTGGCTTTAGTTAATCGCTTTGCCACCATGCCTTCTTCTATCCTATCACCAAAGCGAATACCCACATCCATCCCATCGGTAATCAAATTTACGGCTGCATCGTTTATCGATACCTCAAGCTTTAAGTCTGGATAGCGCTCGCAAAACTCTTGGTAATAAGGCGCCAAAAGCTGTTGGAAGGCGAAGCGGGGAGTGGTTATACGAACCGTGCCCCTAGGGGTATAGCTAAGGGCATTGACCTCTTCAAATGCAATATCTAACGTGTCGATAGCATGATGAGTTTGCTGCTTAAGTAACTTTCCCGCATCGGTTAATTCAACTCTACGCGTAGTTCGATTAAACAAAGGAACGCCCACACTTGCTTCTAGAGATTTAAGCGCGTGGCTTACAGATGGCGGTGCCATTTCTAACTGGCGTGCAGCACCACTAATGCTACCTTTATCGGCAATAGCATGAAAAACAATAAGTTGTTGAAATGTGGTGCCGTTCACTTGTAGCGCCTCTTGAAAGTCTAATTTACAAATTGATCAAATGGTTTCAAGCCTGAATTTTATCTAAATTTTAATTGTTAGCTTTAAACTAATAATCTTTGAGTTAATGATCATCTAAAACTAAAGGTCATTCAATCATAAACTTCTATCTGTTCACTTTGAATCAACCATAAAATTATCACGCAAAGGTAGAAGTAATGAGTAAAGTATTAGTTATCTCCGGCCATCCTAATTTAGACCAGTCCAATGCTAATAGCGCTATTTTGCAAAGCCTGACTAAGCGCATAAACAACATTGAAATTAGACGTTTGGACACCGTTTATTCTAACAACCCAATTGATGTAGAGGCAGAGCAAAAAGCCTTGCTTGAAGCTGAGGTAATTGTGCTGCAGTTTCCTTTCTACTGGTATTCTGTACCAGCTTTACTTAAGCGCTGGATTGACCAAGTATTTACTTATAATTTTGCGTTTGGCCCTGAAGGAGACAAGCTGGCGAATAAACATTTTTTACTGTCAATTTCGGTAGGTGGCCCAAAAGAGTCTTATGGACCGCTAGGCTATAACCACTTCAGTGTTGAAGAGTTTTTACGCCCGCTAGAACAGCTCGCTTATCTTGCAAAAATGCAGTATCACAAGCCAATTTACAGCCATCGCATGGTGTACATTGAAGGTGTTTACAACACGCTTTCTGACGTTCAGGCCCGTGGTGACCAACATGGAAAGCGGGTAGCCGATGCTATTGATGTTTTGATGAACTCACCAGAAGTGCGCATCAAACAGTTTGTAACGACGTGGTTTGGGCAGTTCGATCAATTACCGGCGTCAAGTGAAGCTTTTCTACTGAATCTCAGCGAGGAGGTTGTCTGGCAAGCGCCAGAGGGACGATTTCAAGGCCATGCTGGATTCAACGACTGGTACGCGTGGGCACGCAAGACGTTTAAACCTAACTGTGAGCACCGTGCAGAACAAATTGATATCAAACCCGATGCTGATTCAGCGAAGCCCAATGGATTTATAGTAGACCTTCGAATTAACCTTCGCGCTGACACATTTGAGTCGTCTGACTTTAAAGGGGAATCGGTTGAGCTACAGGTAAAAGAGCGCTGGCATGTGCATATTGATACCGAAGGTAGAGTAATCATCGACAGTTACGTTGTTAGTCCTTTGTAGGGATTAACAACGTGCTAAAAACTCAAAACCAGAATTTAAAACCAATACAAAAAGCATTTAAAAAGTTAGGCGAGACAATGAATAAACCTATCCCAAATACAAGAAAAGCGTGTCAGTCTTTGGCGTTAATTGTGCTCTCTGGCATGGGCATTACCGCTTCGTTTAGCGAAGCCGTGGCAAACGAGGCAATCGGGGCGCTCTATTCAAGTAAGTTTGAAAGCAACATAAATCAGAACCTAACACCGCTGCACAAAGCAGTGTGGGATAACGATATACAGCGTGTTAAGGCTCTTATAGACAGCGGCGCAGATGTTAACGGACTCGATAGATTAATGGGGGTAGCGCCGCTTCATCTGGCTGTTCAAGGAAGAAACTTAGACCTTGTTAAACTGCTTGTTAAAGAGGGAGCATTCGTAAACTTGCAGTCAGTACGCCTGGGGGGAACGCCACTGCTATTGGCCGTGTGGCACAGAAATATTCCCGCGGTGGAATATTTATTAAGTTTGCCCGACATCGATACCACCGTTATTTCAGCGGCAGGCGCTACAGCCCTTGGGTTTAATCGAAGCGGTGCAAAAGCAAACGATAAAGCGTTGAATGAAGACGTTACCACCATTAACGCGCTATTCGCGGCCCATGAAGCAAAAACGCTGCAGCAAGCGCAAGAAAAAGCAGCCATTTATATGATCGTTGCTAACCAAGCGCTGTCTGAAGAAGAAATGGCAGCTGACATAAAAGTGCTGCTAGAAAAGGGGTATGACGTTAATGCGGTTGCGCCCGTGTTGAAACAAGGCAGTGATTTTCATAGCGCGCTGCTGCTTGCAGCGATGAAAGGCTACCTGAAAGTAGCAAAGCTGTTGCTAGATAACGGCGCAGATCAAACGCTTACCGGCGCCTACATGGCCGCAATTGCTTTACACAAAGCCGCATATTTTGGGCGTGCAGACATGCTGACGTTACTTAGTCAATATCCTGGCTTTCAGGAAGTGCTTAACGCGCAAGGTCCTAACAACGGGTATACACCGCTTCATGACGCAGTGTGGCATGGGCATTTTGAGGCAGCGAAAGTATTGGTGGAAGCAGGAGCTAGGTTAGATTTGAAAGGTTATGATGGCAATACACCGGAGCAGCTTGCAAGGCAAAACGGTTATTCTATGATTGCTGAATACCTAGAAAATACGCGAAGCATGGGGGATATGCCCCGCGTACGTGAGCGGAAAAAACGTACTAATCTGTAACGCTAAATTTTGACGACGTTCTTACGTACACAATGGTTGCGCTCTGGTTTGCGCTTTCAACAGAATGGTATGCAGCAGTTGATGACTCGATATAACTTCCTGCGTTTAACTCGATCTGTCTGGAGGCGTTGTTTTGGCTGTAAATGAGGCTTCCTTTGATAACCACTGCCTTGAATTCATCACCATTAGATTTTATTGAACCTTTAAATCCTTTTGGAAGCTTGACAAGGGTGCCGTATACACTACTTGTCTCGCCCCACAAATAGGCAACGGAAACACCGTCGGCCGCTATATTTACAAGGTCGCTTTTTTGTAGCCACACCATATTATCTGCATGAATATTGATTGGTCGTTCACCGTTGTCGAAATGTTCTTTTGACGGTTTAACTAAATACGGACCTTCATCAATTTCCAAGTAAATCAGGTTGGTTTTGTCGTTTGCTGCAGTCGTGTGATCTTCGCCTGCAGGTTGTGTCCAAAACGAACCTGTTGGCATCCACATTTTAGCGGCATTTGGGTCGTCATTGTGCATTTCACCTTCAATCACAATACCTCTATAGGTTATGTTGTGAATGTGTGGTGGCGATTCAAAGCCTTTGTTAAATCGCACTAGCATACCGGTAGCTGTGTCTTTTGTTCTGTCTCCCCACAAGTCTGCTGCTCCTGGGCTTTTGTCGCCACGGGCTGGATTCAAGTAACCCCATTCGACATCCTTAGCCGCAATAACTTTGTCTTGTGCGTGTGCGCCAGGTACAAGAAGAAAACAGGTGCTCAATAATAGCGATGCTATTGTCAGTTTGTTTCGGTTCGTTGGTTTCATTCAAACCTCCTAATTGTTGGTCGTAGGCTTTATTTAACAGACAGGCACAGTCTATTATTTCGAATAAGTCTCATAAACGACCAAAATCAATAAAGACTTTCCTGAAAATATGGATAATAGAGGTGATCTATTTTGCTTTGTCTTTTTTGCCTTGAAATCAAAAGAGTGAAATAACCGTTGAGGGAAGTATGAAAACCGAAGACCTGTCTGTGTTCGTAAAGGTGGCTGAAGTGGGCTCGATAACCACTGCTGCGATAAAACTTGATATTAGCTCATCTGCTGCAAGTATGGCGGTTAAACGTTTAGAAGAGCAGCTTGGCGTAGCGCTATTTGTGCGAAGTACACGCAAAATTCGATTGTCACCTGAAGGAGAGCAGTATTTGCCTATGGCAAAGCAGGCACTCGACACCTTACAGCAGGGCCTTGCATTAGTAACAGAGCAGAAGCAGAGCATTCACGGTGAGCTTCGCATGGCGATGTCTTCGGAAATGGGTCGCAACCTAATGCGTGAACTGCTAAATAAAGTGCAGCGCGAAAATCCAGAACTTTCATTGCGATTACATGTGAGCGACAGTCGGGTGGACTTCTACCGCGATGGTGTAGATGTAGCACTTAGAGCCATGACAAAAGAAGCGGTTAAAAAATCGCAGATGTATGGTTTTAAAGTGTGCAATATTCCGCATGTGATTTGCGCGTCTCCCGATTATTTAGAAAGAAACGGTGAGCCTACAACTCTGACTGATTTAGCGCAGCACAACGCACTTCTTTATAAGCTCTACGACCAAACCCACAATATGTGGGAACTTATAAAGGGGGGCGAAAGAGTCAAAGTGAAAGTGAATAGTAATCGCGCTGTGAATGACGGTGATATTGTTCGGCGCTGGTGCGTAGATGGAGAGGGGATCGCTAAAAAGTCTTGTATAGACGTTGCGGGGGATTTACTAAGCGGAAAGCTGCAGCGTATTTTGAATGGTTACCACGTACCGCTAACTGAAATGTGGCTCATGCTGCCTAGCCGGCATCTTATTACGCCAGCGGTAAGATTAATTAGAGATGAATTAAAACAGGTTATTGAAAATAAGCGTCAACGTCTTATCAATACATATATTTTGACGGAGCGAGAGTGGCCTGTCTCCGATGAAATTTGAGCTCGTTTATGGATACTCATTTGTTTCTATACTAAGTGACTAAAAAACAAACTAAAAACAGAATCTTATAATTGAAAAATAGATTGGAATATCCTTTAATAGTGCTCGCAAGGGATTGCGACATTTCAATAGTACACTCGACTATGCAGGACTGCATGGTGAAGTCTCGTCATGTGCAATCCTTTGTTTTCATAAAAAAGCTTCAGTTCTAAATATTTTAGCTAAAGCGAAAAACAGAGAAAACACATGAATGCAAAACTATTAGTTCCATCTTTATTAGCAGTTTCACTTCTTACTGCGTGTGGTAGTACACCATCCTCGCCAGAAGAGCAAGCAATGGCGAACCAAATGAAGCAGACGTTTCTTGCTAAAATTCAAGGCATGTCCTTACCTGTTGCTGCCCAACAGCAACAGCAAGCTGCACCCCAGCCGGAAATCGTTATCAGTGCGACTGAACTTACAGCACAAAAACAGAAAATTTCGATGGCTCATTTACACTCAAATATCACAAAGCCAAATCAACTGAAGCACCTATAAAAATTGCAACGGTGTGGAAGCGTGGTGACCGGTATGAAGTAAAAACAGTTACCGGAAAAACTGCAACAAGTAGTAGTGTAATTCCTACTTCAGACGGTTTTATTATTGGCCGTCCGGGGTCTGCTTTTCGCTATTTTATAGACAATGATAGCGTAAAAAATATAACACTCTTAGATAACTACCACATCGCTAAACATCAGAAGGGCGATGCTGCATCTACAGGTTTTATTTTGTTAGAAAAAGATCCTCGAGACAAAGGCGACAGCGTGGGCGGATTGCTAGACTCCTTTAAAGAAATAGGTAATACATTTGGACTTAACAAGTTCGATGACTATGTATTAGTTAGCCTAGACGGAAAGACCATCGTTCCAATGGATGTTGGATTAGGAGGTAAGGATGTTGCAGAATACTCAAACTGCGAACGTCAAAATGCTGTGATGAATAAGTGCGAAAACGTGGACTTCAAAGAGTCGCTTTACACAAAACTTGGCTTACCTAATTACAGTCACTATTTCTGGTCAATCAATTGGGTACAAACGCAGTCAGGTCCACTGGCTATATACAGAACATCGACGAAAATTAAAATTGTCGATATCAACAATAATCAGGTTCACACTGCATTTTTGCGCACCTTAGGTGTAAACGAGTTTGATATCATTGAAAACGCTGACGGAACTACTGGTATAGAAGCAAGACTCGGATTTTCTAAAGAGAAAATTAACGATATAGAGTTATTTATCAAGAATAATACGTCTGACATCGAGCCAATCCAGACTTTACAAAACTCTTAATTTACACAAAAATTAAACATTCAAAAGTCGTAGTAAGGAAGCGGTAATAAGTCCCGCTTCCTTTTTCGTTAAATTCTAGACCTTAAAAGCGATAGGCGACGGTAAGCCTAAAGCGTTGAGGCGCGCCTGGTTCAACCCACACATCTGCGAAAGAGTTAGTATAAAACTCTTCATCAAACAGGTTATCTACTGCAACTTTAACTGACAAGTTTTCTACAGGCTCTATCTCAGCAAACGCACGAACCGTAGTGTAGCTTGGTAAGTAGAAGTCGGTAGCGGTTTGACCTAAACGCTCATCAACATACAACAGTCCTGAACCGATACGTACTGGCATATCAGCAAATGTAAGTCCCTTGCTCAACTGAATGCTCAATTGGTTTTCTGGAACGTTAATTAAAGGATCGCCAGATTCAATGGCTGCAACAAAGTTAGCATCCGCCGCATCGTTTGTACTTTCAGCATCTACGAAGGTGTACGACACCCAAAGCGAAATATCATTTTCAAATTCAGCGTTAATGTCTAACTCAACACCACGGCTACGCGCTTCGCCAGCAGGGGTTAAGAAGAAGCCGTCAGACGCCTCAGGGCTATCATCATAAACAAGGATGTTACTTTGTTCGATATTAAATACGGCGAAGGTGATATCACCCCGTATATTATCAAACATTGATGTGAGGTCGGCTTTAACGCCAATTTCCGCAGATTTAGATTCGTTAGGTTCAAACGGGTTTCCAGCGAAATCCGACCCCGTCAGCTGACGGAAACCTTCACCGTAGGTTGCGTACACACTTGTGGTGTCATCAAACAGATAAACAGCACCCACTTGTGGAGAAAAGCGTGTGTCGTCTTGTGATGTGGTACTTACAGGTGACGCCAGGCGATTATCAATTTCCTGCTCGAACTTATCGAAGCGGCCACCCAGCCTAACTTGGAAATTATCAGTGATGTTGATTTGGTCTTGGAAATAGATACCCCAAGCTTCCTGAACTTCAAAACGGTCCAAGTTATCAGACAATTCCACATCTGGAAGTGGTGAGTAATCCGGATTAAAAATATCGACCACTAAGTACTGTTCTAAGTCCAAGTCGTTAATGTCAGTATCGCTTGAAAAGAATGGCGGGCGATAGCGCAGAATAATCTGGTCATTTTCAAACTTATCGTAGTCAGCACCAATAATCACGCGATGTGATAGCGACCCAGTATCGAATTGTCCCGCTATTTCGCCGCGTAAAACGAAGTAATCGGTTTGGAAATTACGGTAGCGCTTGAAACGAGACAACAAGGCTTGATTAGGATCGATAAACAACGTTTGGCGACCACCAAAGTTATTTTCTAATGCGTTACCCTCGAAAGTGGTATCGCGCAAGCCAGCACCCAAAAGCAGGTTCCATTCGTCAGCAAGTTTATGAGAAATCTCAATTTGATGACCAACCACTTCAGTATCGATGGTGTTGCCATTAGAATCGCCGGTAAAGGTTTCAATTGGTTGGTGGCCCAATTCACCATCGATGGCCACTACGCCACGGTCGAAAGGAATTTTTTGCTCGGTGTATTCAAGTTCGTACGTAACCGTGGTGTCTGCTGATGCTTCCCACGTAACCGATGGATAAAAGCCAAAACGCTCAGTTTCTACTGTATCGCGGAAACTTTCAGCATCTTCATAAAAGCCTACTAAGCGTACACCTACATTTTCAGCACTGCCTGCAACCGATTGTACATCAGCCTCAATGCGCTTCTGTGACCAACTACCGTAAGTTGCTTTAATTTCACCACCTTGACGAAACTGGGGGCGCTTTGTAACAAGGTTTACCGCTCCACCTGGTTCACCGCGACCAAACAGAGCAGCTTTAGGACCTTTTAATACTTCAACATGATCAATGCCAGAAAGATCACGAGGTCCGCCAAATCCGCGTCCTGCGTTAAAACCGTTTACCAGAAACCCGCTAGGTAAGTTTTCGTCACCTGAAAAACCACGAATAGCAAAGCTGTTCCAAAGGCCACCAAAGTTATTTTGTCTGGCTACCGAAGCGGACAAGTCTAAAGCGTCGTTAAGGTTTATAGCGCCTGCATCATTGATGAGACCAAGGTCGATATCCTGCGCTGCTGCCGGCACTTCTTTATATTCAAATGCCCCTTGATACGCACGGTGCATGCCATGCACCGTAATTTTCTCTACATCCGCTTCCGGTTGAATATCAGTGTTTTGCGCATCTGCAGGCGCATTCAAAAGGGTTGCGATAGAAAGGGCGAGGCTAGATTTTACCCAACTAGTCTTCATTAGTGTTTTCCTGTGTCTTTCTTATTTTTGGTGAAAATTGAGGTAGCTGTTTAAAACTGGCCGATGAAAACTCCGGGGCTTCAAACAAGTGATGATAGTAGAATTTGCGCAACGCCGCATGAAACTCGCGAACATTATTTTCGTAGTTAACCATGGCTTTAACATCGGTATCAGCCGCACTCGTTAATAAGCGTTGCGTTAATAAAGACGGGGATAGCAGAGCAACATAGCTTGCAATTTTATCTTTGCGTAAGGTGGCGGCTTGATAAGCCTCTGAAAGTTCCTTTGCCGTTTGGTCGCCAACTTGTTGAAATGCGTAATACCACTTCCAATTAAATGAACTGTCTCGTTGTGGATCAAAGTCGGTTTTATCCGCCCACTGTGGGTGAGTTTCAATAAACGCTTCCCATGTTTGTTCAACAGGTTTGTCCCATGCACTGTTAACGGCTTCTCGCTGCGTGAGCACAATGTCGCCGCCCTCAGGTGTATCAACCGACGCATTAATTATGGTGTGCCCGGTAACTGGCACAATAACCGTTGTGACAAGCCATACGCCTAACATGATTGAAGCTAGGTGCGTGGCGCTGAAATTAGCAAAACGCTTAGCAGCACCTATAGCAAGCACAATAGCGCTCCAAACAATTATGCTGCCAATGACGATGGTACAAACCGTTACTGTTTGAAACACAGACGCACCATTCACTACACTAAAGGCAATAAACGGAATAAGTGTAACTAGTGCCAAGGGAACCAGGGTTACCAATACGCGTGATGACCAAATAGCATGTGAATTGCGTGCGGTTACATTGAGCAAGTCAAAACGGCGGGCTTCGCGTTCCTTCGCTTTTAAATCGTAAAGGAGCAAAATGATAAACAGAGGCAACAGCACACTGGTAACGAAAGCAAAGTCAAAACGCCCTAAGAAAGCAAGCTCCGGATTGTCTGTATCGCTTTCATAAATCTGACCTTCTAGCGCTAGCATTCTAATACGGTGCTTCCATGGAAACACATCGCGCTCTCCTACGGCAGCAAACGCCAACGGCGAGGGCGGGGCATAGGTCAAATGAAAGGCGTAATAGGCTACCATGCCATAATTAGATTGGTGAGTAAGGACAGCGTTGCGTTCTGTTTCATCTTTCTCTAACAAGCGCTCTATAGTGGCTTGCTGCTCTTGCATTTCCGAATAGCCAGACCACAACGACAGCGAGCTTAAAAGAAACACGACCAAAAGCGTTAGTTTTATCTGACGATGGCCAAATACGAAACCCGCTTCTCGTTTAATATCATTAAAACGGATCATGGATTTAATCTCCTAACTGCAGCTTGAAGAAGTAGTGCGGTAAGTCCCATCCAAAGCAACAGCTGAATAAAATAAATCAACGCGTTACTAATTCGTGTGCTTCCTGCTTCTGGTTTAAAATCAAACTCTGCTAAGATCGCCCAATTATCTGCGCCAACCACAGCTTTGTCTGCTGCTTCTTCACTGGCGTTGCGGTTCATATCTAACTTGTAATCGAGTTTTTCAGCGTGAACCTTGTTCAAAGCCTGAACAAACTCAAGTCTTAGCGTTTCCGCTTCTCTTAAAAAGCGGTGATGTGTTTCAAGGCTGGTTCCCGCAAGGATCGTGGAAATAGAGCGCACCGCAACTGTAGGCGAAAGCCAGCCAAACTGCCGTGCTATTTGGGCTTGTTCCAACTCTTCGGTCATGCGGGTTTCAGCAAACTCATTAAGCACTTTGGCTTGTCGACCTTCGGAGTACTGGGCAACGATGCCCCTGAAATTAACGGGTAAGTCGTCAACTGAATCTACATTGTATTTAGCTAGTAAATCTTCTTTTAGCTTTTTGAATGCAGGATCGTTAACGTCATGACCGTCACCTAAACTTCTAAGTTTTTCTTCCACTTTGAAATCGGCTTCAAGTTTTCCCATTGAAGGGGCAACGTTTGTGGCAACGCTGCTCCCTAAACGAGGAAGCAACACACAAGCGCTCATCCAAATGACAACAAGTACGGTGAAGCAAACGCTGCTTTTCTCAAATATGGCGGAGCACGCAGTGACTACCGTGGCCCACAGTAAAAAGTAAACCACATAGCTAAGGCAAAAGAGTATTACAACAAGTGCGCTTTCGTTTGAAAACGCGACATAAAGACAGGCAAGCAGAAGCGGGAGTAAAAATAGGCTGCTAGCGGTTACGAGAGCTAGAAGCTTCCCTAAGAGCAATTGCCAACGGGTGGTGCCTTGAGAAAGCAGTAAGGTTAGCGTGCCGGCTTCGCGTTCACGAGACACGCTGCCGTAGCCAATTAGAATAATAAATAAAGGTGCAAGAACCAAAGCTAAAAAGCTGGGTGTTAAACTACTAAAGCGTGTAAGCCCTGCGGATTGGCGCTGCTCGGCGAACATTGCACTATTTTGGCGGTGCCCTTCTAAAAATATAGCGTTCCCCGTGTAGGTATCGACACCCGGTTCAATTACGCTCAGTGGAGTGGGGGCACGAAATACATAATGACCATAATGCACCATGCGATGAGGGTGCTTATCGGGCTGTGCCTCAAAACGTTGTTCAGCTTCTGTTTGAAGGTGATCTCTGGTGTGGGCAGCCTCATCGATGTGAAAGGCGTTAACTACCAGTGCAGCTATGGTAAGCACAGCGCCTAGCAATAAAACGGTCGCTGCTACTTTTGTTCGCATCCAATAGCGCCACTGTTCTGCACAAATGATTTTAGCAACATTCAGTATCATACATTACGCCCTGCAAATGCTGCGTGAACGGCTTCAGTATCTATTGGCGTATCGCCAGCACGCTCGAAAGAACCGGTTAATTTGCCATTACTTAAAAGCACAATTCGATGGGCAACTTGGCAGGCACCATAAACGTCGTGGGTAACCATAAAAATAGTAGCGCCACCCGCTGCCAGCTCTGACACTAGCACATTAAATTCGTCGATGGCTGCTGGATCTAGCCCAGATGTAGGTTCGTCTAAGAACAGTACAGGCGCATTGCGCAGTAGCGCCAAGGCAATTGCGGTCTTCTGACGCATGCCTTTTGAATAATTAGATAGCGCCTTATTCCACGAATCTTCTTGAAGTGCGACCTTGCGAAGTGCGGCGAACATATCGTCGTCAGACTTATCGACTCCAGCCACTGACAAGAAATAACGAATGTTTTCTAAGCCAGAAAGATGGCCATATAAGGTGACAGATTCGGGTAAGTAGGCAACAGACTTTTGAACTTGGTTTGGCTGGGTAGAGGCATTATGCCCTAATACAGTAGCGCTACCGCTACTTGCCTTCATAAGCCCTAAAAAAGTTTTAAGGGTGGTGGATTTACCTGCACCATTTCCACCTAAAAGTGCAAATACTTCGCCTTTTCCTACATTAAAATTGAGATTGTCTAGAAGTGTGCGATCGTCAACACGCACGGTAAGCGCATCCGCGCATATCACTGAATTTGTTTGCATTGTTTGGAGAAGCTATACATTAGAATTGTGCTGCAATGTTATAATATAACCATGCAAATGGGAATAGCTTTTATTTAGGTAGTGTGTGTTTTGTCTTAATTAGAAACAATTTACAAATTTCGGAAGCTGAAACGAAAAAGGCTTGCCGAGTGGCAAGCCTTTGAAAGTGGTGGAGCTGGCGGGATTTGAACCCGCGTCCAGAAAATGTCTACCTTTGGTACTACATGCTTAGTTTGTCATTTATTTAACTGCTTGGAACTCCGACAAACAGGATTTCCTTGCAGCTGGCCTAATACTGTTTCGCGGTTCACCCTTAGACAAGGTTCCCTCGCTATCCTACTTGGATGACCTTCCGAATCCCCGCTAGCAGGAAGAGACTAGGGTGGAAGGGCCTATACCGGTTATTAAGCGGCTAGTGCGTAAGTTTCGTCGTTTGCGACTATTTAAATGCGGCTTTTTTAAGAGGCCAACCGCTCCTCTGCATGCACCTCCGGCTTCCTAGATCCTGTCGAATCCTAATCAGCCCCGAGTGTGGTTTTCAATAATAGCACAAATATTACGTCATTAAATGCTTTCTTTTAGAAAACGCTTTAATTTTTAAGGGGTTGGCTATAAAACAACCAAAAATAACACTTATGTTTTCAAAAGCTTAGTATACAAGCTTGAAAAATAAAGTAGCCTTAATAACTGCAAGTCTATTATCGATTAATCAATGATATGTGGTTAGCAACATAGGTTTTCAAGGGCCAGTGTTACCATAGAAGTAATAAAGCTTAAATATAGTTTTGTCTTTTAATAAAGCGGGCTATCTGATTAATAATGTTTTAGTTAATTTTTAAGAACTAAGTACCTAAGTAAAGATGCATTTAGCGGCAATAACCATTAAAGTACGTCAGCATAATTAAAAGGCTTGTAGTGTAAATGTCTTCAGATTCCATATTGTATTCTCCGTATACCTTGCCGTGTGGCGTAACAGCGCGTAATCGTATTGTTAAAGCTGCGATGGAAGAAAATATGTCGAGTATGGGAAATATTCCCGGTGAGTCTTTGTACTCACTCTATCGATATTGGGCCCATGGTAATTTAGGCATGGTAATAACGGGTAACGTTATGGTCGACAAAGGCGCCATGACAGGGCCCGGTGGTGTTGCTCTGGAAAAAGATACCGACATTGCCCCGTTTCAAAAGTGGGCAAAGATTATTAAGTCGAATGGGGCATTAGCCATAATGCAGATTAACCACCCAGGACGGCAGGTCTTCAAAGCCATGCAGGGCAAAGCTATAGCGCCTTCCGCTGTCCCGCTTGATATGGGTAAACATTCTAAGCTATTTGCTCAGCCCCGAGAAATGACCTGCCAAGACATTCATGATGTTTGCAAACGCTTTGTTGAAACGGCTAAACAAGCTGAGAATGCAGGCTTTGACGGCGTCGAGATCCACGCCGCTCACGGCTACTTGCTTACACAATTTTTATCTCCACTAACTAATCAGCGCCAAGACGAGTGGGGCGGTTCTATTATTAATCGCGCACGCTTGCTAATAAATATAGTTAGTCAGGTTAGAGCTGTCTGCGCTAAAGATTTCATTGTTATGGTAAAGCTTAACTCTGCAGACTTTCAAAAAAATGGTTTTTCTTTTGATGATGCCTGTGAGGTTGTGAACCGCTTAGAAGCTTTGGGTGTTGATGTTGTAGAGTTGTCTGGAGGCAGTTATGAAGCACCTGCTATGCAGGGGCAAACACGCGACGACACCACGCTTGCCCGGGAAGCTTACTTCTTGGAATTTGCCCAGGCATTGGTGAGTAAAACTGATATTCCGCTGATGACAACAGGTGGTATAAAAAGGGCCGAGGTAGCAGAAAAGGTTATTGAGCAAGGGTGTGCCCTCGTAGGATTAGCCAGTGCGCTTGCTATTACGCCAAATTTAGCTAAAAAATGGCAGCAAGAGTGGGTTTATTCGGGGATTATTCCACACTGCACTTGGAAAGATAAATCGCTGGCAAGTCTTGCTAATATGGCGATGGTGCGAAGACAACTTAGACGCCTTGGGAATAACCTAACCACGTTAAGAAACCCTTCACCGCTGTGGAGTCTTATTCTTGATATGCTGCACCGCAAGAAAATGACGAAACGAGACGTGGGTTAACGTTCACCCGCATAAGCACAATGGTACAGTAGGCTGCTTGATATATAAAACAGCCTACATGGTCGTTATTTACAATGGCTAATACAAAAACACAGCGTTAAACGCTGTGTTTCATCATTCTTTCTTTTTGGCGTTGCCAGTCTTTGTCTTTGATAGTGTCACGCTTGTCGTGAGCGTGCTTACCTTTAGCTAGATGAATTTCTAGTTTCACCCAGCACTTTTTCCAGTACATAGATGTGGCTACGATTGAATATCCTTGGCGGTCTCGTGCACCCATTAAGCGATCTATTTCACGTTTGTTAAGCAAGAGTTTACGCGCACGCTCAGGGGCTGCGATAACGTGTGTAGAGGCTTGGTTTAGCGGACTAATTCTACATCCTACTAAATACGCTTCGGCATTTTGGATAATAATATAAGCATCGGTAATGTTGACTTTACCGGCACGAATACTTTTAATTTCCCACCCTTGAAGCTCAAGTCCGGCTTCGAACTTGTCTTCTAGGAAATAGTCGTGACGCGCTTTTTTGTTCTGCGCGATATTTCCTGTGGTGTTTTTGTTGGCTTTATTCTTTTTCATGCTGGCTATTATACTGATTGTTCAAAGGAATGTCTTTAGTTGTCATTGTTATCTTATATTGGGGCATTTGGTTCAAAACCGAATACGAGCGAACCAAATTTTCTGTGATACAATGCCAACAAGAGTTTTAATTGTAGTGGAATCAATGCCAAGTATTCATAGAAGCGCGCTTGTAGCTCATAGCGCAGAAGCCATGTTTAACTTAGTCAACGATGTAGCTTCCTATCCTGAGTTTTTGCCAGGCTGTACCGATAGCAAAATCCTCGACACATCAGCGCAAAGCATGAAAGCGTCATTGTTAGTTGCAAAAGCAGGCATCAAGCAATGGTTCACAACGCATAATGTGTTAGAGCCAGGTAAAAGTATTCAAATGCAGCTGGTCGATGGCCCATTCCGGTCGCTTACCGGTGGCTGGACATTTTCAGCATTATCAGAAGAAGCCTGTAAAATTGAATTAAACCTAGAGTTTGAATTTAGCAATAAGTTAGCTGAAATGGCTTTTGGTAAAGTGTTCAACAGCTTAGCGAGCAGTATGGTTGCAGCGTTCACAGACCGAGCGCGGAGCGTGTACGCATGAGTAATAAGCTCATCAATATTGAGGTAGCCTATGCATTGCCCACTAAGCAAACAATCATTGATATTGCTATTCATGAAAATGCGACGGTAGAAGAGGCGATTAAAGCCTCTAATGTGCTTGAGCAGTTTCCCGAAATCGACTTGAAAGCAACAAAAGTGGGTATTTGGAGCCGCGTTGTTAAGCTACGCGATACACTTAACGATGGCGATCGTATTGAAATTTATCGTCCGCTTATTGCTGACCCTAAAGAAATTCGAAAACGTCGTGCTGAAAAAGCTAAAGAAGAAGGTAGAGCAGACAAAATTACCGGTGGAAAAGTAAACCCACTTAAAGCGAAGTCGTAGTTTCGTACAGTGCAATTTACCTTTGTTACAGATACAAAAATGGCCTTCAAGTGAAGGCCATTTTTTTAAGAAAAATAAAGTCTATTAGCTTTTATCTGAAATGCTGCCTAGTTCCAAGAAAGGTGAGGCATCAATATCTTCAGCGTCCATCATGCTAGCTATACGCTGAACGGTAGCTACCATTTGGCTTTGCTCCCATTCTTTAAGCTGTGAAAAGCGCTCCACAAAGTGTTCTTGAAGCGGGCGAGGTGCGTCAACAACTGCCTCTTTACCACGTTCGGTTAAGAATACGCCCACTTTTCGCTTATCTTGGGTACTTCTTATACGTGTAGCTAAGTCTCGTGATTCGAGTCTGTCTAAAATATTGGTGATGGTTGCAGGGCTTAAGTTAATATTCTCTGCAATTTCGCGCACCATTATACCCGGGCGCTCTTCAATATTTTGCATTACCAGTAACTGTGGGCCTGTTAAACCTACGTGTTTACTTAGCTGCTTGCTGCGTAGGTCTACAGCGCGTATTACGCGCCGCAGTGCCACTAATAGTTCTTCTTCTTTTCGCATGTTACTTCCAACAAATGCGTAACCTATCGGTTACTTAAGCAAATGAATAAAATGTTGGTGCTTATGATAGTGATCGATGACGTCATTAATGACCGAAATCTTCGACCAGCCCATAATATCATAGTTCTGACCACCTTCACTAAGGTGCACTTCGGCGCGATAGTACGTGGCCTTTTTGTTTTCGTCCAGTGCTTGTGTGTCACTTGGACCAAATTCAGGCTGTTCTGTCGATACAGGATGCACAGCATATATAAATTCAGGGTCATTACCCATATCAACAGTCAAAATGAGCGCTTCGTCCGTATCTTCAATCTTTATTTCAAACTGTTGCGCTTTAAACTCTTCGCTTACTTCTGTTAGCGCAGGCTTCACCACTTTGTTGATGTAACGACGAACGGCAGTTTCATCTGGAAAGGTCACAATATTTTCAAGGCGCTCTTTCCAGTTTTTGTCAGAGTCATTATGCTGCGGTGTACCCGTTAGTACTTGTAAACTTTCACGTTTGTACGCCTCGATACGAAGGGCTTTCAATAGTCCCGATATAGCGATAAGCAGCACAATAGCAAATGGCAGTGCGGCGGCAATCGTCATAGTTTGCAGCGCGCCAAGCCCACCAGCGTAAAGCAGCACAGAACTCACCACACCAACGCCAACGGCCCAGTATACTCGTTGCCACAACGGTGTATTGTTTTCACCGTGTGAACACAGCATATCGACAACCATGGCACCAGAATCACATGAGGTTACAAAGAATACAATGACCATCAATACTGCTATAAGACTTAGTACTGAAGCAAAAGGGAACTGCTCTAAAAATACAAACAGTGCCACTGAAGTATCTTCATTTACCATTTGTGCAAGTACGTCTTTACCTTGTACTAACACCTGATCAATAGCAGCGTTGCCGAATACTGTCATCCAAAATAGTGTAAATGCTGATGGAATAAGCAGTACGCCCATTACAAATTCACGAATGGTTCTACCGTAAGAGATACGCGCGATAAACAGGCCAACAAACGGTGCCCATGCTAACCACCAACCCCAGTAAAAGATAGTCCAACCGCCAATCCAGTCTGTTTTCTCATAGGCGAATAAATTAAATGTGTTTCGCACCAAATCAGACAGGTAAGCGCCCGTGTTTTGCATGAAAGCTTGTAGCAAAAATACCGTTGGGCCTAAAACAAGAACGATTAACAGTAGTAGCAGGGCTAAAACCATATTGGTTTCTGAAAGGCGGCGGATGCCTTTTTCCAAGCCAGTGGTGACGGAAATGACGGCTAGACCAACAACACCTGCCATAATGGCAATTTGAACGCCAGTATTTGACGGTAGGCCGAACAAATAATTAAAACCAGCATTTACTTGCGAAGCGCCGAAGCCAAGCGACGTTGATACACCAAAAACTGTTGATGTTACCGCGAATATATCAACGATGTGCCCAGGCCAACCGTAAATTCGGTCACCAATTAACGGATACAACGCAGAGCGTAGCGTAAGCGGTAAGTTTTGACGGTACGCAAAATAGCCCAAAATTAGCGCCACTACAGCATAAATTGCCCAAGCATGGACACCCCAATGGAAAAATGTGGTTTTCATTGCTTCGCGAACGGCGTCAATGCTTTCAGCCTGCGCCGTAGGGGGCGCTAAAAAGTGCATTAAGGGCTCGGCAACGCCAAAGAACATGAGACCAATTCCCATTCCTGCTGCAAATAGCATACTTAGCCATGTCCCAAAACTAAATTCGGGGCTTGCGTGATCTGGTCCTAATTTAATTTCTCCATAGCGCGACATGCCTAAGAAGACGACAAATATTACGATTACGGCGACAGTAAAAACGTAAAACCAGCTGCCGTTAGTAACAATTGCGCTCTGTAGTTTTTGGAAGATAGCATCCGCGGCTTCAGGCGCGCCTGCGGCGAAGATAAGTAAGCATAGAATCAATGCTGAGGATGTAACAAACACCGGCTTATTGAGTGGAGACTTCTTTTCGTTTTCAATCACGCAGTAATTTCCTTTCACCTTTTATTTGAACTTAGGTTATTACGGCGAAATATACAGCATGGAGCACTTTTAATAAATATCAGATGAAATAATTCGATTTCCATCTATTGTTGGGTTTGGTAACAGAGTTGAATAAAATTTTCATGAAAATACCTCAGGAAAATAGACTTTGTGCTAAGTTTTTTAATTTTAGCTTAATATTTAATCGTTAGAGTAGAAATAAATGAGGGATGGTGTATCGTAATACATGGTCTTTTTGATATGTGTTAGAAGTAAACACAGTCCGAAGAATAAAAAACAATTGAAGGAAACACACACAAATGCGAAAAACTCAGCTTAGCTGTGCCATCATCGCTGCACTGGCATCCTCCTCTCTGGCTGCGCAAGAATCAGAAGCGCCTGCTAAACTTGAAACAATAGAAGTAACCGCCACCAAACGAAGCGAATCTATACAAGACGTTCCTGTTGCGGTGACTGCACTTAACGGAAAAGCACTGGAAAATCTTGGGATAGACAATTTCCAAGATTATGTTGAATTCTTACCTAACGTGGTATTTCAGGGCACAGGTCCGGGACAGAATGAAATCTACATTCGCGGTGCTGCAACAACCCAATCTAATATCATGTTGTCTTCGGTACAGGCGCTGCAGCCATCCGTTGCCTTCTATCTTGATGAAATGCCTGTATCAATGGCTGGGCGTAATTTAGATGTTTACGCTACAGACGTTCAACGTGTAGAGGTACTTCCTGGGCCGCAGGGCACATTGTTTGGCGCTAGTTCACAGGCGGGCACTATTCGTTTAATCACCAATAAACCCGAGCACACGAGTTTCGCTGCAGGTTTCGATACCAACATCGGTTTCACTAAAGGCGGTGAAATGAGCAACTCGGTACAAGCGTATTTCAATATGCCGCTTACCGACGACCTTGCTGTTCGTGTAGCCGCGTATAACGACAAACAAGGCGGTTGGATAGACAATGTCATGAATGTGCCGGGCGAGGGGGGCTACATCGGCAGTGCTGTGGTTATTGACCGCATCTCAGGTGGTCCATTAGCAGATCCGGTAGGCATGGACGCAAACAGAATTACTAATCCGAATATCAATTCTAATACCGAAGCGGCAGTTGTTTCTCCACAAAACGATGCTCTTGTCGAAGAAGACTTCAATGATGCGATGTACACAGGTGCACGTTTTGGATTGTCTTATCATTTTAATGACGACTGGGACTTACTAGTACAGCACACCCAACAGACATTAGACACAGAAGGTGTATTTGCCTACGACCCTACGCTTGAAGGTGAAAGCTCTGCGCTGCGTTTCCAGCAAGAAGAGAACAAAGACGAATTCGGTTTAACTACGTGGACGCTTGAAGGGCGTTTAGAAAAACTAAACGTGGTATATACCGGTGGTTATTTAGACCGCGAAATTGATACACTAGCGGACTATACAGGCTATACAAACGGTGGATTATTCTCTGCATATTACGTGTGTAACCACTACGATACGCCTGATAACACCGCAGACGAGCGCTGCTTAGACCCCACCAAATATTACAAAGAAGACACATCTTCTACCCGTAATACTCACGAGATTCGTTTCAATACCACCATGGATACGCCATGGCGCGTCACTGCTGGATTGTTCTATGACGAACAAGAAGTTGCAACTGTTGGGCAGTTCAAGATTGCCAACACAGAAATGACGACATTTGGGTTTGATAACCTTCAACGCACCCTAGTAGGAAATGAAGGCATTAATAGTGATGGTGGCCCTTTCCCTTCTGAAGTGAGCTTTATCAACGATATCACACATACCATTGAACAAATCGCTGTATTTGGTCAGTTGGAGTATGATATTACCGACACGATTACAGCAAGTATTGGTGCACGTTGGTATGAAATCGATGATATCTACGTGGGCTCAACGTCAACCGTTGACGTAACGCGACGTATTCGTGCATTCGGTACACAAGACCCAGACGAGCTTGCGGCCGTTGGACTAGACCCTGATGCAGTAGCAGCGGCTATTCAAAGCGGGCAGTTAGAGGTAGACCTGTTAGACGACAACGGCGTGCTAACCGTTGACGACACTATTTTTAAGTTCTCGCTAGACTGGAAGGTTAACGAAGATGTATTACTATTCGCTAACTACTCAGAAGGCTTCCGACCTCCGGTTACTAACCGTGTTGGTGGTGGCCTTGCAACGAATCAGTCTGGTAAATTTGAAAACTTCCGTATTCCAGTATACTCAACAACGGATACGCTAGATAACTACGAATTGGGTCTTAAAGGTGACTTCTTTGATGGTCAATTCCGAGTAAATGCTACGGCCTATTATTCTGAAATTGAAGAACTGCAAACGTCGCGCTTCGACCCCACTAACATCTCGTTCTTGGTATTCACCGACAATGTAGGCGATGCAGAGATCAAAGGTATTGATGCTGACATGACGTGGCTTGCTACTGATGACCTTATCATTAATGCTGCTTTCAGCGTATTAGATACCGAATTAACTCGCGTAAACTCAGAACTTGAAGGTATAGCGGCTGGTGTTGGCTCAGAGCTTCCATACTCAGCGAAATTCTCTGGAAACATTAATGCACGTTATTTCTTCGAGCTTGAGGGTGATAAGCGTGGGTATGTAAACGGCTCTGTAAGTTATACCGGCGATCGCTTGGCAGGTATGGTGATGGATGCCTATGTAATGGAAGATGCAACGTCGCTTATTTACGGCACAGGTTCAGGTCTTAAGATTGAACAAGAAGCTGACGTGTTTGAAGGGGTCACATATACCGATTCAAATGGTGAAACATTCCGTGGTGGCCGCTACGTACAGGAGTCGTATATTCTGACGAACCTTGCTGTTGGTGTAACAAACGACGTATGGAAAGCCGAACTTTACATTGATAACGTGTTTGATGAGCGTGCAATTTTAAACATTGATACGCAGCAATTCACGCCTAAGGTAGTAACAAATAGGCCGCGTACTATTGGCCTTCGTTTCTCATACGATTACTATTAAGGTTAAGTTAGTAAGGCTAAATTGGCGATTTACGATTAGCACACACGGTGCCGGGGCAACACGCCTTCATAAGTTTTAAGTAAATGAAGGTGTGTTTGTCCCCAATTTTGAAACGGCTAGCTCTATGAGTTCGCCGTTTTTTGTTTTTACGCTAATTTAAAAACAGGCGTTTTTAATGACACAAGAAGAACAAAAAGAAATACAGCAGTTAAAGCAAGGGCTTATGCAATCACAGCATCAGGCCGTCATTTCTGGATGCAACGACATACTTCGACGGGCTAAAGACCCGTTGGGGGTAAGCCAAAACACCCTTAAAGAGGTGCTATATTTAAAAGCGGTAGCATACCGTCTATTGGCTGATGTAAGCAGCGCCATCGAAACGTCAGATGAACTCATTGCATACTTCCCAAATTACGCCCGGGCTTACCAAGAACAGGGCTATTGTTACTTGGCTTCTGATCGCAAAAAGGCAGCGCATAGTTTTTATCAGGCTACACGATTTAACCCTGCGTTATTAACGGCATGGCTTCAGCTTGAAAAAGTGTATAAAGCAGATGATCAAACACAAGCACTAGCGCTTTGTCAGCAGCAAATTGCATTTCTAACATCTTTGCCCAAGCCGTTATTAGGTGCGACAGATCTAATGCACGAAGGGCAATTGCACAAAGCTGAACAAGTATGTCGACAATTTCTAGCTAGTCATGAGCACCACCCTGAAGCAATGATGTTACTTGCCGAAATTGGGATTCAATTGAAAGTATATAGCGACGCTGAATTTCTATTAGAAAGCTGTGTAACGCTATACCCAGAAAATGACAGAGCAGCCGCTGCCTACCAGAACTTATTGTCTAAACTGGGTAAATTTCCTGATGCCGCGGCTGTTGCGAACAAGCGACTAAGGCAATCACCAGACAACTTCACTGTAAAAGTAGGCTTGGCGCACGCGCTGGTTGGTGTTGGTGAGTTAGAGCAAGCCATTGACCTTTATAAAGAGTTATTAAAAGATAGCGAGGATAGGCCTGCAGTTTGGGTAGCACTTGGGCATGCCCTAAAAGCTAAAGGTTATATTGACGAAGCAATACAGGCGTATGAGAAAGCCATTGTATTTGAAAAGGACTTTGGCGATGCATACTGGAGCTTAGCGAACACAAAAACCTATCGGTTTAGTGATGACCTGCTTAGGCAAATGGTCGCGCTGGTAGATGCTGATGCGACAAAATTGGATGATGAAATTCATATTTGCTTTGCATTAGGAAAGGGATTTGAAGACAAAGCGAATGCCTCCCGCGCGTTTGAGTACTACGCACGAGGCAATAGTCTTAAAAAGCGTACGCTACAGTTTGATATTGCTAAAACTGAGAAGGCATTACAGGCTCAGCAGCAGGCTTTTACGAGGGAGAGCTTTAACAAAGCGCAAGGCTGCCAAGCGTGCGATCCTATTTTTATTGTTGGCCTTCCACGCGCTGGTTCAACACTACTTGAGCAAATATTAGCGTCGCACTCTCAAGTGGACGGTACGATGGAACTGCATGACATATTAGGGATAGCGTCGTCACTTAGTCATCAGACTACGCCTTACCCATTAAATGTATCAGCATTAGATGAAGAAACACTGTCAAAACTAGGTGAGCAATATATTCAGCAGACGAAAGCGTACAGACAGGGCGCGGCATTCTTCATTGATAAAATGCCCAATAACTTCATTCACATAGGCTTAATTAAAAGAATACTGCCTAACGCCAAAATTATTGATGCACGCAGAAACCCTATGGACTGCTGCTTTAGCGGCTTTAAACAACTCTTTGGCGAAGGACAGGAATTTAGCTATTCACTTGATGACATTGGCCGTTACTACAATGCGTATGAGCAGCTTATGGACCATTGGCATCGCGTGCTGCCAGGCGGCATTCTCACGGTGCAACACGAAGATGTGCTGGACGATTTAGAAGGGCAGGTTAAACGCATTCTAGATTTTTGTGGGTTAGGCTTTGAAGAGTCATGCTTGGCGTTTCACCAAACTAAAAGGGTTATTAAAACGCCAAGTTCTGAGCAAGTTCGTCAACCTATTTATAAAACAGGTATGGGGCAGTGGAGACCCTTCGAAAACTATTTAGGTGAGCTTAAACAAGCGCTAGGTAGAGATACGTCGAAGACAAATAATTAAGTGATAGTCAAAAACAAAAAGTCATGGCTGTCTCGAAGCCATGACTTTTTATGAATTAGTTAAAGCGTATCAACAGCCTTTTAAGGCTGATAGGGTAGCGAAGATTGGTGAAGAATAATGCGTATTTTTCCGTCTTCACATTGTTTGAAAACAAAGCTCTTGTTTACAAAAATATGGCTGTCGTCTTCGCCGATAAAGTGTACGTTACACTGAACAATGGCAAGCTCACCGTTCAAGATAAAGTCTTCTTTGCTATACCAAACTTTCACCCATGGCTTTAGTTTAAAGCCATTATCGTTCGGATAGTCGCTATTACCGCCTACGAAATAAGACAAAGCGCCTTCTTTAGTCGGGCGAAATGTCTGCGAACCAAACGTAAGTGTAGGTTTAAACAGTACTTTTCCATTGTCATAGTCATAGTTTTCTGACAGCACTTGTGAAGCGAATGCTTTTACATCGCCACCTTCGGCGTGTACTTTACCTACCGCTACCACATTGTCGCACCACGTCTGTAATGCTGTATGAACCATCTCTTCTGTAAACATGACGTTAACTCCTTAAATGACTGGTTATGTTATATTGTATCGCTAGTGTCCTAACAATAACGTTAAATCAATGAGATGTAACTGTTTACCCGTGATAGATAATTGCTATCAGCGAAAGGTCACGAAGCATTCGATAGGGAAGAAGTATTGATTAAATAATTATAGTAGACGTCTTCAGTTTGAGCTGCCTAACTTAGAAATTAGGCGCATTCACTAACTATTATAAGAACTGCTTTTAACCTATAATTCGCGAAAAATAAATGTATTACCGTAGTAATAATGAAATTTCCATTAGCCACCATTCTATTATTCCTGGCGTTTTTTATATTTCCCGCAAACTCCGCGATAAAAGATATTCAGCCTCTTTGCCAGGAAAGTGTCGACGAATGTTTATCGAAAATCAGAGCACAGCAATCTCTAATTGATAAGAACACACCGCCATGGTGGGACCTTCAAGTAAGAAGGTTTGATATCTTATTTAACTTTCAACGTTATGATGAGCTTTATGCCCTTCTAAGACCTTGGCTTGAAGCTACAAATTTGAACGGTATACCAGAGTACAAGCCATTAGTTTCTCTGTTTTTCGGTAAGTGGCTACGGGCTAGTGGCAGAGAGCAGGAAGCAAGAATAGCGTTAACTAAATCTTTGACGGGCTTGAGAGCACAATATGAAAAGATGCCGTCTCCACAAGTGGGTATAAGGGTTCTAAATCTTCTAGCCGTACTAGGTAAAACGAAAGAAGCACAGGACTTTGCCAATCAACTTGAGGGGGAAAACTACGATGCCCCTGTTTTCTACCAAGAAATATTTGCTGAACTGGGGCACGTAGCATTGAAAGAAGGCGATAATGCAAAGCATATTGAATATCGAATTAAATCGTTGAATTGGGCGTTGAAACTACACGATTATCAACAGCAAGCTATCGCCTACAATAATTATGCTGTAGCACTTCGCAACAATAGGAATTATCAGGAGGCAGAGGATGCTTTCCTGAATGGTTTAGCATGTGCGGAGCAAGCGCAGGATATCGCTCAAATTAACAGTATTAAGTTGCGCATAGCGGAAAACGCTACGCTGGGCAACGACACTGAAAAAGCGAGGCGTTGGCTCAAGCAAATATCTGTTGATGGGCTTCCATCTTTACAGCTTTCGCGCTATAGAAAATTGGTTAAAGAAAACGCACCACGTTAATCGTTAATCTTTATCGACTGGATGCAGACAACGTAAACATGGAAAAACATGTTTCTAGTTACCTGCATCGATACCTACATCGTTACCTTCACTCTGAACTTTAGTATTTTCTACGCTTGAGCCCAGTCTCGGCTAAAATCTTAGCCGAGATTTCTTCAATAGAATATTTAGTACTATTTAAAAAAGGTATCTTTTCTTTCCTATACAAGTTCTCTACTTCACGAAGCTCCATTCGACACTGTGGCAGCGATGCATATTTGCTGTTTGCACGGCGCTCTGAACGTATTTGATGGAGTCTATCTGCTGCGATCGTTAGCCCAAAAAGCTTATGTTTAAATCTACGCAAAGCAGGAGGGAGCTTTAGCATGTCGCCCATATCTTCCTCTGTAAAGGGGTAGTTTGCTGCTTTTATTCCGTATTGAAGGGCTAAATAGAGGCTTGTTGGCGTTTTGCCTGAACGCGACACACCGGTAAGTATGATATCGGCTTCGTCGTAGTCTTTTAGGTTAGAACCATCATCATTGGCCAACGCGTAGTTCACGGCTTCAATTCTTATATCGTAAGTAGTTTCGTGGATACTGTGTGTACGATGTTTTTCTGGTTTAGAGGGAACCCCAAGTACTTTTTCTAATGGTGCGACGAATTGATCGAGAAAGTTATAGTTAATGCCCACGGATTTAGAGATTATTTTGCGAATATCTACATTCACAATTGTATAAAAAACGAGCGGCCTCTCTCCGGTGTCTTGAAAACTTTCAGAAATTTGCTGTAAAACTTTGTGAGCTTGTTCCTCAGTTTCAACGAAAGGAATAGTGTTGTGATTGAAAGAAACGGGAAACAATGAAAGCAGGGCGTGGCCAAAGACCTCTGCAGTGATGGCTGTACCATCTGAAATATAAAAAGCTGTGCGCACAACATATCCTTAACATTGGTGTAATTTTATTACAAAAGTAATAAAGGGTTTACTTTCTGAATTTCCCCATTCTAAGATGATTTCGTCGAAAAGCTACACGGTTCTTGTGAATGACGGCAAATTTCAAAGGTTTGCTGTCAAACGTAATGGACAGCGTTAACAGTGGTTCTCACCACATATCGGCAACAATTTGATGAGTTTCAGGTGATAAAAAGCACATACCTGAAATTAACCTCATACCCTACACATAAAAAAGCTGGAGGCTTGGGCTGTGCAAGAATACGTACTTTGGTATCAAGAACTGGGCATGCATGATGTGGGTCGCGTAGGCGGCAAAAATGCATCATTAGGCGAGATGATTTCAAACCTGGCGAACGCCGGTGTGCAGGTGCCAGGTGGTTTTGCTACCACCGCCGAAGCATTTAATGAGTTTCTAGAGCAAAGCGGTCTAGAAGCGCGTATCCACGAAGTTTTAGATTCATTAGACGTGGATGACGTAAATGCCCTTACCGAAGCAGGTAAGAACATTCGCCAGTGGATCATCGACACGCCATTCCAGGGCAAATTAGAAGAAGAAATTAAAACTGCGTTTGTTACGCTACAGGGCGATGCAGGTGAAGAAGCGTCATTTGCTGTGCGTTCTTCGGCTACCGCAGAAGATATGCCTGACGCGTCATTCGCAGGACAACAAGAGACTTTCCTGAACGTTAAAGGCTATGAAGCCGTGCTTGTAGCTATTAAGCACGTGTTCGCATCGCTATTTAACGACCGCGCTATTTCTTATCGTGTTCACCAAGGCTACGACCATAAAGGTGTGGCGTTATCCGCTGGTATTCAGCGTATGGTGCGTAGTGACATTGCTTCATCAGGCGTTATGTTTACTATCGATACAGAATCTGGTTTTGAAGACGTTGTATTTATCACCAGTTCATTTGGTTTAGGTGAAATGGTGGTACAGGGTGCCGTTAACCCTGATGAATTCTACGTTCACAAACCAACGCTAGATAAAGGCTTGCCTGCTATCGTTCGTCGTAACCTTGGCAGCAAGCTTACTAAGATGGTGTATTCAGACGATGAAGCTCACGGTAAGCAAGTGTCTATCGTTGACATTGATGCAGCTGACAGCAAAACCTTTTCACTAACAGACGATGAAGTAATGGAGCTTGCTAAGCAGGCACAAATTATTGAACAGCACTACAAGCGTCCTATGGACATTGAATGGGCCAAAGACGGCGCAGACGGCAAGCTTTACATTGTACAGGCTCGCCCAGAAACGGTACGTAGCCGTGAAGACTCACAAAGCATTGAGCGCTTCCAATTAAAAGGTCAAAGCAACATCGTTGTTGAAGGCCGCGCAATTGGTCACAAAATTGGTGCTGGTGTAGCGAAAGTACTTGATTCAATTGAAGAGATGGACAAAATCCAAGCGGGTGATGTTCTGGTAACTGATATGACAGACCCTGACTGGGAGCCTATCATGAAGAAGGCTTCTGCTATTGTTACCAACCGTGGTGGCCGAACGTGTCACGCGGCTATCATCGCACGTGAGTTAGGCATTCCAGCGGTGGTTGGTTGTGGTAACGCCACTGACAGCATCAAAAACGGCGATAAAATCACTGTGTCTTGTGCTGAAGGTGACACAGGCTTCATTTACGGTGACGAACTTGAGTTTGACGTAGTGACATCACGTATTGATGCAATGCCTGACCTACCGCTAAAAGTGATGATGAACGTAGGTAACCCAGACCGCGCATTTGACTTTGCTCGCTTGCCAAATGCGGGTGTTGGTCTTGCTCGCCTTGAGTTTATTATCAACCGCATGATTGGTGTGCACCCTAAAGCACTGCTTAATTTCGACAGTCAGCCAGAAGAGCTGAAAGAAGAAATTAGCGACATGATTGCAGGCTACGAATCGCCAACGGAATACTACATCGAGAAATTGGTAGAAGGTATATCAACTATTGGTGCAGCGTTCTCGCCAGAAAAAGTAATCGTTCGTATGTCAGATTTCAAATCGAACGAATACTTCAACTTGGTTGGCGGCTATCAATACGAGCCAGACGAAGAAAACCCAATGTTGGGCTTCCGTGGTGCAAGCCGCTACATCTCTGAAGACTTCCGCGATTGTTTTGCTCTTGAATGTGAAGCAATTAAACGGGTTCGCAACAAAATGGGCTTAACCAATGTCGAGATCATGATCCCGTTTGTGCGCACGCTAGAAGAAGGTCGTAAAGTTATCGAACTTCTTGAAGAGCAGGGACTTAAGAAAGGTGAAAATGGGCTTCGCGTTATCATGATGTGTGAACTGCCATCAAACGCACTGCTTGCAGATAAGTTCCTAGACATTTTCGACGGTTTCTCTATTGGGTCTAACGACTTAACGCAGTTAACCTTAGGTCTAGACCGTGATAGCGGCCTTATTGCGCACTTGTTTGACGAGCGCGACGAAGCTGTGAAAGCATTGCTTTCAATGGCAATTCAGGCAGCGAAGAAGCGTGGAAAATACGTAGGTATTTGTGGTCAAGGCCCATCAGACCACGAAGATTTTGCCGCCTGGTTGGTGGAAGAGGGGATCGATTCTGTATCACTGAACCCAGATACAGTTGTAGAAACTTGGCTATACCTTGCAGAAAAGCACGGTTAATGGCGCAACGTGATGGTTCTTAATTAGATAAACGTTTGGCTCATAGTTAGTCTTAATTTAGAACCAGCTGTAACGACTTTTAAAAGAGACTTTCGGGTCTCTTTTTTATTGCTTGTTACTGAAATTACGCGAAGATTTAGGTTATTGAAGTAGCGTATTACATTCCTCAAAAAAACTATGGTTATTTAGCAAAAGTATGCATTTTTGTGTGCTTAAAACATGACTTTGTGTAATTAAGAATGTAATATTACAGGGTTACTTTCACTTTGAATCTTTCATTAATATACAACTTGGTTGAATTCTCATGGCACATAATGACAGCGCAGTTTCAGTAAACACTTCCGAAGAAAATGTTATGCAATCAGGCTCTGTGGTAGAGCAGTTGGCGCAAGCACAAAAAGAAATTAATGAACTTAAAATGCAGCTGATGTGGATGGAACGTAACTACGAGTAATTTCCTAGTCGCTAAACTCGGGCTTTAATAGTCCGAGTTTTTTTGTTTTGTTGAAATGAAATTTTGAAAGTATACATTTCGACTTTCATTTTTGGTTGGTCTTACCGGGTAAAGCTTTTTTCCTTCATGTTCAATTTATGTGCTAGTGTGGTTGAATAACGTTAGCAATATTTTAGATGCAGGGAAGGGAAGAAAAGTGGCTTATCGGTTCAAGTTTTTTGCTCAACCAGTAATCACTAATATAAGAACCCTTTGTGAAGCAGCACTCGTAGAATTCACCATTAGTTTGATTTGTGCAGTATTTGCTTACGCAAGCTATGGTATTTTCATCCATCTTTTCGTTGCGTGCATCGTTATCTCTCTCGCTTGCTTTTGCTTAAGTATCTACAACCTTTACTGTCTTTACTCTCACCCTTGAAGTGTTTTAAAAAATCCTGAGCTTTTTCACTAAAATTTGATCCTAGATAAACGAAACAACGAGTCTATGTCTAGCGTCCAAAGTGAATCTTGTACTATTTTGAATAGATAATTTCCCACTTAGAAGGCGTGGGTAAGCTTCCTAGCAAAACGTGTATAGGCAGCAAACGGAAAGGGGTATAAAAGTACATCGATAAAAAAGGGTAAACAAATTATTTGTTTACCCTTTTTAAATGCTTTAAGCACGGCTTTAAGATTAAACTCGTGGCGGTGCGGGTTATTTAAGTGCTTATGCTTTTAGCTGGTTACCGATAGGTAACTGTCGAATACGCTTACCGCAAGCAGCGAAAATGGCATTACAAAGCGCCGGAGCATAAACCGGTGTAGCTGGCTCACCCACACCGGCTGGCGGCGCATCGCTTTCAATTATTTCTACTTCTACCTCTAGCGGTGAATCGCTCATACGCGGTACACGGTAGTTGTGGAAGTTACTTTGCTGTACACGACCTTTATCAAAGGTAATACCGTCACTAATGGCTGTAGTAATACCGTAAACCGAGCCACCTTGAGTTTGGTTCTTAACCGTGTCTGTATTAACCACTGTACCTGCATCAATGGCTACCCATGATTTAATCACGTTAAGATCGCCAGCGTCAGACACCTCAACTTCGACCACCGTGGCTACATATGTTAGGAAGCTGCGGTGCGCTGCTATACCGAGGCCGTGGCCTTTTGGCATCTCTCGACCCCAACCAGCCATGTCTGCCACTTTCTCAATAACATTGCGCAGGCGGCCTGTATCCAGTGGATAAACAGATTTATCACCCCAATAGTTGTTGTATTCGGCTTTTTGCTCGGTAACATCAAGAACTCTGTCAGGACCGATAACCTCTAACAGGTAATCTTTAGCGTCTTTACCTGCCTTGTGCGCCGCTTCATTGATAAACGACTGAACGGCAAACGCGTGGAAGATATTTGATACAGAACGCATCCATCCAATACGTGCTTTTGCTGGTGCTTCACCGCGCTCTAGCTTCATATTGGGCGTTAGAATAGGGTTGTCAGTAAAGCCCAAATCTAGCTCAAAGCTAAACGGTGCGTTTGCACCTTCTTGGAAGGTTGAAGCAATAGGAGAAAACGCGGTTCTGTGAAGGTATGCGTCAATCTTCCCGTTTTCATCTAACGCCGCTTCGACATGCTGGGCCGACACTGCATGATAGAAACCGTGCTGAATGTCGTCTTCGCGTGTCCATTGAACGCGGATTGCTTTGCCCGTTTTCATTGAAAGGTATGCTGCTTCAGCAGAAAAATCCGGCTTAGACTTACGCCCAAATGCGCCACCTAACATGGTAACGTGAACGTTGATCTTTTCTTTGTCCATACCAACCATAGCGCCCACAGTTTCCATGTCGGCCTGTGGATTTTGTGTTGCAGCCCATACGTCAACGCGATCTTTATAGTACATGGCTGTCGCGCATGGCGGCTCCATGGGGGCTTGTGCTAAATGTGGCACGTAGTAGTCGGCAATTAGCTTGTCGCTGGCCTTTTCTAAAGCGCTCACCGCATCACCTTTTTCTCTAACAAGCGCTTGAGGTGTATTTACGGTGTTAAGTAGCTGCTCTTTAAAGTTCGCTGAGTTATAGTCGCCGTTGGAACCATCGTCCCAAGTCACTTCTAGCGCCTTACGGCCTTGCCACGCAGCCCATGTGTTGTTAGCAATAATTGCAATACCACCTTTAGGCTGGAACTGAGGCGCACCTTTTGGCGCTGGAATTTCAATTACATCAACAACGCCATTAACCGCTTTTGCTTTATCTGCATTAAAGCCTTTTACCTTTCCGCCCACTACAGGGGGGCGTTCGATAATGGCAACGAGCGCATTAGGCTCACGAACATCTGCTGCAAAGGTTGCTTTACCGGTAACGATATCTTGAAGGTCGATATGGGCCATACCCGTATTGATGTAACGCCACTCTTTTCTATCTTTAAGGGTAAGTTTACCTGCTTCTGGCGGCGTAATAGACAGTGCGTCTTCAATTAAGTCTTTATAGGCAATGGTTTTACCAGAAGAGTGTGTTACCACATGCTGTTCGGCAATACAGGTGCTAGGCTCAACATCCCAACGCTTGGCAGCTGCGTGTTGCATCATGTAGCGCACACTCGCCCCCATTTCACGAAGGCGCTGCATATTGAAGCGTATACTGCGCGAGCCATCGGTGTTCTGATCGCCGTATTTAGGGTCGCCTTTGCCCTGAATAACGATGACCTTTTCCCAAGCTGCTTCCATCTCGTCCGCTACGATTTGTGCAATAGCGGTACGGATCTGTTGGCCCATTTCGCTTCGGTGACACGTTACTTCAACCATGCCGTCGGGGCGAAGTGCAATAAAAAGGTTTGCGCGCTTTGCGTTTTCTGCTGGTTTTGCCAAAACCCCAGCCATAGCACGTGGCGCACCGCCCATAAAGTAGGTGCCAAGGACTAACGCGCCTGCGGCTGCTGAGGATTTCAGAAAGCTGCGGCGATTCATGTCAAAATAGGTATTTTCACTCATGCTTCTTCCCCCGCTTGGGTTGGGTCAAAATAGCTAACGCCTGCATTGCCGGTCATTGATTTCGATGCTGACTTAATGGCTTTATGAATGCGAGGGTAGGTGCCGCATCGGCAGATATTGCCAGACATGTTCTGAACAATCTCTTCGTCGCTTGGTGTTGGGTTGGTCGATAACAGACTGGCAGCTTGCATGATTTGTCCACATTGACAGAAACCACATTGTGGTACCTTATGTTCTACCCATGCTTTTTGAACGGGGTGGTCGCCGTTTTCACTTAACCCTTCAATAGTCGTGATTTTTTTGCCTTGAACGGCAGAAACAGGCAGCACGCAAGAGCGTTGTGCCATACCGTCAATGTGAACAGTACAAGCGCCACATTGCGCCATACCGCAGCCAAACTTAGGTCCTGTAAGGTTTAATTCGTCACGAAGGTACCACAGCACTGGTGTTGATGGATCACCAGAAAATTCGTGTTTGTTACCATTAACGGTAAACGTGATCATGGTCTTGTCTCCATTGGTAAGCGATAAACATGAACTACCCAAGCAGTACTGTGTTATCTGAACACAATACAGAATTCATACTTATACGGTTACATTGCCTGATGATACGAACTATCTAAGATGCTGAACATGCAGAGATATATGCCACTATTATTATTTTTAAAGGCTTCGCAATTGTTATTTTAAATTACGTTAACACGCATTGCAGCGTTACGCATTTACATAAGATTAAATGCTAGGTGTCTGCGACAAAATAACGAAGGAATCGCGCCAGACACTCTTTTGAAGCAAGAGGTATGTAGAGATGAATGAGCGAAGCGAGTATGCGAATGGGGTAGAAATACTTCGGTAAACGCTATCGAAGCTTTCGCATAAGAAGAAAACGGTCTATTTTGCGTGCGCTCATTGTCATTGTTCGCTGACTATACTTAAGCCAGCCACGTGCTCTAGGCCAGTCGTAACTCAACAGTACTAAACCTGCTACGACAAAAAGGATAGAGCCAGGAAGTAGTGTTAAAACAATTCCGCCAACAAATAAAATTGCTCCCAGAGTAAGTCTTAGTATACGCATTTGCCTGAAGTCGCTTTAAAACATTTAATGTCTTTGAGTCTCGCTCAACTCTAACGGTTTGCCAATAATAAAAATGTAAATGTTTGTGCCCGTTTAGTATGGGTGGACGCCTATTTCAATATTAGAAAATAATATTGAAGGGCTTTTATTAAAGGGCATACACAAAGTAACCCTCGCATTGTTGAATAAATAATCGTTTAAAAGCCCAAGTCTAATGATCAAGCCGAATGCGGTGGAAAGCGTGCTAGAAATACAGTACAAAGGGGTACAGACAAAGTAGTAATTAGCGCTATACCTTAGGGTTCTTTGAAAAAAGAACGGTTTAAAACCTCAAACTATAGCGCGTGTATTGCTTGGGAATTCACGCAACAAAGTTTTGCGCAATAAAAACAAATATAAAAAAAGAGATAAATCATGGCTGAACAACAAGAAAGACAACCTATCAGTGAAGAAGAGCGCGCAGATTGGGTAAGAGAGCAGTTTCAGAAAGCTAACAAGTTTCTAGCAGAAAATGGTGTATTGTTTGACACCGTTATTACTGAAGAGAGCCGTTATTTAATGCCGTATCTAGCCGTGTGGAAGATTAGAGCAATGGACGGAAAACTTTACTGGGTAATAAGTGGCGATTTACCTACTGATTATACTTCTATAGACAACGCGAAAGATGCAAAAGAAGTTTTACGTCATTTTGCTATGCATTGGCAGCTCAAGGCAGAAAACTTAATTAATGCTGAAGGTGCAGATGAAAGCCAAAAAGCGTTTGGGGAGCTTTTAATAAATCGAGCTGAAGGTCTATTCGCTATGCAGAGTAACCAAGAATTTTGGATGCAATAAACAACAAAATCTAATCAGGTTGTATTTTGCTAGGTAGAAATGAACTAGTGAAGCTGGGTAACGTCTGGCAGAGGAAATCGTTCTGCCGGACATTGAAGCCTTTGTCTAGGAACGCCCGCGTCCATAAACACGTTTCCGTCAGGTTTAAACCCAATAGATTGGTGATACGACACGCTTTCCAAATTGCATATAACTTTAATTATGGGGAGGTTATTTTGTTTAGCGGCTGCAACTAAAGCGCCAAACAAAGCGCGGTAAACAGGAAGTGTTCTGTGACAGCGCTTAACGGCAATACGGCCAAGTTCACCTTTTTTCGTTAAGCGCCCTGTGGCAATGGGTTCGTTTTGGTCGTTGACTATCAGCACATGGCACGCCGAGCTATCGTGTTCGTCGAACTCGCTAGCCTCCGGTACTTGCCACTCTAAAACAAATACGTGTTCCCTAAGTGCTTTAAGTCGATGTTTATCCTTTTCCCAATCGACGTTTTGTATAGTAAACGCCATATTTTCCTGTTAATCCTCGGCCCATTCCCAATATCCATTATTAATAAGTGTAGTTAAGGTTTCTAAAAATGCAAAAGAAGGCGCATCTTGGCAACATGTTGCGTTCAAAACGGCACCTGATGCTAGCACTTCAAACCATTCTTGGTCACTTTTGGCAAAAGGGAATTGGCTTCCGTTTACATAAAGTGCACGGGGTAAGCCACGTTTGCCATCGCAAATTAACGCGCGAATGCCAGGCGCTGGAGCAAAGCTAATGCCTGCCGCAAATTCATTTGAAATTTGCTCTAAGGTGGCTTCATCTTCCAGAGGGAATTCCGGAACCCCTTGTTCGCTCATGGCTTCTAGTAGGGAAAGAGTGAAATCTTCACTATTAATAGCGTCTATCAGTTGTTGTTTTAGTGCTGCAACATCGCTAGCATTAACTAACGCGCTGTTTGATTGTATTGCTCTGCCAGTATCGGAAAAGCGGTAATTTCCGGCACCTTTATCCAGCATCATTGCCAAGCTTTCTGCCAATTGCAGGTTGTCTGGTGCGCGATAGCCCACCGAGTAGGTCAAGCTGTCTTCAATCGTAGCGCCATCATGAGGCCAACCCGGCGGCACATATACTACATCGCCAGCTTCACAAATAACGTCAATAACGGGTTCAAAATCTTCAATTTGTCTTAGTTTCGGGTGTGGACACACTTCTTTGTAGTCGGCAGGTTTACCTACACGCCAGCGCCTTTTTCCTTTACCTTGAGCAAGGAAAACATCGTACTGGTCGATGTGAGCCCCAACTCCTGCTCCATTGGTAGCGAAGCTTACCATCAGGTCGTCTAGTCGCCAGTTTGGAACAAAAGAAAAAGGAGCAAGGATTGGCGCAACGTCCGGTACATACTTATCTACGCCCTGAACAAGTAGTGTCCATTTGCCCTTGCATGCCTCTTCGAAGTCGGAAATTGGCCCTTGCTCAACGTGCCAGTTTCCTTGGTGATTGCTTATTATCCGCGCATCGACATCAGACTCTTGTGCGAGTCCTGCTAGGTCGTTTTCATCTATAGGATCTGCAAAGTTTGGAAAAAAATTCTTAATTACCACCGGCTTTTGCTGCCAGTAATGCTTTAAGAAAGTCTCGGCATTAAAACCTGCACCTGTTTGTGCATTAATAAAATACGTATTGTCGTTGGTGCTCATAGCATCTCTTTTTTGTAAGCCATTTCAGTGGTGTTCCCTCGCAAAGCTTAGTGAAAGTAATTACACAAAGCGGGGTCTTCATAATAAGTAAAGCACAAGTTAGCGCAATACATAGACGAAAGCGTAAACATAGAACTAAAGCGAGGTGGTAGCGTAAAGGCGGCATTATCAATTATTGAAAAGGGGAATGCTACCTTAGTAACTGAAAAGATTAGGGAGAAAATTGGAAGGGGTTAATGATGAGCGAAGAGATAGATTGAAAACATGAAAAATATAAAAAGCAAAGGCAAATACTTGTTACTCGATTGGTGTTTTGCCGTTGTGGCCATCTAGCAAATGTAGGCATTTAATACTGCCGTTTTCACTTCAATCTTTGTGTTGTAAAGTGCTAGTGGGCCCACTCGATTTGTTAAAATCCGAATTGAGCTTTGATTGCCGTTATTAGACCCACAGTTATTAGATTTATAATGTTTAACTGAACCTTCGGACGCTGGGAGGTCACTTGTTACACTACCTGTGTTTAGCGCGTGATAAGTTTTTTCACATATCGCAATAGTGTTAGGCGCGGTGAACTGCTCTAACATTGCTGCTTTGTTCACGGTTGCTCCCCAAATATCAAAGCCTGACGATATGCGAGAAGAATAACCTGCCAGTAGAGCACCGGCGGCAATACCTGAACGTAGCTGGCAAGACGAAGACATCAATAAAGTGTGGCTACTAACAAGATTGCGAGCCGTGATGGCAAAGTCCATCGCACATTGTGCTACATCTTGAAGTACCTGAAAAGGTTCACTGCAAAACCCCACGGTAATATATTGATCGCCGTTGGTTTTTAGGGGGACGAGCGCTAAGTCGTAAGCTGTTTCATCAAACTGGCTAAATAGCGTTTCTACAATACCCGTGCACATTGTGTCACCGTATTGCTTTGCTAAACCTTGATAATTCGACAGGTCACAGAAAATGACAACGGCGCATTGCACTTCGTGTTTTACGCTTACAGCCTTATTGTCACCGCTTTGTACTTGTTTAGCATTTTGTAAGGGGTTCGGGTAAGGGGGCTTTGAAGTCCGATTGCCTTGCTCACAAGGTGTGAGACGTCCTCTATTATCATTATTGCGCAAGTCCATCTACATGCTCCTAATTAATAGCCGTTTAACGGGAAAATAAAAAGTAGGTATAAAAAAACGCGGTACTTTTGACCGCGTTTTTTAGTGTAGTGGAAAGCGTAGGGGCTTATAACTGATCTACAAGCCTGATTGCATCACCAATGTATGTAGCAGGCGTTAATGCCTTAAGCTCTGCTTTGGCCGCTTCTGGCATTTCTAGGTTATCAATAAACTCAGCAATGACCTCAGCGTTTACTTTCTTACCACGGGTCAGCTCCTTTAGCTTCTCGTATGGCTTTTCAATACCGTAACGACGCATTACCGTCTGAATAGGCTCTGCAAGCAGTTCCCAATTGTTGTTTAGCTCGTTAAGTAAGCTTTGCTCATTAACTTCTAACTTGCTGATACCTTTCAAAGTAGCCTGATACGCAATAACCCCATAACCTACACCTACGCCAAGGTTACGTAGTACGGTTGAGTCGGTAAGGTCACGTTGCCAGCGAGAGATAGGAAGCTTAGCTGCTAAATGGTCAAAAATAGCGTTCGCCAGACCTAAGTTACCTTCCGAGTTTTCAAAATCAATAGGGTTAACTTTGTGTGGCATAGTAGAAGAGCCAATTTCGCCAGCTACCGTTTTTTGCTTAAAGTGACCGAGTGCAATATAACCCCAAACGTCACGATCGAAATCGATAAGAATGGTGTTAAAGCGCGCAATGGCATCAAACATTTCTGCAATATAGTCGTGCGGCTCTATTTGTGTGGTGAACGGGTTCCAGGTTAGCCCTAGTGAGGTAACAAACTTTTCTGAAACGTCGTGCCAATCTACATCTTTATACGCTGACAAGTGCGCGTTGTAGTTGCCCACAGCACCATTAATCTTACCAAGTAACTCAACACCTGCAATTTGGCTACGCTGACGCTTTAGGCGAATAGCCACGTTTGCCATTTCTTTACCCATGGTGGTAGGTGAAGCAGGCTGACCGTGAGTACGTGCCATCATAGGCACGTTCTGGTAGCGCTTAGCAAGCTCTACTAGCGCTTCGATTAATTTGTCACAGTAAGGAAGAATTACGGTCTCGCGGGCTTCGCGAAGCATTAAGCCATGTGAAAGGTTGTTGATGTCTTCAGACGTACATGCAAAATGGATAAACTCATTTACTGCTGAAAGCTCACTATTGTCGGCAACCTTCTCTTTAAGAAAGTATTCAACCGCTTTCACATCGTGGTTTGTTGTACGCTCGATTTCTTTGATACGCATGGCATCTTCAACACTAAATTCAGCTACTATTTTATCTAGTAGTTCATTTGATGTGTCAGTAAAGGCAGGAACTTCTTCAATTTGTGGGTTAGTAGACAGCATTTGTAACCAACGTACCTCTACTTCTACACGGTATTTTAATAAGCCGTACTCACTGAAAATACTGCGTAATTCTACGCTTTTGCCAGCATATCGACCATCGACAGGGGAAATTGCAGTTAACTGACTCAGTTCCACCTTGAGCTCCTCACTAGTTTATTAATCGTAGTGCTTTAACAGCACTGTTAAGAATGTGTTTGCGTTTAAATAAAATGTTTCTTCGCTTTCCACCCATTTGACGCCACATTACAGCCGCTCTCACACCTGCAAGCAAAAGCGCACGCACTTTATGCTGAGTGGCAGGTTGGCTTAAATAATCTGGGTTCCCAGCTACCTGAATACGCGGTGCCAATGGACTGATGATATCACTGTAAATACTCGCTAAGGAGGAGACTATTTGTGGGTTTTGGAAATCGATGTGAGCAAGCTGGCGCTGAACATGCGAAATGCGCTCGCCCAGTTCCTGCATTGCTTTAGGCTTTCTCGCTAGCTTTCTTTCAAGACCTAGAATACTAGCAATATAGCGGGTTAATTCCGTATCTTTTGTTGCTTGTTTGTCAGATAGCTGCGCTGCGAGTGTGGTGTAGCCGGTTTTTAAGTTGGCAAGCTGGCCGAAGACCTGTTGAGGTGTTTCTGGGTCAGTAACCAGTATGCTCGATAAGCTGGCCTCTATAGCCTCGTTATCGGCAGAACCTCGTCTGGCAAGCTGCTGAACCAGCGCAGCAGCTTGACATACACCAGCAAGAGCTAGGTTATTTTCTATGTCGGTATCTAACATCAGCGAATATAACTCTCAATAATACCGCCGCCAAGGCAAACTTCGTCACTGTAGAACACCGCTGACTGCCCCGGCGTTACCGCCTTCTGCGGCTCATCGAACATCACTTCAATGGTGTCGTCTAGAGTTGGCGTTATTGTACATGGGATATCGGCCTGACGATAACGGGTTTTAACTACCGCACGCATAGGCTCTGTAATCGTTTTTCTATCCACCCAGTGTAGCTGCTTTGCCACCAAGCCTTTAGAGTAAAGGCGAGGGTGGTCGGCGCCTTGGCCCACAATAAGCACGTTGCGAGCAACATCTTTATCTACCACGTACCAAGGGTCGTCACCGTATTTGGCTAAACCACCAATGTGTAGGCCTTTACGTTGACCTAGCGTGTGATACATCAAGCCTTCGTGCTGGCCAATTTCTTCGCCTTCTGCTGTTTCAATAACGCCAGGCTGAGCTGGAAGGTAACGAGCCAGGAAGTCTTTAAATTTGCGTTCACCAATAAAGCAAATCCCAGTAGAGTCTTTCTTATCATGAGTGATAAGACCTTGCTCCTCGGCAATTTTGCGAACTAACGGCTTTTCAATGTCACCCACAGGGAAGAGCGTTTTTGCAACATGCTCTTCGCCTAATGTGTAAAGAAAGTAGCTTTGGTCTTTGTTGTTATCAAGACCGCGTAGCATTTGCCATTTACCGTCGACTTCTCGGCGACGAACATAGTGGCCGGTAGCAATGTAATCAGCGCCAAGGTCTTCTGCTGCAAATTCAAGAAACGCTTTAAACTTAATTTCTTTGTTGCACATAATATCTGGGTTTGGCGTACGGCCCGCTTTGTATTCCTCTAAGAAATACTCAAACACGTTATCCCAGTACTCTGCTGCAAAGTTAATGGTGTGCAGTTCAATGCCAAGTTTGTCAGCAACCGCTTGTGCATCTTTTAAATCTTCTGCAGCGGCACAGTATTCATCGTTGTCATCTTCTTCCCAGTTTTTCATGAAAAGACCTTCAACCTGATAACCCTGTTGTTGGAGTAGGTAGGCAGAAACAGACGAATCGACACCGCCGGACATTCCGACGATCACTTTTTTGCTGGCGTTAGATTCAATATCACTCACTATGGATTGCACACTCATTTGATTAATAAAAAAGAAACCGTATTTGTTAAATCAGTCACCAATTAACATGTTGATAAATATGCTAAGGCGCTTACCCACTCAGTGGGCTATACCACTAATCAGCCACTTACAAATCGGCCCGTTTTCGAGGTCGCGGATTTTATCAGATTCCGATAGCTAATTCACATTTAATCCTTATCTGATTAAGTAATTAAATATGTGCCAAGGGGCCGTTGTCCTTTGCTGTAAAAAATTGTCTATATGCAAAAATGAACAGCAACCTTTAACAGCGCTAAAAATCCGTAACGTTTCGGTGCCTCTTTAGTGTGGTCAAGGCAACTGATTTCAAGGATTTGATTTTGGATTACCTTTAAAAGTAAACGAAGCTGCCATTCTCAATACCATCAATGGTCCAATTTCCCACGCGATATCTGATAAGCCGAAGAGTGGGGAAGCCGACGTGCGCCGTCATACGTCGCACTTGTCTGTTTCTTCCTTCCGTAATGGTAATTTCAACCCAGCTAGTAGGGATCGACTGTCTAAAGCGTACCGGCGGATTCCGCGGCCACACGCTAGGTGCTTCCATGGCCTTTACTTTTGCGGGGCGAGTCATTCCATCTTTTAGTTCTACGCCGTCACGCAGCGCCTGCATCGCTTTTTCGTCCATAATACCTTCAACTTGCACCCAATAAGTCTTGCTGGTTTTTGCTTTTGGGTTAGCAAGTTTGTGCTGAAGCTTTCCATCATTAGTAAGTACAAGTAGACCTTCCGAGTCTCTGTCTAGTCGTCCTGCTGCATAAACATCGGGAATATCTATGTAATCTTTTAGCGTTTCTCTGCCGTCGGCGTCCGTGAATTGGGAAAGCACTTGAAACGGTTTGTTAAAAAGCACCACTTTAGCGTTTGAAGACATGTTACTTCCGCTTATTTAATTTCAAAATTTCGAGGGGATTTTACGACAAATGATGATGCTTCGCATGGGAAAATCAACCGCAAATAGTGGTTTGCTCAACGAAGTTTGTCGATAAATTCAGTGATCTTATAAGTTAAGACAATGGTATGACTTGTAACTCAAACTTTCGACCCTATACTAATGGTCGCTCCCATTTTTATAAGAGAGCGCATCTGCATAATTATTAGACAGTTTTAGCAGTGATAAGCGGGCTTGCTTATACACCGTATCTCGAAATTGCGTACGACTAGGCAGTCAAGGGCAAAGCCATGAGATGCATATTGCTAACATAAGGAATTGAATAATATGCGGGGAAGAATACAACAAGTGACCTTTTGCAGCTAAGAGCAGAAGGTGGAAAACATCAAATACGTTTCGCAATGACTGTGGGCGCGACATCTTAACGTTGCGGGTCATTGCGACCTAATGGACTAAAAACGACAGTACCCTGTCGAAAAAATTGAGGTATATAATGACCAAGTCTAAGATCATCTATACGAAGACTGATGAAGCGCCAATGTTGGCGACATATTCACTTCTTCCAATTATCCAGAAGTTTGCTGCAGCCGCAGATATCGATGTAGAACTAAGCGATATCTCACTTGCTGCGCGTGTATTGGCAAATTTCCCAGAGTATCTTTCTGAAGAGCAAAGAGTGCCAGACGCATTAGCAGAACTGGGTGAGATGACCCAAGACCCGAATGCTAACATCATCAAGCTTCCAAACATCAGTGCCTCAATTCCACAGCTGCGTGCAACTATCAAAGAATTAAACGCAAAAGGCTTTAACGTACCTGTGTTTCCTGATTCACCGAAAACAGCTGAAGACGAAGAAATTCGCGAGCGTTACGGTAAAGTACTAGGCAGTGCGGTAAACCCTGTTCTACGTGAAGGTAACTCAGACCGTCGTGCACCGACAGCGGTTAAAAACTATGCCCGCAAGCACCCGCATTCGATGGGTGAGTGGTCTCAAGCCTCTCGTTCACACGTTGCACATATGCGCGGTGGCGACTTCTACTCTGGCGAGAAGTCAGTAACCGTAGAAAAAGACGGCTACGTGAGCATTGAATTCACTAGCAAAGATGGAAGCAAGAAAACGCTTAAGCCTCGCGTAGATCTCCTTGCTGGCGAAGTTATCGACGGCATGTTCATGAGTAAGAAGGCGCTTTGCGAGTTCTTCGAAGAGCAAATTGAAGATGCGAAGAACACTGGCGTTCTTTTCTCATTACACGTGAAAGCGACTATGATGAAGGTGTCTCACCCAATCGTGTTCGGTCACTGTGTAAAAGTGTTCTACAAAGATCTATTCAACAAATGGGGCGACCTGTTTGAAGAACTAGGTGTTAACCCTAACAATGGTCTTGGTAGCGTTTACGACAAGATTGCGAGCTTACCTGAAAGCCAGCGTTCAGAAATTCAAAAAGACATCAATGCATGTTATGCCGACCGCCCACCAATGGCGATGGTGAACTCTGACAAGGGTATCTCGAACCTTCACGTACCAAGTGATGTAATTGTTGATGCTTCTATGCCAGCCATGATCCGTAACTCAGGTCAAATGTGGGGACCAGATGGAAAGGCGCACGACACCAAAGCAGTAATCCCTGAAAGTACTTATGCAACTATTTACCAGGAAGCTATCAATTTCTGTAAAACGCATGGTGCATTCGACCCTACAACGATGGGTACGGTACCTAACGTTGGCTTAATGGCACAAAAAGCAGAAGAGTACGGTTCACATGACAAAACGTTTGAGCTAGAAGCAGACGGTACAGTGTCGATTGTTGACCAAGACGGAAATGTTCTTATCTCTCACGATGTTGAAGAAGGTGACATCTGGCGTATGTGTCAGGTGAAAGACGCACCTATTCAAGACTGGGTTAAGCTAGCGGTAACCCGTTCTCGTCAATCTGGCATGCCTGCGGTATTCTGGTTAGATGACGAACGTGCTCACGATGCACAACTTATCAAGAAAGTTGAAACGTACCTTCAGGATCACGATACAAACGGTCTAGACATTCAAATTATGTCTCCTGTACGCGCTATTCGTTACAGCATGGAACGCGCAATTCGTGGTTTAGATACCATCTCAGTAACAGGTAACGTACTTCGTGACTACCTGACTGATTTGTTCCCAATCCTAGAGCTTGGTACCAGTGCTAAAATGCTATCAATCGTTCCATTGATGGCTGGTGGTGGTCTTTATGAAACGGGCGCGGGCGGAAGTGCACCTAAACATGTTCAACAGTTTGTTGAAGAAGGTCACTTGCGTTGGGACTCACTCGGTGAGTTCCTTGCACTTGCTGTATCGCTAGAAGATGTTGCTATTAAGCACAGCAACACCAAAGCAAAAGTTATTGCTGAAGCACTGGATAAAGCAACGGAAAAACTGCTTAACAACGGTAAGTCTCCGCTTCGTAAAGCAGGTCAGTTGGACAACCGTGGTAGTCACGTTTACTTAGGTCTATACTGGGCTGAAGAAGTAGCGAACCAAACGGAAGACGCAGATTTAGCTGCGCAATTTAAGCCAGTGTATGAAGAGTTGACTGCGAAAATTGACGACATCTTGGCTGAGATTGATGCAACACAGGGTAGCGCGCAAGAAATTGGTGGTTACTACTACCCTGACGAAGACAAGCTTTTCGCAACCATGTCTCCAAGTAAGACACTAAAAGCTATCCTAGGCGCATAGTGAGTTGCTTACATGCGTTAGGCTTTTAGGTCTAGCGCATAGAATGGTATTCCAGCACAAACTGAGAAGCTATTCCAAAATAACGTTAAAAAGCCCTCTCTTTAAACGAGAGGGTTTTTTTTATCCAGAACCTCTCGCCCTTTAAAAATCGAAATGAGCGTGTGTAAAGTGCGCTTATCGCTAATGATGAGTATGGAGTAATATTTTATGTTCTTAGAAAGATATGCATTAAATGAAGATAAAGAAACGGGAGCGAAGCTTATTGATTATCTGCTCTGCATTAGCATTTAACGTTACGATAACGTAATGTTTATTTTTGTAGGGAAAATTAGAACGCACTCATCCGCACAGGCGCTTTACTGCACCTATATTTTTTGAATGGCAAAAAAAGCAAAAGCCTGACACAGGGTCAGGCTTTATAAATTCTTTTCTTAACGCTCTGGTTCTTCTTTAAAGCCAATGTTCTCAGCATGCAGACCTTTAGGGCCTTGCTGTACTTCGAACGTCACTTCTTGACCTGCTTTTAGCGAACGATAGCCTTCCATTTGAATCGTAGAGTAATGCGCGAAAATATCTTCACCACCGTCCTCAGGTACGATAAATCCAAAACCCTTTGCGTTGTTAAACCATTTAACTTTGCCAACCGCCATACTTCGACTTCCTCTTAATCCTTGAACTCACGAGTATATGCCCCCATTATAGATCCGGAGACACGGGGGTAAGAGTATTGATAACAGTCCCTTTAAAGTCCTGCTTTAAAGTGGTAAACGTGTAATACTCAAACCACCATACAAAATGTAGATTTTTTAACCATATTATGTCAAGGGTAAATGTGAATAAATTTATACAAAAGTTTGTACACATATATGCCGGTAAACCACTATTATTAAGTTATGAGTAAAGACAACGCTATTAGTATCGAAAAGGAAAAACAGAAAGACGCGCAGCGACAGAAGCCGCAGCCGCCTCCCATGTATAAAGTGTTGTTGAACAATGACGACTATACACCGATGGATTTTGTCATTGAGGTACTCATGCAGTTTTTCAATATGGACGCTGAGAAAGCCAACCAACTTATGCTGACCGTTCATTATCAAGGAAAAGCCGTGTGTGGCATTTTCACTGCTGAGATAGCAGAGACAAAAGTTATGCAGGTAAATCAGTACGCACGCAAACATCAGCACCCGTTGATGTGCACGATGGAGCAGGCATAAGGTTTTTTGTAGAGGGCGAGCAATATGTTAAATAAAGAATTAGAACAAACGTTGAATGATGCGTTTGTATTTGCCAGAGAGCACCGTCACGAGTTTATGACGGTTGAGCACTTGTTGTTGGCATTGCTTGATAACTCAGCTGCTCGTGATGCGCTAAAAGCGTGTGGTGCCGATATCGAGGCGATTAAGAGTGAACTGCTATCATTTGTTAAAGATACGACGCCACTTATTCTGGATGACCAATTAAACGAACGTGAAACTCAGCCTACGCTGGGTTTTCAGCGAGTGCTTCAGCGGGCAGTTTTTCATGTACAATCGTCGGGTAAAGACGAAGTTACGGGTGCCAATGTGCTCGTCGCTATTTTCAGTGAGCAAGAGTCGCAGGCGGTTTACATTCTTAAGAAAGCCGATGTAACGCGCTTAGACGTTGTGAATTTTATCAGTCATGGTGTTAGTAAAGCCGATGATGACGAGCCTGTTAACCCTGAAGCATCGGAAGAAGCTGAAGCAGGAGAAGAGGGTGGTTCTGCGTTAAGTAAATACGCTACCGACCTTAATCGCCACGCAAAAGACGGCAAAATTGACCCGCTTATTGGTCGCGATTCTGAAGTAGAGCGCACGATCCAAATTCTGTGTCGTCGTCGTAAAAATAACCCATTACTCGTGGGTGAAGCAGGCGTGGGTAAAACTGCTATTGCAGAAGGTTTAGCGTATCGAATAGTAAACGAAGACGTGCCTGATGTTATTGCTGAAAGCACAGTGTATTCACTTGATTTAGGCGGCCTTCTTGCTGGTACCAAATATCGCGGCGACTTCGAGAAGCGTTTAAAAGCGATTTTGAAAGAGCTAGGCAAAGACAAAAACGCTATTTTGTTTATTGATGAAATCCATACCATTATTGGCGCGGGGGCAGCATCAGGCGGTGTTATGGATGCTTCCAACTTACTTAAGCCTAAGCTGTCAAGCGGTGAACTACGCTGTATTGGCTCAACCACATATCAAGAGTATCAAGGTATTTTTGAGAAAGACCGCGCCCTTGCACGTCGTTTCCAAAAAGTTGACGTAACTGAACCTAGCGTCAGCGATACCACGAAGATACTGCTTGGCCTTAAGAGTCGCTACGAAGAGCATCACAATGTACGTTTCACACAAAAAGCGATTCAAGCTGCGGCGGAATTGTCGGCTAAATACATCAACGAGCGTCACCTTCCAGATAAAGCCATTGATGTAATGGATGAGGCGGGTGCAAGCCAACGTCTGTTGCCGCCTTCTAAGCGCAAAAAAACGATAGGTGTGGGCGACATTGAGCAAATTATTGCAAAAATGGCGCGTATACCAGAGAAGTCTGTCTCAGCCTCTGACAAAGAAGTGCTTAAGAACCTTGGTCGAAACCTTAAGATGGTTGTATTTGGTCAAGACAAGGCCATAGAGACGCTAAATGACGCTATCTTGTTATCACGTTCGGGGCTTGGCAATGAAGCAAAACCTATCGGTAGTTTCTTATTTGCGGGTCCGACTGGTGTAGGTAAAACAGAAGTAACCCAACAGCTGGCCAAAATTATGGGTGTGGAGCTTGTTCGCTTTGACATGTCTGAGTACATGGAGCGTCATGCTGTGAGCCGACTTATTGGTGCGCCTCCTGGTTACGTAGGCTTCGACCAAGGTGGTCTGTTAACAGATGCGGTGATTAAAAATCCGTACTCAGTAGTCTTGTTAGATGAAATTGAGAAAGCGCATAGCGATATCTACAATATTCTTCTTCAAGTAATGGATCACGGTACGCTAACTGATAATAACGGCCGCAAAGTAGACTTTAGAAACGTGGTATTAGTGATGACCACTAATGCTGGTGTTCAGGAAACCGTGCGCAAGTCTATTGGCTTTAAGCAACAAGATCATAGCCACGATGCGATGTCTGAAATCAATAAGGTATTTACGCCAGAATTCAGAAATCGTCTAGACGGTATAATTTGGTTCAATCACCTTGATCCGGAAATTATTCTACAAGTGGTCGATAAGTTCATCATTGAGCTTCAAGCACAGCTTGACGTGAAGGGTGTGTCGCTTGAGGTTACCAGTGCAGCTCGTGCTTACATGGCCGAGAAAGGCTATGACAAAGCAATGGGAGCACGTCCTATGGCACGCGTTATTAAAGATGATCTTAAGAAAGAGTTGGCGAACGAGTTATTGTTTGGTGAACTGTCTAAGGGCGGAAACGTTAAAGTGGATTGCGTTGACGATAAACTTACCTTTGAGTACTCAGGGGTAGGCGCGACGTCTGAAGAAGCAGAGCCAAGCTGATATAGCATTTAGCGTTAGGTAGTCGATGTAGTGTTGTCTACCGAGCGCTATTTCCTCGTTTTTAGCTTTGTAATGAAATGTTGTCGACGATGAAGCGAGTAAATCTTAGATACGAAAAAGCCCGATCTTGATCGGGCTTTTTTTATGCGTTACCGCTTAAATGGCTCATTATCTTGCGCGATAAACGATACGACCTTTGGTCAAATCGTAGGGAGTCATCTCAACGGTGACCTTATCGCCAGTAAGAATACGGATATAGTTCTTGCGCATTTTACCAGAGATGTGTGCAGTCACCACGTGACCGTTTTCTAGTTCAACGCGGAACATAGTGTTAGGTAGCGTGTCCAACACAGTACCTTCCATTTCAATACAATCTTCTTTTGCCATGTAAAGCAGTTACCTCAGTAATTCAAAATTTTTGCCGCGCAGACCTTACCCAATCTTGGGTTCGGTGTAAAGCAATTAAGTGGGTATTTTACTATTTTTAGTAAATAGATGCCATTCATTGTCACTAAACTGCTCAAATGGCAAAAATTTATGTTTGTAAGACATTTTTTGGCAGCCCTCTACGTAATAGCCTAGATATACGTATTGAAGCCCTAAATTCCTTGCTTGCTCAATTTGCATGAGTATCATCCAAGTACCTAGCGACACTGAGCTATAGTCGGGGTCAAAAAAAGTATACAGAGCAGAGAGTGCTCCCATGTCTTCGTTGGCATCGACCACATCAGTTACGGCTACTGCAATCAACCTGTCACCGTCGTATGCCTCAAGGTAGTGGGTAGGCATCCAATCACATCGTATAAAGTTATCGAATTGTGTTTTTGATGGCGGGTACATACTTCCGTCAGCATGTCGCTCTGTAATGTAGCGCTCGTACAACGGGTAGTAGGTGTCTTTGGTTTGATCTACCAACTCAACGCGAAACCCTTTATTTCTTTTTAGTAGCCTTTTTTGACTGCGAGAAGGCGTAAAAGCATCAACGGGTATCCGTACCGATTTACAGGCCTTACACGCTGAACAGTGTGGACGGTAAATTTGTTCACCGCTTCGTCGAAATCCCACTTGAATAAGTTGCGAGTATCGCCACGCCTGAAAATCATTATTTTCGGCGTATACTAATAATTGCTCTTGCTCATCGGGCAAATAGCTACATGAAAATGATTGGGTTATACCAAACTTCACGGAGTAATCACTCTTGGCTTCCAACGATTAAGGTAGTCTTCTGACAGCCTACCGTCTTCAGTTAAAGTGTGGTTGTTGTTTTCCAGTTTTTCAATAAAGTTTTCACGTGGTAACGTATTTGCACCAAGGGATGCCAAATGATCAGTAGGAAGCTGGCAATCAATAAAGGCCATATCTTGAGACTTCATGTGCTCAACTAACGCCAACATAGCAAGCTTTGACGTATTACTTTCCTTATGAAACATCGATTCACCGCAATAGACTTTACCAATTCCAACGCCATATAGGCCACCCACTAGTGTATCGCCATCCCATACTTCCACTGAGTGCGCTAAACCCAAACCGTTAAGCTGCCGATAGGCTGCAATCATGTCATCAGTTATCCATGTTTCGCTGTTTAATTCCCCTGTATCAGGATTTTTGCGAGGGGTTGATGAACAAGCTTCAATGACGCGGTCAAACGCATGATTTAACGTTACTGTGTATTTTCGCTTTCGAGCAAGTTTCTTGAGGCTTTTTGATGCAACAAAGTTGTCGAGTTCGATGATAGCTCTTGGGTTAGGAGACCACCATAGTAAGGGTTCGTCATCACTAAACCAGGGAAATATGCCTTGAGAGTAAGCTGAAAATAAACGGGCAGGACCAAGATCACCACCGAATGCTAATAGGCCGTTAGGGTCGTCTAAGGCGGTCTCTACAGAAGGGAAGGGAGCGCCTTCTTCAATGTAATGTAACGCTATCATAAATAGGCCGGAAAAAAGCCCTGCAGAAATACAGGGCTTAGGAAGACAATATTAGCCTTGTTCAGGCATAGTACCATCTAAGTATTTTTCAGCGTCTAATGCAGCCATGCAGCCCGTGCCTGCAGAAGTAATAGCCTGACGATAAATGTGATCGCTCACGTCTCCGGCAGCAAATACACCTTCAACGCTAGTTTGCGTTGCGTTTCCGTTAGTGCCACTGTTCACCACGATATAGCCGTCTTTCATTTCTAGCTGGCCATCAAAGATATCAGTGTTTGGCTTGTGACCTATAGCAACAAAAAGGCCCATTACATCAATCTCTTCTGTTGCATCACTGTTGGTATCTTTAATGCGAACTTTAGTTACGCCCATTTCATCACCAAGCACTTCGTCAAGCGTACGGTTTAGGTGAAGTACAACGTTACCATTTTCCGCCTTGTCACGAAGACGCTGTTCTAAAATCTTTTCGCTTCTAAAGCTATCTCTTCTATGAATAACGTGAACTTCTGACGCAATATTCGATAAATATAGTGCTTCTTCAACTGCAGTATTACCGCCGCCGATAACCGCTACTTTTTGGTTGCGATAGAAAAAACCATCACAGGTTGCACAGGCAGATACGCCTTTACCCATAAAGGCTTGCTCTGACTCCAGGCCAAGGTATTTAGCAGAGGCACCTGTGGCAATGATCAGTGCGTCACACGTATAAGTGCCGCTGTCGCCATAAAGCGTGAAAGGACGCTTTGAAAAATCAGTTTTGTTGATATGGTCGAAAATGATTTCGGTGTCGAACTTCTCTGCATGCTTTTGCATACGTACCATTAGATCTGGGCCAGTTAGGCCTTCAGGATCGCCCGGCCAGTTTTCTACTTCTGTTGTGGTAGTAAGCTGTCCGCCTTGTTGAATACCAGTTAACAGTACAGGTTTAAGGTTTGCACGTGCAGCATAAACCGCTGCTGAATAACCTGCTGGGCCTGAACCCAAGATAAGTAGACGGACGTGTCTGCTTTCTGCCATTTTCCTCTCCAAATAATTCACCCGCCGTGGGTTACTTATAAAATTCTCTTAGAAAGCTAGGTAGGGGCGAAAATTCGTAAATCAAGCACAACACCTAGTTACTTTTATTATAGTAGTATGCCAGTGCAGCATCGTCAGGTTCATCATTAACTCGTTTAAATAAAAGTAACAACAAAGCCATGCCGCACATTGTTTGGGCTTAAGCGCTATATGATGCCTTTAAGAGAGAAAAATGTCACTTAAAGATAAGTTCAATTTATACCATTTAATTATTAAGCTCGTTTTAACTTTGTAGTACCTTTACGAGCAAGAGTGCGTAATGCTGTTTAAGCCTTAGTAACTGCATCGAATCGCAGAACAAATATCTATAAATAATATTCGGCTTTTCATGAAAGCGCACCAAGATTGCAATGAAACTTAATGATCCATTACGCGATCTTATTTGATAAAATTAAATCACAGTGATTAGTGTGTATAGCACTGCCAATATGTGTGAAAAAAGCGCAATAAAATTGTAATGCCAAAAAAGCCGTTTACAATTTAGATGTACGTACCAAAAAAGAAGAGGTGAGCCATGTCTCAATCAGTAATGACAATGTTGAAAAACGGTCAGCAGTACATGAAGACATGGCCTGTTAGAAAAGAGCTCTACGCCTTTTTTCCAGAGTGCCGGGTTGTGGCTGCGACCAAATTTGCGATAAAAACAATGCCGCCTGTCGCTATGGTGTCGTGCGCACTTTTGTATCAAAACCTTGGCACAGATTATATCCCTCAAACTATTACCATTGGCGCTTTTTTCTTAAGTCTGCCCGTGCAGGGCTTGTTATGGCTAGGGCACCGATCAGACCAATACCTTCCGCCACAACTCAAAAGCTGGTACCAAGAAATCCATTCAAAAATGCGTACGCAAGGCGTTAGTGTGAGTAAAGCAAAGTCCAAACCCAAGTACAAAGAACTCGCGCAGCTTCTTAAAACAGCGTTTAACGATTTAGACAATGCTTTTACCAAGCATTGGTTTAACTAAAAAAAGCTAAGTTTCACCTAGTCGAGAGCTAGACAGGGTAAAGAGGGGGGATTTGGTGAACTGCAAAGCGATTAAGATGCTTTAAGTAGGCTTTGGCATTTCCTGCACCTGTATTGAGCTCCTTTTAATATATTATTGTGTCTTCGCGTGCTCAACGCATAAGTATCGCAGTTACATACATATAGAAAGGTTTTGACTACCTGCTTTACATCAAATTGATGCGTAGCTGATGGCGAGCGCTTAAAAATACTCTGCATAATCGACTGCCATTCTTTTCCATGGGGTTGGACCCTGCCAAACAAAGTCCATACCAAAAGATGACTGACCTCATGCGGGATCACGTCTTCAAGAAACGCATCGACATTATCTTTGAAAAGAAGAGGGTGAAAGTTAACGCGATTTTGTTGCAAAAATGCAGTGCCTGCATTTTTACCAGAGCGTCTAAAGGTGATGGTTGGGCGCTCAAAACTACGTTTAAAATATTGCTCAGCCTGCTCATAGCAATAAAAAACAGCGTCGGTTATAACGCGACGCTGTTCATTAGTTAGGTCATTTGAAGCGATCTTGCTGCCTCTATACGTGTCATTATGTTTACTTGTTTTTAATGCATATTACTCGACATCACAAGGTAAACACAAAACATAAGTACCTTTAGGATCGTTAAGCTTATTTATCAGACTAAACTCTTGGAGCACACGTTTGAACTCGTTAACTAGTGCAGAGTCGGCGTGAGCAAACTGCCACTTGCCTACAAACGTCATAGCCTGGCCGAAAAACTCTTTCCAGAAAATTTCTTGTGCACTCAAGGTACGTTGAACATAGAAAGTGTCGTATTTTTCGAGCTCTGCAAATTCTGCCGCGGCAGTAACAGCGTCTTCAAGAGTGCCTAATTGATCAACAAGGCCCAATTCAATTGCGTCTTCACCTATCCAAACGCGACCTTGCGCAACGCTATCGACGTCTTCAACAGACATGTCACGTGCATTAGATACGAGCGACAAGAAATTGCCGTAAGTGTTTTCTACATTGCGCTGTAAAATTTGGCCAAATTCAGGTGCAAGGGGGCGAACAGCTGAGAACCCGGCAAGCTCTGTTGAACCCACGCCGTCACTATGGATACCAAGGTAGTCGAGTGAATTTTCGTATGTCATGAACATGCCGAACACGCCAATAGAGCCTGTAATAGTACTTGGGCTGGCAACAATTTTGTCGGTACTTGCTGCAATCCAGTAGCCACCAGACGCCGCGTAAGTACTCATAGAGGCAACAACCGGCTTGCCGGCTTGTTGAAGCTGCAATACTTCTTGACGAATCACTTCGGAAGCAAATGCACTGCCTCCCGGTGAATCAATTTGAAGAACAACAGCTTTTACATTGTCATCTAAGCGTGCCTTTCTGAGTAAGCGTGCAGTGCTATCTCCACCAATGGTACCCGCTTTTTGATTGCCATTTAAAATAGTTCCTTTTGCAACAACAATGGCTATCTTATCCATGTCTGACTCGATAACAGGCATGGGTGGGTTCACTACTTTGAGATAAGTATTGAAGGTAGTGAGGTTTACGCCGTGTTCGTTATCACTTTCACCCACTAACTCGGTCAATTCTAATCTCACTTCCTCGCGCGTTTTCAATGCATCAACCCAGTTGTTTTCTAGCGCATACTGAGCAAAGTCACCGCCTGCTGCTTCAAACTTAGCTAATAGACCTTCCAAGGTTTCATCGAAGTTAGACTCGTCAATACCGCGAGCTGACGCAACGTCAGACTTGTATTGCGCCCAGTAGCCATCTAACCATTGCTTTTCAGCTTCTTTTGCTTCATCAGACATGTCGTTGCGCATGATAGGCTCAACGGCAGATTTATAAGTTCCTACGCGGAATATGTGCGTGGTGACTTTAAGCTTCTCAAGCATGTCTTTGAAGTACATGCCGTAACGTCCGTAACCTTCGAACATCAATCCACCCATGGGATTGAGGTATATATTGTCAGCATGAGCGGCTAGGTAATATTGATCTTGTGAAAAATAATCGCCAATCGCGTAAACGGGTTTTCCTGATTCTTTGAATGTGTCGATAGCGTTGGCCACATTGCGCAATTTATCTAAACCGCCGCCTGTTAACCCGTGAAGGTCTAGAACAAGGGCTTTTATACGTCGGTCTTTTTTGGCATTCTCAAGCACTTTAACTACGTCGCGAACAAGCACTTCTGGGTTTTCGGGCTCGCTACCTAGTGACTCCTGCAAAAATTGCTCAAAAGGGTCAATGCTTTCTTTTTCAATAACGAGTTTGCCGTTCAAAGTAAGGAAAAGCGCGCTGTCCTTATTGACCGTTAGCGGGTCATCATCCTGACCAGCAATGGCGATAATTAATCCAACAAAAATAACAATGAATATCAAATTAAAGAAAAGTTTGCGGGTGAAGTTAAGTACCGTCCACAAGCCAATAAATAAGGATTTAGTCCAATTTCCTTTGGCTGCCATTTTAGTCACTACCTTTTTTGAATTAACTAACCAGAGTAAGGTAGATCAGGCATACCTTACTCACGTACTGCGTTCTATTATGTTACCTAAATCGAGTAAGATCGCGAACTTAATTGTAATTTTTTGTGAGTGTCTTTGTTTTCGGCGTTGTTTTCGGCAACTTACGATGACTTTTATCCTGCATTCTTTTTTTCGTCTTGTTCCAGCCACTTTCGTATAAGGGAGGCAATACGTTTGTGATTATCCTCGCTCATCGTCATAAGAAATTTTCCATTCTTTGCTTTATAGCCGGTCTTTCCATGGCCCTTTTTCATTAGTCGTAAAAACGGTGAGGGATTATTTTCGCGTGATGAAATTTTTTTCATAAAGTGCCGTTCTTATTTCTTAATCATACAAAGTAGGCAAAACAATGACACACATTTACCAACAAATCGTAGCCCGACTGCAAGCGGCAGATGGCATTCCTTTACTTTTATTGCGCTTGTATTTAGCACCAGTGATGATACAGGCTGGCTGGAATAAAGCATCCAGTTTCGACAGTATTGTAGATTGGTTTGGTAACGATGATTATGGGCTTGGTTTACCAGTGCCTTTGGTAATGGCGTTCTTAGCTACAGCCGCAGAACTCGTGGGCGGTGTTCTATTGTTATTGGGTGCATTGACGCGCTTAGTGAGTATTCCATTAATGGTAACCATGATAGTCGCTATGGTGAGTGTTCACGCTAAGAATGGATGGCTCGCTATTGCTGATGCGTCTTCATGGCTAGCCGACGGTGCAATCTTACTGAATGAAAACATTATGGCTGCGCCAGAAAAGCTTGCGGCAGCTAAATCATTGTTACAAGAGCATGGCCATTATGAGTGGCTTACTTCCAGCGGTAACTTTGTGGTACTTAACAACGGCATCGAATTCGCTGCTACCTATTTTATTATGCTTTTAGTTTTGTTTATCTATGGTGGTGGACGCTTCTTTAGCGTCGATTACTATGTGAATAAAGCCATGCGCTCTAAAAGTAATTAGGGACGCTCATTTGCTGTACAAAAGGCCGGAATTTTCTGGTCTTTTTCGTTTATGGACCGTAGGATCTAGCATTCAAGTTAGGTAAATCATTGTTGTTGGCACGCTTTTATCGATTATGAAAATCGAAGCGTGATAACAGCAACGCGAAAAAATAAAGTAGGGACGTAAATGGACGCATTAACATTGTTACTCAACAGAAGTTCTCAGCCTCGATTAGAAGCGCCAGCACCTAGTGGTGATGCCTTAGAGAATATTATGCAGGCTGCACTACGTGCCCCAGACCATGCTTGTCTTACTCCGTGGCGTTTTATTGTGTGCACAGGAAAAGGGCTGGATAAGCTAGGTGCACTCTATGAGCAATCCGCTATTGAAAACGAAAAGTCGCAGAAAGAAATTGAACGTGCCGTGCAGCTTCCTCACCGCGCACCTATGGTTATCGTAGCCATCGCAAAGCATGTGGAACATGAAAAGGTACCGCGTGTTGAGCAGATAGCGTCGGCAAGCTGTGGCGTGATGGCGATGCAAATGGCAGCAGTAGCACAAGGGTTTAACGGCATGTGGCGCACCGGTGGCTATGCACACTGTGAGACGGTAAGAAACGGATTAGGTTTAAGTGAAGAAGACGAGCTGGTAGGTTTCTTATATTTAGGAACACCAGCGTTTGAGCCTGCACCTAAACCGCAAAGAAATAGTAACGACTACTTTGAATTCTGGCAGTAGCTGATACCTATTCGAATAACCAGCCGCATTAGATAGCTAGCGGCGGGTAATAAGGGTCTTATTTTTATAAGTAAGCTAAAATAAGACCCTAACATTTTACCTAGAAAGATAGGTCTACATTATAACCAGCGAACTTCCTGATATTAATAACGCGATCGCCATCTAGCATCCAGTATTGCCCCTTGATACCTTGCAATACACCAGTAAATGACGGTGTCTTATCTAAGTTTAAAGATTTTATCTTTACCGGATAATCTTCAACAGGGTAATGAATATCATGGATAGGCGTAGTCACTTCTGATACTGCTTGAAGCCCTTTTTCTTGCTTCAGCGCTTCTAGCTTACTTTTAATTTTACCCATTAATTCGGTTTTGACCTGTTCTAAATCAACCTCGTCAGGTTTGCCCTTTAACATTGTTCGCCAATTGGTTTTATCTGCAATGTGATCCTTGCATAACGTTTCAACCAAACCACTGGTAAGTCTGTCAGGAACTCGCAGCATTACGGTAGCTTGCGTAGCTCCTTGATCCATCCATCGTGTAGACACGCCTTCGGTGACTTGACGAGTGATGCCCACTTTTACCGTACCTGTGTTAGCCAAATAAACAAAATGCTCGCTAAAGCAATGTTCTTCACCCCACTGCGGTTCTCTGCACGTCCCTTCGTGGTAATGGCACTTTTCTGGCTTAATAATGCAGCTATCGCATTGTGCCAGCGATATCAAACACGGGTAGCAGTATCCTTGGTTGAAGCTTTTTTTGGTTTTGCGGTTGCAGTGAACACAGTTGATTTCACCAGAGTAGGTTACCGTTACTTCCTTGCCGATAAGAGAATTGATATCTACCAACTCATCACCAATTGGAAGCGAGTAGTGCACGGTATTGTTTTCATCGGCGGAGGTACGCATTTTTTTAAGCATACCCGAATATGTTGTTGTCACTTGTTGAAACCTTTTTTTTAAAAACTTTATTTGTAACGACTGTTAGTCGCTTAATTCGCCACGCAAGTTTTGCGTTAATAGATGGCTTATTTCTTTAAAAGGAAGCCCTTTACTTAATAAGTAGTGCAGTTTCGCGAGGGCAGCCTCGGGCGTCATATCGCTACCAGATAAAACTCCTACTTCTTGTAGGCCATGGCCAGTGGCATAGCCACCCATGTTTACGCGACCGCGCATACACTGGGTACAATTCAAAACAGGAATTTCTCTGGCTTTTGCGTATTTTAACTGTGCAATAAGCTCAGGGTTCTGAGGTGCATTGCCCACACCATAGCTCAGTAAAATCAGTGCATTTACCGGCTGCTGCAGCGTGTTTTTAATGACCTCTGGCGCAATACCGGGATACAAACTAACCATGCCGATCGGTTGGGCTTTGACGTTCGATACCGTTAAGATGTTATTTGGTGTCTTCGCTAATTCACCGGCTTTCAGACGAATGTTAATGCCAGCTTCTAACAGTGGCGGAAAGTTAGGGGAGTCAAAGGCACTGAACCCATCTGCATCTACTTTGCGGCTGCGGTTGCCACGAAGTAGTCTGTTGTTGAAGAACAGTCCGACTTCGGCAATGGGGAAGTTCGCGGCAACGTATAACGCGTTTAGAAGGTTGACTTGACCATCTGAGCGAAGCTCTGCCAGTGGAATTTGAGAACCGGTAACAATGACAGGTTTTGACAAGTCCTCAAGCATGAAACTCAACGCCGAGGCGGTGTATGCCATGGTGTCTGTACCGTGCAAAATAATGAAGCCATCATACTTGCCGTAGTTGTCGGCGATATCATCGGCAATACGCTGCCAGTCAGACGGATCCATGTCTGATGAATCGATAAGGTTATCGTATTCATGCAGGGTAAAAAGGGGCATTTCAGAACGGTGAAACTCCGGCATCTTTTTCAGTGTGTCTGACAAGAAGCCTGCAGCGGGTACGTAGCCTTGCTTAGACGGCTTCATACCAATAGTTCCACCGGTATAGGCAATATATATATGTTTGCGCATGAAATGACCTTACCCTTAATTTGGGAATACTTTTCAAAAGGGATAGCGTAATTTGTCGGGCATTCTAACAATACCCACGGGTTTGTCACCCTGAAATACGAAGGCACAAAAAAGCGGTGAAGATCACCGCTCTTATTCTGTATCAACTTTTTAGCAACGCTAGGCTGAGCCCTATGCTGAAGTTCGGTACTACTTAACTTCTTTACCCGCTGCTTGTTGGTCTGCATGGTAGCTAGAGCGCACCATAGGGCCACATGCTGCATGCGTGAAGCCAATTTCTTTTGCGTAGTCACCAAGGGCGTCGAATTCCTTAGGGTGTACGTAGCGCTTAACCGGGTAGTGGTGACGGCTTGGCTGAAGGTATTGACCCAGCGTAAGCATGTCCACATTGTGAGCGCGCAGATCATCAAGTACGCCTTGAATTTCTTCGTTCTCTTCGCCCATACCCATCATCAGACCAGATTTGGTCATCACGTCAGGGTGTTGCGCTTTAAACTTCTTAAGCAAATCCAACGACCATTGGTAATTCGCGCCAGGGCGACATTCACGGTATAAACGCGGGATCGTCTCTAAGTTGTGGTTGAACACATCAGGCACGCCATTTTTGAAAATCTCAAGCGCACGGTCCATACGTCCACGGAAATCAGGGACTAACACTTCAATGGTTGTTGAAGGGCTGTGTTCGCGAATTGCGTTAATGCAGTCTACGAAATGTTGAGCTCCGCCATCGCGAAGGTCATCGCGGTCAACTGAAGTGATAACTACATAACGCAGGTTCATTTCAGCGATGGTTTTAGCCAGCTTTTCAGGTTCTTCAGCGCTAGGCGGAAGCGGCTTACCATGGGCTACATCGCAGAAAGGGCATCGACGGGTACAAATGTCACCTAAAATCATGAAGGTGGCGGTACCGTGATTAAAACATTCTGCTAGGTTAGGGCAGCTTGCTTCTTCACACACAGAGTGAAGATTGTTTTTGCGCAGGGTTTTCTTGATATGGTCAATCTTCTCGGTGGTACGAGGAAGTTTGATTTTGATCCACTCGGGCTTGCGCAGCATTTCTTCCTTTTCTGTAGGAATAATGGTGACGGGTATGTGTTTTACTTTTTCATCATCGCGAAGTTTTACCCCCGCTTGAGGTCGTGCGTTACTCATCAAAACCTTCTTTGTATGTTGGCTGTGCAAGGGAAAGCGCTTCTAGCAACAACTGCGTTAATTCCTTACCAGCGGTTTCAAGTGTCGTTGGACCATTAAGGCGCGCGGTATCGATCATTTCCATACCGGCGTAACCACATGGGTTGATACGCTGAAACGGTGATAGGTCCATATTAACATTTAAAGCCAAACCGTGAAACGAGCAGCCATTACGTATTCTTAAACCTAGCGAACAGACCTTCTTCTCGTCAACGTACACCCCAGGCGCATCGGGCTTTGGGTAGGCCTTTACGTCATACTTGGCAAGTAGTCCGACCACTGCTTCTTCCATAGCAGTGACCAAATGACGTACGCCTAGTTTACGGCGCTTTATGTTAAGCATTAGATAAATGACTTGCTGGCCTGGGCCGTGATAGGTGACTTGACCGCCACGGTCAACCTGAACAACAGGAATATCACCAGGCATCAAAATATGCTCAGCTTTACCCGCTTGCCCTTGTGTAAATACCGCATCATGCTCTACAAGCCATATTTCATCTGGCGTATTCTGATCGCGCTCATCAGTAAAGCGTTTCATCGCCTCAAAGATTGGGGCATAAGGCTGACGACCTAGTTGGCGTACAATAACGCCATCTACGGTAGTCACTGTCGACTGCTCATTCACTTAAAGTACAACCCTTACAAGCTCTAATTTAGCTAACTCAGTGTAAATGGTTTCCATATGCTCTTTACTGGTAACTCGTACGCTCACAGACACCGAGTGGTAAGTACCTTTACTGCTTGGTTTTACTGTGGGTGAATAGTCGCCAGGCGCATGCTGCTGAAGACAGCCCACTACCTGTTGTGGTAGGTCTTCGTGGGCAACGCCCATTACTTTAAAGGTTTGGTTCGTTGGAAAATCTAGTAGTTCGTCGAAACGGGTATCCATGCGATATCCTTGGTACTTAAAATATCATATAAAAAAACGGCCAGATTGTAACAAATCTGGCCGCTTCACAACTAGCTTTTTAACGTTTTCAGTATAGTAACTTACTCGTCGTCAAAACCTAGCTGAAGCATAATGTAGTCTTTAGCGCGGTTAAAGAAGCTGCCTTCTTTTACTTCTTGGAGTGTTACCAAAGGGTAACTCGCTACATCTTCACCATCTAACTGAAGGTAGAGTTTCCCAACAACTTGGCCTTTCGCAAGTGGTGCTTCTAGCTTGTCGTCAAGCTCAAAGTTAGCTTCTAAGTTTGCAGCCTGGCCGCGCGGGATAGTAATGGGGGTAGATTGATTAATTCCAAGGTCTACGGTTTCTCTGTCGCCCATGTAGATGCGGTGTGCAACAAAACTGTGGCCTGCTTGGTAAGGCGTCAGTGTTTCATAAAAGCGGAAGCCGTATTTTAGCAATTTTTTGTTTTCAACTTTACGCGCGCGTTCGCTGTCGGTACCCATAACCACTGAGATTAAACGCATTCCGCCTTGCTCTGCTGATGTGATAAGGCTGTAGCCAGCGTCTGATGTATGGCCAGTTTTTATGCCATCTACGTTTAAGCTTTTGTCCCATAGTAGGCTGTTGCGGTTGTATTGCTTGATGCCGTTGAAGGTGAATTCCTTCTCGCTGTAAATCTTGTACATTTCTGGCGTTTCGGCGATAAGTGCGCGAGATAAAATCGCCATATCACGCGGCGTTGTGTAGTGATCTGGGTCGTGTAAACCGTGAGCGTTTACCCAGTGTGAGCTTGTCATGCCAAGTGATGCTGAATGTGCATTCATCATGCTGGCAAACGCAGATTCTGAACCTGCAACGTGTTCAGCCATTGCCACACAGGCGTCGTTACCTGACTGCACAACGATACCGCGAAGCAAATCACTTACAGAAACTTGTGTTCCTACTTCGATGAACATTTTTGATGAATCTGGGAATTTCTTCGCCCATGCATTCTCAGAAATAGTGACTTCATCATCCAGACTAATGTTGCCCGCTTGAAGCTCTTTACCAATGACATAAATCGTCATGATTTTGGTTAGGCTTGCTGGCGCAAGCTGCATATCTGCGTTTTTAGACGCAATAACGTTACCGGTTTCATAGTCGGTAAGTAAAAAACCTTCTGCAGCTACAGTGGGGGCTGGCGGTGTCACTACTGCAGCGTTAGCTGTGTGTAGTAATGTCCCCATCACCAAAAAGGCAAATGAAAGTAATGACGGTTTAGCGCGTTGAATTATTCTGAGCATGGTTCTAATTTCTTTGACCGTTTGTCCGTGTGAGTTAAAGCTTACCTTGTTATTGCGATAACCGCGAAGCGAATACCTTAAAACATGGCTACCCAATTTTAGCTTTTATCCAGTTCGTAACCGAACTCTGATTATTCACCCACTTATTTGTGGGGGCGAGCAGAGATCTTAACGAAAGCCTGCTTATAAGACTAGGTTTTATCAAAAAAGTTTACGTGATTGTAGGTATTAGGCGAAGAAACCGTGATATTGCCTGCTGAATGACACAATGCTGCCACAATGTCGTTGTTTTTATGAGCGTGCGACAACCCAACCAACTACATGGTCTGCGTAATCGCGTAAGCGTTGGGATAGCCATTTTGCTTTAATTGTTCAAGCACCTCCGCGACGACTGCTTCATCGTGGATAGGGCCTAACTGTAGTTTATAAATGTTATCTGCTACTGGCAGGTGAGCGGGAATTTGATATAACGCCGATAGCACGTTAGAGATTGATTTTGCTTTCTCGGCATTTGATAGAGCAGCAACTTGAATATAAATCGCATCACTTACCGCGCTGCTACTTTTCTCACTGCTGCTTGTGTTGGTATCCGCGGTGTTCGAAGAGGGGGCTAATGGCGGGGTGGGTGAAGTTGCTGCCAGAGCCGGTGCGGGTACTACCGCAATACCCAAGTATTCATCGTAAGTAACAGTTGGACTGTTTCCCACCGTCACATTGTTTTGTTCGTCAAAGTGGATAACTTCAAGTTTGACTCGCGCTGTGCCTTTGCTGTGGTAGCCTAGTTTTACTGCGGCTGCATACGACAAATCGATAATTCTATCATCGTGAAAAGGGCCGCGGTCGTTAACGCGGACGATCGCTTGTTTGTTATTTTCCAAATTAGTAACACGCACGTAAGAGGGCAGTGGTAATGTTTTGTGAGCCGCGCTCATGGCAAACATATTGTAAGTTTCGCCATTTGAGGTTAAGTGACCGTGAAACTTCTGGCCATACCAACTGGCGTAGCCCACTTCTTCATAGCCTTTACCACTGTCCATTGGCGTGTAGTGCTTGCCCAGTACCTTGTAGGGCCTGCTGTTAAACATGCGGTAGGCTTCGTATTTTGGTACAGCATCAAGTGTTTCTGGTTTCTTGGCAACGTGCTTAGGCGCTGAGTCTTGCTTTTGGGTATAGCGACCAGGTTGTGTAGGTGCACTTTGGCATCCCACTAATGCCAAAACTACAAAAACAGCTGAGCCATAGCGAAAGGACTGTCCGTTTGCCAGATTCTGGTTAACAAGACGCGCATTAACTAAACCCGCTTTTACAAAATCAAGTACCGAAAAAAGGCGCTGCAACATACAAGTTATCTAGACATTAAACGTTTCTGAGTGGCAATGGCCATAAGAATGCCAAAACCTGCCATTAAAGTCACCATAGATGTTCCTCCAAAGCTCACTAGAGGAAGGGGAACACCCACCACGGGAAGTAATCCGGACACCATGCCCATGTTTACAAACACATAAACAAAAAAGGTAAGGGTAATACTGCCGCCAAGCAATTTTGCATAGGCGTCTTGTGCCCGGCTAGAAATTATAAGGCCGCGCATAATTATAAAAATGTATATTGCCATTAAACACATTACCCCGGTAAGACCAAACTCTTCACTGAATACTGAAAAGATAAAGTCGGTGTGACGTTCGGGTAAAAACTCAAGTTGTGACTGCGTGCCTTGTAGCCAGCCTTTGCCGTCTACACCACCGGAACCAATGGCAATTTTAGATTGGATTATGTGGTAGCCAGAACCTAGCGGGTCGCTTTCCGGGTTCAAAAAAGTAAGAACCCGCTGCTTTTGATAATCCTTCATTAAAAAGAACCACATCACAGGTGCAAATGCGCCAATGAGGCCGCCCACTACTGAAATAAGGCGCCAACTCATACCTGCCAAGAATATGGCAAAGATACCTGAACTGGCGATGAGTAACGAGGTCCCTAAATCGGGCTGCTTTGCAATGAGAATGGTGGGCACGACCACCAAACCAAACCCAACGATAATGTGGGTCGTGCGTGGCGGCATAGTGAATTTACTGATATACCATGCAACCATCATAGGCACGGCAAGCTTCATCAGTTCAGAGGGCTGAAAACGGATAAAGCCGAGATCTAGCCAGCGCTGTGCGCCTTTGCCCATATCACCAAATAATAATACGGCAATTAGCATGAGCAGGCCTGCACCATAGGCATAGGTTGAGAAAAACCTAAACACGCCCAAAGGGGCTTGGGCTAATCCGAACATAACGATAAAGCTAAATCCCAGCCTGATAAACTGGCGCTCCATTTGCTCCATATCCTGACCTGACGCCGAGTACAGAGTAAATAGCCCAACACAACTTAGCACGAGAAGCCCGACTAACAGCCAGCCATCGATATGAATGCGCTGAAGAAAACTTATTTTATTAGGGTTTAAGGTGGTTCTCTTCACTAGTTCGTCCCTAATTCATTATCACTGTTTGCTAAGTCAGCTTCGGCAGTTTCAAAAACACGGTCCCTGAAATAGAAATCCATGATTTGACGGGCGACGGGGGCTGCGTTCTTACTACCACCGCCTACGTTCTCAAGGACCACGGTTACCGATATCTCTGGATCATTAAAGGGTGCAAAGCCAACATACATGGCATTGTCTCGAAGACGCTCATCAATTTTAGTAGCGTCATATTTTTCATTCTGACCAACGGTAAATAACTGTGCTGTTCCTGTCTTACCCGCAGAGTCGTAAGGGGTATCTGCAAATGCATGACGCGCGCCGCCTTCTTCGCCACTCACAACATCGCGCATGGCGTTCAACACCACATCCAAATTGTTACGGTTCTTAATCTCTATAGGCCGCAGCGACTTAAGCGGGATAAGGTCGACAGAACTATCGGTGTTCATATAACCGCGAATGATTTGTGGAATATAGCGTTCCCCAGCATTGATAAGCGTGTTAACCGATGTATTTAACTGTACCGGCGTGGTGGTCCAATAGCTCTGTCCTATACCAACGGGGATGGTGTCACCAATATACCAAGGTTGATTAAAGCGAGCGCGTTTCCAGCCTCGGCTAGGCATGTTGGCATCTGACTCTTCGTAAAGATCGATACCCGTGAAATCTCCGAATCCGAATTCGTACATAGATTCACTGATTTTATCGATCCCTAATTTATAAGCCAATTCGTAATAGTAGGTGTCGCAAGATACTTCTATGGCTTTTGATACATCTACTTTGCCGTGACCCCATCGACGCCAATCACGCCACACGTGAGACACATTTGGCAATTGATAGCGACCTGTATCGTTAATGGTGTAGTCTTTGGTGATAATGCCTTCTTCTAGTCCAACAAAACCAAGGTGCGGTTTAATGGTAGAAGCGGGAGGGTATTGTCCTTGTGTCGCCCTGTTAATTAGCGGGCGGTCTGGTGAATTCAGTAGCGCAGAGTAATTCTTGCTGCTGATACCGTGCACAAATAAATTGGGATCGTAACTAGGGTTAGAGTAAAGTGCCAGTACGCCACCTGTTTTAACATCGGTAACCACTACTGCGCCGCGCATGCCTTCTATTATTCGCTGGGCTTCTAACTGAAGCTCTAAATCCAGGTTTAGTACGATGTCTTTGCCCGGTGTTGGTGGCTCAACACTGAGTACACGAATAATTCGGCCTTGGTTGTTTACTTCGACCTGCTGATAACCCACTTTTCCATGAAGCAGCTCTTCGTGGTATTTCTCTATGCCTAGCTTACCGATATCGTGGGTTGCGGCGTAATTATCTTCTTGACCTGCTTCAACGAGTTTTTGTAAGTCTCGCTTGTTAATGCGTGCAACATAACCCAGTGCATGGGTAAGCGTTTCTTTATAAGGGTAATAACGAGCTAAGCGGGCTTCAATTTGAACACCTGGAAACTTGTGTTTGCTGGCAGAGAATAGCGCTACTTCTTCTTCGCTTAGCTGAGTGCGAAGCGCAACGGGTTTAAATCTTCGCGTTCCTTTAAGCGTAGATTGAAAGCGTTCAATTTCATCGCTGGTGATGCTCATTAGTTCGGTCAGATCTGCAAGGGTTTGTTCAATATCATCCACTTGCTCTGGAATAACTTCCAAACTGAAAACCGGACGGTTCTCTGCTAAAAGCACGCCGTTACGGTCATAGATAAGTCCACGGTTGGGCGGTATCGGAAGAACCTTGATGCGATTACCGTTAGAACGGGTTTGATAATCTTCAAACTGGGTAACCTGCAAAGAATAGAGGTTGTTAAGTACAATGCCCAACATGGCCACAACAATAATAAAAGCAATGGTCGCTCGGCGCGCGAACAAGTTCGCTTCAGCGGAGTGGTCCCGTATTGCTTGACGTTTTCGTTGCATTGACTTCCTTTGCATTAATAAAGCGACCAATTACTCACGGTGATATGGGTGGTTTTGCGTCACCGACCACGCGCGGTATAAGCTTTCTGTAAGAATAATCCTAACGAGTGGATGGGGTAGAGTTAAGGCTGATAAGGACCACTTTTGTTCCGACGCAGCAATACATTCTGGTGCTAGCCCTTCTGGACCACCAATAAGCAGGCTTACGTCGCGCCCGTCCATTTTCCAATTGTCGAGTTGTTTTGCAAGCGTGGGAGTGTCCCAGGGTTTACCCGTTACTTCTAACGTAACAATGCGATTTCCTTTGGGAATAGCGGCTAGCATTTGCTCGCCTTCTTTTTCCAAAATGCGCTTAATATCCGCGTTTTTGCCTCGCTTTCCGGCGGGTATTTCAGTAAACGACACTGGCATGTCGCTAGGGAAACGACGAATAAACTCATCCACGCCTGTACTTACCCAACTTGGCATTTTTGTTCCGACCGCGACGATTTGTATACGCACTTCTTTTACCCTTACCGCAGGAATTAGTCTTTCACTTATACAGTAAAGGCCATACGCATTCGAGTATGGCCTTTATTGACCGTGTTACTGCATGTTCATAGCAAGCCTTTACGCCACTACGACCACAGCTTCTCTAATTGGTAGAAATCACGGGTTTCATCTTGCATAACGTGCAAAATAACATCACCAAAATCAACCAGAACCCATTCGCCGGTTTCCTTACCTTCCACGCTTCCAGGAGCATGACCGGCATTTTTTGCTTCAACCATTACGTTTTCAGCAATAGATGAAACGTGGCGCTTTGAGTTACCTGAACAAATGATCATGGTATCTGTAATACTTGATTTGCCGCGAACGTCTAGTTCAATAACATCACGGCCTTTCATATCGTCAATTTTGTCTTTAACAAACTGTTTGAGCTGTTGACTCTCCAAGAGTTTTCCTCACTTACTTAACTTTTATATAACTGATGTTCGTTTATGTAATCTAAAACGCTTTCTTCTAACCATAAATTAGATAGGTCAGCATTTGAACTGTTTGGCGTACCCGATTTCTCGGACGTGGCAGCACTTGTTAGTACGTCACGAATTTCAGTAGATGAAACACTAAAAAGCGGTGTGTTGGTTAACACTACATGGCCTGCAGGCTTTGCGTGAATAACATTTTTATCGTTATTCACATGACAATCTAACCAAGCTTGTATTGCGGGAGGAGGCGAAAACTTCTCATCGTCTCTGCGCATAACCACTAAGTGACAATAATCGAGCAGGTGTTCCCACTCGTACCATTTATCCAGATTATACAGTGAATCCGCGCCAATGAAAAAACAGATTGTGTCATCGCTTTTCTCTTTGAGTGCACGCAGTGTTTTAACTGTATAAGAGGGTGACGGAAGCGCCAGTTCAATTAACTCTGGAATAAGTCTGTCATTGTTTTGGGCGCAAAGTTCAATCATTTTTACCCGATGGCTTTCTGACACACCTACTGACTTATGCGGAGCTAATTTACAAGGCATGAGATGAACGTGGTTTACGCCAATTTCATCTGCCGCTTTAAGTGCCGCACCAATATGGCCTTTATGCGGCGGATTAAACGTACCGCCAAGAATGGCTTTCACCGTTGGATATGATCGAGAATCGCCCATTATGCTTGCAACAGGGGAATTTCGCGAAGGTCCATCCCCATGAACATCATGCACAAGTGACACATTTCGACGTAAGGGCGGGCAATGACATTTTGTTTGAATGCATGATCTGACTGAGTCAGCGCTTTTTGGATGTCTTCTAGCTGCGCAACGCTAAGACGATTTAAGGCATTTTGATAAAAACCTTGTCTATTACGCCAAATACCGAATTTTTGCCACTGAATAGGGTTACCGCTTTGCTGAGCTAGTTTTAGTTTCCATAACTGCTCCCACTCTCGAATCAGCGCCCAAATAATTATGTTAGGCTCCAGACCTTCACTCTCTAGTCGATATAGCATCTTTATGCAGCGGGTACTGTCGCCGCTAAGCATAACGTCAACCAGTTGAAACACGTTGAAGCGCGACTGATCGACCATCGCCCTTTCAATTTGTTCGTCTGAAATAGACTGGTGTGGATAGAGTAGGGCGAGCTTGTCAATTTCTTGCTTAGCAGCAAGCATGTTGCCTTCGCAGAAATCAGCAATCATCTTAGCACCCGACGCTGATACGGAGAGTTGGTGGGCATTTAACTGCTGGTTTAGCCATGCATTGAGCTGCTTGCCTTCCAACGGGTAACACAATACCGACACGCCCAAATCATCAAGCACTTTAAACCATTTTCCGCGCTGCACGTCTTTGCCAATTTTGGGGCCGTGAACCAGCAACAAAATATCGGGGTTTAATGATGCCGCGACTTCTTGCAGCATTTTACTGCCTTCAGTGCCAGGTTTTCCCGTAGGTAGCTCTAATTCAATAAACTGTTGGCTTGAGAAAAGCGACATGCTTTGCGTGGCTTCAATCAACTGATTCCAGTTAAAGCCCGTTTCAGCAACTAATACTGTACGCTCTTCAAAGCCATTGACTTTTGCTTTAGCGCGTATTTGCTCAATGACATCGAACTTCTGCTGGGGTTCATCTCCAAACACCAGATAGCACGGGCGAAGTGCCTTGGTGATATCTTGGCTAAATTGGTTTGGATAAATTTGCATGAAAAATTCTGATGTTTACTGACTAATTGAAGTCGATGCATTTGGTGCAGCGGCTGCCTGACTGGAAAGGCGTCTGATCATGATATCAGCGGCTTCATCGCGCATTTCACTTAACATCAATTCAAGTTCGCGAGACTTTGCCAACACCTGGTCAGGGTCGTCTTGATAGTCACGTACTACTTCAAATTGCACCATTACCGCTTCCTTACCAGGAAACTGCACGCGGTAACGCACAACATATATCAGTTCATATTCAGCAACTTGACCCGAAGGATAAACCGACAGCAGCTGACGTTCTAATTTTTCTGGAAGCAAATAAATGTTTACGTTTTGGTTAGAGCGTGATGTTTTATCTACGCTAACGCTGGATAAACCGTAAACGTTTAAGCGTTTATCAAGCGCACGCGCCAAGGGCGCGTGTGCTCGGGCACTTTCAATAGCAACGGTGTTAATGTCGTCAGGTAGGCTAGGGCTACTTCGCAAATGAAAGCCACAGCCAGTAACCAATACGGTTCCCAACACAGCGACTGCGAATTGTAAGTGCTTTTTCATCAGTATCTGACCTAGTTAGCTACAATGTTTACAAGCTTGCCAGGCACAACAATCACTTTACGAATGGTTTTACCTTCGATGAATTGCTGAACGTTAGGCTGTTCTTTCGCAGATGCTTCAATGCTCTCTTTGCTTGCATCAGCAGCAATTGTCATCTTAGCGCGCACCTTACCGTTAACCTGAACAATGATAAGCTTCTCGTCTTCAACCAATGCGGCTTTATCAGCCTGTGGCCATGGCGCTAAATCGATATCTTCACTGTGACCCAACACTTTCCATAGCTCGTGAGCAATGTGCGGCGTAATAGGGTTTAGAAGCAACAAGATAGATTCACAGGCTTCGCGCATAATTGCGATGTCTTGCGCGTTGTCTTGTGGCGCTTTTTGAAGGTGGTTTAATAATTCCATCACTGCTGCAACCGCAGTGTTAAAGGTTTGACGACGGCCTAAGTCATCAGATACCTTTTCAATGGTCTTGTGTACTTCACGGCGAAGAGCCTGTTGGTCTTTCGACAGCGCCTTAACATCAATCGCTTCTGGCGTGCCTTTTTCAACGTGTTCGGTCACTAATTTCCAGATACGACGTAAGAAACGGTTTGCACCTTCAACACCAGAGTCTACCCACTCAAGGGTTTGCTCCGGTGGCGCAGCAAACATGGTAAATAAACGCACCGTATCGGCACCGTACTGATCAATAACTTCCTGCGGGTCGATACCGTTATTCTTCGACTTAGACATTTTCGTCATACCGCCGTGAATAACTTCTTCACCGTCAGCGGTTAGCCATGCTTTAACAATACGGCCTTTATCGTCTTTTTCAGTGCTTACTTCGGTAGGCGAGAACCAGGTTTTCTTACCCGACGCGTCTTCACGATAGTAAGAGTCGGCTAATACCATACCTTGACACAGCAAACGCTTAAACGGCTCATCAGAGTTTACCAAGCCTTCATCGCGTAATAATTTGTGGAAGAAACGCGAGTAAAGTAAGTGCAAGATAGCGTGCTCAATACCACCAATGTACTGATCTACTGGTAACCAGTAGTTAGCTGATGTTGGGTCAAGCATAGCGTCGTTGTTAGTAGCACAGGCATAGCGCGCGTAGTACCACGATGACTCCATAAAGGTGTCGAAGGTATCCGTTTCACGTAACGCGGCTTCGCCATTGTATGTGGTTTTTGCCCACTCAGGGTCAGCTTTGATTGGCGAGGTAACGCCATTCATCTCAACGTCTTCAGGCAAAACAACCGGTAGTTGGTCAGCTGGAACCGGGACAGATTCACCGTTTTCCAAGTTAAGCATTGGAATAGGTGCGCCCCAGTAGCGTTGACGGCTTACGCCCCAGTCACGTAAACGGTAATTTATTTTGCGCTTACCACAGCCTTTGCTTTCAAGCTCATCAGCAATGCCGTTAAACGCGGCATCGAACTCAAGACCGTCGAACTTACCTGAATTGATCAAGCTGCCTTTTTCAGTAAATGCAGAGGCGGTAAGGTCGCACTTATCTTCATCACCTGCGTTTGGCGCAATGACTTGTTGAATAGGTAGGTTGTATTTAGTCGCAAATTCCCAATCGCGCTGGTCGTGGCCAGGAACAGCCATTACCGCGCCTGAACCGTAGTCCATCAACACGAAGTTAGCGACCCAAATTGGAAGCTTTTCACCGGTTAGTGGGTGAACAACCTCAAAACCCGTGGCAAAACCTTTCTTCTCCATGGTTGCTAATTCAGCTTCAGCAACTTTGGTGTTTTTACATTCGTCGATAAAGGCCGCTAAATCTGGGTTCGATTTTGCTGCGAATTCGGCAAGAGGGTGCTGCGCAGCTACTGCAACGTAAGTAACGCCGTAGAAGGTATCTGGACGCGTGGTATATACCGTTAAATCGGCAATGTCGTTAACCGCTGACGCTAAGTCGAAAGTAATTTCAACGCCTTCAGAGCGGCCAATCCAGTTTGCCTGCATTGCGCGTACTTGGTCTGGCCATTCTTCAAGCTGCTCTAAGTCTTGCAAAAGTTCTTCGGCGTAGTCAGTAATTTTAATAAACCACTGAGGGATCTCTTTTTGCTCAACCAGCGCACCAGAGCGCCATCCGCGACCGTCGATTACCTGCTCGTTGGCCAAAACAGTCTGGTCTACAGGGTCCCAGTTCACAGTAGAGTTTTTCTTGTAAACAAGACCTTTTTCGTAAAGGCGTGTGAAGAACCACTGTTCCCAGCGATAGTAATCTGATTTACATGTTGTTACTTCGCGATCCCAGTCGTAACCGAAACCCAACGAGCGAAGCTGGTTTTTCATATAATCAATATTTGAGTATGTCCATTTCGCCGGTGCAGTGTTGTTGTTAATTGCTGCATTTTCAGCCGGAAGTCCAAAAGCATCCCAACCCATAGGCTGCAATACATTTTTACCCTGCATGCGCTGGAAACGGCTGATCACGTCACCAATGGTGTAGTTGCGCACGTGGCCCATGTGAAGTCGGCCACTAGGGTATGGGAACATAGACAGGCAGTAGAACTTTTCTTTTTCTACGTCGTCATTTGCTTTAAACGATTGGTTTTCTTCCCAGTATTGCTGAACGCGTTGTTCAATGTCTTTCGGATTGTACTGATTATCGGCCATGAAACTTAGGCTTCCGCATTAAAAGTTAAACGTTTATGGGGCGGCATAAGGCGAGTTTGTAACAACGCCAACTAACCGCGCGTGGAATTCACCCACATAACATACATATAGCCCAATAGAATAACCCAGCGCTAAGCCATGCCTCAATAGCTTAACACCGAACTAGGCAATATTTATTGTTGCTTGCTTGAAAAGTGAGCATTAATGGCACAGTTTACGTCGATTGAACACAAGAACTGGCCCCATTTGCTCATCTTACTTTCTCTTGGCGCCATCTTATCTTGTTGATAAACAGGCCCCAGTGTCGCATCTAATTATTGTCACTGAACGCGGTTAGCGCATTTAGTTGTTGCGCCTGCACTTTGTCGACTACTCGAACTAAATTGGCGGCGTCTTCGTTAGATGCTTTTTGGCCATTAAAGTGAATATTGCCTGAGGCGTGGTAGGTAAGGGTGACTTTAGTTTTCGGTATACGACCTTCTTGTGTGTTTGCTTCCGATGATGTGCTCGATGCTATTGTGCTGAATTCCCATGTCAGTGCACCTGACATACCCATTTCCTGAAGCGGGCCTAAGCCGCCTGTCATCACCACTTTTTTATTCGGTTCAACATAGCTTACTTGCATATGTGCTGCACTCGCCGTGTCTGTCGTTTCACAGAAACAGCCCCCAGCTTGCTCATCAATGCGAAGCGAGCCTTTCCACCACGTGTGGTCTTTTGGCCACCACATGTCTACATGTTGAATAAAGTTAGAGTACACCACTTCGACAGCCGCATAGCTTTCACTCTCGTTAGTAATAGAAAACCCTGAGTTATCTGCATAGTTTACGTTAGCGATACTCATTGAAGAAAATGCCGTACCCAGAAAGGTAGCTAGGAAAGAGGAGGTGAGCAGAAGGGTTGAGCGAGTTTTCAATTTTTTTGTCATTGTTATTACCCTGTTTTTATTTATTGGTTATTGCGCGCGAAGCCTGGTCTCGTCGATAAAAAGCATGTCGGTCTTTTCCTCTCTTTAAGGTAATTGAAAGCAGCGTACGTTTCTACACACTTTAATGTTTGGGAAGGCCGCAATCCTCTTTTAGTACTAACTAATTTCTTCCTAACCTCATGAAGGTGGTTGTTTGTTGTGCAATTAACGATGCAAAGGTGCCTTATTCAGGATAAGCGTTTGACACTACTGTTAATTAGGGTTTCACTTAAGTAAAGAAACAAAGATAGAACAGGCATGTCTGTAGACAGTAAACAATATGCGTTGAATGTAGACGCGCTTTCACCCACCATAAATCGCCGTGCGATAAACAGTGCATTAAAAGATGATGAAGCGCTAAATGCGACCTTCATTGGGCAAGAGCGTGCGCGTGAAGCACTTACGTTTGGGTTAGGTATTAACACCAAAGGCTACAATCTTTACGTGATGGGGGAGCCTGCTACGGGCCGCTTTACTCTAGTAAAAGATTATATTGAACGTCAAGTTGCCCAGCTACCAGCGCCTGATGATTGGTGTTATATCAACAATTTCGATGAAGAGCGCGAACCCGTTGCTTTAAAGTTTCCCCCTGGTGGTGGGAAAGCATTTCACAAGGACATGGCTGCCCTCATCGATGATGTTCTAGACTCGCTGCCCATTGCCTTCGATAATCCTGGGTATCAGCGCCGGCGAGCTGCAATATCCAGAGAGTTCGAGCAGAAGTACGATGCGGCTATCGATGCAGTAGAGCGTTACGCGCAAGCCAACGATGTTGCATTATACGAAGAAGGCGGTTCAATTACGTTTTCGCCTATCGTTGACGGTAAACCACTAAGTGATACCGAATTTACGTCGTTATCTGACGAGCAACGGGAAGGTTTTTATACCCTTATTGACGAACTAGAAAACAGGCTGAGTGAAAGCTTATTAAGCTTGCCTACATGGAAACGAGAAAACTCTGAGCGTCTGCGTGAGCTAGACAAAAAGACCGCAGAGCAGGGGATTAAGCCGCTGCTAAAAGTGCTTGAGCACAAATATGCGTCTGAACTAGGGGTAATGAAGTACCTTAGACAGCTCAAAACCGCATTGGTCAACGCCATCTTAGTCATTCACAGTGACGAGCAGAAAGAAGAAAAGAGTGATGACTTCGACAAGAAGGTATTTTTAGAAGAACAATTTCTTCCCAACGTTTTGGTGTCGAATAAACTCGACGATGCGGCCCCTGTTATTTATGAGCCAAACCCAACGTACCAAAATCTGTTTGGAAAAATCGAATACACCAACATTCATGGCAGCGTATTTACTAACTATCGAATGATACAGCCTGGTGCACTGCACCGTGCTAACGGCGGTTACCTATTGTTGGACGTCGATCAACTCATTGAGCAACCTTTTGTATGGGATACCCTTAAACTTGCCATCAAGTCACAGCGCTTGCGTATGGATTTACCGCAGCAAGACGTGGGTATGGTTAACAACATTACGCTAAATCCACAGCCTATTGATTTAAATGTGAAAATCGTTTTGTTAGGCTCGCGCGATTTATACTACACGCTGCAAGATTATGATGATGAGTTTGATGAACTATTCAGAGTGTTGGTGGATTTTGACCTGGAAATTCCCGTCACCAGGCAGGCGCTTTTTGATTTCGTGGGCAAAGTACGTGCGCATCTTATTCAGTTAGGACTTAAAGGCATTACCGCTAACGCAATGTGCAGGCTAGTTGAGTACTCGTTAAGAATGGCTGAACACAAAGAAAAGCTATCTGCGCACTTTGCTGAAGTTATCGAGTTAGTTAATGAAGCCTATTATTTCTGTCAGAAATCCAATGCCGACACGCTAGAACTTGACCACTTAAAGACGGCACTGAGTGCCAAAAAGCGTCGCACCGGCCGCGTCAGTCAAACACTATTAAACGATATTAAAGAAGGGCATGTGCTTATTGCCACTGAAGGCAAGGCGATAGGCAAAGTAAACGGGTTAACGGTATTGGACATTGGTGATACCGCATTTGGTACGCCCGCACGCATAACGTCTACTGTATTTGCCGGCGCAAGTGGTGTAGTTGATATTGAGCGTGAGGTAGAGCTTGGACAGCCTATTCACTCAAAGGGGGTTATGCTGCTTAACGGCTATTTGGGCAACAAGTATGCTCAGCATTTTCCGTTAACCCTATCGGCAAATATAGCGCTTGAGCAGTCATATGGACACATCGACGGCGATAGTGCATCCCTTGGTGAACTGGTTGCGCTTATCTCTGCGCTTACTGAAATCCCTTGCTTACAAACCTTGGCCATCACGGGTTCCATAAACCAATATGGTGAAGTGCAAGCGGTTGGCGGTGTGAACGAAAAGATAGAAGGTTTTTTCGACTTGTGTCAACACCGTGGCCTCACCGGCACGCAAGGCGTGATTATTCCTAAATCAAATGCGATTAATTTGGTATTAGACGCCACTGTTATCGATGCTGTGAAAAAAGGGCTGTTCCATATTTACACTGTAGAGACTGTTGATGATGCGCTATCTATTTTGATGGAACAGGAAGCGGGTAAAATAAGTAGTAAAGGTCGTTACCCCAAAAATTCAATCAACTACCATGCCGTGAATCGTCTATACAACATAGCTCTAATTGTAAATGGTGGAGATGGCGAATAAGTCACGTCAATGGTCAATGGCTAGTGTTAACAGTGAATGGATAATAGGGACGTAGCACTTTTCCAAGTGAGAGCGGAAACGCCCAAATAATAGGTCTGAAGTAAAGGAATACAATTGTAATGAAAAAAAGGCGTGTTGTTTCGATTGCCATCGCTTTGCTTGGCGTTTGGGTTATTTATTGGAATAACCTTTTTCCAGACAGTGAAGAAAAAGCGCTTACTTCAACGAAGGAAGAGAGCTCTCTCTTCCCTAATTTGTCAGGCGGCAATGTGGACCCAAGTGCCGCCTTCGATACGAGCCACTACGCACGTTGCCAGCTATTACTCAATCAACAAAAGACGCACAATTTTAATTGGGCGCGGGATAACTACTCTCGCTGGAGCGACTTCATCGATGAAGGTATGTATTCGCTTGATGATGTCACCTTGGCCGTTGAGTATTTTCTGAACCAAAATTTTGCCGATGAGTTTCGCATCGAGTACCTAAGAAATACCGCACCTACGAGTAAAAAGAATAAAGAGCTAAATAATCGGTTTTGGGATATGGAGCCCTCGCTAAAAGACTGGGGGGTATCCGTACGTATATCTATCCCAAATCCTGCTCTCGAGGACTTTACGAATTTAACGTTGGTAGAGAAGAAACAAACACTCAGTGAACACGGTGTGAGCGTAGACGATGTTGCGTACATGCTATTGGACGAAGCAGTATCGGATGACAGTATCTTCATGCTGCTAAAAGCGCTCGACGATCCTTTTGCTTACGTGTCGTACGACCGCTATGCCACCACATCACTTCTCGACTACGCCATTATGTCGCACCGTGAAAACGTTGTTGAGGCTCTGCTTAAACAGGGTTACAAACCTACCAAAGACAATTATTTGGGTTCTAGCATGGAGTGGGCACTTAGTGCGTTGACTTACGGATATTACAATGGCAAACGTGAACCGGCGGCTAACATTGTATTACTTCTTATGGATTATGGTGCGCCAGCGCGGTTTCAGTCTCAAACTCATGAATTGATTGAAGGATCTTTTCCTCGTCATTTTTACAAGTTTGATAATAGCGAAATTCAATCACTAATTGTGGATTACAATTTAGACGTAACGTCTATAATTCAAAGAGAAACAAAAAGCATAAAAGCCACTCACCCTCTTATTCAGACGTTAGAAAAACAGCGTTTGGCTAGCACTCAGGAACGTTTAAACTTGTCTGCATTATCGAGTATTAGCGCCGAGTGCGAAGCGCGGGTGGCGGCACTAAATTCACGCTGGCAGCCTCGCGACATACAACAAGTGATTGACGAAATGACTTCTCGTTTCAAGGGTGATGAAAGTGCAATCATTCAAGCGTTTGCAGATAAAGACCCTAGCTTAGTGGACTATTATAAACAGCAACAAATCCCAAACAGTAAGAGCGAGCCGATTAGTCAGGCACTGTTAGATAACATAGACGCGGCCTATACGTTTTTTGACGATGGAAAAGCACAGCAGGGTATCGACGTAATAATGTCTGGTCCTGTGCATGAAAGCCAGTACGAATTCATAATGTATCGGCTATTAAATTTCAAAACGGGTTATTCTACAATCATTCAAAGCCCATTCTGGGTGGGGCTGAGTGATTACAATGAATTATCTACATGGCGAATTTTAAACAGCGACTTCATAGAAGACATGCTTGCCCTAGGCGTGCCCGTTTACGACTTAGATGCCTTTAATAAAAGTTTGGTCTACTATGCGGCGTTAAAGGGCGACAGCGATTTGATTGCGTATCTTTTCGAAAATAATTTCCAATACAGCGGTGATAGTTTAGGCCAAGACCCTCTTCACGTCGCATTAAATATTGGCAAAAATCAAGCATCGTTATCGTACGTTGAAAGCACGGTAGACGCCATCATGCAATTCAAACCTGCAATTGACAGATTTCATAAAAGTAGAATGCGTTTAATGCAGCTCTATTACCCGGATAGTTATGAGAGGATAGCAACTCGTCATCCGTCGCTTCGTGTAGACGAAAGCGAACCTATCGAGTTGCCACCCACTTATCTTTACGGTCCTTAGCGACAGTGTATTTTCATTTATTAAAAAAACTTAGCTTAATCAATTTTTCTAATAATAAAAAAGGGAGCTTTTGCTCCCTTTCTTTTGTCAAACTCGCTGCGCTGGAAGAACCTTCGACCTTGGTGGTCAGTTGAAGGCAACCTGCGCTGTGCAATCAGCCTCACTTTGGAGGCATGCGAAGACCGCCATCCAAACGGATTGTTTCACCATTTAAGTAGCTGTTGTTCGCCATATGGATAACCAATTTTGCGAACTCTTCAGGTAGCCCAAGGCGCTTAGGAAACTGAACGTTAGCAGAAAGTGCGTCTTGCACCTTTTCTGGCATAGCAAGTAGCATTGGCGTGCCCATTACACCCGGTGCAATTGTGTTAACACGAATACCCAACGGGGCTAAGTCTCGAGCCATTGGAAGGGTTAGGCCGATAATACCACCTTTACTGGCGGCATAAGCGGTTTGCCCTATTTGACCTTCGTAGCCAGCAACTGAAGCAGTGTTTACGATAAGACCGCGTTCGCCTTCCTCGTTAATTGGCGATTGCTTTGCCATCGTCGCTGCAACTAAGCGAGATACATTAAAGCTTCCTACAAGGTTAATATCGATAGTTTTTTGGAAATCGCCAAGTGGGGCAGGGTTGCCTTCTCTATCAAGTAAACGCTTTGCGGGAGCAATACCTGCACAATTAACCACTAAAGAAATGGCGCCAAACCTTTCGGTTGTCGCGTCTATCGCCGCTTGAACAGAATTCTCATCGCGCACATCGGTTTTGGTGAAAAGTGTATTGTCGTTACCTAATTCTTTAACGCGTTGTGCGCCAAGTTCGTCATTTAGGTCGAAAAGGCTGACGTTGGCACCCGCTTCGCGAAGCGCTATAGCTGTAGCATGACCAAGTCCAGAACAACCACCAGTAACAACGGCGGTAAGATTGTTTAGCGTCATAGTTTTCCCTTAAACCCTATTTGTTCACTGTTATTAACGTGATGTTAACGGGAAGTAAGAAGAAAAACTATGGTGCCGAAAGGGAACGGCACCTTTAATTCAGTTATTTTGGCAACTGAATTTTACAGTCTTCGCTTTGGCGATAAATAATAAGCGTGTGGCCAATTACCTGAAGCTTAACTGAGTTGGTTTCACGTACAATGGCGTCCATGATAAGCGCTTTTTCTTCGCGATCATCGGTTGGCACCTTAACTTTAATTAATTCATGGTGACTAAGTGCGTTGTCAATTTCCGCAACCACACCTTCCGTTAGGCCATTCCCACCTAGCTGCACAACAGGTTTTAACGGGTGTGCAAGACCTTTAAGGAATTGTTTCTGTTTATTTGAAAGTTTCATTTAGTAATATTTCTTACAATTAATCTGTTAGTTTATGCTTGAAATAACGTATTCTAACGCCATCTTCTCTACAATCCTAATGACATTGTACTGGAATGACAAAAAAGAAACACTCCGCCAGCAGTAAACGCTGGCTACAAGAACACGTTAACGACCATTATGTGCAAAAAGCAAATAAGGAAGGTTGGCGTTCGCGAGCTATTTATAAACTGGAAGAAATCCAGAAAAAAGATAAGCTTATAAAGCCAGGAATGACACTTGTAGACCTTGGTGCTGCGCCAGGAGGCTGGTCTCAGCTAGCTGCACAGCTTGTTGGCGACAATGGTCAAGTTATCGCGTGCGATATTTTGCCCATGGACCCAATAGTTGGCGTAGATTTTTTACAAGGTGATTTCAGAGAGGACGCGGTTCTCGACGCACTATTGAACAGAATCGGTGGGAACACCGTAGATATTGTGTTGTCTGATATGGCACCGAACCTTGCAGGTAATGCTGCGGTTGACCAATCTCGCTCTATGTACCTTTGTGAACTAGCGCTAGATATGTGTCACCAAGTATTGAAGCCTGGAGGTTCTTTTGTCATTAAGGTGTTCCAAGGTGAAGGTTTTGTGGAGTTCATGAACGCACTTAAACAATCTTTCACAACCATAAAGACACGTAAGCCTGACTCGTCCAGATCACGTTCTCGTGAGGTGTATTTGGTGGCTTGTGGGTATAAAGTGTAGTACGCTTTGGGTTAAGCGGTTTTCGTTGCGAGTTGTGTCGTTTATTCAATAAACAACTTGTTGAATATACAAGCAATTCGGGTTTATAGAGGTTAGTAGCATTGAGCGATATGGCAAAAAATTTAATCTTATGGTTAGTCATCGCCGTTGTTTTAATGTCGGTTTTTCAGAGCTTTTCACCGAGTGAATCGTCTCGTTCGCAAACTGACTACACAACGTTTTTGAGAGAAGCAGAACAGGGAAATATTCGTGAAGTTCGCATCAACAATAGTGGCGAAATTCGCGGTACAAAGCGTTCAGGCGAAACTTTCCAAACATTCGTACCTTACTTCGACGACAAGTTGGTATCTGACTTAGTTAAAAACGACGTAAGAGTGTACGGTGAGCCACCAGAAGAGCAGTCTCTTCTCACGTCTATTTTCATCTCATGGTTCCCCATGTTACTGCTTATCGGTGTATGGATTTTCTTCATGCGTCAAATGCAGGGTGGTGGCGGCCGTGGCGCTATGTCATTCGGTAAAAGCAAAGCTCGCTTGCTTGGTGAAGACCAAATCAAGACAACATTTGCTGACGTAGCAGGCTGTGACGAAGCAAAAGAAGACGTATCTGAATTGGTAGACTTCTTACGCGACCCGTCTAAGTTCCAAAAGCTGGGTGGTAAAATTCCGAAGGGCGTACTTATGGTAGGTCCTCCTGGTACGGGTAAAACGTTGCTTGCGAAAGCTATCGCGGGTGAAGCAAAAGTACCGTTCTTTACTATCTCAGGTTCTGATTTCGTTGAAATGTTCGTGGGTGTAGGTGCATCTCGTGTGCGTGACATGTTCGAACAAGCGAAGAAAGCAGCGCCGTGTATCATCTTCATTGATGAAATCGATGCGGTAGGCCGTCAACGTGGCGCAGGTTTAGGTGGTGGTCACGACGAACGTGAGCAAACCCTTAACCAGATGCTTGTTGAAATGGACGGCTTTGAGGGTCATGAAGGTATTATCGTTATTGCGGCAACTAACCGTCCTGACGTACTAGACCCTGCGCTACTTCGTCCTGGTCGTTTTGACCGTCAAGTAGTGGTTGGTCTTCCAGATATTCGCGGTCGTGAGCAAATTCTTAAAGTTCATATTCGCAAGGTGCCAGTGGCTGATAACGTAGAACCTTCTGTTATTGCTCGTGGTACTCCAGGTTTCTCAGGTGCTGACCTTGCTAACTTAGTAAATGAAGCTGCATTGTTCGCTGCTCGCGGCAACAAACGCCTTGTCTCTATGGAAGAGTTTGAAAAAGCGAAAGATAAAATCATGATGGGCTCTGAGCGTAAGTCTATGGTGATGTCTGAGCCTGAAAAAGAAATGACAGCTTATCACGAAGCAGGTCATGCCATCGTTGGTCGCTTGGTGCCAGAGCACGATCCGGTGTACAAAGTGTCAATCATTCCACGTGGTCGCGCGCTGGGTGTGACAATGTATTTACCAGAGCAAGACCGAGTGAGCCACTCTAAACAGCACTTAGAAAGCATGATTTCTAGCTTGTTTGGTGGGCGTATTGCTGAAGCCATCATTTATGGTGACGACAAAGTAACCACGGGTGCATCTAACGACATCGAACGCGCAACTGAAATTGCACGTAAGATGGTGACCCAGTGGGGCTTGTCGAGCAAAATGGGCCCAATGCTTTATGCTGAAGACGAAGGTGAAGTGTTCCTAGGCAAGTCTATGTCTAAGGCAACGAATATGTCTGATGACACAGCACGTGCTATTGATGCCGAAATCAAGTCATTGATTGACAGCAACTACGAACGCGCTCAAAAAATTCTTGAAGACAACATCGATATATTACATTCAATGAAAGACGCACTGATGAAGTACGAAACCATTGATGCTAAGCAAATTGATGATCTGATGAACCGCACTGACGTTCGTCCTCCTGCTGACTGGGATGACAGCAAGCCGTCTGGTGGCGATAAGCCAAGCGGTGGTGCACCGGTTCGCGAAGGTGAAATTAAAAATGACGGTGTTGATAAACCGTCGGTAGGTAAGCCAGGCGATATTCCAAGCTAAGCCTCTACACTCATTTTAAAAAACGCCAGTTTCACTGGCGTTTTTTATTAGAGCAGTTTGATTTTAATCTAGGTGTTAGTTTGGGGTACTTGAGTACGTTTTGTTACTAATCTAGCAGGTTAAAATCAGTCTGTTTTATAGCTTCATTTCTCAATAATAAATTTATTTCAAAGAAATACTGTTATTTCAAAAAACGATAACGCAGGTAATTCATGCAGTTTGGAAAGTACTTCATAGATTTGTCACAGCCACAAGTGATGGGCATATTAAACGTTACTCCTGATTCATTTTCTGACGGCGGCAAGCACGCAAATGAATCTCAAGCCCTTGACCATGCGCTTCGCATGATTGATGAGGGGGCAACTTTTATTGATATCGGCGGTGAATCAACTCGACCTGGCGCCCCGGATGTATCGCTGCAGGAAGAACTTGATCGCACAATACCCGTTATTGAAGCTGTAGCTAAAAATACTGAGTGTGTTATTTCTATTGATACCAGCAAAGCTGACGTTATGCGTGAAGCTGTGAAAGCGGGAGCTGGGCTAATTAACGATGTACGCGCGTTACAAGAGCCTGGTGCACTGAAAGCAGCAGCCGAAGCACAAGTACCTGTTTGTCTAATGCATATGCAGGGGCAACCCAGAACCATGCAGCAAAGGCCTGAGTATGATGATGTAGTAAATGATGTGAGCCAGTTTCTACTCGCGCGTAGCAAAGTGTGTGAAGAAGCGGGCATTGCTAAAGACAAGATTTTATTCGACCCTGGCTACGGTTTCGGAAAGTCGTTGGAACACAATTATACGTTGGTTAAACACTTGCCTTCGCTTATGAAGCTGGGTTACCCAGTGTTAGTTGGCATGTCTCGCAAGTCGATGATTGGTAATTTGCTAAATAGAAAAGTGGATGAGCGCTTGGCGGGAAGCATAAGCCTCGCTACAATTGTCGCCCAAATGGGCGCACAGATAATTCGCGTTCACGACGTGAAAGAAACAGCTGATGCTGTCAATATCGTGAAAATGCTGAATACGATTAAATAAGGAATAATAATGACCCAGCGCAAATATTTTGGTACCGATGGCATACGTGGAAAAGTTGGTGAGAGCAATATCAACCCAGAGTTTGTTACCAAATTAGGGTGGGCCGCAGGTAAAGTACTGGCAGGTCGCGGCACAAATAAGGTGCTTATTGGTAAAGACACACGTATATCAGGCTACATGCTAGAGTCTTCTCTAGAAGCCGGTCTATCGGCAGCAGGTATTAATATTGGCTTGCTAGGTCCTATGCCTACGCCTGCTATTGCGTATCTAACAAAAACATTTCGCTCTGAAGCGGGCATCGTTATCAGCGCCTCTCATAATCCTTTTTACGATAACGGCATCAAATTTTTCTCTGCTCAAGGATTTAAGCTAGATGACGACATCGAGTTAGCTATTGAAGACATGTTAGAACGCCCAATGACCTGCGTTGCGTCTGACAAGTTAGGTAAAGCTACGCGAATTAATGACGCAGCCGGTCGTTACATTGAATTTTGTAAGGGTACATTCCCGTCTGAGCTATCGTTAACAGGTCTAAAAATAGTGGTAGATTGCGCGCACGGCGCAACGTACCACATAGCACCAAATGTACTTCGCGAATTAGGCGCAACGGTCATTGAACTGGGAACAGCGCCAGATGGCCTAAACATCAACGACGGCGTTGGCGCAACTTCTATGAACTCGATTGTAGAAAAGGTTAAAGAAACCGGCGCTGATCTTGGCTTTGCACTAGATGGCGATGGCGATCGCATTATGATGGTAGACCATCTTGGTAACGTTTTAGACGGCGACCAGATTGTTTACATCATTGCACGCGACGCACTTAAAAATGGCAAAATGCAAGGTGGCGTCGTTGGCACATTGATGAGTAACCTTGGTCTTGAAAATGCGCTTTCAAAGCTGGGCGTTCCATTTGTAAGAAGTAACGTAGGCGACAGATACGTGATGGAATTGTTGCAGCAAAAAGGCTGGGCTATTGGCGGTGAGAATTCAGGTCATGTACTTAACCTTAATATGAGCTCGACTGGAGATGGTATTGTTGCAGGGCTTCAGGTACTTGCTGCCATGTTACGCTCTCATATGGATCTTCACGATTTAGCAAGCGGTTTTGACATGTACCCGCAAACATTAGTAAACGTGCGTTACGCCAACCAAGAAGTGGATTATCTTTCACACCAAGATGTACAAGACGCTAAGAAAGAAGCGGAGTCTGCACTGGGTAAAACGGGTAGGGTATTACTGCGTAAAAGTGGTACTGAACCACTAATTCGTGTAATGGTAGAGTCGAACGACGATGCGCAATCTCATAAATGGGCTGAGCATATTGCAGAAACTGTTCGTAATCTCGCCAATTAGTTGGCGTAGCAGGAAATTTTGCTTTTTGTGCTTGTATCTTTTCAATTAAATAGTTAATATCACGCCCGCTTTAAAGACAGGGCTAAGGTCTACGTTGTGAGTGAAAATGTAAGAAAGTCATTCGTGGCTGGCAATTGGAAAATGAATGGAAATTTGGCATTAGTTGCTGAATTTAACCAGAAACTTGCTGATGTAAAAGCTGAATCGGAAATCGTGATTTGTGCTCCTTCTCTACTTTTACACGCATTTGAAACCCGTTCATTTGCTATCGGCACTCAAAACGTAAGTCATTTAGAAAGTGGCGCACATACTGGTGAGCTATCAGTCCAAATGCTAAAAGAAGCAGGTTGTGAATACGCAATCGTTGGACACTCTGAAAGACGTGAAGACCATGGTGAGTCAAGCGAACTTGTAGCGTTAAAAGCTAAACAGTGTGTTGCTTCTGGCATAGTTCCTATCATTTGTGTGGGTGAACCCCTTGAAGTGAGAGAATCTGACAACGTAGAGTCGTTTGTCGGTGAACAGCTAGACGCCCTTGTTAATGCAATGTCTGTGGGTGAACTAAGCAAAACAGTTATAGCTTACGAGCCAATTTGGGCAATAGGTACAGGTAAAACTGCAAGCCCAGAACAAGCACAAGACGTTCACGAATTTATTCGTGGCTACTTTAGTAAAGTAGACACAGAGCTGGCGCAAGGCCTACGTATTTTATACGGCGGTAGTGTTAAGCCAGATAATGCCAGCACCTTATTTGCGCAAAAAGACGTAGATGGCGGTTTGATTGGCGGGGCCAGTTTAAAGGCTGAAGATTTTATTTCAATTTGCCAAGCGGCAAACTGACGAGGTATTTATGATTTACGAAGTGCTATTAGTAGCATACCTAATTGTGGCGCTTTTACTTATTGGATTTGTTTTAATTCAACAAGGTAAAGGTGCAGATATGGGCGCTTCATTCGGCTCAGGTGGTTCAAACACAGTATTTGGCTCGTCTGGTTCTGGTAACTTTATGACGCGTACTACAGGCATTTTGGCAGGTTTGTTTTTCTTCATCAGCCTTACTTTAGGTGCGTTAACCGCTAACCGCGAAAGTGCTGAAGATGAGTGGAATAACTTAGAAGTTCCAGCGGCTGTTGAAGAACCAGTGCAGCTTCCAGCTGATCAGGATGTGCCTGTTATTGAAGACGCGGCGCAAAGCGACGTACCAGCGGTTGAAGCAGATGCTTCTGATGTTCCAGCAGCTGTTGGCTCTGAAGATTCAAACTAATAATATAAAAATTTCGCGGAAGTGGTGGAATTGGTAGACACGCCATCTTGAGGGGGTGGTGAGCATAGCTCGTGCGGGTTCAAGTCCCGCTTTCCGCACCAATTAACAAAGAGAAGGCCAGCAAAATTGCTGGCCTTTTTTCTATTTGGCTTTTAGAAAGCAAGAGGACGCAGCCAACAAAGCAATTGTTGGCCTTGATATAATTGTAACAAAGCGTTAAAAACTAAAAATTACAGGGTGTTATACCTGTTCGTATCTTTATAATTCAGCTATTCTTTTAGTTGTTCATCGTTTCACGCATCTTAAAATTTAGTCTATTCTTCACGGGGCACTAGAGTGCAAAAAACACTAAGTCAGAGTTTATTTCAAACCTTACTGATAGGTATTGTAATAGCATCACTTCTGATTATTGGCGCTGTCTGGCGTTCAGCCAATACCTTAGTAGTTCAAAATATTGATCATGACATTCTCTTGGCTGAAAAAGTTTTTGATAAAGTCGTTGCCGACAGGCAAGCCGTTATTAGAAGCGTTTCAAAAATCCTGTCTCGGTCTTTCGACTTTAGACGCGCAGTGGGCACTGAAAATATACCCTCTATAGAAGCCGCTTTTACAAGCTATGCAGAACGCTTAAATACAAACATAATTGCATTAGTCAGTTTAGATCACACAGTAGTTGCAACCCATAGCGATTTATTTGAGCCTGGCCAAAACGTAGAAAGTAGCTTATCACTTGTAGCAAAAGGTCAAGACAGTGGCTTTTTTGTTGTTAACAACAACTTAGTGCAACTAAATTTAATTCGGGTAGAAATTCCAACGCTTAGATATTACATGCTTATTGGTGTTGATTTTGATAGCGATTTATTAAACGAGTTAAAACGACTTGTAGATGCCGAAATTATCATTTCAGAAGCAGGTTCGAATAAGGTCATAAAGGCAACGTTAGATGAGGGAGACGCTCAGCGCATACTTTCATCTGAACGCGACCCTTCTTGGGTAGATGTCACTTTCAAAGACGAGTTGACCTATTTTGCGCGACAGGTAAGTATCGGCTCTGAGCAGGACTTGCCAATGGCGATTACGCTAGCTGTAGATGTAACTTCTTCGTTTAATGCGTTTACGCGTATTCAATTGACCATATTAGCTTTTTGTTTGTTAGCAATACTCGTTGCTATGGGGCTTTCTCTGTTACTTGCACGAAATGTGAGTGAGCCTGTTTCTAAGCTAGTTAAAGCAGTTAATAAAGTGGCTTCGGGCTCCTATGGCGCAACACTTGAAGCACCATCGAAACTCAAAGAAATTACTGAGCTTGCTAATGCTGTTGATAGTATGCAGGCGAGTATTAAGAGTCGTGAGAAGCATATACGTTATCAAGCGGAACACGATGTGTTAACGGGGCTTTTTAACCGCAACTATGTTGAAGGCTTTTTCGAGTCCGAGCTCAAAGAAGGACGGGCTGTTCAAGTTGTGGCTATTACCGTCATTGGGTTTCGAACTATTAATGACCTGTATGGCTATTCAAATGGTGACAATACGTTAAAAGCGTTAGCTGAGCGTTTACAGCGCTGGCCTGGCACGTCTGCACGCCTTGCTGGCGGTGAGATTTTATATATATCGCAGGAATCTCTTAATGATGATCAGCTAGAAACGCTTAGGCACATATTAGAGCAGCCTGTTGAGAGTAATTTAATTGCTATTCCCGTGAAAGTTGCTATGGCAATCATCGAATGCCCACAGGACGCAACGTCTTCTGAAGAACTTTTCAGAAAAATGAATATAGTTACCGATGAAGCTATTCATAGTGACAGCTGGTGTGTTCGTTATCGAACTGATTTGGAAGATAAATATAACCGCCGACTTGCTATAACAACAGAGTTAAAACGTGCTCTTGCCAGTCAGCAAAATGAACTGTCTATGGTCTACCAACCTAAAGTTGATTTAAGGACCATGAAAGTTTGTAGTATGGAAGCGTTAATTCGTTGGAACAACAGTACACTTGGTTTTGTTCCTCCTGATGAGTTTATCACTATTGCTGAGCAAGCAGGGTTAATTGAGCAGGTCACGACTTGGGTTATGCAGCAGACTATCGCTGATTTAGCTTATTTCAGAGCTAAAGGATATGGATTTACTGTGGCAATGAACCTTTCGACTCAAGACATACAAAACAAAGTACTGCTGCGTAAGCTAGTTGCTTTGCTTACGCAAGAGGGGCTTTCCCCTGAAGCGCTGGAACTTGAAATTACTGAAAGTGACTTGGTTGCCGACGCATCGCTAGCCATAGAAAACCTAAATGAGCTTACGGCCCGTGGATTTCACTTTGCGATCGATGATTTCGGCACGGGCTATTCTTCATTGGCGTACTTAAAGAATCTACCTGTCAAAACGATCAAGATAGATAAAAGCTTTATTCTTGCTCTAGCAAGCGACGAGAACGATCAACAAATAGTTCACACCGTGCTTAGTTTAGCAAGTGTCTTCAATTTAAAAGTGGTTGCAGAAGGTGTAGAAGATGTTGCGTCGCTAGAAATCTTGAAAGAGTGGGGGTGTGATATCGCGCAAGGTTACTTCATCAGTCGACCGCTTAATCGTCCAGACCTAGAAGATTGGCTGCAAAATACGCCTTTCGGTGAATAGCTTCCTTATTACAAAAAACTTATATTTTTGGAGTCAATGGGATGCTCAATCGTTTATCAACGCTGACATGGCATCTAAAATGCAAACAACCATTATGAAGCGTGAAAATCGCTCCGCAGGCTAAACACTTTCACTAAAGTGTGAGTTTTTTGCCTACTGAGTTGTGAAATTACTTCAAAAACAAGGAATTTACTATGGACATCATTCGTATACTTTTATCAATTTTACTTCCACCGCTAGGCGTATTTTTACAGGTCGGTATCGGCGCGCATTTTTGGATCAATATTCTATTGACCATTCTTGGCTATTTTCCAGGTGTAATTCACGCGGTTTACATCATCGCTAAAAAGTAGGCACTTAAACGCTTCAGTAATCTGTTATAGGTGAAAGAGCAATCAAACACTAAATATGCAAAAGCCAGCTTCAATAGCTGGCTTTTTACTTTATGACGCCTCTCGGATTGGATACTACCGCCATGGATACCAAGGCTATGTTACGCCGTTAGTTTTTCGTCGTCTAACTCCTGTTTCATCTCTTTTTGATATTCATCAGCAAGTTTTGTTTTCTGGCGGTCGTTAAGCACATTCCCCGCTACCTGGAAGAACTCCTGTTCTTCGTCAGCAAGGTGATGTTCCACTTTTTCCTGAAGTGTCTTCAAATAACGTAACCATGCAGGTGAGCTCATATCGGTGTCATCAAGCTTAGCTAGTAATTCATCAATCTCGTGATGCTCTGCAATTCCATGACGGGTCAAATCTACGGTGGCATCTTTTTCTAAAAGATGAGAATAAAAGTGGCGCTCCTCAGCAATAGCATGACTTTCAAGCTGAGTTTTGAGCTCTTGGTAATATTCACGGCGTGCAGCTGTATCTCCACTTGTTTCAGCTAAAATCTTTAACAATAAACGTTGCTTCTCATGGTCCTGGCGTAAAGCTTCAAAAATTTTCATAGGTGGTTCCTTATAAATACCTAAAAAGTTAATCACACCAAGGGTAATGCTATTTTTGTTCCATGAATAAAAAGTCTGTTAGTTCCTGAATTTTATAATAAAATCTATTGAACGATTCAGGGGGGTTGGTACAAGAGAACAGAAAAAACGCAAATTTTACAGGTTACTTACCGATAAATTCACGGCAGTATTGTCGTGAATTTATCGAATGAAATATGTCGTAAACGTGCTACACGCCTTGTGCGACCATGGCGTCTGCAAGACGTCTAAACGCTGCGATGTTAGCGCCTTTCATGTAGTCAATATAATCGTGTTCATCACCTACACCTTGTCCTTCTGCAACACAGCGCTGATGAATGCTTTCCATAATAGCGTTTAACTGATCATCAAGTACGTTCGCATTGCGCTGATTGAACATGGCGTTTTGGCTCATTTCTAATCCCGACAAGGCGACACCACCTGCATTAGATGCCTTTCCGGGCACATAAACAATTTTAGCATCTAAGAAAAGCGCTTGTGCCTTATTTGTACATGGCATGTTCGCACCTTCTAAAACCATCTTACAGCCGTTATCTAGTAATACCTTGGCGTCCGTTTCAAGCAGTTCATTTTGCGTTGCACAAGGTAGAGCAATATCGCATTTTATATGCCACGGCTTTTTATCGGCTATCCATTTACCCATTTTTTTATCAGCCATGTCTACAAGGATATTATCTCGGTTAGCGTGGTTATCAATTGCCCATTTTAATGCCGTATCCGATAACCCTTCTTCAACATGTAGAAGCCCCCGGCTGTTTGAGAGCGAAATTACCTTTCCACCTTTCTCTACCGCCTTAAGCGCCGCGTGCAGTGCTACGTTTCCTGCACCAGATACTGCAATTGTATTGCCTTCAATGTGCGAGTTTCGCTGTTTACAAACCGCTTCTAAAAAGTAAATTAAGCCAAAACCTGTGGCCTCAGTACGCACATAGCTTCCACCAAACTCTAAACCTTTACCTGTTAAAACCCCTTCGAACCTATTGTTTAACCTTCGATATTCGCCGTATAGATAACCTATTTCTCTCGCGCCTACGTTAATATCACCAGCAGGTACATCGGTGTTTGCGCCTATGTGTCGTTGCAATTCACGCATGAATGCTTGGCAAAACAACATAATGTCTCGGTCTGACCGGCCTTTGGGGTTAAAGTCAGAGCCACCTTTTCCGCCACCCATGGGCAGACCAGTAAGGGCATTTTTAAAACACTGCTCAAAAGCAAGAAACTTGAGCACTGATAGGTTAACAGTTGGGTGAAAGCGCAACCCACCTTTGTACGGGCCCATTGCTGAATTATGCTGCACCCGCCACCCTTGGTTCACTTCAATATTGCCTTCACTGTTCATCCAAGAGACTGTGAAATAGATAATGCGCTCCGGCATGCAAATGCGCCTTACAATATCAAATGCCTTGTAATCTTCGTTCGCGTTATAAATAGGAACAATATCTTCAAGTACTTCATGTACTGCTTGTAGATACTCGGTCTCATTAGAAAACTTATCGTTCAAAAAGTCATAGATTTCTTCAAAGTTACTTTTTTGAGGCATGTACCATTAATCCTTATCTTCAAAGTTGGCGAGTACGGTGAGACTTCTTGGGAAGGTTTTTATGATAAGTTGGTCGCCTTCATAGATTTCACCGTCTACTGCATAGGCAGTGGGCTTATCGAATGTTAGTGTTATGTTTGATGCACGTTCGTGACGAATGGTGTCTGAATTCTTTTTCGCTTCTGAAGGGCTTAAAACCAGTTCCGCGAGTGATGCAAACTGTCTGTCAGAGCTTGGCTGGGGCAATAACCAAGTAAGATCTAGCTTTCCATCGGTAATATCTGGCTGCTCAGCACCCTGTGCCAATGCGGTTGTCATGGGTGCAGCATTGGCTATAACAAAGCTAGGTGTTTCTAGTGTCTCAGCTGGGTTGTCATCCTTTGCTACTTCAAATGTCATGTTTTCATTATTAGAAATGGCATTCCACAGCCCTTTCAAGTAGGCAAACTGGCCGCCCACATTTTTCTCTTCTCTGTCAGCGGCAGAAATCATTTTCTCTTCAAATCCGACGGCTGCTACCAACAACATGACTTTGTCGTTACAAGTTGCGGTATCAATTTTTAGCGTGTTGCCATTAATGATGATGTCGCACGCGGTGCTAATAGGCATAACTTTGCTAATATAACCGTGGAGTACTTGACTCAGCGCATTTGCCGTACCAAATGGGATAATTCCCATTGTGATGTCAGTATCAACTAGCGCTGATGCCACCTCAGTTAACGTACCGTCTCCACCGCAGGCAATGACGATTTGTGCCTTTTCATCTTTAGCCTGTTCAGCAAGTGCTTTGCCGTCTATTTCTGGTGTGGTTTCTTTTACCGTTACCTTGAATTTTTCGTTTAGCCTTGCAAGTACCTCACCACGGTGCTGTTCCCACTTACCGCCGCCGGCTACCGGATTGACAATTAACGTTAAGTTCTTATGTAAAGAGAGTAGGCCGCCATCTCTGACTTTTTGCAGTGATGCTAACTGGCGTTTATTAAGCCTTGCTGTTTGACGTATTTGATTAATCTGTCGCATGGCATCATCTACACTTAAATCTGGGTTTTTTGCCAGAAGATAAGCTGCCACTACTAGCACCGAACGTCCTCGACCAAGTGCGCAATGCACAACAACATTTTTGTTTTCAGATATCTGTTGATTGAGCCAATTGATAGCAAGAACAAGTTGCTCTGGAGTAGGGCTGGTATGATCTAAGACAGGCACGTTTAGGTATCTAAAATCTTCTTGATACGCTGTCCAATCCAAGCCGTCAAATTCTGCAGTTACGTCGAGGATCGCATCAATATTATTCTCGTTAAGTAAGTCAACATGCTGTCCAGACATGCGGCAAGCGAGAAAAAGGTTTGATTCAATTTTTTGAAGTGGAGGTACTTTGTCTGTTCTACGTGCATACTCGTTATAAAGCCACGAGCCCAGCAGAAATGGAACAAAAATCCAGCGAATGTAGAATGGAATCGATCCATCTTCCCGTTTGCGAAATAAACTTGGGTAGTTGAGCAAATAGGCACTGCTTACCGCAATAAGCGAAAAAGCAATCCATCCAAATACAATTTTGAGCAATAGCACAGGCACTGTTACCGTTAACACCAGCGCTAACAATGCTGCAAGTATGTAATACTTTACCATTTTCACGACGAACACATCCTTTGTAATTAGAAAAAGCAAATAGCTTAGGCATTTATACTTACACCCATTTGTTTTCGTTTACTTTTAAGGCCTGTAATTTGAACTATCGCTAGGCAGTAAGCGTATATTTTTGTATGGAAAATATGAGTGTATGTAATGAATAAAACGGTAGTACTCAAAGTTGCTAATTTCGTTTGGTTTCAAGCGATATGGTGGTTGGTGATTCTGTTTCAAAACAGTGCAGTGCTTCCGGTATTAGGCCTGCTTTTGGTTTGGATTGCATTTTCTCCAAAACGCGTCGAAGACATAAAGCTTATGAGTGCAGTTTTTCTACTAGGCACTGTAGTCGATGCCTTACTTACATTAAGCGGTCTATTCATTTTCAATCAAACAGATGTGTTGGTGGGCTTTTGGCCAATTCCCATTTGGCTTAGTCTTCTTTGGGCTGCGTTCGCAGGTACTGTGTATCACAGTTTAACCGCCTTTAATGGCCGAATGGTTATTGCTGCAATTGCTGGTGCAATTTTTGCCCCACTTAGCTATATCGCCGGTGCCAATTTTGGTGCTGTAGAGTTAGGGGCCAGCATGATGCTTTCTTATATTTTCATCGCGTTAGTGTGGAGCGTAATTTTCCCGCTGTGTTTTTATTTATCCAATCGTTTTGAGGCAAAACAAGCCCAAGCGTAAATGCAAGGAGTGTATTGGCATGACGAAAAACGTATTAGTAACTGGTGGTAATCGAGGTATCGGCCTTGAAATAGTAAAAGGAATGCTGTCTAAAGGTTATAAGGTATTGATGGGATGTCGAGATGAAGAGTCAGGTCTTGAAGCTAAAAAGGATATAGTAGGAGGGGATTTACATATTATTGAAATGCCCCTTGATAATGAAACGGCGATCGTAGATGCGTTTGTTCGATCGGAAGCTGTTTATGGCCCTATCGATATTCTAATAAACAATGCAGGCATATTAGATGACACCAATTGGAAAGAGGTAAATAGTGAGAGCTTAGCAAAATCCGTACAGGTAAACGTGAACGCGCCATTAACGCTTATTCAACAAACCTTACCGCAAATGATTGAGCGAGGTTTTGGGCGCATTATCAACGTAAGTTCTAGTTACGGTAGCTTTGCCGAAGGTTTAAAAGGTCCTTTATGCTACGCAGTAACCAAAGCCGCCATTAACGCCCTAACCGTGAAAATGGCTGCCGAAGTCGATAAAGCTGCAGAGGGCAAAAAGATTGATGTAACGATAAACAGTATGACGCCAGGCTGGGTACATACCAGAATGGGGGGCAGCGACGCACCAAAAACACCTGAAGAGGGGGCAGATACGGCAATTTGGCTTGCAACAATGGAAGAGGGCGGCCCCAACGGCAAATTTTTGAAAGACAGAGAGCCCATTGATTGGTAGCCCGTTAGCCGGTCAACATATATCGGGCCACCAGTAAATTGTACAACGCGGATAGCGGTATGATTAAAGTGAGAATCGCTCTCTCAAAAAACGAGCGATTCCATCGTCATCGTGGTGCCCGATAACTGAAGTTGCAGCATCTTTAACATAAGGTTTGGCGTTTGAAGGTGCGTAAGCTTCATCAGCAAGCTTAAACATACTTAAGTCGTTATCGCTATCACCAAACACAATAACATTGCTTGCATTCAATTGACTGCGCAGCAGTTCAACAGCACTCCCTTTGTTGGCAAGATTATGGTGAACATCCATCCAACGATACTCATCTCCTTCAATAGCAGGCCCTGAATACGCTATTAATTGCTCATGCATATTTAGTTGCTGGTACATATCATAGACAAGTGCCGCATCGCCGATCATACTGATATTAGTTATGTGCGCATTGGCAGGTAATGCTTCAATGGAAGCTAAGCGCGCTTTTGTGCGCGAAAAGTATTTTTCGATTAAATCAAATTCCACCTGATGCTTTGGCGCAGAGTGATAGATCACGTGCTCGTGATCAGGACTGTCCATGTTTACCGTGTTAATAAATGGCGTGATATTGTTCTTAACCGCGTGCTCAATAATAAGATTGGCTTCACTAGGCGCGAGTAGGTTTTCCAGTGTTAGCGCATTTCCGCTTGGATCCCATATAGCTACACCATTGTTGTAAATGTGCGGAAGTACGAAAGATTGACCTTGCAAAACAAATTGCGCAGAGTGCATGGTGCGACCTGTTGCAACAGTAAAGGCAATATCCTTTTCGCTAAGTAAGCCCAACGTTTCTTTTGTAAAAGCAGAAATTTCTGAAGACTTATTTAATAATGTCCCATCTAAATCAAAAAATATCAAATCCATACAGTTGGTGCCTAGTTTCTAAATAACGCCGACCAAACGCTAAAGGGCAATGCACACCACATTTGGTATGTTGCCCTTTAGCGCTTTTAAATACGGCTGACTTTATCAATACGTTGTAGTCACTTTATCATATTCTCTGTCTAAGCAGTGTTTCATATCATGTAATTAATCTTGCTAGCGAATTGATTCAACCACTTTGTCGGTGTGCTGCTTTAATAACTGCGACACCTTAGACGATGACTGTGACTTTCTAAGGTTGATCACAAGCGCTACTTTCCCAAACCTAACCGCATGTCTAACGGTCTGAATAACTTCATTTCTGTCTGGGCGTAAACCAATTAAACCCGCAATAAATAGCCCAATGAATATACCTGGGCTAATCAGTGCTATATAGGTAAATAATGGGTTTTGCTGAGTAAGCGCAGGCCCAAATAGTGTTAATAAAAAAGCCGCAACAAGGCCAATAACAAGACCAACTGACCCTAGCATTAAGTGCGACGACCACATACTTTTGCCAATAGATGCACTATTGCGTTCAAGCTTTTCGCTCATATTTGGGTCGCCCGATTCGATAATCTCTATTTGAGACGCTTCAACTGACGTTTCTTCTTTTACTAATTCTAGTACTTCTTGCACTTTTCTTTTTGAAGGGAATACAGCCGCCACTTGCAACTCACCGTTCGATACAACGTTGGCTCTTAAATTTACATGTTCGTTGCCACTATCGTTATCAGAGTTTGTACCATTCGGATTTTCAATGTTCATTTCTACATCCTCAGCTTCTTACTTGGACTCTATAAATTGATTCGTTTTACTTGTAAGTCATAACGAATGGCTGGTTATGCCAACACTGAACATACAGGTAACTCGATCATTAATGTCTTAATATTCAAGTTGCGTTCCGGCGAACAAGCACGAGTGCTTATTCATTAGCTAGGGTATGCTTATGTAAGGTTTATATTGTTGTTTTTATTTGTTTTTTATTGATATTTAAATATGGTTTAGTCAGCGGGACGGTAACTTAAGAGGGTACTTGAAACACATAAGTTAAGGTTCATGGACTCTCACTATTACTTATACTGTGATTATTTTACACAGGGCGTGAAAAGTTGTTATAGCGGTAGAATCAGTGCGTTACATAGACATAAGGCTCAGAGGAAAGGCTACCTGTGAGTTGTGATCATTTCTCGACGTTTCTCTGTAAATCTTAGTTATACATTTTGCTCTAACTGTCGTTTGGTTTTTTTATGAAAAGCGCAGTGAATCTGAGCGGCCTTGGCATTACCTTAACAGAGAGCCTTATTTGAAGTTAAGGAAAGGAGCAAGTACAAATGAAACGGACGAAAGGCTATTGCAACGTTTACAGTGACGACAGCCATCTATCAATAAGGCGAATAGCTTGTGGGAACAAGCGGTTTTACTATCGTTATAGCAGTGGCAAAAAAGTAACGGGCGAACGTGTGATCAAACGTATTAAGAAGCTTGTTATTCCCCCAAATTGGCAAAACACTTTCATAAGCCGAGATACTAAGGCTAGTATTCAAGCCGTTGGCTACGACGAAAAAGGTCGTAAGCAATACATCTACCACGACAAATGGCATGAGCAGAGGCAAAGAGAGAAGTTCGAGCGTTTGATTACGTTTGGCAATGCGCTTCCTGAGTTCAGAGAATACTGTCTTTCCTTAATTTCGCAGCCCACTTGGACACAAGAAAGAGCATGTGCGCTGGTGTGCCTATTGTTAGATTATACAGGTGCCAGAGTAGGCAATGCTCAATACAGCAAGGAAAATAACACGTACGGGTTAACCACACTGCGGCGCAAGCATATTCAAGCTCAATGCGACGATAGTGTTGAACTTGCTTACATTGGAAAACACGGTAAACCAAGGACGCTAAAGGTAAACGACCCTGAGCTTGCTGCATTAGTCTGTGACTGCGCGCAACAACAAGGTTATTGCTTATTTCGTTATCAAGATGAGCATAAACAATGGCAAGATGTAACGAGTGAGGACGTCAATGCGTTTATACACTTTGAGTTAAGTGAGCGGTTCAGCTGTAAAGACTTTAGAACGTGGGCTTCTAGCCGATTTGCATTAACCAGCCTTCCGCATGTTTATGAGCAAGTTAATAATTCTAGAACCAAAAAATGGGAGAGTACGTTAAGTAAAGTTGTAGCAGCAGAATTGGGTAATACTCCTACTGTATGCCGAAAATATTATATTCACCCTAAACTATTTACTGTTCAAAATGATAAAAAGTTGTGTGAAAAGCTGATCAACAAGGTACGTTCACTGAATGACGAAGATTGTACGCAGCTAACTCACTTATTGCCTGTAGAAAAGCTTCTTTTGGATGTTATTTCGGCTGAGTGTGCGTAGTAAAGCATTTTTAATGAAAATGTTTTAGCTGATAGTAAAGTTATTGTTTTTTGGGGTCTGTGGTACCAAGTTAAATTGTTTCATGGTTGATTTTGTATTTGTAAGGTGCTGATAAATATGATTTATGTGGTAGATAAAATATTTAATCTCTCGTGAAACATGGTTGGTGTAAATTTGGTCATTAATGCTGATTAAATGAAGTTGTTCAAAATTTAAACTTGAAATTTTCTGTAATATCTTTATATTGTTAGAGCTCTAATGATTATTGTTCGATTTAATTATTTGCTCCAGAAATGAATTTAGCAAAGGTTAAATGGCGAAATCATTTATGAGTATTTGATGAGCAATAGAGGAAATAACTAACGTTATGCCAATGGAAAGTTACCTGTCACTAGCCGTTTACTTTATAGCGATGTTAGGGATAGGGTTGTTTGCTTACCGACAATCTACCAGTGATATCTCTGGTTACATTTTGGGAGGGCGACAAGTAAGCCCTCAAGTTACCGCACTTTCTGCAGGTGCATCTGACATGTCAGGCTGGATGTTAATGGGTCTTCCCGGCGCAATGTATTTAACCGGTTTTGACGCGTTATATATCGCGATAGGCTTGGTTGCTGGTGCTTTAGCTAACTATTTATTAGTAGCGCCTAAACTTCGCGTTTATACCGAAGTGGCTAATGACTCACTTACTGTGCCTGAATTCTTTGCCAAGCGCTTCAATAAGCCAAATTCAAGCTTACGAATCGTTTCGGCGGTAATCATTGTACTGTTCTTTACGCTATATACGTCTGCAGGCTTAGTAGCAGGCGGTAAGCTGTTCGAAAGTGCATTTTCGGTCGATTATCAACTGGGCTTGTTTATCACTCTAGGTGTTGTGGTGTCTTACACACTCTTGGGTGGGTTCTTAGCAGTGAGCCTTACAGACTTTGTGCAAGGGTGCATTATGTTTGTGGCATTGGTTTTAGTGCCAATAGTCGCATTTACCGAGTTTGATAGCGTATCGCAAATGACAAACGCGGCTTATCAATCTGTACCGAATTTTTCAGAATCGTTAGAAACGCTAACGATAGTCGGTTTACTTTCGAGTTTAGGATGGGGCTTAGGCTATTTCGGACAGCCTCATATCATTGTGCGATTTATGGCAATTCGCTCTGTTAAAGCTATTGGAACAGCAAGAAACATTGGCATGTCGTGGATGACGGTAACAATTATTGGTGCATTAGCTACAGGCTTTGTAGGCATTGCTTATGCTAACCAGTTTGGCCTTGCAGTCGACGACCCAGAGACGATATTTATTATTTTCTCGCAGTTGCTTTTCCATCCATTAATTAGTGGATTTTTGATGGCAGCAATTTTGGCGGCCATCATGAGTACAATTTCGTCGCAGTTATTAGTTAGCGCAAGTTCGTTAACAGAAGACATTTACCGCGTAATGGTAAATAAAAAGTCGCCTGAAAAATCGTTAAATGAAAAGCAAACGGTAACAATTGGGCGATATGGTGTAGCTGGTGTGGCTGTGGTTGCATTGCTATTAGCCATGGATGCGTCGAATACAATTTTATCTTTAGTAAGTAACGCTTGGGCAGGATTTGGTGCCGCATTTGGTCCATTAGTACTGTTTTGTCTGTATAAAAAGGACCTGACGGCGAAAGCGGCAATGGCCGGTATGATAAGTGGTGCGGTAACCGTACTGTTTTGGATTTATGCGCCAGTTTTAGCTGACGGTAAAACGTTAAGCAGCGTTATTTATGAAATTATTCCAGGGTTTGCGGTAAGTACGTTAACGCTATATATGGTGAGTCGCTTTAGCGAAAACCCATCGTCGAACGTACAAAAGACGTTTGTGCAAGCCAGTGAAGAATTAGCGAATCAACAATCTTAAGGTTAAAAAGTTTATTATGAGTCATCCTAATTGGAAACGCGTAGTCATCAAAGTAGGTAGTGCACTAATATCGCCCAACCAGCAAGGTTGTAGCAGCCACTATTTACTGAGCATTGCGCAATTTATCGTACGTTGTAGGGCTAACGGTACACAAGTAGTGCTTGTGTCTTCGGGCTCTGTGGCGGCGGGTGCGCACCTGTTTCCAGAGCAAGAAAAGTCAGATATTGCGGTTAAGAAAGCCATGGCAGCAGCGGGTCAAACCGAGATGATTGCCACATGGGATAGACTGTTTGATTTCCCGTCTGCCCAGATGCTACTTACCCATGCTGACTTAAGAGACAGAGAGCGTTACGTAAGTATTCGTGAAACCATATTCAGTTTGTTAGATAACAACATTCTGCCTATTGTGAACGAAAACGACACTGTAACTACCGACAAATTGAAGGTTGGTGACAACGATAATTTATCGGCCATGGTGGCGTCGGCAGCTGAAGCTGATGCACTGATCATCTGTTCAGACATTGATGGGTTGTATGACAAGAACCCACATGAACATGACGACGCAAAACTGCTTAAATCGGTAGATACCATCGATCAAAGCGTTTATGACATGGCTGGTGGTGCTGTTAAAGGCGGTGTTGGAACCGGCGGTATGCGCACGAAAATTGAAGCGGCCGAGAAAGCTGTTTCGCATGGTATAGATACATATATTATTAACGGCTTTACTGAACTGTCGTTTAACATGCTGCTAGCAGGTGAAAACCCAGGCACGCATTTCAAACCTCACGCCAAGCCAATGCAAGAGAATGTGCATTGGATGCGCCATACGTCAAATGCGCAGGGCGAGGTGATAGTAGAAGGAGACTTCGACGACTCTTTACATGCTGACGCAGAGCAGCTTACAAGTAGCGAAATTATAGACGTGAAAGGTGAGTTCTCAGTAGGTGACACCATATTGGTACGTAAAGAAGACGGCACTAAGTTGGTAAAAGCCAAGTCGAATTACAGTAGCTGTTTACTGAATTTTATTGCGAATCAGGAAAGTGAAGAATTTGCCCACGAGTTTGAGGAAAAAACGGGGCCAATTATTTCTGATCAGCACATAGCAAATCTGGAGAAAGAATGAGTATTATTACAGAGTTAGCACAACAGGCGAAAAAAGCTGCACGTACACTGGCAATTTTAAGTGAGAGCCAGAAAAACGCGGTGTTAACTGATATGGCCGCGGCAATTCGTGCAAATAAAAGCAAAATTATTGAAGTAAACGAAAAGGAAGTTGCGCGCGCCAAAGAGAATAATTTAGATGCAGCCATGATTGACCGTCTTATCCTTAACGATGAGCGCATTGAATCAATGGCTGAAGGTATTGAGGTTATTGTTGAGCTAGACGATCCGGTAGGTAAAGAGCGTGTGATTGGTACACGTCCTAACGGCATTGAAATAAAGAAAATGCGTATCCCATTAGGCGTTGTATGTATGATTTATGAAGCACGACCTAATGTTACTGCCGACGCGGGCGCGCTGTGCTTTAAATCGGGCAATGCCGTCATTTTACGTGGCGGTAAAGAAGCCCTTGATACAAGTTTAGCCATTGCTAAACTTATGCAAGACGTGCTTGAAAAGCATAACTTGCCTAAAGCACTAGTTACTGTTGTACCAAATCCAGACCGCGCACTAATGCAAGAACTGATGGAACAGCGCGACTACATCGACGTGATAATTCCACGTGGTGGTGAAGGCCTTATTAACTATGTAACCGATAACGCTAAGGTACCAGTTATCCAGCACTTTAAAGGTGTGTGTCACCTTTATGTAGATAAAGATGCTGATTTAGACAAAGCCATGGCTATTCTTCTAAACGGTAAAACCCAGCGTACTGGTGTATGTAATGCGCTTGAAGGCTTGGTTGTACATCAAGCCGTTGCGGGTGACTTCTTACCAAAAGTGGCCGATGCCTTTAAAGAAAAAGGCGTGAAGGTTCACGTAAATGAAAAAGGCAGCCAGTATTTCGATGGCGCTGACGTAATTGCAGAAGACGCATACGGCGAAGAATACCTAGGTTTAGAAATTGCAATTCGCGTAGTTGATGACTTCGAGGGTGCGGTAGACCATATCGCGCAGTTCGGTAGTAATCACACCGAAGTTATCGTTACCGAAGATGCCGAGAAAGGTAAGCTTTTCCAACGCGCAGTAGATGCAAGCGTGGTAATGGTTAACGCCTCATCGCGCTTCTCTGACGGTAGCCAGCTAGGTCTAGGTGCTGAAATTGGTATCGCTACAACCAAGCTGCATGCGTACGGCCCAATGGGCTTAGAGTCTTTGACTTCAGAGAAATATCTGGTGAACGGTGAAGGCCAAATTCGCGACTAATTGCAGTCGTTACAACTGGTCGGCATTGTGCCATAGGTTTACATGCTTCATAATGAAAAGCGCTGACATTCGTCGGCGCTTTTTTATTTTTATTCAAAGATTTACCCTCGCAGCACAGACGGAGCATACATGGAGATTGTGATAGACCCCACGCAGTTATGGAATCAGCTTATTGCGTTTGCCAATGAGTATAAACTGCTGACATCACTACTACTTTTAATTGTATTGCACTTTATTAAAAAAGGTGTGTTGTTGCTGATAAGGCGCATCAGCTCGCAGCGCGGGGAAGATAGAAGAAACCAGATTAATATTTTAGAGCAGTTAGGCAACGCCTTTATTATCATTGTATTGATGATGGTGTGGAGCTCTGAGATACAAACACTCGCTATATCCATCGCTGCATTCATGGTTGCCATAGTGCTAGCTACTCGAGAATTTATTCAATGCTTTATGGGCTTCATTTACTACTTGGGCGCAAGGCCATTTAGGGTAGGGGACTGGATCCAAATGAACACTATCATTGGTGAAGTGGTAGAAATGGACTGGGCAAAAACTGCGCTTCTAGAAGTTGACCCAGAAAGCTTCAACTATACGGGTAAACACGTTTACGTACCTAACAGCCAGCTAGTTACCCAAACCGTACGCAACCTTAACTTTATGCGCCGCTACCGTTTGCACTCGTTTGAAATTGTTAACGAGCCTACGGTAAATGCCTATAGCTTATTACCCGCTTTTCACGCTCGCGCTCAAGCCCATTGTGAATACTTTCGCGATGTAGCAGAACGTTATAAAGGCTTGATTGAGCGTCATTTAGAACAAGAGTTTATCCGTATAGACCCAGAAGTTGAGATCAAAACCAATGAACTTGCAAAGGTGGTGGTGAAGGTTAGCCTTTTCTGCCCAACTGCGGAGGCTCATGAGCTAGAACATAAAATGTGCTCCGATTGGTTAAGCCTGTGGTTTAGAGCGCAAAAAGAAGAGCAGACGATGCTAATGCAACAGCAAAGCGAGAGTGGTAACAGCAATCTTCAAGCGCAAGCTACTACAGAACAACAATCGACACCAAGTACTGGTATGTAAGCGACATCAAAGAGCGACCTGTTATTTAGTTTACCGGTCGCTCACTGCTTTTTGTTATCATTCAATAGTCACACTTCATCAGTCAGACTTCATTCGTTACACGTCCATTCCCGCTGGTGGGAAAAATGCCCTTCTAAAAATGCCATCTGGTCTGCGAGTATGCGTCTGTTCATCAAATAAAAGCGCTCGTAAACATTGGGCCTAAATGGCACAGCGAGTAAAGGCATATTTGCTTCTTCAGGCGTTTTCGCTGCTTTAGCATGATTGCATCGCTGACAGGCCGTGGCTACGTTCGTCCAGATATCTTTTCCGCCGCGAGAGCGGGGTATAATATGGTCTCGGGTAAGTTGTTTAGGCGTAAACTTATTGCCGCAATACATGCACAAATAGCTGTCGCGTCTAAACAAATAGCGGTTGGTAAGGGCAACTTTGCCAGATAAATCTGTTACCTTGCCGTCGCAAGCGATAATGCTTGATAGAGTAAGTTCGCTTTGCAGCCCTTCGTGATTCCAGCCCCCTTTAAGCGTAATGGCATCGCTGCCAAGCTCGAATAGCACCTTATCCTGACTGTAAAGCTTTGCGGCTTGTTCAACATCTATCCACTCTTGTGGCATGCCTGCTTTATTAAGTCGAAGTACCAACATGGTTATCTCCTTAGCACACTAATATTAGACGTTCTTGTTATGAATAAACTCTATTGCCCCTAACTCATTTAAGACAATAAGTTTGTATCTTTCTTTGTTCGCTTTTTGTTCTAGCATACGCTGTTTTGTGTCAGTATGATGAAAATATAGTCAATAATTGAAATTTCACAGATATTTCATATAGTCATGGTGCTATGGTTGATAGCGATTTTTCGCAAATTCACTATATAAATTCCACGCGGGGCTGTATTTGGCAATGGCATTACAGCTACTTCAAAGCTATACTATGCGCCGCGTTTAAAAGCGATAAAATAAAGATTGAAATTAAAGGACAAATAGTGACTCCTATTACTAAATCATTTCAGTATGGACAGCATACTGTAACTCTAGAGACGGGTGTAATTGCTCGTCAGGCGACAGCTGCGGTTCTTGCGAGCATGGACGACACGTCTGTACTGGTAACAGTAGTTGGTAAAAAAGAAGCCAAGCCAGATCAAGACTTCTTCCCTCTAACAGTAAACTACCAAGAAAAAGCATATGCTGCGGGTAAAATCCCAGGTGGTTTCTTCAAGCGTGAAGGTCGTCCATCTGAAGGCGAAACATTGACTGCGCGTCTTATCGACCGCCCAATTCGCCCATTATTCCCAGAAGGCTTCAAAAACGAAGTACAAGTTGTTGTTACTGTAATGTCTGCTAACCCAGATATCCCTACAGACATCATCTCTATGATTGGTACTTCTGCAGCGCTTGCTATTTCAGGTATTCCTTTCAACGGCCCAATTGGTGCGGCTCGTGTTGGTTATAGCAAAGGCGAATACATTCTAAATACACGCGCAGAAGAGCAAGCTGAAAGCCAGCTTGACCTTGTTGTTGCGGGTACTGAAGGTGCAGTACTTATGGTTGAATCAGAAGCTGACGTGCTTTCTGAAGATACTATGCTAGGTGCGGTAATGTTCGGTCACGAGCAACTTCAAACTGTTGTTAACGCAGTGAACGAGTTTGCTGCTGAAGTTGGCACTGAGAAGTGGGACTGGGCACCAGAAGCAGAAAACACTGCACTTAAAGATAAAGTTAAAGCACTAGCTGAAGCTGAAATGACAGCGGCTTACCAGATTTCTGACAAGTTAGAGCGTAAAGACGCCGTAACTGCAGCAACTGACAAAGCACTAGAAGCTATCCTTGCTGAAGACGAAGAGCAAGACAAGAAAGAAGTACTAGATCTTCTTCACGACCTTGAGTCTGACGTAGTACGTTCACGCATCCTTTCTGGCGCGCCACGTATCGACGGTCGTGAGCCTGCAATGATTCGTGCTCTAGACGTAGCAACTGGTATTCTTCCTCGTACTCACGGTTCTGCACTATTCACCCGTGGTGAAACGCAGGCAATTGTTGCTGCTACTTTAGGTACAGAGCGTGACGCACAGATGATTGACGAGCTTCAAGGTAAGCGCGACAGCCGTTTCATGCTTCACTACAACTTCCCTCCATACTGTGTTGGTGAAACCGGTATGATTGGTTCGCCTAAGCGTCGTGAAATTGGTCACGGTCGTCTAGCGAAGCGTGGTATTCAAGCAGTAATGCCAAGTGAAGAAGAATTCCCGTACGTTGTACGTGTGGTTTCTGAAATCACAGAATCAAACGGTTCATCTTCAATGGCGTCGGTATGTGGTACTTCACTAGCGCTTATGGATGCAGGTGTTCCAATTAAAGCGTCTGTTGCGGGTATCGCAATGGGCCTAGTTAAGAGCGACGACAACTTTGTTGTACTTTCAGATATCCTTGGTGACGAAGATCACCTTGGCGACATGGACTTTAAAGTAGCGGGTACTACTGACGGTATTACTGCACTTCAAATGGACATTAAGATTGAAGGTATTACTAAAGAAATCATGCAAATTGCGCTTAAACAAGCAAAAGAAGCACGTTTGCACATTCTTAACGTAATGGACGAAGCAATTGGCGGTCACCGTGAAGAGCTAAGTGAATTTGCTCCACGCATTTACACAATGAAGATTGACCAAGACAAGATTCGTGACGTTATCGGTAAAGGCGGCGCAATGATCCGTCAAATTACTGAAGAGTCTGACACTAACATCGAGATTGAAGACGACGGTACTATCAAAATCTTCGCTACAGAGCGTGCGAAAGCAGACATCGCTATTGGTAAGATTGAGCAAGTAACGGCTGAAATTGAAGTTGGTAAGACTTACAACGGTAAGATTACACGTATTGTAGACTTCGGTGCGTTTGTAGAAGTACTTCCAGGTAAAGAAGGTCTTGTTCATATTTCACAAATCGCTCACGAGCGTGTGAACAAGGTTACTGACTACCTTAAAGAAGGTGAAATGGTTGACGTTAAGGTTATGGAAATCGACCGCCAGAACCGCGTACGTTTAAGCATTAAAGAGCTTCTAGAAAAACCTGCTCCTAAGTCTGACGACGCAGAGTAATATCAATTAGGTTTTAAACCTAGTTAGTTATGTTTAAGTAAAAAGGGAGCTTGGCTCCCTTTTTTCGTTATAGGTTTTAAAAGAGATAGCGGGTTGGATTATTCCCGTTAATCCATACATTTAAACCACACTTTTAAGGGATAATGAAAAGCGCTTTTTTAGAGGTATTAGATAATGGATAAGCAAACACAAACCGAAGTAGAAGCAGCGGTATTCCGCCGCTTAGTAGAACACCTAGATGCAAATAAAGACGTTCAGAACATTGACCTGATGATTTTGGCGGATTTCTGCCGTAACTGCTTGGCAAAATGGTATTCGGCCGCTGCAAGCGAGCAGGGCGCTGATATCGACTACGAAGCCGCACGCGAAGTGGTATACAAAATGCCGTATTCAGAGTGGAAAGAGAAACACCAGCTTCCAGCAACTGACGAGCAGTTGGAGAAGTTGGCTGCTAGGCAGGGGAAGTAGTTTTTAGATAGGACTAAATTTGTTTTTGTGTATTGAAGCCAGCTTATGCTGGCTTTTTTGGTTTTGGGTGGGGTGGAATACATTAAAAGCATTTGCATGCTGAATTGGTGTATTTGATATGTGAGCTAGAAATGAAAGGTTTTTCTTTATTTTTCTGTTGGTTGTGGGGTATTGTTATTTTAAATACAAGGACAGGTTCCCGAAAAAGTTTTGGATTAGCATGACGGTTTGGGGACGAGTAAGCTGTTAGCTACCCAATTAACTTCAAGGATGTAAAGTGTTAAAACAAAAACGCCAGAATAGAATTCCTGTTTCGACAAAAGATACCTTCTGTATCCCCTTTAATATCCACCAAAAAGCTAGAAACGGCTATAAGGTTAGTGAAAACCCTGTTAAACCTGCAATTGAATTCACTGCCACATACGAAGAAGCACTAGAAAAATTGAGATCTTATAATGTTGCCGGTTGGCGGGACTACGGTAAGGGAAACACACAAAGTGCCCGTAAAGCAATAGGTTGGGTCAGTTTAAACGATGCAAAACGTCTATTGGATGAGAGTGATGACACCAAAAGAATTGCCTTGTACGAATCATTGACTGACATAGTTGGTTAAAGAGGACTAAACAAGACAGGCATATTTCTTTTCTCCGTTGAGCAAGCTTTTGACGCACGCTGTTACCGCGTTCCGACGAGTTTTATGCATTTTATAGCTGACAAGTGATACGACAGACTAAACATGACAGGCATGTTTGCGTATATTAATTTTATGCCTGTCTTACCGTTTAACTCTCTGGGACATAACACGAGGGCTCATTCGCTTAGCTCCAAATTTTAGGACACGCGTTATTGTCACTAAACAAGACAGGCATCTTTGTGGAAACTAAATAAGACAGGCATGTTTCTGTATAAAGTTATTAACTTTTTGCTTCTTATGCGTTAAAGAACTTATAAATAAAATGAAAAATGATTTTCAGGCAGTTGTGATTGACCGAGTATAGCTACAACTAAAATGAAGCCGTCTTCTTTTGTAATACGTAACAAGACAGGCATCTTTGCGAAAATAAATACGTATCGGCATACGCTTAACGCTTAATATGGATGTCCAAATTTTGACTAAACAAGGCAGGCATATCTGTTTAACGGATGTAGAAAACTAAATAAGGCTGGCTCTTTTGTGCACGTTTTCGGAAACATTACGTGAATTAGTGTGATTACCAAGGGAACTTGACGGTAAAAGTACCAAGCGATTTTGACGTAAACACTATAGTACGCAGTAATCGAATCTCCTCAAGTAACGTATTGTTTTTTTTCATTTCACCCAGATATAAGTACTCCTAATCTGGAGATAAAAGGGAATTTTATGAATGTAAGTTTGCGTGAAGTTACGAAAGACAATTGGCTTGATGTGATTCATTTGGAGATTACTAAAGAGCAAGAAGATTACGTAGCTTTAAATTCAGAGTCTATTGCTGAGTCCAGCTTTTACCCCCATTACGTTAATCGAGCAATATATCTTGACGATAAAGTAGTCGGTTTTATGCAATATTATCAGGAGCTTGAAGAGGGACTACCAGATGAGTTTTATATTGCACAGTTCATGGTTGATGTTAAATATCAAGGTCAAGGTATTGGCAAAATCGCTACAGAACTGGTAATTGATGAAATGAAAGCAATTCCAGAGTGTAAAAAAATCACCATACTCTATATGCCCGGTCATCATGCAATGCGCAAATTCTATTCACAGTTTGGTTTTATTGTGACTGAAGAAGATGAGAAAGACGGTGTTGTAATGGAGCTTGATGTTTAAGAGACTGTAACTAATTTTGTGTAACTGCCTGACTAATCAAGACAGGCATGTTTGTTTGAATTACGTAACAAGACAGGCATCTTTGTGTAGCGTTAAATACACCGAAATCATCTGCATGTCGATTCGGTGTTTTTAATAAATGAGCGAAAAACGACATTACGGTTTTTTCTTTATTTTTCTGTTGGTTATGGTTTAGAGTTGTAAGAAGAAAAAAGGAGAAGTGCCCCAAAATGGTGTGGATTAGCGAACTAAACAAGACAGGCATGTTTGTGTAGCGTTAAATACACCGAAATCTTCTGCATGTCGATTTACTGTTTTTAATAAATGAGCGAAAAACGACAGGACGGTTTTTTCTCTATTTCTCTGTTGGTTATGGTTTAGAGTTGTAAGAAGAAAAAAGGAGAAGTGCCCCAAAATGGTGTGGATTAGCATTACGGTTTGGGGACGAGTAAACTGTTAGCTGGCAGGAAGCTTATGAGACAAACTCCAACAATTGCTGAGAACTACCCTTACGGAATCTCTAACTCTGAAATTGAAAAGGACATTCAGGCTTTTTCCCGAGAAATCAATGTCAATGCAGGCAAGCCAACAGTGTCAGCTTGCTATGCTCCACTAATTCAGTTGGGGCAGTCAGAGTTGCAATTTAGATTAGCTAAAAAGACGTTTTGGATAAGTCTTCTAATTGGTTTACTTTCACTTACAATATCCTGTGTCGCTTTGGGGTTGGCATACAACGCAAATCATTCCAGCGACGAATGGGAGAAAAACCAAATCGACTTGCTTATAACTATTAGTAAGCAACTGGAGAAACCAGTAACTAATAGTGAAAAAGACAATACGGCAGAAAAGCCAGCTAACAAACCGCTGTAGTCGGTCGCAAGCTCCCTGGGACAATAACACGTGGGCTCAGTCGCTTCGCTCCAAATTTTAGCCCACGTGTTATTGCCCCTAAGCGGGGCGTTATGCAACACAAGGATGTTTTAATGCTTTATACAATTGACAGATTAGAGTCTTTAAAACCAAATAGTCAGTGCAGAAGAGAAATATATAACGATATTGTAGACTAAATAAGACAGGCATGTTTGTGTAGCGTTAAATACACCGAAATCATTTGCATGTCGATTGGTGTTTTTAATAAATGATCGAAAAACGACATTAGTTTTTTTTATTTCTCTGTTGGTTATGGTTTAGAGTAGTAAGAAGAAAAAAAGGAGAAGTGCCCCAAAATGGTGTGGATTAGCATGACGGTTTGGGGACGAGTAAACTGTTAGGCGTCATTTACTTACAGCATTAAAATGTGGCTTCAGACGTGACATCCCAGCATCAAGGTTGTTTCGCTAGGTTGTCTTTACAGCTTACTTTTTCGGTAGTTTCAACGGCTTTGGCAACATGCTTTTCATCAACACCGCAACGCCAATATTCAACACTACAAGTTGTCTAAACTCGCTCTTTTATCCAGCAATGTCGTTAACATCTGGCATTTCGTACAGGGTTGTTTTATCTTAAATTCAATAATTTAAACAAGCGGCCTAATTGGCTAGTGGTGGCAGCAAAGCTGCGTACTTTCCTTTGTACGCCTAACAAAACGCTGTTGGCACTCCCTTCGGTCGCTGGGACGCTAACACGTGGGCTGACTCACTTCGTTCGGATTTTAGCCCACGTGCTAGCGCCCCAAAGCTTAGCGTTAGGTGACAAGTGGAGAGTCTAAGAACAATTCTTTTTTTATGTGGCGCTTTCTCTTATTTGTATTTTTTGTATAAATACGTTAATGCACTCGACCTAGTTTGCACAGAGTTAAAGTCGCAAGACAATTTGAAGCTTTTTGGTATAACGGTAGAGCCGACAAAGTTAATTTTACTTGCAACTCCCAAGCTGACTTTTACGTTGATAAGTCGCTCGTATATGAAAGGTCGTCAAAGTGATTCGAGTTTTGTGTGTGCTCATAATTTGGCAAGGAAATACTTTTTAGCTATGGCTTCCTCTGCGCTTTCTTCGTTTTTATTGGTAGTTTTGCTCAAGGATGTTTGAGGTGTCACCTAACAACTCAATAAACTCACTCACTGCGTTCGTTGGGACGCATACACGCGGGGCGGCTGCGCCATTATGCCCCACATGTCTGCGCCCGTTATTGAAAAGTTATGTTTTCTCAAGGACGAAGAATGAAGTTTTTAGTAATAACTTTTGGAATTCTGTGTCAACTCTTGGTTAACTCGGAATTGCTTACTTTTTCTTACCGAGGCTGGATACATTTATTGGTAGAGGTGCTGCAAACTTCAGGATTACAGCAAACAATCTCCGAACATCAACAGAATTTTATCATGCTCATCTGGATGCAATTTCCACTTGTGATTCCTTTCGCTTGTCTATGCGCAGTTGGTTTATCGAAAACGGGTAACATGAGGCTATTTGTTTACGCGTTTCTGGGCTCGTTTGTCTTCGTTTTCTTTGTTTTAAACAAATTGCCTATCTTAAATCTTATGCTGCCTTCTCTAGGAGGTTTAAAGTATTATCTTGTATTTACAAACATGTTTACTTTTTTCTTTTCTTTCTTTGTATGCAGTTTAGTAGTAAAAAACATAACAAAACGCTCAACGGGACAATCACGCGGGGCCGCTTCGCGATTATAGCCCCACGTTATTGCCCCTTAGCTTAGCGTTAGAGGGAGGACTTACCCAAACTTAGTGGACATCTCCTATAGTTAGATAAGAGGTGACTTATGGCTAATAAAAAGAAGGTTCATGCTTATACTGAAGA